>NZ_JBPKBI010000020.1:105940-113117 GCF_051388935.1 Yinghuangia sp. YIM S10712
GCCCCGGGGCGGAGGCGACCTCAGGGTCACCTCCGCCCCTTTCGCGCGTCTCGGCGCGGGCGCGGCCTGAGTCGCGCGTAGGCCGGCGAGCCCGTGAGTCGCGCAGCCGCATACGCCGCCTGGCGCGCGTGCGCCGGGTGGTCGCGTGCCCCGGCGTACCCCACCTGCCCGCCGGGGCGCAGGTTGGTTCGCGTATCGACGCGCGCTTCCCGTCGGGCAGCCTGGGGCGGCTGCGTGCGGCCGAAGGGGCGGTCAGGCGCGCCGGTCAGGCGGGCGTTTTTCGGGCCGTCGGGCGGAAGTCGGCGCGGATCAGCGCGAGGGCGAGGAGGGCCGTCACCAGCGCGGGTGCCGTGCTCCACGCGGAGGCCACCGCGAAACCGTGGACGTCGGCGGCGGTGCGGGCTTCCGGGCCGCCGGGGTGGGCCGCGTAGTACGACGCCGCGGCGCTCACCGCGATGGTGTTCAGCAGCGCCGCACCGATCGAACCGCCGATCTGCTGCGAGGCGTTGACGAGCGCGGAGACAACCGCCGCGTCGCCGCTGCGGTGTGCGGACATCACGGTGTTCATGACCGGGACGGTGAGAATGCCCACGCCGACACCGAAGAGCAGCAGCGCCGGCAGCACATCGGCAACGTACGTCGCGTGCGGATCCAGCCGGGTCAGCAGGAGCAGGCCCGCGCAGAAGAGCCCGAGCCCGGTGGCGATCGTCGTGCGGGGCCGCAGGAGCTGCATGAGGCGCCCGGCCACCTGGGTCGAGAAGACGACGGCGGTCACCACGTAGGCCAGGAACGCCAGTCCGGTCTCCAGCGGCGAGTACCGCATCACCGTCTGGAGCTGGTAGGTCATGCCGAGCAGCATCCCGTACGTGCAGAACGCCGACACCATGAGCGCGGCGAACGACACCGCGGTGTCGCGGTCGGTCAGCACCCGCAGCGGCACGAGCGGGTTCGCCGCGCGTGACTGCGCCGCGGCGAACGCGGTGAGGAGCAGCGCGGAGACCGCCAGCGCGGCCATGATCGGCGCCGAGCCCCACCCGCGTGTCTCGGCCTCGCCGAGGGCGTGGATCAGGGCGGCGATGCCGCCGGTGCCGAGCACGGCGCCGAGGAGGTCGAGGTCGGTCGTGCGGCGCGGGGCCGGGGGAATCGTGCGCAGCCCGCCGATGAGGACGACGGCGGCGATGGGAATGTTGACGTACAGGCAGGCGCGCCAGCCGAGCCAGTCGGTGAGCGCGCCGCCCAGGATCAGGCCGACCGCGCCGCCGGACATCGCGGTGGCGGTGTAAACCCCGAAGGCTGTCGCGCGTTCCCGGGCTTCGACGAACGTCGTGCTGATGAGCGACAGGGTCGCGGGGGCGATGAACGCGGCGAACACGCCTTGTGCGGCACGCGCTCCGATGAGCATCGCGGGGTTTCCCGCCGCGCCGCCCAGCGCGGACGCGGCGGCGAAGCCGGCGACCCCGACGAGCATCGCGGTACGGCGTCCCATGAGGTCGCCGAGCCGCCCGCCGAGGAGCAGGAGCCCGCCGAAGGCGAGGGTGTACGCCGTGACCACCCATTGCCGACCCGTGTCGGACAGGCCGACCGCGTCCTGCACGGACGGAAGCGCGACGGACACGATGGTGGAATCCAGGGTGATCATGAGCTGGGCGAGGGAGATCACCGCCAGGACGGCGACCCGCCCGGCCGGCTTGCCCGCCGCCGCGCCGCCGGGGCGGGCGTCGGACCGGTCGGTCTCCTCGGGCCGGTCCGACCGGGCTGTGGTCATGGGCGTCTCCTCCGCCGGGAGCCTCGCGGCCCGGGTGCACAAGGGGGTGGCCGGAAGAGCCGGCCGCGCGGGCACGGTAGCGGGGCGAACGCTGGTTCCCGCAACGATAGTTACGTATTGTGGGCGGGGTGAATGAACCGCTGGCCCCGCTTGACCCCGGGATGTTCGCCGACTGCGGCGGCATGCCCGGGCCCGTGCGCATCGGCGATAAATGGACCGGACGGATTTTGGCGTGTCTGGAATCCGGCCCGCGCCGTTTCTCGGAAATCCACGTCCCTTTGCGCAATGTCACCCCGAAGGTGCTGACCGAATCCCTGCGCGCCATGGAGCGCGACGGAATCATCACGCGCACCGCGTATCCGGAGATTCCGCCGCGGGTGGAATACGAGCTGACCGACCTCGGGCGCCGACTCTACGTTCTGATGCAGACCTGCTGCGGGTGGACGCGGCAGCACGGCGAGGAAATCGCGGCGGCGCGCCGGGCCTACGAGGAGCGCTCGCGGGAACGGCGCACCGCCGCGTCCGGCACGGCGGGCGGCGCCGGCCACGCTGCCTGACCGGAGGCGGCGCCGGGTCGCGCCGGCCTTCGGCCCCGCGGGCGCGGCGCCGGGCCCGGCGTCACCAGGCCACGGGCAAGTGCCGGGGCCCGCGCAGGATTCCGCCGCTGCGCCATACGACTTCGCGGGCCGGGACGGCCAACCGCAGGCCGGGGAAGCGCTCCAGGAGCGCGCCCACGACCACTTGGAGCTCCATGCGGGCGAGTTGCGCGCCCAGGCAGTGGTGGATGCCGTAGCTGAAGGCCAGGTGGCTGCTGCCGCTGCGGGTGAAGTCCATGGTCGCGGCGTCCGGGAAGACGCTTTCGTCGCGGTTGGCGGACATCAGCGAGGGCAGTACGGCCTCGCCCTTGCGCACCAGGGTGCCGCCGAGTTCGATGTCCTCGGTGGCGCGGCGGGCGAAGAACGCGCCCTTCGTGAGCGGTACGACGCGCAGCATCTCCTCGACCGCGGACTCCAGCAAGTGTGGTTCGCGCCGGAGCTGTTCCAGGTGGTCGGGGCTGGTGAGCAGGGTGTAGGCGAAGTTGCCGATCTCGCAGGCGGTGATCTCGTAGCCGGCCAGCAGCACGGCCCACGCCAGCGAGACCATCTCCGCCTCGGAGAGCCGTTCGCCGTCGTCGTGGGCCTCGACCAGTACGGTCATGAGGTCTTCGGCCGGTTCGGCGCGCCGCTTGGCGACCATCGCGGCGAGGTAGGCGCGCAGTTCGTCGTTCGCCGCGCTGATGCGGGCCATCCTGGCTTCGGCGGACTCGCCCGCGTCGGTGGAGCCGAGGATTTCGCTCCAGGTGCGGAAGCGGTGCCGGTCTTCGTAGGGGACGCCGAGGAGTTCGCAGATGACCATCATCGGCACGATGTCCGCGAACGCCTGCATGAGGTCGGCGGGTGCGCCTTTGCGCACGATGTCGTCGAGGAGTTCGTCGACGATCTCGCGGGTGCGGGGCCGCATGCGCTCGATGCGGCGCACCGAGAACGCCTTGGTGACGATGCGGCGCAGCCGGGTGTGTTCGGGCGGATCCATCATGGTCATGGCGTCCGCGCGGTGGGTGAAGGGCTGGACGCGCGGCTCGTCGTCGCCGAGGGCTTGTTCGCGGCTGAACCGCAGGTCGCCGACGACCTGTTTGACGTCGTCGTAGCGGGTGGCGAGCCAGGTCCAGCCGCCGTACGGGAGTTGCACCCGGGTCAGTGCGGGGCACGCGCGCGCCTGGGCGTAGGCCGGGTCGACGTCGAGGCGGTCGGCGTCGCTGAAGGGATAGGGGGTGGGCGGTGCCGTGCGGGCGGTCTGCTCATCGGTGGTCATGACCGCGGCCTCCTGGGGGGCTGGTCGGACGGGGTGCCGGAGCGGGGGCGTGCGCGGGCGGCCCCGGGCCCCCGGTGCGGGGGGTGCCGGGGCCGCCCGGGAAGAGGTCAGCCCTTGCGGAAGACGTCCTTGATGGCGATCTTGCCGTCGCGCATGGTGAAGACGTCCACGAAGCGGTTGAGCACCTTGCCGTCCGGCTGCCGGACGGTGGCCTGGATGTACACCTTGTCACCGGCCTCGACGAACTCCCCGTAGTCGACGGAGATGCCCTGGCGCTCGAACTCCCGCAGCACGCCGATCTGCTGGACCAGGTACTCGCGGATGGTGTCCATGGTGTACGTCGTTCCGGGCTCGTCGCCCTCCGGCGAGATCCAGATGCCGTCCTTCGCGAAGCACTCCATCGCGGTGTCGACCTCCTCGCGCTCACTGGCCCGGAAGAACAATTCGACGACTGCTTTCGACATGGTGTGGCCCTTTCGGTTCAGGTGGGATGCAGAAGGGGTTTCGGAAATTTCGGACCGCCGTTTCCGCGATGTCACCGGGCGGGCGGCTCGAACGGTGGGGCTTTTCCGGGTGTTGCGGTGCTGCCGGGCTCCGCGGTGGCAGTGCCGCGGCGGACGGCCCGGTGCGGTTCAGCTCATGCGCACGGGCAGTCGTTCGAGCGCCCGGAACTGCGCGCTGAACTTCCACACGAGTTCGTCTTCCGGCACGGCGAGTTCCCAGTGCGGAAAGCGCTCCAGCAGTTTTCCGAACACGATCTCCCCTTCCAACCGGGCCAGCGGGGCGCCGATGCAGTGGTGGATTCCGTGTCCGAAGGACAGGTGGCCCTGGGCGGGCCGGGTGACGTCCAGGCGGTCCGCGTCGGGGAAGCGCGCGGAGTCCCGGTTGGCGGCGAGGAGGGCGATGAAGACGATCTCGCCCTCCGGGATCGTCACGTCCCCGAGGGTGACCGGGGCGGTGGTGCAGCGCAGCGTCGACAGGTTCAACGGGCTTTCGTAGCGCAGCAGTTCCTCGACCGCTCCAGGCACCAGCCCCGGGTTGTCGCGCAGCAGCCGGAGCTGGTCGGGTGCGCGGAGCAGCGTGTACGTGCCGCTGCCGATGAGGCTCGCCGTGGTCTCGTACCCCGCGTTCATGAGCAGGAAGACCATGGAGAGCAGTTCGGGCTGGTCCAGGCGTGTGCCGTCTTCCTCGCGGGCCTGGATCAGGGCCGACAGCATGTCGTCGCCGGGCTGGTCGCGCTTGACGCCGACGAGTTCGGTCAGGTACGTGAAAGCCTGCCGGGTGGCGGCCTGCTTCGCCTCGGCGGTGGTGTCGAGGCCGGCGAGGGCCGTGCTCCAGGCGCGGAAGTCGCCGTGGCGTTCCTGCGGCACTCCCAGCAGCTCGCCGATGACATAGATGGGCAGGGCCATGGCGAGGCGTTCGACCAGGTCGAAGGGGACCCCGGGTTCGACGGTGTCGAGGATGTCGTCGGTGCTCTTCTCGATCCACGGCCGCAAGGTCTCCACGCGTCGGGCGGTGAAGGCGTGTCCGACCAGGCGGCGCAGCCGCGTGTGGTCGGGCGGGTCGCTGAAGAGCATGGTGCGCGGTGTGCGGGCGGGGGGTTCGCCGGAACGGACGGCGCGGGCCTGCATGATGTCGCGCAGGAGCTCGACGTCCTTCGACAGGCGCTGGTCGGCGAGCAACGCCCGGGCGTCGTCGTAGCCGGTGACGACCCAGGCGTGCAGTTCGGTGGCCAGCGTCTTGACGACGCGCCTGCGCACGCCGCCGTGTTCGCGGATCGCGGCGTAGCCGCCGTGCGGGTCCTGGGCGAAGCCCCAGCTCAGCATGTCCAGGTCGTCGGCGGAAACGGATCCCGGCGCGGTCATGGCACTCCTCGGTGTCGTCGGCGGGGTGGGCGGGAGGGCTCAGACGCGGGCGTCGAGCCAGGTGCGGACGGCGAGTGCGGCGCCGGACGCGTGCTCCTCGATGAGCGTGGTGTGGGTGCCCGCGACGACGACGCGTTCGTGGGGCGTGGGCCAGGTGGCTTGGACCGGGTCGGGGCCACTGTCAACGTCGGCCGGCAGGTCGGTACCGGTGAACCGGGCTGCGGCGACCAGCAGGACCGGGCAGCGGAGGGCTTGCGGCGTCCAGTCGCCGAACACCCCCAAGTACCGTCCCATCGCGGCGAGTTTGGCGTCGTCGACGAGTTCGGCCAGGTCTGCTCGGTCCGCCAGGTCGCGGTAGACGGCGGCCTGGAGCCGGGCCACGTGCGGGTCGTCGGGCACGTACGAGTCCAGCAGCACCACGGCGGACGGGTCGGGCATCGCGGCGTCGCGCTCCATATGCTCGGCGACCGCGTGCGCGAGCCAGCCGCCGGACGAGTAGCCGACGAGCACGAAAGGCCCGCCTCCTGCGGTGTCGCGCACCGCGTTCGCGTGCAGGCGTACGGCGGACTCGCGCGACGCGGGCAGGAACTCCTTGTCGCCGTACCCGGGCGGGGCGAGCACGGTGGTCGGGCGCCGGCCTCGGAACTCCTCGGCGAATCGCGCGAATTGCACGGGGTGCGCGGGTGCGACCAGCGACGGCAGGCAGATCAGCGGGGGGCCTTCGCCGTCGGCGGTGTAGCGCACCGCGTCGACGACCGTGTCGGACTCGTCCGTCGGTGCGGGCCCGCGCAGTTCGGCGGCTGCGGCAAGGAGCCGGATCCCCTCGGCGGCGCGCCCGGCGGTGCAGGCCTGCCGGAAGAGGCTCAGGAGCGGCGTGTCCCCGGCGCCGATCGCCGGGCCGGGCGCGGAAGGCTCGGCGGTGAACTGGTGGGCTGCCAACTCGTCGGTGATGTAGCGGGCCAGGGACGCCACGCTGTCATTCCGGAAGACGGCCGCGACGGAGAGCCGCAGCCCGGTCGCGGCGTTGAGGTGGTGGCGCAACTCGGACGCCGTAAGGGAGTTGAGCCCGAGCTCGCTGAACGACCGGTCGTCGTCGGCGCCTTCCAGCCCGGTGAGGCCGAGCACACCGATGAGATGAGCAACCACCAACTCCCGGATCCGGCCCAGGCGTTCGGTGGCATCGAGGTCGGCAAGCCACTCGCGTACGGGGCTGGGGCCGGCCGACGCTCCTGGTTCGGCGCCCGGACCGGCCGCGGTGGGACGGCCGAACGGCTCCGCGTCGCTCCCCTCGGGGGCGTCGAGCCAGAAGCGGCGGTGTTGGAAGGCGTACGTCGGAAGGTCGACGCGGCGGGGCCGTGCGGCCTCGGCGTCTCCGTCTGCGGTGAACAGCGGTGTCCAGTCGACGTGGACGCCGCGCGTGAACAGGTGCGCGAGCGCGGTGTAGACGGCCGTCGGCTCGTCGCGATCGGCGCGCAGCAGCGGCACGGCGGCCCCAGCGCCTGATTCCGCGAGCGCGTCGGCGATCATCGGGGCGAGCACGCCGTCCGGGCCCACCTCCAGGTAGGTCCTGACGCCCTGAGCGGCAAGGGTGTTGGCCGCGTCGAGGAAGCGCACGGGCTTGCGGACATGCTCGACCCAATAGTCAGCCGACGCCAACTCCCCGGCCGTCGCCACCGCACCCGTCACCGCCGACACA
>NZ_JBPKBI010000021.1:0-102040 GCF_051388935.1 Yinghuangia sp. YIM S10712
TGATTCCGGTGATCCGGGCGCCGATGTTCGGCGTCACCGCGGTGACCGTGATCGACATGACTTCCTCCCTCTCTCGGAGCCGTGGTCGCCGATGTTATACGGTCGTCAAACGAAAATGTCAGGGGCAGCGCACCCGACGTTCGTCACACGGCCGGAAGCCGTCGGGATCGACGGGCGGACCGGGGGTCGAGCGCGGAGGAAGGAAGACAACATGGCAGGTCGACTCGAAGGCAAGGTCGCGATCGTCACCGGTGCCGGGTCGGGTATAGGCCGCGCAAGCGCTGAGCTCTTCGCGGTGGAGGGGGCGAAGGTCGTCTGTGCCGATGTCAGCGGCGCGGAGAAGGAGACCGCAGCCGCGATCGGCGAGGCCGCAGTCGCGGTCAACGTCAACGTCGCGGTCGCGGCCGACGTCGAGCGGATGGTCTCGGTCGCCGAAGAGCGTTTCGGCCGACTGGACGTCCTGTTCAACAACGCGGGCATCGGTGGTCCGAAGCTGCTGATCACGGAGCAGACCGAGGAGAACTTCGACCTCGTCGTCGGGGTGAACCTGAAGGGCGTGTTCTTCGGGATGAAGTACGGCATTCCCGCGATGCTCCGCAGCGGCGGCGGCTCGGTCATCAGCACCGCGTCGGCGGCCGGCCTGGTCGGGTGGCCCAAGAACTCCGTCTACGGAGCGTCCAAGGGCGGCGTGATCCAGATGACCAAGGCGGTCGCCCTCGACTACGCCACCCAGAACATCCGGGTCAACGCCATCTGCCCGGGCATGGTCTGGACCGGCCTGGTCCCCGGCTCCGAGCAGCACCCCGAACCGCCCGCCGACGCATTCCAGCCCCCGCAGCCGATGAAGCGCTGGGGTCTGTCGCGCGAACTCGCCGCCGCCGCGCTGTTCCTCGCGAGCGACGAGTCGTCGTTCGTCACCGGCGTGGCCCTGCCCGTCGACGGAGGCTACGTCTGTGGCTGAGTCCGTGGCCGAGTCCGCATCGCACGTGCGCCCGTTCCGATTTGCCGTCCAGACGACCACGGCCAAGTCCGCGACCGAGTGGCGTGACCTGGCCCGCCGTGTCGAATCCGCCGGCTACTCCACGCTGTTCCTCGCCGACCACTACATCGGCCCAGGTCCCGTCAGCGCCCGAACGCTCCTGCGCCCGCAGCACCTCGCGCCCATCGCCGCGATGGCCGCCGCAGCCGCCTGGACCACCACACTGCGGGTCGGCTGCCGCGTCTTCTGCATCGACTACCACGTCCCCGCGGCGCTGGCGAAGGAAGCCGCGACGATCGACCTCCTGTCCGACGGGCGCCTGGAGTTCGGCATCGGTGCCGGCACCAACCAGGGCGAGTACGAGGCCATGGGCCTCACCTTCCACGACGCACCCAAGCGGGTGTCGAAACTCGAAGAAGTCGTCGCCCTCGTCAAGGCGCACTGGTCGGGCGAGCCGATCGACGTCCACGGCGAGCACGTGAACGTCAGCGGCTACGCCGGCCTCCCGGTCCCCGCACAGCAGCCCCGCCCCCGCATCCTGATCGGCGGCGCCAAGAAGCGCGTGCTGTCCCTGGCAGCCCGCGAGGCCGACATCGTCAGCATGTCCAACGTCGGCTGGACACCCCGCAACGACGCCGGACTCACTCCCGCAGAAGAGGCCCGGCGACGCTACGCCGTCGTCCGGGAAGCAGCGGGTTCGCGCTTCGACGCACTGGAACTGGAGAGCTCGCCGTACCTCGTCGCCGTCACCGACGACCCGGACGCAACACTCGAACGCTGGTCGGCGAACCTGCGCAAGGCACTCCCCGAGGCGGGCCCCGACCTGCTGAGGCACCACCCCAACGTGCTGGCCGGATCAGCGGAGGAGATCATCGACCGCCTCCAAGAACGCCGCGAGACCACAGGCATGAACTACATCACCATCCCCCGCAAACACATGGAGGAGTTCGCCCCCATCGTTGCGAAACTGACCGGCCGGTAGTCGGGCGGGGAAAGCGGGAGCCGGGCCCATCACCCGACCGACATGGTCGGGTGATGGGCGCGGCGAGCACGTCTCCACCCAACACGCGACCAGCTCGACGCCCAGTCGTACGACCTCTGTGCCTGAGGCCCACCTCTCATGGAGAAGGTGGTGAGGCGACAGGTCGCCGTCGTGGGATCGCGAGCAAGCCTCCCGAGCAAGCCTCCCGAGCAGGCCTTCCGAGAAAGATGAATGCCGAATGCGTATTGGTCTGACAGGCGGCGGATCAACGCCGGACAAACTGGTCGAACAGGCGAAGCGTGCGGAGGCCGAGGGTTTCCACTCTCTCTGGTACGCGAGTCTCGTGCAGGGCGACCCGCTGGTCTCGCTCGCCTTGGCGGGCCGGGAGACGTCGACGATCGAGCTGGGCACCGCGGTGTTGCAGACGTATCCGTGCCACCCGCTGTTGCAGGCGCAGCGGGCGGCGTCGGTTGTGGCGGGCATGGGCCGGGCGGGCTTCACCTTGGGCCTGGGTGCGTCGCACGCGGGGAACATCGCGGGGGTGTACGGGCTTTCGTACGACCGTCCCGGCCGCAACACCGAGGAGTATTTGCGGATCGTCACCGCGCTGCTGCGCGGTGAGGCGGTCGACTTCGACGGCGAGGAGTGGATCACACACGCCAGGGCCGGGGCGGTCACGGCCGTGCACCCGGTGCCGGTGCTGCTGGCCGCGTTGTCGCCGCGCATGCTGCGGGTGGCCGGCACGTACGCGGACGGGGCGGTGCTGTGGATGGCCCCCGCGGCGGCCATCGAACGCCACATCCACCCGCGGCTGTCCGCTGCGGCCCAGGCCGCCGGCAAGCCGGCGCCGCGTATTGTCGCGGGCCTGCCGGTGTGTGTGCACGACGACAAGGCGGAGGCCCGCGCCGCGGTCGCCGCGCAAGCGGTGGTGTACGCGAACTCCCCCGCCTACCAGCGGATCATGGAGATCGGCGGAGCCGAAACCCCCGCAGACGCCGCGATCATCGGCGACGAGAAGGCCGTCGAGGCCCAGTTGCGCGCTCTCGTGGACGCCGGCGCCACCGACGTCCACGCCCACATCGTCCCCGCCGGCGACGACACCCGTGGCTCGCTCAGGCGAACCCGGGACCTGCTCCGGGGACTGGTCTGCTGACCGTCGACGTTGCCACCCCGCCTGCGATCGCCTGCGGGGTGGCGTGGCAGACCCCGGTGCAGGCCTGTGGCCCGATGAGGGCCCGGGCGTCAGGGGGCCGGGCCCTCAGCGAAGCGAGCAGGCAAACAACCGGTAGGAAGGAAGAGCCGCGATGCGGGCCGGCGGGGCCATACCCCGTACGATGTCGCGGCGGTGCGGTCGCCTCGGGTGCAGTATGGCCCCAGCCGTACCCAGGTCGCGAAAGGTATCCGATGGCTGCACGCCGCCGAGTGGGCAGAGAGAGCTCCGAGACCCGCGCACGGATCCTGGAGTGCGCCGAGCAACTGATGCTGGAGGAGGGGTACGCCGCCATCTCCTATCGCACCCTGGGCGCCAAGGCGGGGGTCACGGGTGCCCTGGTCCAGTACTACTTCCCGACGTTCGACGACCTGTTCGCGACCATGGTCCGAGAACGCTCCGAACGCAGTCTCAACGAACTCGTCAAGGGCCTTGCAACCGACCGCCCGCTGCGTGCGTTGTGGAAGTATGCGAACCACAAGGAAGCGACGGCCCTGACCGCGGAGCTCGTGGCCGTCGCCAACCACCGCAAGGCGATCCGCGCCGAGATGGCCCAGGCGGGGGAGAAGGCACGCGCACTCGCTCTGGAAGCCGTTTCCCGCACCCTGAGCGATGACAGGTTCCTCGATGAACCGATCTCACCGGACGTCCTGGTCTTTCTGATCACGAGCACGCCCCGCATGGTCGCCATGGAGCAGTCCACGGGCATGACGACGTCGCATGCCGAAACGATGGCCTACCTTGAGCGCTTCCTCGACCGAGTCGAGCCCCTGGACGACAAGCCGGACGTCGATCCCACGAACGATGGTTGATCGGTGACCACTTGGCACGTCGCCTCGGGGGCGGCACGTCGGTGCGGCGGATCGTGCAGTGCCTGTTCGAGGATCCCGTCGTAGGAGACGATGCCCGCAGCCCGCAGTCCGCGGCCCGGTGACCGGCCGTCGACGTGGTCGGCGTTGTCGACCGCGCCTCGACGGCAGAACGGCACAACCTGCTTGGAGTCGGGGCATGTTGCGGCGCCGGACCGTTGTCTCCCTTGGCACCCGCGCTGTCAGGCGACGGACTGCTCGCGGCAGTAGGAGCGGTAGGTGGCCGAGGATTTCAGGAGCGCCGTGTGTGTGCCCATGTCGGCGATGCGTCCGTGTTCGACGACGGCGATCCGGTCGGCGTTGCGGATCGTGGCGAGGCGGTGGGCGATGACGAGCGACGTCCTGTCGCTGAGGAGCCGGTTGAGGGCGTTTTGGACCGCACGTTCGCTTGTGGCGTCCAGGGCGCTGGTGGCTTCGTCGAGGACGACGATGGCGGGGTCCTTCAGCATGACGCGGGCGATGGCGATGCGTTGGCGCTGTCCGCCGGAGAGGGTGACGCCGCGTTCGCCGAGTTCGGTGTGGATCCCGTGCTCCCAAGTCCGCACGAAATCCCAGGCGTTGGCGGCTTCCAGGGCGTATTCGATTTCCTCGTCGGTCGCGTCCGGTTTGGCCAGGCGCAGATTGCGGGCCAGGGTTCCGCTCATGAGCGGGGAGTCCTGGAAGACGATCCCGACCGCCGCGCGGACCGATGCCTGGGTGATGTCGCGGAGATCCTGGCCGTCGATGGTGACGCGGCCGCTGGTGGGGTCGAAAAATCGCAGCAGGAGTTGGGCGGCGGTGGATTTGCCGGCGCCGGACGGCCCGACGAGTGCGACGGTGTGCCCGGGGCGGATGGTCAGGTTGAAGTCGTCGAGGACGAGGCGGGAGAGACGTCCGGGGTAGGCGAAGGAGACGTTCTCGAAAGCGACGCGGCCGCTGGTGACGGTCAGGCCGGCTGCCTTGGGCCGGTCTTGTACGGAGGGCTGCTCGTCGAGGAGCTCAGCGGCGCGTTCTCCGGCGGTCAGGCCGGCGATGACCTCCGGCAGCGTGGTGATGACCTGGGTCAGGGAGCTTGCCCCGCGCAGCCAAAGTACGCCGCGGTGATGAACGTCGCCGCGGCCGCGAACGCGGCGAGCAGCGGCCCCTGCCAGCCGGAGCGGAGGAACCGGTCGGGGTCCTCGTCGATGCGGTTGAGCACCACTCGGAAGATGGCCGGGGCCAAGATCTGCGAGAGGGCGTCGACGAGGATCAGGACGTACCCGGCGATCAGCATCCGTCGGCCGTCGCCGGCGTGTGCGAACAGGACGCGGAACGCGTGAAGCGTGTTCCTGCCGCGGTTACTTGTCGTCGGCATGCCCGTGCCCTGACAACGAGCGGCAGGATGCACACGAGTGCGTGGCCAAGCCTGTGCCCCCCATCACCTCGGTTCCCTCCTGTTTCGGAACTCGGCGATGCCGCCGGTCTCGTCGTCGTTACGCGGGCTGCGTGTGCGTCGGGTCGGCATCGTCACGCAGGATGTCGGTGACGCGCTCGCGGAGTTCGGTCAGCGCACGGCCGCCTTCGGCGTTGTCCCCGTCGCGCGCCGCGAGGGTGAAGCCGGCGTACATGACGCGTCGCTCTTCGAGGCGCGGCGGGGTCGCCTCGTGGAGGGTGCAGGACAGGTGCACGGTGAGGTCTCCCGGCAGGGTGGGGACCGCGACGACCGGCAGGTATGGTTCGGTCTTCGCGACCTCGACGGGCATCAGGACGCGGTGTGAGCCGGCGATGACCCGCAGTTGGCCGTTCGCCTCGCTGCTGCCCGTGACCGAGATCCCCACGGTCGTGCCGGAGCAGCGGTACGCGTGGCGGCCGAGGTGGCAGTCGCGGTGGAACGACACGTCGGAGGGGCCGACGACGACACCGACCGGTTTGACCAGCGCCTCGACGCAGCGCCCCTCCACCGGGGCCTGTACGAGGTCGTCGCCGTCGGCGATGACGCGGCGCAGTCTGTCCCACCGGTCGCTGCGCAGGATGGCGGCGGTGGTCGGCGAATGCTCGACGAACTCCTGGAGCCGGACGCACCGCCGGGTGCCGTCCGCGAGCGTGGCCCACCACGAACGCCCGTCCCCCTCCTGGCGGTTCGGGAGCACCCGGTCGATGTCGTCGGAGATCCGCCGCATGTCCGCGGGGTCCACCCAGCCGCGCAGGTGCAGGTAGCCGGCCTCGCGCAGGAAGTGCGCGATGTCGGCCGGGTCGTCGTCGGGCGTGAAGATGCGGTCCAGGGCGAGTGGGTCGCCGTGGCGGTCGTGGAACGCGATGGCGTCGTCCACGACGGGCCAGCCCTCCAACAGCGCCAGCCACAGCGAGTCCCACACCGAGATGTCGCGCTCGGTGCCGCCGCGGTAACGCAGGTTCCGAGCGGTGAGCATGCTGTTGAAGGAGCGCTGGTTTTGCACCCAGTCGGAGAATTCCTCCTCGCTGAGGTTCACCACGACCGCGCCGCCCGCGATGCCTGGCACCACGGCCAGTGTGTCGCCGCTTCTCGCGAAGGACCATGCCGTGTCGCCGACTTCGACGGCGAGTGGGGGAGCCTTCAGGGCTTCGATTCCCCGCGCCACGACAGAACCGTTGCGTGCGGCGAGGCCGGGGAAGTCCGATGCGACGAACGCTTCGAGGTCCACATGGCGCAGGTCGGCGTCACGACGCGTACGACGATCCAGGGCAACAGACATGCCGGTTCCTTTCATGCTGTGCGCGGACGCGTCGGGGACCCCACGCATCAATGCGCTGCCCGGACGATCGGGCCGGTCGCGGACGCGCCACCGCATGCGGCTCCCCCTCGGGGAGACGTGGTGGAACATGAACAGTCGTTTACACTGTTTGAAATGTAAACGGACGTTAAGCTGATGTGTCAAGAGCCATCCGACGAAAGGAACTCCCGTGGCCGCAGCCCAGTCCAAGACGACGCAGGGCCGCGGCGTGCCGCGCGGGCCGTACCGCAACGGGAACGAGACCAGGGCCCAGATCGTGCAGGCCGCGGCCAGAGTCTTCGCCGAGCGGGGCTATGCCGGCGGCTCGCTGCGTCAGATCGCCGTGGAGGTGGGTGTCACCGCGGCGAGCCTCGTGCAGCACTTCGGCAGCAAGGAGGGCCTGCTCAACGCCGTCCTGCGGCACTGGGACGCCACAGCCGTGCATGCCTCGCACGCCGACCGTGTCGGCATCGCCTTCTTCGAGGCACTGCCCGACCTGTTGCGCCACCACATGGAGCACCGCGGCCTCATCACGCTGATCCTCACCCTCCGCGCCGAGGCAACCACCGACACTCATCCCGCCCACACCTACGTTCGCGACCGGCAGCGGCAAGCCGTCGACGAATACTCCGCCAAACTTGCCGAAGCCATCGCACGCGGCGACGTCCCGCCCATGACCGACCGCCAGATCAACGTGGAGGTCCGTGCCCTCCTGGCGGCGATGAACGGAATGCAGGCGGACTGGCTCATCGACCCCCGCCTCGACCTCCTCGGCTTGTTCAGCGCCCATCTGGACGTCACCCTCGCGCGATGGCGGGACCGTCGTGTCATGCACGGCTGACGAACGTCGAGGCCGCCGGGCTTGCGATTGCCTGCGTCCACACGCGTGACGACCGGAACTCTCAACACCGCTAGGGGAGTTCACCGCAGCCGGTGTGCGGTCGGCGCAAAACGCCGGGCGTGCATTCCCGGTCGTTACAGCGCATCGAGCGCTTGAGTCGTACGTCCGAGACAGGTCATCGGCCCCGAATCCGGCACGGCAATCTCCTCGAACCCCAGGCGTTCGTAGAAGGCACGGGCCTGGACGTTGGCCGTCGCCATCATCAGATGGACGGCAGGCACCCCGCGATCCTGAAGGGCCTGAAGGAAGGTCCGCATCAGCTCCCGACCATGACCGCGCCCCTGTGTCCCGGGAAGCAGATCGATATGCAAGTGCGCGGGATAATCGGCGAGTTCGGGGACGACCATACGTTCGGGGCTGTGCAGGACCGCCACCATCGCCTCGTCCGCGGTGCCGGGCGGACCGCTGGGCGCGGGGTAGCGGTCGGCGATCAACGGAAGCCACTTGGCGCGGAAGTCCTCGGCGAATCGGGGCGTGTCCGCGGTGCCGAGAATGTAGCCGACAGGCTGTCCTCGGCCGTCGTCCAGCACGAACACGAGGTCCGGCTCCAGTTCGACATAGGGCTGAGTGAAGATCGCCGGAAGGATTCCGGCGTCTCTCCGGCCGGGGATGCCGTCCTCGCCGATGTGCGCGGTGCGGATACAGATTTCGTCGAGGGAGGCTCGGTCGTCGGGCCGGAACGGGCGCACCGCCGGCGAGGTCGCCGCCGTTGACGGATCGCCTCGATCCCCGTTCCCCTGTCGTGCCTCGATGTCAGGTGCCATGTCGGTCACAGCCTTTCGGGCAAGCCGGCGTGCGCGAGTCGGGATGAGGCTAACGTATAAAATTGTTGAAGCATAGATTTTATCGCCCTCGTGAGGCCCGGCGCCGCCTGTGAAGCAGAACCTTTGCAGCGCGCGGCCCGAGCCTCGCCGATGGTGCGGTCGTACCTCGGGTCACGCGGAGGGACGTGGTCCGGCGGCTCGGTGGAGCCGGTTGGCGATCGCGAGGCCCAGTCCCTCCTGCGCCGGCAAAGACGCGACGATGAGGTCGCACCCTTGCCGGTCGAGCTCGCGCAGGAACCCGTAGAGCCCGCGTGCGTATTCGGCCATCGAACCCGGGACCTCCACTGCGGCGTGCGCCTTCACCTCGGCGTCAGCGAACGAGGGAGGCAGGAACACCCCCACCCGGTGCCCCAGTTCCTGGGCGAGCTCCGCCTCGGCGACGACCTTTTCGGGTTCGACGAGGACAACTCGCGCACGCGGCGCATAGTGGGAGGGGTGCTGGCCCGGAACCCGGACGCGGCTCGCCGACGGGACTGCGAGCGGGCGTCCCAGGGCCGCTTCGAGATCTTCGCGAGTCACCCCGCCGGGGCGGAGGATGGTCGGGACGTCCCCCGTGGCGTCGACGATGGTCGACTCGACACCGACGCCGCAAGAGCCGCCGTCCAGCACGAAGTCGACGGCATCACCGAGTTCCGCACGGACGTGGCTCGCGGTGGTGGGGCTGACGGACCCGAAGCGGTTGGCGGAGGGGGCAGCGACACCACCGCCGAAGGCCGCCAAAAGCGCGAGGGCGACGGGGTGGTCGGGCACGCGGACGGCCACCGTCTCCAGGCCGCCGGTCGCTGCGAGGGAAACCCGCCGGCCGCGCCGCAGGACCAGCGTGAGCGGCCCCGGCCAGAAGCGTTCGGCCAACAGACGCGCTGTGGCGGGCACGTCCTCGACCCAGTCGCCGAGGTTCTCCGCGCCACCGATGTGGACGATCAGCGGGTGGGAGGGCGGTCGTCCCTTGGCCCGGAAGATCCGCGCGACGGCGTCGGGGTCCTCGGCGTCGGCGCCCAGGCCGTAGACGGTTTCGGTCGGGAAGGCCACGAGGCGGCCGGCGCGCAGCAGCGTGGCCGCCTTCTCGATGTCGCTAATTCTTGCCATCACCCTCGCAATCTTCTCACTGCCGCGGTTGCCGATTTGCCTCCCGTGGTCCGCCCACGCTCCGTCTGCCTTGCCGGGGATCCGGCGCCGGCTCCATGGCGCCGTGCTCGGCCGGGCCCCGACAAGCCCACGCGGACCATCGCCGGCTCCTGCGGTGAGGGGCAAGACCGTTCCGTTCGAGTGAAAACAACCGAACGGGTTGGATCTGGCGATGCCTGCGCGCTACCTCATGGGACCAAGCCCGCGTTCGATGCGGGATCTTCGTGGTGAGGATGATCGTGCGCGCACAGATGGTTTTGGTGTTCCTGGTCGCGGCGGGTTCCGTCCTGGGGTCGGCAGGGGGCGCGCAGGCCGCCGCAACCGGGCAGGTCGCGGTCTACACCGCCGACGCCGTGCCACTGGAGGTCCACCAGGACCCGTCAGGCTGTCACCAACTGCCCTACTCCGCCCAGGTGCTGTCGAACCTCACGGACAAGCCGGTCAAGGTCTATCAGGACCAGTACTGCGCCGGGGGAGCGGAAGTGGAGGTGCTGCCCGGGTACGGGATGAACGTTCAGGGCGCCGGGTCGTTCTGGGTGATGCCCTGACCTCGCTGATCCCTCTGATCGTGCCGAGCCTGACCAGCGCGGCCGTGCGGACGGGCGCCGTGA
The DNA here is from genome assembly GCF_051388935.1 of Yinghuangia sp. YIM S10712. Classification (NCBI taxonomy): domain Bacteria; kingdom Bacillati; phylum Actinomycetota; class Actinomycetes; order Kitasatosporales; family Streptomycetaceae; genus Yinghuangia; species Yinghuangia sp. YIM S10712. The sequence continues at coordinate 10,210 of NZ_JBPKBI010000021.1, forward strand.
GCGCCGGTTCAGCGCCGAACAGGTCGAGCGCGGGCCAAGAGAGTGACAGCCGTCGGCCCGGCCCCGGCCGAGCGGGTCGACGGCTGTCACCGCGGCAGGTGAAGCAGACGAGTACGACGGCACCCGGTGCCCGGGCCGGGCACCATGAGCGCATCCGCGCGAGCATCCAGACGGCGAGTGGCCGCCGGGCACCGTGCTCATCCCCGCGGTGCTCAGCGAGCGCCACGGCGTCTCCCGCACTCCCATCCGCGAGGCACTGATCCGCCTCGAATCTCGCACGTGCACGACGCCGCCACGACGGAGACCGAAGGCCCCCTTGCGGGCGGGCGGCGGCGTTGCTCACGGCTTGGGGGCACTCGGACGCAATCGCTCGGGTCGGTGAAGTGCGCCTCGTGTGCTGCCGCGGCGGGCGGGGACTGCCGCGACCCGCGAGATCCGCGAGCCGCCGCATGCGCAAGGCACCCGCTTCCGGAGATCGCCGAGGTCCGGCCCTTCGGCGGGAACCGGCTTGCTGCGCCGCCGAGTCACGACTTCCGTCGCATGAGGTGGACGTGTTGGGGCACTGCGTACAACAACGCCCTGAACACCTTCAAAAGAGAGGTAAGCGATGTCTCTCCGCTACCGAATCCGCAGTCTTGTGCACGCCGTGGCCCCGCGCCACCGCTCACGCCCGAGCAGGTCGGCCCGCCCGCGCACCGGTCGCCGCACCCGGAGCCACGGCGTTGGGATACGTGCTCGTCTCGGCCGCGTGCGCATCGGCGCCGGAGTCGGCCGGCGCTGAGCCGCACATGCGAGGCGGGACACGGCGCGGAATCGCAGGCTGAAAGAGATCTTGCGACGATGGTCCGCATGGGTGTGCGAACCAGGAACCAGGTGACGGTGCTCGGCCGCACCGGCGGGCCGGTGGTGGTGCTGGCGCACGGGTTCGGGTGCGACCAGAACATGTGGCGTCAGGTCGTGCCGCTGTTGGAAGACGAGTTCACCCTCGTGCTCTTCGACCACGTGGGGGCCGGGCGCTCGGACCTCGCCGCGTGGAGCGAAGAGCGGTACTCGTCGATGGCGGGATACGCCGAGGATGTCCTGGAGATCTGCCACGAGGTCGGCCTGGGGCCCGTGACGTTCGTGGGCCACTCGGTGAGCGCGATGATGGGTGTTCTGGCCGCCGCGCGAGAACCCGAGGCGTTCGCCGGGCTGGTCTTGCTCGTGCCCTCGCCGTCGTTCATCGACGACCCGGCCGCCGGCTATCGGGGCGGGTTCAGCACGGCCGACATCGAGGAGTTGCTGGAGTCGCTGGACGCGAACTACCTGGGGTGGTCGAGCGAGATGGCCCCGGTCATCATGGGCAACCCCGAGCGTCCCGAACTCGCCGAGGAACTGACCGAGAGCTTCTGCCGTACCGACCCCGTCATCGCCCGCCTCTTCGCCCGCGTGACGTTTTTGTCCGACAACCGCAGCGACCTCGCGCGAGTGACCGTGCCGACCCTGGTCGTGCGATGCTCCGACGACGCCATCGCCCCGCCGGAGGTCGGAGCCTACGTGCACGCGCAGATTGCGGGAAGCCGACTGGTGACCTTGAACGCCACCGGCCACTGCCCCCAGCTCGCCGCGCCCGAGGAGACCGCAGCCGCGATCGCCGGCTTCGCCAGAGAAACACGATGATGTGCACAGACGGTCACGACGGCGGAGACGCCGCCCGCGACGACCGGGCGGCGTTCGCGGCATTGCTGGAGGACGACGCCGAGGAGCTGTACGACAACGCACCGTGCGGCTACCTCTCCACCCTCATGGACGGCCGGATCGCCAAGATCAACTCGACTCTGCTCGACTGGCTCGGCTACCGGCGGGACGAGCTGGTGGGCCACAAGAAGTTCTCCGACCTGCTGACGGTCGGCGGCCGGTTGTACCACGAAACCCACTTCGCCCCGTTGCTCCGCATGCAGGGTGAGGTCAACGGCATCGCCCTGGAGCTCCGGACAACGGACGGCAGTCGGCTGCCGGTCCTGGTGACGTCGACCGTGAAGACCAGCGGTGACGGGACGCCGGTGCTGATCCGTACCACCGTGTTCGACGCCCGCGAGCGACGCGCCTACGAAGAGGAACTGCTGCGCGCCCACCGGGAATCGGAGAGCGAGCGGGAACGCCTTCACCGCCTCAACGCGACGCTGCAGAAGACCCTGCTGCCGCCCGCCCTGGCCGATGTGCCCGGCCTCGACATCGCGGCGCACTACCACATCGCCTCCACCGACGAGGTCGGCGGTGACTTCTACGACCTGTTCCCGCTGGGCGCCGGAACCTGGGGTTTCTTCCTGGGCGACGTACGCGGCAAAGGCGCCGACGCCGCAGTCGTGACCTCCCTCATCCGCTATACGCTGCGTGCCGCCGCCGTCTACGACCCCGCGCCCGCCTCGGTGCTGGCGCATCTCAACACCGTCCTGAACCAGGAGGAGAGTGGCGGCGACCCGCGTTTCTGCACCGTCATTTTCGGCACCCTCACCCGCGACGCGGACGGCGCCTTCCATGTCGCCATGGCCGCCGGGGGGCACCCTCCCGCACTCCTGATGCGTGGGGACGGCCACACGGACGTCGTGCCCACCCCCGGAGGGCAGCTCATCGGCGTCCTGCCGGACGTACAGATCGCCACCGTCACGGTTCACCTGGAACCAGGCGACACCCTGCTCCTGTACACCGACGGTCTCACCGAGGCCTACACCGCCGACGGCAGCGGCCGGTACGGGGACGACGCCCTTCTCGCGTTCGCCCGATCGCTGGCCCCGGCCACCGCCTCCCACGCCGTGGCCGCAATCCGCGAACTCCTCGACACCTTCGGCGGCGGCGTGGAGGACGACACCGCCGTACTGGCCGTGACTCCGCAACGGGATGGCGCAGGACCACCGCCTGTCTTGCACGGCACGCCGCGCTGACGGGGCCGCACAGCCGCGGGCTCGGGGATCACCGCGAGGGCCCCGGGGCCGGGCGAGGCTGAGCGTGAACTGCCGTGAGCCGTAGTTGAGTTCGGTGTTGACGCGGCCACGCGGTGTTGCGGCGCCAGGTGTTCGTCCGGTTGCGTCAGGCGGCGCCCCAGGTCGGGTCACGCACCCTCTTTCTGTCCCCGCAACCGTTCCGGCAGGACCGTGCCGGTGGGACGCTGCGTACCGGCGTCGCGTTCGCACCCGGCCCGCTGCTCGTCCCGCCGACTTCGATCCTCGCGGGCAAGTGGGCGGCGCGTACCGGTCCCGCCGTACTCGCCGCCACCGGCGGCGCGGTCTTCGCGGCCGGCACACTGTGGTGGGCCCTCGCACTCGACACGGACGGCTCGTATGCCGCGGGCATGCTCCCCGGCATGCTGCTCACCGGCCTCGGTGTCGGCCTCATGCTGCCCACCCTCGTGGCCGCCGCCACGACCGCCGTGCCGCCCGCGCATGTCGCCACCGGCTCCGGCGTGATCACCATGCTGCGCCAACTCGGCGCCGTGCTGGGGGTGTCCCTGGTCGTGGTCCTGCTCGGCACCTCCGCCGGCCCGGACGCCAGCGAGGCCTTCGACCCCGTCTGGTACCTCCTGACCGTCGCGTCATTCGCCGCTGCGGCCACCTCCCTGTTCCTCACCTCCGGCGCACGAACCCGCAACACGCCAACCGTGTCCGGCGACGCTTCGGACGCCCCCGCCGCTCCTTGACCGGCCGTGGTGCCCGCACCACCGTGCGGGCGCGTCGACGCGGCGACGGCTCAGTGCGCCGCGGTGACCGAACCGAGGGGGCGCAGCGCTTCCATCGTGTGGTCGAGATGGTCCGCGAGGCGCGCGAGGTCGTCGTTGCTGCGCAGGATGTACGTGATCGCCGCCTGGAAACAGGCGAACGCCGCACCCGCGAGCGCGCGCAGGACCAGCCTGTCGGGCAACGCCTCCGGATCGCGGGCGACGACACGGGCGGCCAGGCGGTCCGCAAGCTGCTCCTGGAAGCGGTTCACGCGCTCCAATTGCGCCGCGAGCAGGGCCGGGCAGCTCTCGATGATCTCCTGGATCGCCCGGTCCCGCTGAGCGTCGTCGTTGAGACGGACGACCAGGACGTCGAAACAGGCCCGGAGCGAGTCCCACTCCGGTTCGTCGAGCGGACGCGAGTTCAGGCGGGCGAATAGTTCCTCGCCCTGCCGGTCGAACTTCTCCAGGACGACTTCTTCCTTCGAGGCGAAGTACCGGAAGAAGCTGCGCTGGGACATGCCGACGGCGGCGGCGATCTCGTCGACCGTGGTCTCGTGGAACCCCTGGGCAAGGAACAGAGCCTCCGCGGCCTCCGCGATGCGGGTGCGCACGGCCTGCCGCGACAGCTCGCGCAAACTGCTCATGACGTGAACGTTAGCAGGCGCTGAATTACGGTGCAGACGCTGTCACATTCGAACAATGTCGGACTGCCGGATCCCGCGCAGGATGAGTGCTCCTTCAGGGATGTGACCAACAGAACCGTGCCTCGCTTTGACAGTCACTGACACCAAAGACATAAACTGAAAATCCCGAGGGCGGGTGTCTGTCGTCTGCGCGGTCGCCCGATCGACCTCGGATGCAAGGACTTGATCTCGTACGGAAAGCTCGTACGAAAAAGAAGGGGCAAGCACTGCCGTGGAGCACAGCGCCGGCCTGGCAGAGATGGCCAAGGGGGACGTCGAGACCGACACGGCGATGCCCCGCCACGTGAAGATCGCGATCGGCCTGCCGATCATGGCCGCGTTCGTGATGATCCTCAACGAGACCGTCATGAGCGTCGCCCTGCCTAAGCTCATGAACGAGTTCTCGGTCGGCGCCACGACGGCCCAGTGGCTGACGACCGGCTACCTGCTCACGATGGCCGTGGTCATCCCGACGACCGGCCTCATCCTCCAGCGGTTCACCACGCGGGCCGTCTTCCTCACCGCGACTGCGCTGTTCGCCGCAGGGACGCTTCTCGCCGGCCTCGCGCCCGCGTTCGGGGTGCTGCTCGTCGCCCGCGTCATCCAGGCGTCCGGGACGGCGCTGATGCTGCCGCTGCTGATGACCACGATCATGACGCTCGTGCCGCCCGCCGTGCGCGGCCGGACGATGGGCCTGGTGTCGATCGTGATCGCCGTCGCCCCGGCCGTCGGCCCGACCTTCTCCGGGCTCATCCTTGATTCCCTGAGCTGGCGCTGGCTGTTCCTGAGCGTGCTGCCGATCGCGATCCTGTCGCTCGTCGTGGGCGCGATCATGGTCCGCAACGCCGGCGAGCCGGGCACCGTGCGGTTCGACGTGCTCTCCGTACTCCTGTCCGCCGTCGCGTTCGGCGGCCTGATCTACGGCCTGAGCAGCATCGGCGAATCGGCGAGCGGCCACACACCGGTGCACCCGGCCGTCCCGCTCGTCATCGGCGCGCTCGCGCTCGTGCTTTTCGTCCTGCGGCAGCGCCGCCTGCAACGCGACGAAGCCGCGCTGCTGGATTTGCGCCCGTTCATGAACCGCTCATTCGTCGTCGGCGTCACCTTGCTGTTCGTCACGATGGCAGCGCTGTTCGGGGCGCTCATCCTGCTGCCGCTCTACCTGCAGAACGTGCGCGACCTGAGCACCCTCAAGACCGGCCTGATACTCCTGCCCGGCGGCCTGGCCATGGGTCTGTTCGGACCGGTTGTCGGCCAACTCGCCGACCGCTTCGGCCCGCGGCCCCTCGTCATCCCGGGCACCGTGGTCATGGCCGTCGGCCTCGGCATGATGGGCGCCATCGACTCCGGCACCCACATCGCGTACGTCATCGCCACCCACGTCCTCGCCTGCATCGGCATCGGCTTCGCGATGACCCCGCTCATGACCTCGGCGCTGGGGTCGCTGGACGCGCACCTGTACTCGCACGGCAGCGCGATCCTCAACACTCTCCAGCAGTTCGCCGGAGCAGCCGGCACCGCCTTGTTCATCACGGTCATGACCCGCGGCGCCAACAGCAGCGCCGACTCCGGCTCCACGGCGGTCGAAGCCCAGGCCGCGGGCATCCAGGACGCCTTCCTGTGGGGCGCCGGCCTCGGCGTGCTGGGGATCGCGGTCTCCTTCCTCGTCCGCAACGCCAGACCCCCGGCCGGAGGGGAACCGGTCCCGATCCACTGACCCGGGCGCCGCGGGCGGTGTGCGGTCCCGACAACCCGCCTCGCCGGTGACCGGCGGCCTCGATGACGTCGCCGCTCGGCGCGTGCGGCTCGGAGCCGGGACAGGTCGGGCCGAGGGGAACGCGGGGAGTCGCCGCCGCCCGAGCGCGCGGCTTCCTTGCGCTGGTCCGGGCGTCGGTGAGGTGTTCGTCTTCGTCGCCGGATCCCACGTTCACGCTGCGGCGGACAGGCCCATCAGGTCGAACATGTTGTCCGACATGATCTTTCTCGTCGATGCCTCGGACAGGCCGCCGAGTTCGCCGCGCCACGACAGCGGGTCGGCGAGGCCCTCGGGGTGCGGGTAGTCCGATCCGAAGCACACGCGGTCGACGCCGACGAGGTCGATCAAGCCGAGCGTGGAGTCCTCCCAGAACGGGTTGACCCACACGTTGCGGGTGAAGATGTCGCGGGGGTGCTGGGGGAACTCCTGCGGCATCTTCTTGTACGCACGGTCGAGGTTGCGGAGCAGCGGGCCGACCCAGCTTCCGCCGTTCTCCACGCTGAGGAGCTTGACCCGCGGGAAGCGGGTGAGCATGCCGTGGCAGACGGCGGACGCGAAGGTGTCGTGGATGACGCGTCCTCCGTCGATCACCTCGGGGAAGGTCTTGGGGCGGAAGGCGACGTACTCGGAACCGCCGCTGCCCTCCCAGGTGTTGACGTACTCCTGGAACCCGGAGTCAGAGGCGTGCAGGGCGACGACTATGCCTGATTCCTGGACCCGGGCCCAGAACGGGTCGAAGTCGGGGAGGAACGGCGACCGTGTGCCGCGCAGCCCGCTTATCGGTCCGGGGCGCATGAGCACGGCCTTCGCGCCGCGGTCGACGACCCTGTCGAGTTCGGCGATTCCTTCGTCGAGCACGCACGGGTTGACGATCGGCGTCGCGAAGATGCGGCCGTCGTAGTCGTACTTCCACTCGTCGTACAGCCATTCGTTGAACGCGCGGATCGCCACCTGGATGAGGTACGGGTCGTCGCGGAGGCGCTCCTCGATCAGGCTCGCGAGCGTCGGGAACATCAGGGCCTTGGCGATGCCCTGCTCGTCGAGCAGAGCCATGCGCGGTTCGGGGGCGCGGAAGGCCGGGATGGACCGCATCGGCTCGCCGGTCAGTTCCCGCAGCGTCTTCCCCTCGGGATTGTCGCCGCTGTAGAACGCCATATGGGCGCCGGGGCGGGCCACCACGTCGAAGGTCGGGTTCGGGATGAACTCGGTGATGGTGTTGCGGACGACGAGCTTCTTGCGCCCGTTGACGTCCACGAAGCGGAACAGTTTGCGGTGCCGCTCGGGGAGGTGGCGGGTGAACGCGTCGGCGGTTTCGTAGAGGTGGTTGTCGGCATCGAAAACCGGGAAGTCGAGGCTAAACATATATATCTTTTAGCATCGGCGGCGGTGGTGGACAACAGCGAAGGCCCGCCTGCGCGCCCGGCCCGGTCGCGGGGTGCGGGCGTGGCATTCTCCGGCGACCGGGCTGCCGGCGGCGGCGCCGCAAACGCGGGTGGGTCCGGTCGTCAGTCGGAGCCGTTCGTCGACGTGGAGGGCGACTTCGGGTCCGCCACGTGGAAGTGGGCGTCGCGGAGTTCGAAGGCGCGCTTGGTGCCGTGCTGGGCACGCGTCTTGACGAAGTTGAACTCGTCGTCCTCGAAGCGCAGGTTCGTCCCGAAGGCGTGGAACAGGTAGCTCGCCACCTCCTCGCCCTGGTAGCCCTGGAGTTGTTCGACGAGCCGGAACGCCTCCTTGGCGATGGCGATTCCGTCGGCCGGCATCTTGGCGACCTTGTGCGCCCACCAGTCGGCGCGGGCCGCGACGTCGGCGTCGTCGATCACCTCCGTGAAGACCGCGAGGTGCGCGAGATCCCGGGCCGGCACGATGTCGCCGGTCAGCAGGAGGCGCCGGGCGACGACCGGGCCGAGCCGGTAGAAGAACATGTGGAGCGATCCGAGCGCGGGGCCGAGGAAGCGGGTCGCGGGCATCCCGACGGACGTGTCGCCGGCAACCACGGAGATGTCGGACATCAGGGCGAGTTCGAACCCGCCGCCGAGGGCGTACCCGCGCACTTCGGCGACGGTGGCCTTCGGGTAGCCGAGGAAGTTGTGGTACAGCGTGAAGGTTTTGCGGTCGACCGCGAGACGCCGGCGCTGGCTGGGGCGCCGCCGGTCGGGCTTCGCGCCGGCCCCGTACCAGGAGTACGCGCCGGCCATGTCGGCGCCGGCGCTGAAGACGCCCTCGCTGCCGCGCAGGTGGACCACCTTGATGGCGTCGTCGTCCGCGAGTTCGTCCAGGTGGGCGCCGAGTTGGTTCCGCATCGCCTGGTCGTAGCTGTTGCGGCGCGCGGGGTTGTCGAGCGTGAGACGGGCGATGCCCGTCTCCTCGTCGCGTTCGAGGAGCACACGACCTTCGGCCATGGGTGAACCTCTTCCCGTGTGTGGTCCGTGCACCATTGCGCGGCCCGTCGGCGTGGAGCAGCATATACCTCTATATGTTTGCTGGGGTTGGCGAAGCTGTCCAGCGAACGGCCCTGTCGGGCGTCGTTGAGAAACGCGGGGAGGACGCATGCAGGGGCTCCCTCGGCCATGCGCGGTCGCTCGGCCTCGGGGCGACGGGCCGATCCGCTGCGTGCTTGCGTCGGCCTGGCAAGGCTCGTACTTCACCGGAGCGGACATCCCTCGGACTTGACCAGACGGGAACAGGCCCATGACGAACGTCATTTACGAAGTCGCCGACAGCGTGGCGGTCATGACCCTCAACCGGCCGGAGGCCGCCAACGCGCAGAACCGGGCGCTGCTCGACGAACTCGACGCGGCATGGCGGGAGGCCGAAGCGGACGACCAGGTACGGGTGATCGTGCTGCGCGCCAATGGACGCCACTTCTCCGCCGGCCACGACCTCAAGGACCGGTGGCCGGCCCCGGAGCCGGTCACCCTGGAGTGGATCTACAACGCGGAGGCACAGCGGTTCCTCGGCTACGCGCTGAGGTGGCGCAACATCCCCAAGCCGTCGATCGCGGCGGTGCAGGGCAAGTGCATCGCCGCCGGGCTGATGCTGTGCTGGCCGTGCGACCTGATCGTCGCCGCCGAGAACGCCGAGTTCTCCGACCCGGTCGCGCTCATGGGCATCGGAGGGGTGGAATACCACGGCCACACTTGGGAGTTCGGGGCCCGCAAGGCCAAGGAGATCCTGTTCACCGGCGGTTCGATCACCGCGGAGGAGGCCGCCCGCTGCGGCATGGTCAACCACGTCGTCCCGCTCGACGAACTCGACGACAAGGCTGAGGAGCTTGCCCGCCGGATCGCCCGCATGCCTCCGTTCGCCCTGCGCCAGGTCAAGCGTGCCGTCAACCAGACCCTCGACGTGCAGGGCTTTCACGCCGCGATTCAGTCGGCGTTCGACATCCACCAGACGGGGCACGGCAACGCGCTCAGCGTGAGCGGCAGCGCGATGCTGACGTGGCTGGACGGGATGAAGGACAAGCTCAAGTCGGAGTGAGCGGACCGTTTCCGGCGACGCAAGACGCGGGCACCCGGGGGACGGTGTGTCGCGCCGGCCGGACCACGGCGGCCCGCCGCGTTCGGGATACCGGTCGGCTGCGGCGGTCACGGCGAGCGGCGGCTTGCGACGCCAGGGGGGCCGGGTGGCCGGCGTCGTTCGCAGGGTGGGCGACGGGATGTGTCCGGGACGGCCCCGGCGAACCGGTCGGGCCGGTGGTGTCCGCGACCTTTGGTGAACGCGTCCGATCAGTGGTGCTGCATAAGGTCGATGACCGTCTTCGCGCGCTGCGCGAGCATGACACGACCGACGACGTCCATGTGTTCGGCCCAGTGCTTCTCGGCGGATTCGGCATCGCCGTTCTCGATCAGGGTGGCCAGGCGGGCTTGGGAGCGGAGGCCTCGGGCGCGGGTGGCCGCCGCTGTGGGCTCCTCGCCGACGGAGGTGCCGGTCTGGCTGACGGCGGCGACGGCTCGGGCGACGATCTCGTTGAGCATTTCGGCGACGATGCCGAGGGTCTGGTTGCCGGCGAGTTCGACGAGGCGGGAGTGGAAGCGGGAGTTGGCCCGGCCGAAGGCCTCGGGGTCGTCGATGGTTTCGAGCTGCGCCGTGATGAGGCGGCGCAGCTCGGCCGCTGCCTCCTTGCGGTCGGGCGACGACGCCACCAGCCGGGCGGCCGTGGGCTCGATGACCTTGCGCGCGTCGTAGACGTCCGCGAGGGGCACGTTGCGGGCCTGGAGGACGAGGGCCGCGGTACGGGCGGTCATGCGCTCGTCGGGGCGGTGCGCGATGACGCCGCCGGTGACGCCGCGCTTGACGGAGATCAGACCCTCGGTTTCGAGGATGCGCAAGGCTTCGCGCAGGGAGGGCCGCGAGACGCCGAAACGGTTGATCAGGTCCGGCTCGCGCCCAAGGGATTCTCCTTCGGCGAGATCACCGCGCACAATGAGCCGGCGCAGCTCGTCGGCGACCTGCTGGGGTTTCTCCCGGGGTGCTCCGCGGTGCCGGTTTTCCTTACTGGTGTCGGTCACCTGTCCGGTTCTCCTCCGCTGGCGCCGTAAGGGCGGAAACCTCAACACTTTAACATCAACCGTCACTCGCCGTGAGGACCGGAATCTCGGTGAACTTGCCAGGTCCGAGCCGGGTGAAGCGACTGCGGGGGAGTAGGTTCCGCGGTGACGATACGGCCCGCTCTCCCGTGGGGTGATTGATACCTGTAGACGTTTATCCTCGGGGCAGTATTATGCAAGACGGTCGTGCGCGGGTGGCACGGCCGACCGCAGGAATCACGCCCAGGGCAAAGGTTGGTCCATGAGCGTTGACGCAGAGACAGGCGTGGTTCTCGTTCGGGACAACGGTGTTCTTCACATCGGTCTGAACCGTCCCCACCGCAAGAACGCCCTCGACGCCACCGCGGTCCGCACGATCATCGAGGCCCTGGAAGCTGCTGCCGTCGACGACGAGCTGAGGGTGGTCGTCATCGAGGGCAGCGGCGGCCACTTCTGCTCCGGCGCGGACTGGGTGGCGTCCAACACGGGCGAGCGACGCCGACCGCGCACCGGCAGCGTGCAACGGCGTACGGCACTCCAGGCGCACCGGCTGATCCAACTCGTCACCGAGGTGCAACTCCCTGTTGTGTGCGTCGTGACCGGCTACGCCGCCGGCCTGGGCTGCCAATTGGCGCTCGCCGCCGACTTCACGATCGCCGCGGAGTCCGCGCGCATCTGGGAGCCGTTCCTGGACCGCGGCTTCAGCCCCGACAGCGGCGCCACGTGGCTGCTGCCCCGGCTGGTCGGCATCGCCCGGGCGAAGGAACTGCTCATGCTCGGCCGCGAGTTGTCCGGTACCGAAGCCGAGGCATGGGGACTCATCCACCGGGCGGTGCCCGACGCGCAACTCACGGCGACCGCCGACGAGTTGGTCGCGAAACTCGGCAGCGCGGCCACGGTCGCGATGGGACTGACCAAGCGGGCGGTCAACAGAGGACTGGAGCTGGGTTTGGTGGAAGCGATGGAGCACGAGGCGTACGCGTTCGAACTGTCGTCGCGTACCGCCGACTTCAAGGAAGGGCTCGCCGCGTTCAAGGAGCGCAGGGTCCCCCGATTCGAGGGGCGGTAGACGACGCGCATGCGATTCGAGACGATCCTCTACGACGTGGACGACCGCGTCGCCACCGTCATGTTCAACCGGCCCGACAAGCTCAACGCCGTCAGCCCGCTCATGGCCCGCGAGTTGCGGCAGGCGTACGCCGCCGCCGAGGCCGACGACGACGTGTGGCTCATCCTCGTTACCGGCAAAGGCCGCGCGTTCTGCGCCGGAGCGGACGTCGGGGAGATCCCGGACGACGGGCGCGTGGTCTACGAGGAGCCGTACCTGTCGACGCACGCCCAGTGGGAGGCCCCGCAGGAAGCCACGCCCCCGTTCCGGACCATGACCAAGCCGGTGCTGACCGCCGTCAACGGGCTGTGTGCGGGAGCGGGCCTGGACCTGGTGACGACCGGCGACATCACCGTCGCCTCGGAGCGGGCCGAGTTCTTCGACCCGCACGTGAGCATCGGTCTTGTCTCCGGCCGGGAAGCCGTCCGGCTGGCCCGCGTGCTGCCGCCGAACATCGCGATGCGTGTCGCGCTGACCGGCCGTCACGAGCGTCTGAGCGCGCAACGCGCCTACGACCTGGGCATGATCTCCGAGGTCGTGCCGCACGACGAGCTCATGCCCCGCGCACGCGAACTCGCCGCCCTGATCAACCGCAACGCGCCGCTCGCCGTGCGCGGCACCCGTCTCGCGATCCGCAAGAGCCTGGATCTGCCGCTGCACGACGCCGAGATCCTGGCCGAGGCCTTCCGCGAACGCGTTGTCCGCACCGACGACGCCCGGGAAGGCCCCACGGCGTTCCTGGAGAAGCGCGAGCCGAAATGGCAGTGCCGATGACCGCCGCCTACTCGACGATCAAGTACGAGACGACACCCGACCGCGTCGCCACCATCACCCTTCACCGGCCGGAAGCCCTCAACGCGTTCGACCGGCGGATGTGCGAGGAGATCCGCGACGCGTGGCACCGCGTCAAGGGTGATCCCGACGTCCATGCCGTCGTCCTCCGCGCCTCCGGCGACCGCGCGTTCTGCGCCGGACTCGACGTGAGGAAGCCGTACGGACAGCCCGACGACGTGTGGAACCACGAGGACCCCGGCGAACTGCTCAGCCCCAAATGGCAGAAGTGCTGGAAGCCCGTCGTGTGCGCCGTGCAGGGCATCTGCACCGCCGGGGCGTTCTACTTCGTCAACGAGGCCGACATCGTCATCTGCTCCGACAACGCCACCTTCTTCGACTCGCACGTCACCCACGGCCGGGTCTGCGCGGTCGAGCCCATCGGCCTGATGCGCCGCATCGGACTCGGCGACACTCTCCGTATAGCCCTGATGGGCAACGACGAACGGGTGTCGGCCGAGACGGCGCTGCGGATCGGTCTGGTCACCGAGATCGTCGAACCCGCCCGGCTGTGGGAGCGGGCCCACGAGATCGCCGCGGGCATCGCGAGCAAACCGTCGGCCGCGACCCAGGGCACCGTGCGCGCGATCTGGGAGTCACTCGACCGCCCCTACCGCGCCGCGATGGAGCAGTCGCTCATCTACACCCGGCTGGGCAACCCCATCGGGATGGCCGAAGCCGACACCACCCCGAAACAGCCCTGGAGGCTCCGGTAATGGACGTCCTCACCCACCCGCTGGGCCGGCGCATCGCCGACGTCACCGCGATCGACCCGGCTGCCCCCGCCGTCGAGTATCAGGGCACCTGGCACACCTGGGGCGAGATCGGGGCGGCTGCCGAGGCGATCGCCGACCGGCTCCCCCCGGCCGCGCGGGTCGGCGTGCTGTTGCGCAACCGGCCGCTGTCGGTGGCTCACGTGCTCGGCGTCCTGCGCGCCGGAGCCTGCGTCGTGACCATCAACCCCGGACGCGGCGCCGAACGCGTCCGCGACGACATCGCGTCCCTCAAGCTGCCGTTCGTCGTCGGCGACACCGCCGACCTGGAGACCCTGGTCCCGCCGGGATACCCCGCGACCGTGCTCGGCTCCCGCGACCTCGGCGCACCCGTGGAGGTGACGCCCGGCGACCCCCGGGACGCCGACGCGGCGAGGCCGGACGTCGCCGTGCAGATGCTCACCAGCGGAACCACCGGGCCGCCCAAGCGCATCGACCTCACCTACCCGACCCTGACCAGGGTGCTGGCCGGAGCCAAGCACTACGAGTCCAACCAGGACGCGACCGTGCGGCTGCGCAAGGGCGTCGCGATCGTCAACTCGCCGCTCGTCCACCTCGGCGGGCTGTTCCGCGTCCTGCAATGCGTCAGCGACGGCCGGTCCTTCGCGCTGCTGGAGCGGTTCACCGTCGAGGACTGGGCCGACGCCGTACGACGACACCGACCGGCGACCGTGAGCCTGGTTCCCGCCGCGCTGCGCATGGTGCTGGAGGCCGACCTCGACCCCGCCGACCTGTCGAGCGTGCGGTCCGTCATCTGCGGCACCGCCCCACTGTCGCCCGACGACGCCGACGCGTTCACCGCGAAGTACGGCGTCCGCGTACTGATTTCGTACGCCGCGACCGAGTTCGGCGGCGGTGTCGCCGGATGGAACCTCGCCGACCACCACAAGTACTGGTCGGCCAAACGCGGCAGCGTCGGCCGCGCCCACGCCGGTTGCGAACTGCGCGTCGTCGACCCCGACACCGGAGAACCACGCCCGGCGGACCAGGAAGGCGTGTTGGAGGTCAAGGCGGCCCAACTTGCTACCGCCGACGGGTGGTTGCGTACGACCGACCTCGCGCGCCTCGACGCCGACGGATTCCTGTGGATCCTCGGCCGCGCCGACCAGGCCATCATCCGAGGCGGATTCAAGATCCTGCCGGACGACGTCCGCGCCGCGCTCGAACGCCATCCGGCCGTCCGCGCCGCCGCCGTCATCGGCCGCCCCGATCGGCGGCTCGGCGCCGTACCGGTCGCCGCGGTCGAACTGCGCCCCGCCGACGAGCCGGTGACGCCCGACGACCTGCTCGCGCACGCCACCGAAACCCTCGCGCGCTACGAACTCCCGGTCGAAATCCGCATCGTCGACCGGCTGCCCCGCACCCCGTCGGCCAAGGTCGACGTCGCGGCCGTCAGCGTGCTGTGGGACGAGTTGAACGAACGGGACGGAACGGGGGAGCGGTGACCGCGATTCCGCACACCGACACCGAGCCGTGGGTGTTCGGCGTCGAACCACTGCCGCAGATGGTCCGCGCCGCCGCCCAACTGCGCCGCGTCACCGGCTTGTTGCTGTCACTCGAAGAGCCCGACCCGGATCTCGACGGGCTGCTGGACGCCCTGGCACAGGCGGAACAGATCCTGACCGAGCGCGCTCCGGCACCGGAGTCCCCGCCTCGCGTCGGCACCGCTGCGGATGGTGACGGTCGTCCCTACATCGACCACTCGCGCCACATCGGCGCGTTCAACCCCTGCTTCCCCGAATACCGCATCTGCGTGGACGGCGACGAGGCGTCGGGCACCGTCAATTTCCCCGTCGCGTACGAGGGTCCACCCGGCTGTGTCCACGGCGGATTCCTCGCGGTCTTCTTCGACGCGGTGATCCAGCACCACAACTGCGATTCCGGCGTGGCCGGCAAGACCGTGACACTTGGTCTGCGCTACCGCCACCCGGCCCCGCTCCAGCACGACCTGCACTTCGCCCTCACCCGCTGCGACGCGGGCCGCCGCATCCAGTCGACGGGACAGCTACTGGACGGCGACGAACTGCTGTGCGAGGCAAGCATGGAGGCGGTCAAGGGCGACCGCGCGAAACTCCCGCCCGTCTCCCCCCGGAGGCCGCGCCCATGACCGCCACCCGCATCCACGCCGACGACGCCGTGCCGCTCACCGTCCCCGAAGCGATCCGGCAACAGGCCGCCCGGCACGGCGCCCGTACGCTGCTCACCTGCGACGACGACAACCTCACCTACGAGGAAGCCGACCGGCGCTCACGCGAACTCGCCTGCGGGCTCCTGGCGCTGGGCGCCGGGAAAGGCACCCACGTCGGGCTGCTCTACCCCGACGGCCCCGACTTCGTCGTCGCGGCGCTGGCCGCCGCCCGCATCGGGGCCGTCACCCTCCCGATGAGCACCCTGTCGACGCCTTCGGAACTGGGCACGTTGCTGCGCAACGGGGATGTCGGGATCCTCCTGGCCACCAGCTCCTACCGGTCCCACGACTACGTCGCGGCGCTCGCCGCCGCCGTCCCCGGATTCGACCCCGCTGCGGAAGCACCGCTGTTCACCGCGTCGGCGCCGGTCCTGCGACACGTCTTCTTCGCAGACACCCCCTCCGGCGTCGCGTACTCCCGGACGATCGCCCGCCTCATCGAGCGCGGCACCGAACTCGACGAGGACGTGGCCCAGGCGGCCGAGGACGCCGTCGACCCGAGCGACCGCCTCGTGATCGTGTACACCTCCGGCTCCACCAGCGCACCCAAAGGCGTCGTCCACAACCACGGATCGCTGCTGCGCCACCTCCACAACCTCAACGAGATGCGCCGCTACACCCCCGACGAGGTGCTGTTCTCCAACTCGCCGTACTTCTGGATCGGCGGCTACGCGTACATCATGCTCGGCACACTGCTCGCGGGCGCCCGCATGCTCTGCTCGAACGCCACGCGGCCCGCCGACGTGCTCGACTTCCTCGAACGCGAACGGCCGACCATGGTCAACGGCTACGTCCAGTCGATCGCCCGCCTCGCCGCCGACCCGACGTTCGCCGGACGCGACCTCTCGTCGATCCGGCGCGGCAACCTCTACCCGATCATGCCAACCGACGTCCGCCCCGCCGACCCCGCGCTGCGCCACCAGATGCTCGGCATGACCGAGACAGGCAGCGTCTGCCTGGCGAGCGAGGACGAAGGCGACCAGCCCGAGCACCGGCGCGGCTCCTTCGGACGGCCCGTTCCCGGCTTCGAGGCGCGGATCACGGACTTCGACGGCGGCGCCGACCCGGGCCCGGGGCACCAGGGCGAACTGTGGCTGCGCGGCCCGTTCGTGATGGAGGGCTACCACGGCCGCGAACGCGGTGAGGTGTTCGACGCCGACGGCTGGTATCACTCCGGTGACATCTTCAGCGTCGACGACGAGGGGTTCTTCCACTTCCACGGCCGCCGCGGCGACATGATCAAGACAGCCGGCGCCAACGTCTCGCCAACCGAAGTCGCCGACGCCATCCGCGAGATCAGCGGACTCGACGCACTCGTCGTGGGCCTCCCCGACGCCGAACGCGGCCAGATCGTCGCGGCGGCCGTACGCGTCGTCCGCGACGACCACGCACCCGCCCCCGACGAACTGCGCCGCCGCCTGGCCGAGCACCTGTCGGCGTACAAGATCCCGAGGCGCATCGTGCTGATCGCCGACGACGAGGTGCCGACCAAGCCGAGCGGCAAGATCGACATCCCCGCACTGAAGGAGCTTCTCGGTGCCGACTCGTGAACCGACGCGCGACCATGACGGCGGTACGCGTGCCGGTGCCGCGAACAACGCACCGAGCGACGCGTCGACCAACGCTCGGAACCGCGACCCGGCCCGCGTGCCGATCTCCCAGTGGACGATCCCCGCGCTGCTCGCCACTCGGCGCCGCGAACACCCCCGCGTCCAAGCCCTCGTCAGCGACGACGAATCCGTCACCTACACAGAACTCGACGACGCCGGCCGCGAGTTGGCGGCCCGCCTGGTCGGCGCCGGGGTCAACAAGGGCAGCCGGATCGGGCTGCTGATGCCCAACGGCATCGACTGGGCGGTCACCGCACTGGCCGCGATGCGCGTCGGCGCGGTCCTGGTGCCGCTCAGCACGCTGCTCAAACCGGCCGAGCTGCTGCCCCGGCTCCGCATCGCAGCCGTGTCCCACCTCATCCTGGTCGAGCGGTTCAAAGGCCGCGCCTATCTCGACGAACTCGACTCTGCACAACCGGGGTTGCTCGCAAACACCCGTAGGGGCCGCCGCCACGCGGCCGTGCCGTCGCTCCGGCAGACCTGGACCTTGGACGACCTGCCCGCCAACCCCGCGCCCGCCGAAGTGGTCGACGCCCTGGAATCGGTCGTACGCCCCGCCGACGACATGACGATCCTGTTCACCTCCGGCAGCCGAGGCACCCCCAAAGGCATCATCCACACCCACGGCAACGCACTGCGGGCCACCGCCGCCACCTTGGACGATCGCCGCGTCCGGACCGGCGAACGCCTCTACATCCCCATGCCGTTCTTCTGGACGGGAGGCTTCAGCGGCGGCCTCATCACGGCACTGCTCGCGGGCGCCACACTGCTCACCGAGGCGGAACCCGAACCAGAACGCACCATCCGCTTCCTGGAACGCGAACGGGCCACACTGTTCCGAGGCTGGCCCGACCAGGCCGCCCGACTCGCCGCTCACCCCGCCTTCGGCGACGCCGACCTGTCCGCACTGCGCCCGGCCAGTCTGCCCGCCGTCCTCGACCCCGACCGCCGGCCGCAGCCCGGGGCGCGGCCGAGCCTGTTCGGCATGACCGAGACGTTCGGTCCGTACTGCGGCGCACCGATGGACCGCGACCTGCCGCAGGACAAACACGGCAGCCTCGGCCGGCCCTTCGCCGGGGTCGAAGTACGCGTCACCGACCCCGACACCGGCACCGAGGTCGCGGCCGGCGCCGAAGGCGAGATCCGGTTGCGCGGCTCCAGCTTGATGCGGGGTATTTGCGGTCGGCACCGCAGCGAGGTGTTCACCGCCGACGGCTACTACCGCACCGGTGACCTCGGGGTGCTGGACGCCGACGGATACCTGTGGTTCCGCGGCCGCCTCGACGACATGGTCAAGGTCAAGGGAGCCACGGTGTACCCCCTTGAGGTCGAGGCCGCGCTGCGCGACGTCCCCGGCGTCTTGGAGGCGTACGTCACCGACGTCACCGACCCCACCGACGACGCGGTACGGCACATCGCCGCGCTCGTCGTCGCGCAGCCGGACGTACGGCAACCGGATCTCGTCGAAGGCGCCCGCACCCGCCTGAGCGGCTTCAAGATCCCCACCCGCTGGCTCGTCACCGGCGACCCGGCCGAGGTCCCGAGGTCGGCCGGAGGAAAGGTCGATGTCGCCGCCGTGCGGCGCCTGTTCACGGACCGGAGGTGACCTGGGAAGACGACCTCCACCTGTTCCTGCGGCGGACACACTCAACCAGTCCGTGTGCGGCACCCCCGACGACCACCGTCGGCGACCGGGCCGGCCTCGCCGACCCCCGAAGGGCGGAAACCCATGACCACCATCCGCGCCCAAGTCCCCGAACCCGTCGAGTCGTTCCGCGCCCGCGCCCGCGCGTGGCTCGCGGACGACATGCCCAAGCTCGGCAACGTCAGCCACCTCGCCCGCCACCAAGACGAGGACCGGTCGTGGATCCGCGCCCGGGAACTCCAACAGAAGCTGTACGCGGGCGGGTTCGCCGGGATCTGCTTCCCGAAGGAGTACGGCGGCCTCGGCCTGAGCCAGGACCACCAGCGCGCGTTCAACGAGGAATCCACCGGCTACGAACTGCCCATCCTCCTCAACATCCCTACGTTCAGCGTCTGTTGCGCCACCTTGCTGGAATGGGGCACCGAGGAGCAGAAGCGTACGCACATCGCCGCGGCGATCCGAGGTGAGGAAGTCCTCGCGCAGTTCCTGTCCGAGCCCAGCGGCGGGTCCGACCTCGCCGGACTCACCACCCGCGCCGAACTCCAGGGCGACGAATGGGTGGTCCATGGCGCCAAGACCTGGAGCACGTCGGCGTACGGCGCCGACTACGCGCTCTGCCTCGCCCGTACCGACCCGAACAGGCCCAAGCACGACGGCCTCACGATGTTCCTGATGCCGACGAAGGCGCCGGGGCTGACCATGAACCGCATCCGCATGGTCGACGGCTCCACCGAGTTCTGCGAGGAGTTCTTCGACGACGTCCGGCTCCCCGCCGACGCCGTCGTGGGCGAGGTCAACGGTGGCTGGAAGGTCGCCACGCGCCAACTGCACCACGAACGCACCGCGATGGGCGGCGGATCGCCGTACACCAGCGGTGAGGGCATGCCGCGCAGCAAGTCGGCCATGCAGCCGATCGAGGTCGCCCGGGCGTCCGGCCGCACCGCCGACCCGGAAGTACGCACGATGATCGGCGAGGCGCTGGCGCTCGCCACCGTGCACGAACAACTGGTCGAACGAATCTCCCACGGACTCGCCTCCGGCCACCTGCAAGGCCCCGCCATCACGATGCTGCGCCTCTTCCACGCCGAGACCTCACAGGCCGAGAACGACCTCGGCCTGCGCATCGCCGGCTCGATGGCCGCCGTCGGGTCCGGCCCCGACCCGGACTTCGCCCGGCAGGTGGGCACGTCGTTCCTCAATCGGCAGGTCATCAGCCTCGGCGGCGGCAGCACCGAGATGGCCCGCAACGTCATCAGCGAGCGCCTGCTCGGCATGCCCCGCGAGTACGCCCCCGACCGGGGCGTGCCGTTCAACCGGATCGCCCGGGGCCGACCCTCCCCGGGACCGGCCCCGGCCCGCGCGCCCCATGCATCGCGCCCGCAGGCCGACCGGTGAGAGGAGACGACCGCGCTCGTCGACGATGGTGCTTCGGCCGACCGCAGCAGTCAACGCCCCCGCCGCCACCCAGCGACAACGATTTCGCATCCCCTGTGACTCGCAATCATATGATAATAACGGGCCTTCGCATCCAAGCTGATACCGTCGTGGGTTTGTTGGAGTGCGTCGCCTTGGCGACCGCGAGCAGGGGTGCCGTCAGTCGCCCGAGCGCGGACCTGTGGGCGGACTTGGCACGTGGACAGGTTCGGGTACGCCGGACGTTTCGGTGGAACGGCGCGTGGTTGTCATTTGATCGGGTTGTACTGGTAGGTGAGCGTCACCGAGTCGCCGGCCTGCACCCAACTTTCGGCGCGGGGGGACATCGCGACGACCTGCATGTGCGGCACCTGGAGGTTCTTCTCGGAGGGGACCTTCACCGGATTGAGGCCCAGGTCGCGCAGCGAGGCGGCGGCGGTGTCGACGTTCTGGCCCACGTAGTTCCGCAGTTGGAACTTGCCGTCCGCGACGTGCAGGACGACGGTGCTGCCCACGTCCACGAGGACGCCCTCTTCGGGTTCGGTGCCCCGTACGTTGTTCTTGGGGATGCCGGAGTGCTCGTCGACGACGACCCGCGCTTTGAGACCGTCCTCGGCCAGTTCGCGTTCGGCGGTCTCCAGGGGGAGTCCGTACAGGTCGCGCATCTCAACCTGCTTGGGGGCGGATGGCGGCAGCGTGCTCGGAACCTTGCCGTTGCCGTTTCCGTTTTCGTTGCTGTTCCCGTTGCCGCCGCCGGGTTTGCCGGGGGACGACGGCGGTGGGCTGCCTCCGCCGTCGCGACCGCCGTTACCGTCGGAGCCGCCGATGCCGCCGCCTTCGCCGCCCGCAGCGGCGGCACCCGGCGGCGAGCCCGCGGAGCTGTCGTTGTCACGGCCCCCACCGGCCTGGACGGCGACAACCGCGGCGATCACGATCAGCACCAGCACGAACGCGCCGACCAGCAGCGGAATCCCCCGCCTGGCCGTGCGTGGCACGGGAGTCCCCGGAACGCCGCCGGAGGTGCCGGGGTCCGACCTGTCCACGCGTACCCGGCCCGGCACGTCCACGGCGAACGCCGCGCAGGCCGCCGCCGACGGATCGGCCTGTGAGACAACGCGGAGCGCGATGCCGAACCGTGCGCCGGCCGCGTCGCCGGCCTCCCGCGCGAGGTCCGCGCCCGGGACACCGAACCGCGACGCGACGTCGAGGCCCGCCCCCACCCGGTCGCGCGGCGGCGTGTAGCGGAGTTCGACGGTGCGGACGCCGCCGGGTGCGAGCCGGGCGGTGAGCGCCGCCTCGTCGAACCGGAGTTCCCCGTCGACCTGTTCGACCGGCTCGACACGGTACGAG
This sequence comes from Yinghuangia sp. YIM S10712, assembly GCF_051388935.1. Taxonomy (NCBI): domain Bacteria; kingdom Bacillati; phylum Actinomycetota; class Actinomycetes; order Kitasatosporales; family Streptomycetaceae; genus Yinghuangia; species Yinghuangia sp. YIM S10712. Next base: position 31,790 of record NZ_JBPKBI010000021.1, read on the forward strand.
TCGGCGGTGTCGCCGGCGTTGCGGATCGTCAGGCGTACCGTCACCGGCCGCCCCGGTCGCCCTTGCTGCCGGTCCGGCTCACACCAGGCCTGGATTCCGCCGTGTGTTCCCGCACGCAGATCCGTGCCGCAGCGAGGACCGGGGCAGTACACCCCGAGACGTTCCGCGCCATCGGTACGCACACCGCACAAGCGGCAGTAGAGTGCCACGCTTCGACCCCCGCTTGGCTTTCCGCGGACGACACCGCGGCCGGTCAGTGCCGCAACCAGCCTGCGGCGCAGGCACCTTGGGGTCCACGACACCGTGTCACTCAGTGACCCGCGGCCGCGAAATGCCCGGGCGCGGGGCCGTATGGCGCGGGATAGTGGCGGAATGGACGACCACACGGTCACCGGCAGGGTCGTCGCCGTCCTCGACGTGGTGGCGGCGGGCCGCGGGCCGGTGACACTCGCCGAACTGACCCGGGCCACCGGCATCCCGAAGCCGACCGTCCGGCGCATCGCCGCCGACCTGGTCGCGCGCAACATGCTGCGGCGCGACGAGAACGGCTACCGCCTCGGCGGCCGCATGCTCCAGTACGGCATGCGCGCCTCCGAGCAGCAGGGGCTGTCGGCGCTCTCGACACCGCACGTCCACGACATGTTGGCGCGCACCCGGGAGATCGCCTGGGTCGGGGCGGTCACCGACAGCGGAGTGACGGTCCTGAGCCTCGCGTTCGGCACCAACCGCGCCGAGATCGCGGGCTCGTTCGGCTCTGGCTTCTCGTTCGGCCACCCGGCCTTTCCCGCCACCGCCATGGGCCGTCTCATCCTCGCCGAACACCCCGAGCTGCTGGACCGGTTGCGGCGTCGGCCGCCGGCCCGGCTGACCCGCTACACGACGACCTCGTGGAGGCGGTTCGACACCGTGATCGCTGCCATCCGCGACACCGGCATCGCCACCGAGGTCGAGCAGGGCGCCCTCGGCTACAGTTGCGCCGCCGCTCCACTGCGCGGCCCGGACGGCACTCTCATCGGCATGATCGGCGTCACCGGCCGGACTCCCCGGCTGTCCATAGGCCGACTGACGGGCGTTCTCCGCTCCGTCGCGGAGGACATCACCACGGGCCTGGCCGCGGGGAGCCTCAGCCCCGGCGTTGCCGGGCACGGCGGACCGGCGTCACCGGTGCTTGGCTCTGAGCACGTCATCGTCGGCGACTGACTTCGCCTGGGCGCCTCGTCACCGGCGGGAGAAACCCGGCGGCACGCGAGTCGGCGGCCGGTTCAGGAGGTGGCGGCGATCAGGTCGACGAGGTCCAACGTGTCGCCGCCCACTTCGGTGAGCCAAGGGTCGTCGATGTAGGTGAAGTCGCCGGTCTCGGTGTCGAGGAGGCCGATGCTCCCGGGGGTCAGGTGTTGGCGGGGGTTGACCGGTTCCGGGGCCCATCGGGTGGCCTTGGGTTCCACCAACTGGGCGAGCGCGTACGAGGTCGTGGGGCCGTACCGGCGTGGGCCGTTGGGGTGGTGGTAGTGGCCGCTGACGTGGACGCGCGGTCGCAGGTGTTCGATGAGGCGGGTCAGCTTCGGCGAGCCCTGCGTGTTTCCGCGCCTGTCGAGTGACATCCCGTACGGGCCGTCGTGGGTGACGAGGATGTCGACGCCGCCGGGTTGTGTCGCCATCAGACGTGCGTACGCGGTGCCGTCCAGGTCCATTTTTCCCGGCAGTTCGATCAGTCCGAGGAACGCCACGCGCTGCCCGGCGACTTCGAGCACGGTGCCGCACGCGACATGGCGGTAGGCGCCGAGCGGGTCCACCGGCACGGCCTCGGCGGCGGCCTGGTCGTGGAGCTGTGCGAGCCAGTCGTGGTCCTCGTGGTTGCCGCTGACGAACAGCACAGGAGGGACGTGTTGGAGGGCTGCGCGCACCCCGTCGGCGAACCGCGGCGGCGGGTCCAGCAGACGCAGGAAGTCGCCTTGGGCGGGGTGGTCCCGCGCGAAGCGGCGGGTGGAGTCGTCGAACCGGTCATACGACGGGTAGGCGCCCAGGTCCCCGACCTGGATCACGGCGTCGAGCCGGATCTCCCGACGTGCCTGCATCGTCACCGCCGCACCGAGTGCGTGCAGCACGCATCCGTGGACATCGCCAACAAAAGCGATCCTCATCGCCCATCGACCTTTCTCACGAGCCGTTGTCACGGCACGGCACAGGCCGGGCGGCGCAGCGATGCGGTGTCAACCACCGCCCGGGCGGTGGCTCACATCCCAGCGCTCCGCCATCCGGAGACGGCCGAGCCGTATCGAGCATCGCAGCCGACGCGAGCCCGCGTAAACAGAAATCGAGGGCGCGACGGGGAGTTCGTGCCGTGGCCGGGTCACGGACCTCGTTCCCGCAGGCTCCGAAGGACGTCCTCGGCGTCTTGCGCAGGCGTCGTGTCGACCATGCGGTGCATCGCCGCCTTCACCGGGAGCGGGATCGCCGCGTGCGGCGCGGCCGAGCAGGCTCGCACCAGCCCCGGCGCCGCACGGGACGCGGGGAAACGGCTGCGGACGCGGGTCAAGGCGTCACTGGAACAGGCGTCCGGAAGTTTCCGGTGCGGGTTGGGCCGCAGGCAGGTTCAGCTTGCCCGGTCGCGGGGTGAGTACGGGTACTCATGTCGGCAGGACTGGGTTCCGGCAGGGTTTCGGGCATGGTCGTACACCCGTTTTCCTGCGCCAGGCCGGTCGCCCGGTGGATTCCGGCGTTGGCCGTTGCTGCGTGGTCGGCGCTGCTGTCCGTGGTCACCGCGTGGAAGGTCGGCAGCATGGACGCCGACCCGTCGACGAAGTCGGCTCTGCCGCTGCGCCGCGTCGTCGAGCCGGTGGTGTCCGGAACCGCGGAGCAGGCCGTGTTCGCAGTGGGGGCCGTGGCGTTCGGGGTGGTTTCCGTGGTGATCCTGGTCCTCGCCGTGCGGGGACGGCTGAACTGGCGGTGGTGGACGGTCATGGCCTCGGCGGTGGCGGTCGCGGTGCCGCTGGGATGGGGCTACCGGGTGGCGACGGCCGCACAACCGGGCCCGAACATCGGCGAACCGGTCGTCTTCGTTGTCTGCGTGTGGACGGTTCTCACCGCCCCGTTGGTGATCCGACGTGCCGTCACCGTCCACCGGTGGCCGAGTACCGCCGCTCATGCCCCGGAGGGACCGTGGCCGGGGCCGACGGCCCGGCACTCCGCGCCGTAGGCTACCGCTTTGTTCTTTGAAAGGAACGTTCCGTGACATCCGTGCTCAGCGCCGGAACCACCAGCACCCTCGAAGTGCGCCCGCTGGGTCAGCGGCATCGTGGGATGCCCGCTGCGGCGTGGCCGTACGCACTCCTCCGTGTCTTCGACCGCGGCCGGCCCGAGGCAGGTTTTCGCGAGGCGGCGCACGTCGAGAACGCCGCCGTCGGTGGTGATCCGACCGGTGGCCCACGGGAGTTCCTGCTGTGGACCGACGCCGAGCGCCAGACTCTCCTGGCCCGCGTCACCACCGCTTCCGTCGACGGCCGGCACACCCGCTACCACGTCTGCGACGCCCACGGCGCGGTCTTGGCGACCGTCGACCGCTCCGGCGGTACGGCGATGCCACCGCGCCGAGCCAGGTGGCTTGTCACCCGTGCCGACGGTGCGACCCTCCACGCGGTCAAGGGCACGCGCTTCGGCTGGAGTGTCTGGTGGGCGCTGTCCCCGCTGTGGGTCCTGATGTTCCCCGTGGCCCTGCTGGGTGGTGACATCGTGCGTATGCCCAGGGCAACGACTTGGCGGCACGGCAGAACTCCCGAGCTCGCGCTCAAAACCGCGACGTCGACCCGGCACGACTACACGGTTCACCCCGGGACCACCGACCCGCGCGTCCACCTGGCCCTGGCCACCCTCCACCACTCGTTCCCCGTCTGGCGTGACCGCTGACCCGGAGCGTTGCACGGGGGCTGCGGCGGTCGCCGCGGCGGTGCGGTGCGTCGTGTCGACGTCGGGCGCGCGGACGGCTCCCCGACTGGTCGATCCGTAGCCGACCGTGCCGATCTGCGACGCTTCCGGGACGGGTATGCAACCGGTCGGACGTCGAGCGCCCCGAGGGCCCGTGCTCGATCGACCCGGGCCCGATCGTGCCTGGTCTGCGACACTGCCGGGCCTGGTTCTCGGCCGGGTCAACGCACTGTCACGCCGAGGGGGTTGCCGGTGTCCGCAAAGCGAGTACCGCCACGTCGTCGGTGTTGCCCGGGGGGCGGACGCGGGTGAGGAGGAGGTCGCAGAAGGTGTCGAGTGGGCGTTGGGCGAGGGCCGCCGCGTGGCGGCGCAGTTCGGTCAGGCCGGCGTCGATGGAGCGGCGGGGGGACTCGATCAAGCCGTCGGTGTAGAGCACCAGGGTGGACAGCGGCGGCAGCGGGGCGACCGCGTCGGGACGGCGCAGGTCCATCCCGCTGCCGAGGAGGATGCCGTGCCCGTCTTCGAGGTATCGCGCCTGTCCGTCGCGGGTCACCAGGAGGGGCGGCGGGTGGCCGGCATTGGTCCACCGCAGCTGCCAGGTTCCCTGGGCGACCGGTTCGGCGCGGGCGAAGACCATGGTGGCCATCTCCGCGTCGGTGATGTGCAGGATGGCCCGGTCGAGCCGTTCGACGATCGCGCTGGGGGGCTCCTGGTGGGACCAGGTGTAGGCGCGCAGCATGTTGCGTACCTGGGCCATGCTCGCGGCGGCGTCCAGGTCGTGTCCTGCCACGTCGCCGATGACGAGCGCGGTCGCTCCGTCGGTCAGGACGAAGGCGTCGTACCAGTCGCCTCCCACCTGTGAGGCGTGCGGTGCGGGGACGTAGCGGGCGGTCATCTCCAGGCCCGGCACCCGGGGCAGTTGGGGCAGCAGATGGCGCTGCATGGTCTCGGCGACGCGTTGCTGGCGCTGGTACAGGCGCGCGTTGGACAGGGCGAGGCCCGCCCGCCGGGCGATGTCCTCCAGCAGCGACAGGTCGGCCGGGCCGAATGCCTCAGGCCGGTCGGCGCGGCCGAGGGTCAGGGCTCCGAGCACCTCGCGGAGACCGCGGATCGGTGCGATTGCCGCCGAGTGCATTCCCGTGGCGTCGAAGAGCTCGCGCTGGGTGACCGCGATGCCCGAGTCGGGGGTGCCCCTGTAGTACTCGGGGCCGGCCAGCGAAGCGGCGACGCCGCGCAGCGCCCGTGACAGCGGCATGGGTGATTCCTCGGGGACCGGCGGCATGGGGCCTTCGAGGTCGTCTCGGCGTACGAGCGCGCCGTCCGCGTGGTGCACCACCAAGGTCCGGCGTACGTCGTTCTCCTCGGTGATCAGGTCCACCACCGCCCAGTCCGCGAGGCGGGGTACGAGCAGCCGGATGAGCCGCTGGACCGCCTCCTCGGCGTTCAAAGTGGAGGTCAGCGTCGTGGTGGTCTCGGCCAGCAGCGCCAATCGGTCGAGCTCGGACAGCGCAACCGCGTCGGCCTGCTCCGGCGGGGGCTCGCCGATCGACTCGTGGAAGATCACCAGGGCCCCGCCGATGCCGTCCTCGGTGCGGCAGGGCGCCACCAGCCATGCGAGGCGCAGCAAGGACCCGTCTCCGCGTTTGAACCACGTGTGGTCCCCTTGTGCCGGTCGGCCGCCGAGGAAGGCCTTCATCATCGGGCACCGCGCAGAGGGCAGGCGCTCGCCGCCGGGACCGCGGTGCAGGAAATCGTGGGCGTCCCGGCCGATCAGGTCCGCGGCCGACCATGCGAGCAACTCTTCTGCGCGGGCATTGACCTGGACGATCCGGCCCTGGTCGTCGACGACGTACATTCCGACGTCGACCGCGGGTGGCAGCAGCGCGGCACCGCACGATGCGGGGCCGTCACCGTGGTCGTGATTCATCGGCGTTCTCCCGTGACCTTGTTGCGCGGAATGACCCCCATCCTGCCCACTTCGAAACCAGCATGGGCGGGGCAGGGCCCGCGACGGCGGCTCCGGCCGGTGCCGTGATTCCGTGCCGGCCTGTTGGAAAGCGGCTGTCCAGGCCACCCCGTGGTGGGGCGGCGGGGCCGGCTGCCGGGTTCCCGGGCCCGGATCGGGGCGGTGGGCCCCGTGCCGGCGGGCTAAAATCTTTCGTGCATCAGCCGATTTCGCGTGGGGGCGCGCGGAACGCGCGAACCAGGAGGTCGGTGTGAGTCGGGGACAAAAAACGCCGGAAGAGGCCGCTGTCAAGGGCGTGCGGAAGAAGCGGGGCCCGTACCGCAAGAGCGGGGAACGCCGTCAGAAGATCCTCGAAGCCGCGTACGAGGTCTTCGACGAGCGCGGCGAGAACCTGTCCATGCAGGAGGTCGCCGACCGGGTCGGAGTCACGCAGCCCGCGCTCAACTACTACTTCGGCAATCGCGACGAGTTGCTGCTGGCCGTCCTGGAGCACCGGGAGGCCCTGGCCACGGCGGCGACCGAGGCCGTCGAAAGGAGCCGGCGGATCCAGGAGACCGTTCGCCACACGGTGGAGCATCCCGGGCTGGCGAAGCTCTTTGTGTCGCTTGCGGCCACGTCCGCCGATGCGGAAACTCCCGCGCACGACTATTTCGTGGCGCGGTATCGAAGGCTCACCGCCCAGATCGTCGAGGGGATGGAAGACGGCGGGCAAGACGTCGCCGTCCGGGCCGACGTGCCACGCGAACACCTCGCCCGGATGCTGCTCGCGGTGATCGACGGCCTGCAGATCCAGTGGCTGAGCGACCCGTCGGTCGACATGGCCGGGATCGTCGAGTCGTTCACGCGGCTGTGGGCGGCGTCCGCGGTCGCCGAGGGCGAGGCGCCTGACGTGCCGGAGAGTCCGCAGCCGACCGCGTGAGCCGCGACGCCGCGCCGGTGCCGCGTTGCGGGCGTGCCGCCTTGGCGTCGGCACGTCCCGTTGCTTTCGCGGGCCGGGGCCGCGGTTGCCGGTTCGCTGCCGCGCGGTCTGTCGTCGGAGCGATCCGGCGCCGGTCAGGGGTGCATGACGCGGCCGGCCGATTCGGTCGGTGGCCCCCGCCAGGAGCCGACGTGTGGTGGAGCGCGGTCCTCAAGAGTTGCCGCGGGTGGAGATCCACCGGCCGTGGCGCATGACGGCTGTCACGTGCAGGTCATGGTCGAGGACGACGAGGTCCGCGCGTTTGCCTGTCTCGATGGTGCCGATGGTGTCGGCCAGTCCGAGGGCGGCGGCCGGGGTCGCGGTCAGGGAGCGGACGGCGTCGGTGATGGGCAGGTGGTTGTCGTGGACGGCGGTGCGCAGCGCGCGGTCGAGGGTGAGTGTGCTGCCGGCGATGGTGTCGCTGTCGGCCAGTCGTGCGATGCCGGCTTCGACGCGGGTGGTCACCGGTCCGAGGGCGTAGGTGCCGTCGGGCATTCCGGCGGCGCTCATGGCGTCGGTGATGAGCGCGATGCGTGAGGCACCGGCTGCCTGGTAGGTGAGGCTGACGATGTCGGGGTGCAGGTGGACGCCGTCGTTGATGAGTTCGATCACCGCGTCGCTGTCCTGGAGGAGCGCTGCGACGGGGCCGGGTTCGCGGTGGTGGAGGCCGCGCATCGCGTTGAACAGGTGGGTGGCGACGCTCGCGCCCGCGTCGAGCGCGGCCTGCGTTTCACGGTGGGTGGCGTCGGTGTGGCCGATCGCGGGGACCACCCCGGCATCGGACAGCCTGCGCACGAGGTCGACGGCGCCGGGCAGTTCGGGTGCGAGCGTCACCATGCGGATGGTGCCGCGTGCGGCTTTGACCAGGGCGTCTGTCTCGGCGGCGTCGGGGGCGCGCAGCAGCGCCGGGTCGTGGGCGCCGCACCGCACGCGGCTGAGGTAGGGGCCCTCCAGGTGCAGTCCGGCCAGGATGCCGTCCTCGACGAGGCCGGCCAACGCGGCGACGCTGTCGCGGAGTTGGCCGGGTGCGGCGGTGACGAGCGAGGCGACGGTCGTGGTGGTGCCGTGCTCGCGGTGGAACGCGGCGGCCGCGAGCCCCTGGTCGGGGTCTCCGGCGGTGTACGACGCGCCTCCGCCGCCGTGCACGTGCATATCGACGAAGCCCGGCACGAGCCACCGGCCGCCCAGATCGACGGTTTCCGGGCGGTGTCGCGCGTCCGCTGGGTCGGCGTCCCCCGGTCGGGACGGAGCGCCGGAGCCGGCCGCGACGCCGGTGATCACGCCGTCGGTGACGGTCACGTCGCCGTCTTCGAGCACGGTGTCCGGGAGGACGACCCGTGCCCCGGTGAGCCGGATGCGTGTCACCGGGCCACCGCCGCGTCGACCGCGTCCCATGCGAGCAGAGCCGCGCCGTGGCACCCGGCGTTGTCGCCGAGAGCCGCAGCGGCGACATCCGGCACGACGTGGAAGGTCGCACGTTCCGCGAGCATCGCCCGCAGCGGCGCGAGGAGCGTCTCACCCGCCCGGGACAGCCCGCCGCCGATCACCACCAGGGGCGTGTCGAACAGCGCCTGGGCGGTGAGGACGCCGTCGGCGAGCACGGAGACGGCGTCGTGCCACACGCGCTGCGCCACCGCGTCGCCCGCCTCGGCGCGGGCGGCGACGTCGGCGGCGGTCGCGCGCGCCCCCGGGACGGCTTCGGCGTACCTGTGCGCGACGGCCGGGCCCGACACCTCCGCTTCGAGGCAGCCGCGCGCACCGCATCCGCACCGGGAGCCGCCCGGTCGTACGAGCGTATGGCCGATCTCACCGGCGCGCCCGTGTGACCCGGCGTACGCCCGGCCCCCCGCCACGAAGGCCCCCGAGACGCCGGTGCCCAGGGCCAGGAACACGAACGCGTCCCTGCCCTCGGCCGCGCCGATGCGGCCCTCGGCCAGCGCACCGGCGCGCACGTCGTGGTCCAACACCACGGGCAGACCGAGGCGTTCGCGGACCAGCCGGCGCAGCGGCAGGTCACGCCACCCCAGATTGGCCGACCTTGTCCCCGCAGCGGCGTCGACGATGCCGGGGACGACGACACTGGCCGCCTCGGGTGTCAGCCCCCGGTTTTCGGCGACCCGTCGCAGATCGTCCGCGAACGCGACGACGCCCTCGCTGACGGCTGCCGGTCCCCGGTCGCGCCTTGCCGGTCGGCGGTCGGCGAATACAAACCTGCTGTCGCGCGAGACCAGGCCGCCCTTGATGACCGTGCCCCCGACGTCGAGCGCGATGACACAGGCGCCGCCCCCGCGCGCAGCCGAGGCGGCGCTCTCGTGCGCGGGAGTGCTCCCACCGACCGACGGCAGCGCCCGGGGGGGCGGCGTCTTCGGGGCGCCGAGGGCGGCGGCCTGGTCGTCTCTCATCGCGTTCGCTTCCGGGTCGGGTCGGCCAGGTGTGTCGGGGGCGGTCGTTCGTCGGCGCGGGCGTGGCTGTGCCTGCGCCGATGTGGTCGGTTCGCACTGTAGGGGAACGGGTGGCGTGCAGCCGTGCATCACCGAGCCGGTGTATCAGCCGCTCCCGGTTCAAGTACCGCGTACGTGAACTGTGCGACCAGGGCGTCGCCGCCGAGGGCTTCGACGCCGATGACGCGGCCGGTGAAGCCGCCGGCGACCTCGGTGGACAGGTAGCGGCCGTCGAGGTCGGCGAGTGCGTGGAGCCGCCCGTTGTCGAGGTAGCCGAGTTCGAGGCGGTCGGGGCCGTTGTGGAGGCTGAGGCGGTGGGAGATGTCCACGGCCCGGATCGCGAGCGGGGTGTCCCGGGCCACGCCGGTCACGGAGCCGAGAGCCTGGTCGAAGGGACCGACGACGGCGCGTGCGGTCAGGGTGTCGCCGCATCGCTCGACGGCGGCCCAGTGGGCGTCGTCGATCTGTACGACGAGCGCCACATCGCCCACGGGAGCGGTCACGTCGGCCTGCCACTCGTCGTCGCGCGCGCGGGTCGCGAGCAGGTGCCGGGTCTCGCGGGCCTCGGGTGCGCGGCCTGCGGCGAGGGCGATACCGGTGCGGCCGTCCCCGTTCGCGGACCGGACGAACGTGCCCGGGTCGGTGCCGGGCGACACCCACCGGGGATGCAGGTCCGGTGCGGCGAAGTCGTCGGTGAAGGAGGTCGGTTGCGGCGGTACGTCGTAGGCGTCCTCGACCACGACGGGCCAGTCGTCGGCCCATTCGATGCCGGCGAGGAAGGTTTCGCGGCCGTTGACGTGGAACTTCGGGGTGTTGCCGCGCGGACGCACGCCGAGATAGACCATCGCCCAGCTCCCGTCGGGGAGTTCGAGCAGGTCGGCGTGCCCGGTGTTCTGCACCGGGTGGTCGGTGCTGCGGTGGCTCAGAATCGGGTTCGCCGGGTGGGGCTCGAACGGTCCGCTGACCGACCGGGATCGGGCGACCGACACCGCGTGGCCTCGCTCGGTGCCGCCCTCGGCGATGACGAGATACCACCATCCGTTCCGCGCGTACAAGTGCGGCGCCTCGGGGTGGGCCAAGCCGGTCCCGGCCCACAGCAGGCGCGGCTCGGACAGGAGCCGGCCGGTCACCGGGTCGACGGCTGCCTGTCGGATGCCGTTCGGTGACGACCAGGACAGGTGGCAGACGCCGTCCTCGTCCCACGTCAGGTCGGGGTCGATCCCGATCGCGCCCTCGGCGAACACCGGATCGCTCCACCCCTTCGCGGGGTCGGTCGTACCCGACGAAGGGCAGCGTGGCCAGCACCGCGACGCCGCCGAGCGAGCCCATCAGGCCGCGCTCGAACGTCGACATGCCCAGTTCCTCGTCCGCCCACAGGTTGCCCAGCACACCGGTGCTGAACAGGCTGAACCCCAGCGCTGAGAAGGCCAGGATCGCGGTCTTCATGGTGCGGATGCGCAGCAGCCGCGCGAACGCCGCCTCGATCGAGATCGGCATCGGCTTGTCGTCCTCGACGACTTCGCCGAGCACCGACTTCATCTCGTGTCGGCCGCGCTTGGGCTCCGGCAGCCGGAACGCCCACAACGCGGCCACCAGCGCCGGGATTCCGAGGATCCAGAACGCCCAGCGCCACCCGTCGTCGCCGCCCGCGACGGTCGCGATGCCGGCCACGACGACAGGACTGAGTGCCCCCGCGGCTCGCGAGGCACTGAAGTTGATCGCCGACATCCGCCCGCGTACGCCGATCGGGTACGTGTCGGCCAACAAGGTGCCGTTGACGGAGTTGTTGCTCGACTTGGCGATGCCCACGCCGAAACGGGCCAGGAAGAAGAGGAAGGCGTTGGCCGCCAGGCCGGACGCGACCACCATCGCCGAGAACGCCACCTGCGCCCAGCCGATCACCCGGCTGCGGCGGAACCGGTCGGCGAGATAGCCCATCGGCAGCGCCCCCAACACCAGGAACGCACCCGCCGCGGACGAGATGAACACGATCGCGGCGTCACTGAGACCGAAGCTGTCGCGGATGTCCGGGGCCAGGATGCCCAGCGCCGCCGACTCCAGTTCGTCCATCGTCGCCAGTGTCAGCAGCGTCAGGAAGGTCATCGACCCGCCCGCCGCGAGCCCTTGACGCAGCGTCACATGTTCGCCGCCCACCCCCGGCAGCAACTCGTCCGCGAACAGTACCTCGCGCTGCGCCTCTTCCTGCCGTGCGCGGCGCTCGGCCTCCGCCTCGATCAGTCCGGCGGCCAGTCCTGCGGCCGAGGGGGGAGTGCCTTCAGTGTCGGGCCCGGTCGAGGTGCTCATGGACACCTTCTTCGGTGTGAAGGGCGAACGGGGAGCGTGTGCATGGGTCGTCTCCGACGAAGGGCGGACCGCTGGGTGCGGGCGGATGGGCGGGAGAGGCGCCGAGGGTGCGCACGCACGCGGCGAGCGCTGCCACCGGCAACGGTCCCGCGCACGCCGCGCTCCTGAGCGCGGAGTGCGGCCGGGGCCGCGGGGAGGTCGGACATCATGGGCACCTCGAATCGGAGCGTCGCCGTGGTGAAGGTGAACGTGCGGTGTCCCTGATGAAAATCTATGAGTGAAAATCTTTAACGCCCGTCGGTGCGGCTGTCCAGACCTTCCCGGGGTCGACATTAAAAATTTATGTATGATAGATATCTTGCTGTGGTCAGCAAACGCGACGTCGGCCTGGGCACCGCCGTGCCCTGTTCGACAGCCCGCGCCCTCGGGCCGTCGTCGCCGCCGAGCCCGGCGGATGCGACGCAGCCGCGGTCGGCTCAAGAGAGTCAGGTCGTGCCCGGCGCTCGTCGGAGGAACCGGGCGCGGACCCTCGTCGGCCCGACACCTTTCGTCCCGTCGCCACCAACCCCGGCACGCCGGCACACCTGGCATCCCCTGAACCGAGACGCCGCCGACAGGACAAGACGGCACATCGACTGTCCTGCGGAGCCACCGACTGACCCCTCATGGAGGAGTGACATGGACGCCGTCATCCCCGCACCGGCCAACCGGACACAGGCTGCTGCCGCCCCCTCGGGAGTGCTGTCCACCGACGGGCCGTGGCTCGTGCGGGCCTCGGATCCGGCGTTGGAACCAGTGGCCGCGACCGTGCAGGCGCTCCTGGAACCCCACCTCGCGGACGCCACCGCGGCCGACGGCCCCGGAAACCCGCAGACGATCACGCTGCGGTTCGGCGACACCGTCGAGTTCCCGGAACCCCACGGGATCGCCCTCGGCGGGAACGAGGCCCACCATGTTGTGCTGGACCACGAGGGGATCACCTGCCGTGCGGGAACGGCGGCAGGAGTGTTCCGCGCGGCGGTCACGGCCGTGCAGCTCATCGCGACCGGGGGGAAGCCGCCGTACCAGGAGGTGGCCGACGCGCCGCGCTACGCCTGGCGGGGGCTGGTCCTCGACCCGGCACGCTCGTTCATCCCCGTCGCCGACCTGTGCCGGCTGATCGACCTCGCGGCGCTGTACAAGCTCAACGTGCTGCACCTGCACCTCACCGACAACCAGGGCTGGCGGTTGGAGATCCCCGGCCTACCCGAACTCACCGCCCAGAACGCGCCGTTCTACACCGCCGACGAGTTCCGTGAGATCCAGGAGCACGCCGCCGCGCGGTTCATCACCGTCATCCCCGAGATCGATCTGCCCGGCCACTGCGGCGCGTTGCGCGCGGCCCTACCGCACCTGCCCGCCGCGCCGGTTCCCGACGACGGCGCCGAACTTCTTGAGCACCTGAACCGCGTCATGCCGTTCGCCCCGCCCCTGGACCTCGCGGATGCGGCGACCTCGGACGTGGTCCGCCGCATCCTGGAGCAGGTGTGCGCGATGACAGCCGGGCCCTTCGTGCACATCGGCGCGGACGAGGCGGCCGGGACGACCCACGACAGCTACAACGGAGCCGTCCGCCAACTCCGGGGACTGGTCCGCGAGTTCGGCAAGAAGTCAGTGGCCTGGCAAGAGGCTTCCCGAGCGGGCGGCAGCGCTGACGACGTCACCCAGCACTGGTTCGACTCCTCGGCGATGCAGCGCGGCGCGTCCGCCGGGGACGGCACGGCCACCAGCGGAATCCCGAGCGAGACGGCCGCCGCCTTCCTCGCGATGTTCGCCCCGGCCGCCGACGACCTGGACCGCATTCTCGACGGCGGTGGCCGCGTCGTCCTCTCCAACCAGTCGCACCTGTACCTCGACCGCGGCTACGTCCCCACGACCGCCCCGTCGGCCCAGGCCGACGCCGTCGCACGGCTCGGCCTGCCGTTCTACCCGCCCCGGACACTCGAGGAGTCCGCCTCGTGGGACCCGGCGGACTACGGCGTCCCCGACGACCGCGTCGCCGGCATCGAAGCGGCGCTGTGGGCCGAGACCATCACCGGCACCGACGACCTCACGTTCCTGCTCCTGCCCCGCATCGCCGCCGTCGCCGAAACCGCCTGGACCGGCCGCCCGGCCGACTGGAGTGAATACCGCGAACGGCTTGCCCGGCACGGACGGCTTTGGACCCGGCTGGGTCTGACGTACTTCGCCTCCGCCGAGATCCCCTGGACGCACGAATGAGTTCCGCGCGGCGCGGTCACAGGGTGACCCATACGACCCGTCCCGGACCGACAAACAGCCGAAGGTGCCACCCATGACGTCTGCCGACACCGACACCGACACCGCGACGCCGCCCGGCGCCATCATGTCCGCCGAGATGGCGGAGCAACCGGAAGTCCTGCGCCGGATCCTGGCCGACGGCACGCCGCGCATCCGCGAAGTCGCCGACGCGATCTCCGGGCGCGGCCCGCGCTTCGTCCTGCTGACCGCGCGCGGCACCAGCGACAACGCCGCGCTGTACGCGAAATACCTCGTCGAGGTGCTGCTCGGCAAGCCGGTCGGGCTCACGTCGATGTCGACCACGACCGCGTACCACGCCGAGCCCGACCTGTCGGACTGCCTCGTGATCACGGTCAGCCAGTCCGGTGGATCGCCCGACCTGGTCGCCTCGACCGAGGCGGCCCGCAAGGCCGGCGCCATCACCCTCGCGGTGACCAACAACGCCGACTCACCACTCGCCGCCGTGTCCGCGTTCCACATCGACCTGCTCGCCGGGCCCGAGCGGGCGCTTCCGGCAACCAAGACCTACACCGCGGAACTACTCTCGCTGTTCCTGCTCGTCGAAGCGCTGCGCGGCGGCGACGGATCGGCGGCGGACGGCCTGCCGGACCTCGCGGCGCAGGTCCTGGCCCGGCGGCGGGAGGTCGTCGAACTCGCGCAGCGATACCGGTTCGCGCAGCGCCTCGTCATCACCTCACGCGGCTACGGCTACCCGACCGCGCGCGAGGCCGCGCTGAAGATCATGGAGACCAGCTATATCCCCGCACAACCCTTCTCCGGCGCCGACCTGCTGCACGGCCCGCTCGCGATGGTCGACAACGTCAGCCCCGTCATCGCGATCGTGCCCGACGGCCGCGGCGGCCAGGCCCTTCAACCCGCCCTCGACCAGCTCCGCGCGCGCGGCGCCGACTTGACAGTGGTGGGCCAGGCCCACGAAGTCGCCCGCACCGGCCCGGGGTTCGCCCTCCCGGCGGGCGTGGCCGAGGAGGTCCAGCCGATCCTGGAAATCCTGCCGCTGCAAATGCTGGCGTACGAAATCGCGATCGCACGCGGCCTCGACCCGGACGCCCCGCGCGCACTGGCCAAGGTGACCGAAACGCACTGACCGGGCACCGACGAGGAACCCGTCCGAAGCCGGGCCGCCGACTGCTTCCGCGAGTTCGGCGCGACAGGGGCCACGACAAGGAGATTCCGTGACCCGCGAGCCACCACCGCCGAAGTCGGCTGCCGCCAAAGGCACCGGGAGGAAGCGGGGCCCGTACCGCAAGAGCGGGGAACGCCGACAGCGGATCCTCGAAGCGGCGTACGAGGTGTTCGACGAACGCGGCGACGGCCTGTCGATGCAGGAGGTCGCCGACCGGGTCGGCGTGACACAGCCCGCACTCAACTACTACTTCGGCAGCCGCGAGGAACTGCTGCTGGCGGTCCTGGCCCACCGGGAAGCCCTGGGCATCGCAGCCTCCGAAGCCGCCGACCCGGGCCAACGGCTTCAAGCGGCAGTGCGCCACACGGTGGAACACCCCGGGTTGGCGAAGCTGTTCGTCTCCCTCGCGGCCATGTCCGCCGACCCGGAAAATTCCGCCCACGACTATTTCCTGACGCGGTACCGGAACCTCACCGCCTACACGACCAAGGGAATCGAGCAGGCCCAAAGCGCGGCGACCACCCCAACCGACGAGGACCCCGAACACCTCGCCCGGATGCTGCTCGCCGTGATCGACGGCCTCCAGATCCAGTGGCTGAGCGACCCGTCGGTCGACATTGCCGCGATCCTCCAGGCCTTCGACCAACTGTGCGCCAACCCCGCGAGCACTCGGCCCGACGTGCCTGAGCAGGCGTAGGAGCCGCACAACAGCAACGACGGCATGCACCCGCTTCGGGACACGAGCGAGGCGATGACCACCGTGCCGGGCCACCCGCTGAGTTGCCGACCGAACGCGCGAGTACGGTGGCCGGCCGAGAAACGGCGGTCCGGGAGTCCGGGCCACGCCGCATGCTCGGGTCGTGGCTCTTGCGATTCAGTCCCGCGAACCGGTCGCGTGCGGCGTCGCGCCGCCGAACGGATTGCCGTCCGTGCGCTGGGGAGCGGACGTACCGAACGGGTTCGCTCCCTGGCCGGATGCCGGCGGGGCGAGGGGCGGCGTCGAGCCCGGAACGGGCGGGCCGGAAAAGGGATTCTGCCCGGTCGCGACCCGGCTGTAGTCGTCGGACCGGGCGGCCTGGGCGGTACGCCGACGCTGGACCGCCCCGCGAATTCGCAGCGCCAGCACGCCGATGACGATCGCGACGATGAACACGATCTGGGCCTCGTCGGCGATCGAGTCGGGGAGCAGGAAGAAGAAGACGCTGGCGAGAATGTCGGCGAGGAAGCTCCCCACCCCGGCTTCGGACACCACGGAACCTCTCGGTAAGGCTTATTGACGGACAGTCAGCTGATGCGGCGGCACATCCGGGCCACGCTCCGCACCGGATGCGCAGAGCATGTATACACGGGGAGCGAAACGCTCCATCAACCGGCCGCAGCGCGCAAGTGCCGTACAGCGCGAACCGGTTCGACGAGGCCGCGTGGCATTGGGGCCGTGTACGCCTTTCGTCGAGCGTTTCGACCGGTGAGATGACGTACGCCCCGATATCGCCGGAAGCGCGCGGCGTGGAGACGAACAACTCGCCGACGACCACGAAGGCAGGCCCCTGATCCAGGAGCGCCATGCGCCGATAACGCAGAACCCGTGCGACCACTGTGGACCGGACCACCCGCGCCTACGTGCGTCGCCCCTCCGTCATCGAGCAGGGGGCTACGACCGAGAGCGACACGTGGCGACCGATACCCGTCCGCGTTCATGTCCGACGTGGGGTGGGGTGGGGAGTCGAACTGGCCTGCTTCGATGTGCGCCTGGGCCGGCCCTCACGCCCGCGCGCCGCGCTGCGCGGTGGCGACGACACCGGCGACGTGTGCGGAACTCATCTGGAGCAGTGCGCCGATCCGGTCGAGCAGTGCCCGCTCGGCGGCACTGACCTCGCCGTCCACCGAGGCGATGGCGACGGCCCAGCTCAACAGCCATTCGCGGCCCCCGCCCTGCATGGCGTCGCCGAGCGGCACGAGGGTGCCTTCCAGATCGATGTGCGCGGTGGCCCACTCGGCGTCCAACTCGGCGACCGTGTAGGCCCCCGCGCTGCTGACGACGCTCGAAATCGCCTCGGCGGCCTTCGCCCGGGCGGCCGCCGACGGCGTTCCCGCAGTCCGCAGAATGCTGAACGCGACCGCCCGCATGGCATCGCGCTTGCCGAGCGCCATGGCGGCGTTGGTCTGCCGCTGAAGCGCGGTTTCGGCGAAAGTGCCCTTGCATACCTGGCATTCGACGTGGACGCCGTCCTGCTTGTACGTGAAGACGGGGATGAAGAACAACGTGAACCAGCGCCGTGCCAACTTCAGTTGGTAGGAACGATCGCCACCGCACTGCGGGCAGAAGAAGACGCCTTCCGACAGCGTCTTGAACAGGGTCTTGAAGCCCCAGATGAGCATGGGGGATTCCTCCTCGTTGCTGTGGGCGCACATGCTGCCAGACAGTTGCGGCAAGCCCGCGACCGGACGGATGGCTCAGCGCGAAATGGCTGAAACCGAGCGCATCCGAATCCCCGGGCCCGCGCTCGCCGCCCGGCGCTGCGTCGTTGGGAGAGCCTCCGGACCGCCGCGCCTCCGAGTGCGATGCCGGGCGCGACGGCAAACGGTGAGGACGAGCCTGAGGCGGCGGGTGCGTGAGTGAGGTCGTACGCGTCGCTTTGCTGGGACTCGGCCATATTTCGGAGACGCACCTTCAGGTTCTCGCGGCCGACGAGCGCGTCCGCGCCGTCGATCCAGGTCGTCAACCACCGGTCGGCGAGAAGCGGTCGTTCAGATAGTCGTAGTCGCACAGCGGTGGCGAGCGGTGAGCCGGATGGGGTGGTGCGTGCGCGGGCGGGGAGGACGGCATTGGCGGTGAGTCGCTTGGCCGCGAGTGCGGGCGCTTGCGTGCTGAACTTGGGTTTGGCGAGGGCTTGTTCCGGCGCGGCGGAGGGCCTTGGGCGCGCCTGACCAAGCCGGCCCGGCCCGCTGGTGCCGCCTGGTACGTGCGGCGGCGTCAGCCTGTGTGCAGGCCGGTCAGGAGTTGTTGGAGGAGCCACGGGTCGGTTCGTACCGTAGGCCGCTTCGTGGTCTCTGGCCTTCTCCAAACGCCGGACTACGCCCGCGCCGTGATTCGCGGGTCTACCCTCGAACGCGATGAAGCAGAGATCGAACGACGGACGCACGTACGCATCACTCGACAGGCTCTGCTCACCCGGGCAACAGCCGCGCCGCCTCTGGATGTTGTGCGGAACGAAGCTGTACTTCGTCGGCCTGTCGGCAGTGCGAAGGTCATGGCCGAACAGTTGAACAGGCTGGTTGAGCTGAACGATCTCGACAACGTGAGCATCCGTGTCGTGCCCTCTTCCTCGGGCTTCCACATGGGGGTCATGTCGGGGCCGTTCGTGCTCTGCGTTTCCCGGTCGTGAGCATGGCCGGGAAGCTGAACCGCCCACGGTCCACGTGGACGGGTTCACCGGCGCCTTGTTGTTGCTGGAGGTGACGTCATGACAGTGGCGTGGGCACCGTCGGGGCTGCCAATCCCAGCGGAGTGCGGCTCAGGCTCCGCGGACGAAGGTCGCGCAGTCCGGACAGTCGTCGAGGTATCGGTGCCGGCACTCAACGGTGTGTTGCAGGAAGGTGATTGCCTGCTGTCTAAAGGCGACTTCATTCTGGAGTGCCGCGATCTTCGCCCTCACGACAGCCTGCGCCGCCGACTTCTTCGGCGCCATGGCGGCAGTGGCCTCGGGCAATGAGAGCCCGACGCGTCGCAGTTTCAGCACGGTACGTGCCTGTTCCAGCGCGCCCTCGTCGTAGATGCGGTAGCCGTTGCCATCGCGACGCACGGTGAGGGCACCAACGTCCTCCCAGTGCCGCAGGACGTGAGCCTCAACGCCGAGCTCTGCGGCTGCTTCCCCGATCGTCATCACCACACGCGCCTTGCCTTCATGTCGACCTGAACCCATAGCGTCACGATCATGCCTGATACCACCAACCCCACGAACTTCCCGTACCGTCCATCGACTCTCCTGGTCACCGGCGCTACGGGCAACCTCGGCCGAGAGATTGTTGACCGCCTCCAAGCCCACGGCGCGCGCGTACGGTGCCTTGTGCGCGATCAGGCTCGCCCGCGACCAGGAGTCGAGTGGGTGGTCGGCGACCTCATGGATCCCGGTACCGTGCGCGAGGCGCTCGTGGGCATCGACGCAGTCTTTCTGATCTGGCCACTGCTTCCGCCGCTGCCCACGACCTGGTCGCAGAACTCGCCACGGCGGCGCCGCGTGTCGTCTACCTGTCCTCGACCGCTATAGACGACGAAGCCGCTCGTCAAAGCGATCCCATCGTTCAAGTCCACGCGGATATGGAAGCCCTGCTCCACGATGCCGGCCTGCGACCCGTGGTGCTGCGTAGTGACACGTTGGCCTCCAACGCCCGTGGCTGGGTGCAACAGGTGCGGGTGGGCGATGTCGTCTCGGGTCCAGAGACGGCCCGCACAGCCGTCGTCGACGAGCGCGATGTCGCTGATGCGGCCGTAGCCGTATTGCTCACACATCACGATCAACTGAACCATGGCCCCTGTGTGTTGACCGGTCCCGAGGTGCTCAGCCGCGCCGACCAGGTCGCTCACCTCGGTGCTGCACTCCGGCGCGATCTGCGATTCCAGGCGCTTCCCGCTGATCTCGCGCGATCACGGATGCTTGCCGACGGTCGCCCCGAGCCACTCGTGGAGGCGCTGATCGCCGCCTCGGTGTGGCGACCAGAGTCCCATCGCGTCACCGATCATGTTGAGCGCCTCGCCGGCCACCCGGCCGGCACCTTCGCGAGGTGGGCCATCGACCATGCGGCCGAGTTCAACTGACGAGAACCGCGGAACGCCACCCCGACCACGACGAACGCGCTCGATGACCTGCATGGGGTCTTGGGGCGGCAATCGTCGTTCGTTTCCGGCAGGAAGGCATCCATGGCGCACGCCAGCGCTCCGCTGTCCACCGAAGGGCGCCGACGTCTGATCGAGCGCTGCCAGACTCGGCCGATCGCACACGTCGCCGCCGAAATGGGGATTTCCCGCGCCTGTGCGTCGAAGTGGGTCAACCGCTGGCGGCGTCACGGTGAGGCCGGCCTGCAAGATCGGCCCTCGACCCCGCGTCGGAGTCCGAACGCGTCGCCCGCGTGGGTGATCGACAAGATCGAGATCTGGCGGCGCGAGCACAAGTGGTCCGCACAACGGATCACCCACGAGTCGGCCGACATCGGCCACCCGGCACCTGACCCGACTCGGCCTCGGCAAACGCAGGTTCATCGACTTCGGCTGCGAGAACAACCGTAAGCCGGGGAAGATCACCGCTCGCCGACCGGGCCATATGGTGCACCTGGAGGGGAAGAAGGTCGGTCGGATTCCGAATGGCGGAGGCTGGCGCATCCACGGCCGCGACAGCGACCAGGCGAAGGCCGCAGGCAGGGCGAAGTCGGCAGGCGCAAAGCGTGGCTACGTCTACATGCACTCGGCGATTGACGGCTTCTCTCGACTCGCGTACACAGAGCCTCGTGCCGATGAGAAGGGGGCGACCGCTGCCGCGTTCCTCGCGCGCGCGAAGGTCCACACAGCGGCGCCGCTGGTCTGCCGCCGGCCTCACGCTTTCGGGTAGGTGTCACCGAACCCTGCAGCAGTCCCCAAATTGCAGCCGAGTCCAGCTACTGCTGAAGCGATGACCGCGTGCCGTTCACGTGCGGATGTTGCGCGCTTCGGCAAGTTCGGCGCGGAGTTGGCCGCGAGCGCGCATCAGGATCTTCCCGAGCATGTTTCTTGCCGGTCCTGCTCCTGCCACGACCCCAGTAATGATCGGTCGTGGTGTCCTCGACGATCTCGTCATCACCGGTGGACAGCAGAATCTCATGGATCTCGGCATGTGCACGGAACTTGGTCCCCACGCGCGGTGCATTACGTCGTCCTTCACCCGCTCCCGGTCCCCGCAGGGGCTCGGAGGAATCGCGCCCCCGTTCAGCCCGCCCGCAGCGGCGTGCGAGCCCGCCGGACAAAATCGGTGTGGCGGGTGCCTGCGAACTTCTGCGCCTGGAAGTAGTGCACCGAAGCGGGCCACCACAATCCGGGCTGTGATGCAGGCCCCGTCCAGTTTGCAGGCAGGCAGGTGGTGTGGTCGTTCACGAGTTGTAGTCGGTCGGCTCCGCGCAGGCGCGAGGGACTTCGCGTGGGCGAACAACGAGGAGAGGTCCATGAGTTGCGACTGCCTGAGGGCGTACGCCTTACTCCGTGCCGGCGGTCGGTCGTCCGTCGTGCGGACTCCGATGCGGCCTCGGCCGGCGAGCGCTTTTCGTGAGTTGCGTGGGGGGCGCTCTGTGTTGGGCTGGGGAGATGCGGACCAGTGAGGTGCTTCTTACGGTGGAGGAGAGAGAGCAGCGGGTGGCTTCAGTCGTCCGAGTGTCGATGAAGCCACCGTCCGGGGCACTGCCGTTGGGCATCGACCGAAGGACGACGACCGTGACCATGCAATCTGAGACCCCTGTGCTGGACACGTTGGCCGCGATGACGCGTGATTCGTTGGAGCGGTGCGGCTTCGGGCCGGAGGTTTTCATCCTGACGCGGATGGCTGCGCTGGTGGCCATGGACGCACCTCCCGTGTCGTATCTGGCCCATCTCCGGGCCGGTGAGGAGACGGACCTGACCCCCGAGCAGATCCAGGACGTCCTGGTCGCCATCGCACCGGTGGTGGGGACCGCGCGCGTGATGTCCGCGGCCGGGCACATCGCCGAGGCTCTGGGGATCGAGATCGCCACAGCCGAGCTGGCCGCCGGGGCCTGAGGGCGAATCGCACGAACGGCCATTGAGCGCCGTCCGGCATCCGCCGAACACCTGATCAACGAGGGAACCCATGGCCAGAACTCACACGACGGGCCGGACGAAAGACAGCTCCATGGCCCGGGGACTCACGGGGTTCGCCGCCGTGATGCTGATCATCGCGGGGATCCTCGATCTCCTGCGAGGCATCATGGGCATCGCCGGTGACGATGTCTTCGTCTCCACACCGAACTACGTGTTCAAGCTCGACCTGACGAGCTGGGGCTGGTTGCATCTGCTGCTCGGGTTCATCGCCGTGCTCGTCGGGATCGGGCTGTTGTCCGCTGCGGCTTGGGCGCGGGTGATCGGCGTCCTGATCGCCGGGTTGCTGATCATCGGCAACTTCTTGTCGCTGCCCTATTACCCGGTCTGGTCGATCGTGCTGATCGCCTTGTACGCGTTCGTCATCTGGGCGCTGTGCGTGGTCGGCCGAGACCACGCGTAGCAGCGGACTCGGTCCGAGCCTTGTGAGGTGGTGTCGCTCCGGCTCGGAGCGACACCTGCTCGGGGGAGAACAACTCTTGTGGAGGCAGTGATGGACGACTATCCGCTGCTGGACGTGTTCTTCACCACGATGTGGGTCTTCTTGTGGATCCTGTGGTTCTTCCTGCTGTTCCGCGTGTTGACGGACCTGTTCCGCGACGACGAGGTCAGCGGATGGGGAAAGGCCGGGTGGGCGGTGTTCCTGGTCGTGTTGCCGTTCCTCGGCGTGTTCGTCTACCTCGTCGTGCGCGGTCCCGAAATGGGTATGCGCGAGGCCGCCCATGCAAAGCGCAGCGAGCAGGCGTTCCGGGAGTACGTGCGTGACGCCGCAGCCGAGACGACTTGGGAGGCTGGCCCAACCAGTGAGTTGGAGCGGCTGGCGCGGCTGAGGAGCAACGGCGACATCAGCGAGGCGGAATACGAGCGCCTGAAGGCGAGGGTCATGACCTGACGGCGACGGCCAGGCAGCGTCGACGGCGTCGGCCGCGTGCCGCCAGGAGGCGCACGCTGTCGACGCCGTCGGCTGTGTTGCCGTTGCCCCGTGGTGGCATTTGTTGCCGCTTGAGCGAACAAAGCGGCCGTCAGCAGCCGTCGGCGACAGTGGCGTCCGGTTGCGGAGGAAGCGCCGACCGATTATGGCGGCGTCGTGTGCGGGGTCCATGCTCGCCGCCTCGGTGGTCGCCGGCGGTCGGGTGGGCGCCGGTCGGCGGGCAGGTTGCCGGTGAACAGGAAGCTCACGGCGGTGATGCCGGCGCAGGCGAGCACAGCGGCCTTGAGCCCGCTGATCTGGGCGTCCGCGTAGCTGTCGACGAGGGCGTCGGCTTCGTTCGGCGGGATCGCGGGCTCGGCGCGCAGTGCCTGCTCGACCTGGTCGGCCGGCACGAAGGTGAGGCCCGCCTCGATGCGCGTGCCGGCCTGGTCGCGGACGGCGTCGGACAGGCGGGGATCGTCGGCGATGCGGGACGTGAACGCTGTGGCGAGCGCGCCGATCAGCAGCGCGCCGATCAGCGCGGTGCCGATGGACGACCCGAGGTTCTGTGCGGTGTATTGAAGGCCGCCCGCCTCGCTGCGGTCGGCCTCCCCGACGCTGGACTGCACGATGTTGCCGAGCTGGGAGGCCAGCAGGCCCATGCCCAGGCCCAAAGCGGCCATCGCGCCCGCGAACGCCGCGCCTTCGAGGACGGGGTCCATGACGGCGACCAGCCACACGGTGGCGGCCACGAGCACCACCAGCCCGGCGCGGACGATGCGGCGCGGGGACGCGAAACGCACCAGCGCCGAACCGCTCATCGAGGCGATCAGCATGGTCAGCGACACCGGCAGCAGCTTCAGGCCGGTTTCGAACGCGTCCAGGCCCTGGACGACCTGAAGGTAGAGCGGGATGACGAAGAACAGACCGAGCAGGATCGCGTTCTGGTTGAACAAGGTCACCAGCCCCGAGCGCAGCGGCCGGTTGGCGAACAACGCGAACGACACCAGCGGGTCCTGCCCGCGCGCCTCCCGCCGCAGCTCGTGGGTGCGGAAAAGCCCCAGCAGCAACCCACCCAGCGCGACGACGAAGAAGGTGGGCGCGAAGCCGACGACGGTGAACGGCGGGTCGCGCGGCTCCAGCCACCCCCAGGTGCTGCTTTGCAGCACGGCCAGGACGATCAGCGCAAGGCCTGCCGCGGACAGCACCGCCCCGAGGGCGTCCAGGCTCGGCCGCGAGGCGGGCGGGGCGTCCCCCGGCACCCACCGCAACAGCGCGAGGATCACCAAGACGAGCACCACTTCGCCGACGAACACCAAGCGCCAGGTCAGGTACGTGGTGACCCACCCACCGAGCAACGGACCCACCGCGATGCCGGCCCCCGCCAGGCCGCCCAGGACGCCATAGGCCACCGCGCGGTCGCGGCCGTGGTACGCGCCCGCGGCCAGCGCGGCCAACGCCGGGAGAACAAGCGCCGCACCGAGGCCTTCGATGAGCGACCAGCCCAGGGCGAGCACCCATACCGTGGGAGCGACTGCGGTCAGGGCGGAGCCGACGCCGTACACGCACAATCCGGTGACAAACGTCCGGCGGCGGCCGAACATGTCGCCGAGTTTTCCGCCGGTCAGCATGAACGCCGCCATCACCAAGGTGTACAGCGTGATCACGCCTTGGATCGCGGTGACCTCGGTGTCGAAATCCACGACCAATTGGCTGATCGAGACGTTCATCACCGCCGCGTCGAGCACCATCAGGAACTGGGCCGTTCCCAGCACCATCAGCGCCTTCCACCGCTCCATCGGGCCTCCCACCACTTGGGCCGGCGCAGCGCCCGATCAAGCAGCGAACCGCCGCCTGCGGACGCCGGGCGGGACGGGCGATCCGGTGCCCGCGACGAGCGCCGCGCTAACGCGGGGGCGGACGGAGCGGTGCGTCCTGGGACGATGCGCCGTCGCCATCGCGGCCGTTGCTTCCGAGCTCTGGCCGGGGGCCGGCCCGGGCCGCCCCCCGCTGCGGGTGGTCCGGTTGGGGCAAGGCTTGCGGTCAGTGCAGCGAATGGCGCGGCATCGTCGCCCCCTTCACTATGGAACGAAGGTCGGTTGTCCGTTAAGCGCCCGTGCGTCGGCTCGGACCCCTGCGACCCCTGGCGCCGTCGGCGTCGCGGCGCGTGGCGTGCAACCGTCCGACAGGAGAGGTTTCGACCGCCTTTGCGCCCGGCCGACGCACTGTCGCGGGGTCCGCGCGCGCGGGACCCGACCCGGCCGTCGCCGCGCCGGACGCTGTCCGGTCGGTGCCGCCCGCCTCGGCGTTGCGCCGCGTCACCAGGGCGACCCGTATCCGCCGCCGTGCCCGCTGATCACGGGGCCTTGGGAGGAGACCATGTCCACAAGCGACGCATCGGCCGCTCGGCCGCACGTGACCGCGGCGGTCGACGGTTCCGCGCACGCCGACGAAGCACTGCGCTGGGCCGCCGACGAAGCCGCCAGGCGCGGGCTCGCTCTGCGGATCCTCCACGCGTGGCTGCCGCTTCCCGGGCAGGGCGGACGCGATGCGGGTGAGGCGGAGTGCCGTCGGATCCTGGACGAGGCCGAGGACCGCGCGCGGGCGGTCGCCCCCGGAACGGACATCGTCAAGGTGAGCGCCGTCGACATCGCCGGTGCGGCGTTGGCGGCCGAGAGCGAGCATGCCGCGCTGCTCGTGCTCGGTTCGCGAGGGCGAGGCGGGTTCCGCAGTCTGCTGCTCGGTTCCAGCAGCCTGACCGCCGCGTCCGTGGCGCGATGCCCGGTGGTCGTGGTGCGCGAAAGGCCCGGGGGCGCCCCGTACGGTGTGGCCGACGTCGTCGTGGGTGTCGACGGGCGGGACCCGGCGGACGCCGTCGTGGGGTTCGCGTTCGAGGAGGCGGCCGCACGGCCGGGCGCCCGGCTGCGGATCGTGCACGGGTGGCGGCCGGAGGACTGGACGCTGCCAGGCGGACCGGTTTTCACCCTTTCCGACGTCGCGGCACGCGTCGAACGCGGCATCGCCGAGGCCACCGCCGGCTGGTCGGAGAAGTATCCGCAGGTCGACGTCGTACGCGAGATGGCCCCGGCGACACCCGCGACCGCGCTGGTCCAGGCTTCGGCCGGGGCGGCTTTGACCGTGGTCGGACGACGCATCCCCGCGACATCGCTCGGCCTGCGCCTGGGGCCCGTCGCCCACGCGGTGCTCCTCCACACCCACGGGCCCGTGGCCGTGGTTCCGCAGCGGTAGCCCGCCTTCGGCCCCGCACCGGAAACCCGCTGGATTTCCGCGTCGAAGGCGGCAATCCGAGAAGCTTCCAAGCGTAAGCCGGTATCGGGACCACACCACCGTTCCGGAGGCCATGATGATCAGCGCCCTCCTGACGCCCGCGCAGCGCGAGCGCATTCTTCGGGCAGCCACTTTGGCGCCGTCCAAGCACAACACCCAGCCGTGGTGGTTCCGATGGGACGGCGCCAACCTGGAAGTGCACCTGGACCCCGAGCGCACTCTCCCCGTGGAGGACCCCGACACCCGCGAGGCGCACATCTCCTGCGGTGCCGCCGCGTTCGCCGCCCGGCTGGGCTACGCCTCCCTCGGTTTCGGCACCGCGGCCGACCTGTTGCCGGACGAGAACGCCCCCGGGTTCCTCGCCCGAGTGCGGATCACCGACGCGGCCCCGGATCCGTTGTTCGAGACCCTGTACTGGAGCCTCCCGGACCGGAAGACGCACCGGGCGCCCTTCCTGGAGACGCCCATACCGCCGCTGTTCCTCGAATACATGCGCGACGCCGCGCGCGATGAAGGCACGTGGCTGCGCGTCATCGAGCGCGGACCGGTTTACGAACACCTCCTGGCCGTGGTCCGCGAGGCGACCGAACGCGAGACGGACCAGCGGCGCGAGGAGCGCGCGAAGTGGGTGGACCCGCCGGACGCGGTGCACCGTCGGGACGTTGTCCCTGCCCGCAGCCTCGGGCCGCGTCCGGAGACCCCCACGGGCGCCGTTCGGGACCTCGCGGTCGGTCGCGACGTCTCCGGCCGCGGTACGACCGCGTTCGAGGCCGCTCCGGCCCTCGCGGTGCTCGAAACCCGCGGCGACACCCGCACCGCGTGGTTGACCGCGGGCCAGGCGCTGCTGCGGGTCCTGGTGACCGGCACCCGGTACGGCGTCGCCGCCTCGTTCGCCAACCAGCCGTTGGAGATTCCCGAACTCCGCGAGGAAGTCGCCTCCGACGCCAAGTACTACGGCACCCCCCAGATGGTGATTCGCCTCGGCATGGGCCGGGACGTGCCCCGGACCCCGCGCCGACCGGTCACCGACGTCCTCGGCCCCGAGTGAACCGCCCTGCGGGACACAACCGCCCGCGTCCCGGCGTACCGCGAACCCACACGGGGAAGACTTGGGCGTCGAAAGGGAAGCACGGATGGACCAGCGGATTCCTCATTTGTCCGGCCATGTCGTCGTGGGGGTGGACGGCTCGGCCGGCGACGATCTCGCCGTTCGGCTCGCCGCCGAAGAAGCAGCCCGGCGCAAGGTGCCGCTCCAGGTGCTGCACGCGGCGGACCCGGCGGAGCACGACCTGCTGTCCGTACCGGACGACGACTACGCGGACGCCCACGCAGTGGTCGACCGGGCCGCCGCGTCGGCGCTTGCCGTCGCGCCTTCGCTGGACGTGGAGAAGACGGTGGTGCGCGCGACCCCGGTCGGTGCGCTGCTCGACGTCTCCGCCGACGCCGGGCTCACCGTGGTCGGCAGCCGGGGGCTCGGTCCGGTCAGCGGCTTGCTCGTGGGATCGGTCGGGCTCGCCCTCGCGGCGCGCGGCCGGGGACCGGTGCTGATCGCCCGGGGCGAGCCGGCGCAGGGGCCGGCCCGGCGTCACCCCGTCGTGGTCGGCGTCGCCGGGCCCGAGTGCCGCCCGGCCGTCGAGGAGGCATTGAGGCAGGCCGCGCGGCGTGGCGTCAGTGTGCGCGCGGTGCACGCCTGGTCGCTGCCGCTGGTACCGCGTCCGGGACCGACTTCGGACGCCCGGCGCAGCCCCGTCGCCGCGACCCGCGCGCACGCCCGCGCCCGCCTTGCCCGGGTCCTGGGAGACGTGGGCGACACCGAGCCGGCCGTACGCCTGCACCAGGACGTCGTCCGCGATTCACCGGCGCGGGCGCTGGTCGGTGCGTCCGACCACGCCGAGTTGCTGGTCGTGGCGGCACGACGGCGGCCACCCGGGCCCGGAATGCACCTGGGGCCCGTCACGCACGGCGTCCTGAGCCGCGCCCGCTGCCCGATTCTGGTCGTTCCCGTCGAGTGAGCAGTGGCGCCGGAATGTGGGCCGCGCGGCGGGGGCGTGTCGTCTCGTCCGCCTGAAGCGAAGCCGTGTGCCCGAGTGTGCCCCGCAGTCGTCGCGGGTCAGTCCGGTTCCATGAGCGATCGACGCGCGAACACGCGGGAGGCGGCGGTCGGACGCACGAGGGCGAGTGCCCGTGTCAGGCATTCGTCGGCAGGCGCCTCCGTGTCTAGTACCGCGGCGTCCTGCCACGGGGCGAAGCCGCGGGCCAGCGCCTGCGCGACGGATACGTCCGCGTCCGACCACCCGCCACGGCGCGACGCGAGCCGCCGCGCGGCGACCGTCTCGGGGGCCGTGCACTGGATCTGCGTCAGAGCCGCACCGGTCTCGTGCGCCAGACGTACGGCTTCGGACCGCGCTTCGGCGGCGCCCCAGGTCGCGTCCAGTACGACCGACTCTCCTCGGTCGAGCAACGCGCGGGCACGGGCCAGGAGAGCGTCGTAGTTCGCCGCGACCCGCTCGGGCGCGTACATCGAACTGTCGGCTGTCTCCTCCGGGCCCAGGCCGGCGTTCTCCTTGCGGAGCCGGTCGGTGCTCAGGAGGGTCGTTCCCAGACTGTCGGCGATGCCCCCCGCGACGGTGGTCTTGCCGGTTCCGGGTAGCCCGCCGACCAGGACCAGCCGCACCGCACCGGCACGCAGATGACGCAAGGCCAGGTCACAGTACTCGTGGGCGAGGGGTGCGGACCGGTGGTCGCCTTGCGCGGACCGCATCAGCGCCACCTTGGCTCGCACAAACGCGCGGTACGCGACGTAGTGGTGCCACAACGACGTCGGCGCGGGGTCGCCGGAGAATTCGACGTACCGGCACAGGAACTCCTCGGCCAGAACGGGCGCACCGAGGCGCTCCAGGTCCATGGCGAGGAAGGCGGCGTCGTCGAGGCCGTCGAGTCTGCGCAGCGCGTCGTCGAACTCCAGGCAGTCCAGCACCCGGGGGCCGTCGTCGAGGCAGAAGATGTCGTCGGCGATCAGGTCACCGTGGCCGTCCACGATCCTGCCGTCGCGGATGCGCCCGGCGAACAGCTCCTCGCGTCCGCCGAGGTAGTCCAGGGTGAGGCGCTCGATCTCGTCGACGGCCTCGGAAGCCCGGTCGGTGATCGGGGGAGGCAGCGCCCGGACCTGCGTGATGCTGTCGGTCCAGCGCCCACGCAGGGAATCGCGTGTGCCGTGCCGGTCGATCTGCGGCCCGCGCGGGGCTTTCGCGTGCCAGACCGCCAGCATGCGGGCGACATCGCGCAGCGCGTCCTCGACAGGCTCCCGCGCCCGGACGAGGTCGGAGAGCCGGCGACGTACCGGCATGCGGCGCATGAGCACCAGATGATCCACGACCGCGCCGCTTTCGTCGCGGACATCGCCGACGCCGAGGTAGACGTCGGGTGCGAAACGCCGGTTGAGATCGACCTCGCTCCGGCACGCGTCTCGGCGCGCCTCGCGCGTCGTGAAGTCGAGGAATCCCAGGGCGACCGGTTTCTTCAGCTTCACCGCCCGGTCGCCGGCGAAATACACCACGGCGACGTGGGTCTCACTGCAACCGGCCCACGGTTCGGGGGTTTCCTGCTGGTCGGCGTTGACGTTCATGGCGTATGCCCCTGGCGAGCCCTCGGTGGCGGATCAAGGCGTTGCCGATCGCGCGGCTGCGGCCCGGCCCCGACTCCGGGGCCGTGCTACGTCTTCGTTCGGCACGGACGCGTCGCGCGGCGCCAGGAGCGGAGTACCCGCCCGCTGTCCGTCCGGCACCCGGCGGGCGACCGGATAACGGTGGAGGACCGTCGTGGCCCCGACCTCCGCCGGCTCGCAGGCTCTCCCGGACACGTCACCGCGAGAGCGATGCGAGCGCCGCGTCCAAACGCGCGCCCGCGTCGGCGGCGATGGGCTCCAGGGCCGGCATCCCGGTCAGCGTGACCATCGTCGCCGGGTCCAGTGCCTGGACGACGGTCTGCTCGCCGTCTCGTCGGACGACGACGTTGCACGGCAGCAGCAGTCCGATGGAGCGGTCGACGTCCAGGGCGCGGTGGGCGAGCGGCGGGTTGCAGGCGCCGAGGATCAGATAGTCCTCCATCTCCTCGCCGAGTTTGGCCTTCAGGGTCGCGGTGACGTCGATCTCGGTGAGGACGCCGAAGCCCTGGGCGGCGAGGGCCTCGCGTACGGTGGCGACGGTGGTCGGGAAGTCGGTGTCGACGCGGATGGTGCGGTCGTATCCCATGGCGGCCTCCTCGTGAAGTGACGTATGGCCAGGTGCCCAATATACCCCTACCCGTATTTGTGGATACCAGCCGGGGTATTGCTATCGTGGTGGGCGTCAGTACCCCCCGGGGTATTCACCAGAGGAGGCTTTGTGAGCGCCGACCGCTCCCGACTCAAGTACCCCGTCCCGCCGCGCGGCGACGCCGCGCCCGAGGCGAACGGCGGGCTCGGCCCACTCGGTCGCCTCGGCGTACTCGCCGCGGGCCGGCTGCGCCTGGTCGCCTTCCTGTGGATCGCGATCGTGGCCGGACTCGGGGCGTTCGCCCCGCAGGTGAACTCGGCCCTCGCGGGCGCCGGATGGCAGGCCAACGGGTCCGAATCCGTGCAGGTGCGCGAACTCGCCCAAGACCACTTCGGGGGCAACGCCTCCTCCGCGCTCCAGGTGGTCGTCGCCGCGGACCGACCCGTCGACGACCCGGCCGTCGACGCGGTCGTCGACGAGGCGACGGCCCTGCTGCGCGCCGACTCCCGCATCGCCGAGATCGTCCCGCCCCAGGACGGCGCCACCATCAGCCCCGACCGCCGCACGGCGATCCTGCTCGCCGGGGCCGGGGCCGACACCCACGACATGGTCCGCGCCGCGGACGACCTCAAGGAACCGCTCGCCGCGCTGTCCGGGGACGGCATCGAGGTCTCCGCGACCGGCGCGTCGGTGCTGTGGAGCGACTTCAACAAAGCCAACCACGACGCGATGATCAAGTCCGAGCTGCTGTCGTGGCCCGTCACCCTCGCGATCCTGGTCGTCGCCTTCGGATCGCTCGTCGCCGCCGGACTTCCGCTGCTGCTCACCCTCGCCGGGCTGGGGGCGTCCGCCGGAGCACTGGTCCTGCTCAACCACCTCACGCCCACGTCTATCTGGGCCATGAACTTCGCCATGATGTTCGCCCTCGCGCTCGGCATCGACTACGCGCTCTTCCTCGTCGTCCGCTTCCGCGCCGCACTCGCCCGGCACGGCGACTCCCGCCGCGCCGTCGGCGAGACCATGGACACCGCCGGCAAGGCCGTGCTGCTGTCCGGCGCCACCGTGCTGATCAGCCTGTCCGCCGTCATGCTCGTCCCGGCGACCGCGTTCCGGTCGATGGCCATGGGCATCATGCTCGCCGTGGTCTTCGTGCTGGCCGCGACACTCACGCTGCTGCCTGCGGTACTCGGCCGCCTCGGCCACAAAGTCAACGCGGGACGCCTGCCGTGGCACCGCTCCCGCGCCGAGGAAACCCACGAAGCCGGGCCATCGCGCAAGTTCACGGCGTGGGGAGAACAGCTGTGGCGCCACCCACTGCGCTACGGCATCCCCGCACTGCTGGTCCTGCTCGCCCTCGCCGCCCCCATCGTCGGCCTGCGCACCGCCATGCCGTCGATCACGGTCGTCCCCGAGGACTCGTCCGCCCGCACCGGATACACCGCCGTCCAGCAGGCGTTCGGCCCCGGCGCCCCCGGCATGCTCCAGGTCGTGACGCCGTCGACCGACACCGGCGCCACCGCCGCCGCGCTCGACGCCGACCCGGGCGTCGCCGCGGTCATGCCCGCACAGGCCACCGGCGACGGCTCCGCGCTGACCCTCCTCCAGGCCATGCCCACCGTCGACCCGTCCGACCCCGACCTCGAAACCACCGTCGACCGCCTGCGCGACAACCTGCCCGCCTCCGCCAAAGTCGGCGGCGCAGCCGTGGAGAACCTCGACCTCCAGGCCACCCTCGACGCCAAGACCCCCCTCGTCCTCGGCGTCATCCTCGGACTCGGATTCCTGCTCCTCGTCGTCGCCCTGCAAGCACCGCTGCTCGCCCTGCTCGGCACCGCCACCAGCCTGCTCGCCACCGCAGCCGCATTCGGCACCGCCCGACTCGTCTTCCAGGACGGCCACGGCGCCGACCTCCTCGGCTTCACACCGCAGGGCTTCCTCGACGGCTGGGCACCGGTGTTCTTCTTCGCGATGATCTTCGCCATCGCCATGGACTACACCGTCTTCCTCCTCGCCGCCGCGAAAGAGCACTACGAGAAGACCGGCGACCCGCGCCAAGCCGTCATCGGAGCGCTCGGCCACTCCGGACGCGTCATCTTCGCCGCCGCAGCGGTCATGGTCGCCGTGTTCTTCACCTTCGCGCTGTCCGGGCCCCTGCCGCCCAAGGAGATGGGCATCGTCCTCGGACTGGCCGTGCTCCTCGACGCCGCCCTCGTGCGCCTGATCCTCCTCCCCGTCCTGCTGCGCCTGACCGGCCGCGCCGCGTGGTGGAGCCCGGCGTGGCTGCGGCGGATCCTCCCCGACATCCGGTTCGCCCACGACTGAGCCCGGACGCCAGGTGTACCCCCTGGGGGTCCATACCCCGGGGGGTACAATCGGACCAGTGCATCGCGAGGAAGGTGACATCCATGAACCCCGCTGCCGTCGACGAGGAAGCCACGCGCGTCGTGCTCAACCGGCTCCGCCGCGCACAGGGCCAGCTCAACGCGGTGATAGCCATGATCGAGGCCGGTCGCGACTGCAAGGACGTCGTGACCCAGCTCGCCGCCGTCTCCCGCGCCCTGGACCGCGCCGGATTCAAAATCGTCGCCAGCGGCATGCGCCAGTGCATGGCCACCGCCGACGGCGACACCCCGCCGCTGACCGAGGCCGAACTCGAAAAGCTCTTCCTCTCGCTCGCCTAGGACGGAACCGGACGCCGACGACAGGTCGGCGTTCGGCGGCCATGCGTGCAGCCGAGATCGGCGGAGAGGTGTGGACATCGCGTCGTACGGGGCTGCCTGGTCCTGGTTCGCTCGCGAACACCGGCTCCCGCAGACGCGCCGTGCACATAGGGCCGAACGGCCGATGGGACTTGCTCCGCCGTGCGTGGGACGCTGAAACGAGGATGAACCTTCCGTCATGAACGGAGTGATCCTCATGAAGGCACTCGTCTACCACGGAGTCGGCCGCCGCAGCTGGGAGGACGTTGCCGAACCGGTCGTCGCGGACCCCGATGATGCCGTGGTCCGCGTGGACGCGGTCACCATATGTGGCACCGACCTGCACATCCTGGGGGGCGACGTGCCCGAGGTCGAAGCCGGGCGCGTCCTCGGCCACGAAGCCATCGGCACGGTCGTCGACGTCGGTCCCGGCGTGCGCACCGTGCGTCCCGGCGACCGGGTGCTCGTCTCGTGCATTTCGGCGTGTGGCCGCTGCCGCAACTGCCGGGGCGCCGCGTACGGGCAATGCACCGGCGGAGGCGGCTGGATCCTCGGGCACCTGGTCGACGGCACACAGGCCGAACTGGTCCGCACCCCATTCGCCGACACCTCGCTGTACAAGTTGCCCGAAGGTGTTGACGACGACGTTGCGGTGCTGCTCGCGGACATCCTGCCGACGTCGTACGAAGTCGGCGTCCGCAACGGCCGCGTCGGCCCCGGCGACACCGTCGTCATCGTCGGCGCGGGCCCCATCGGGCTCGCCGCGGTCGTCGCGGCGCGCTTGTACTCACCGGGAACCATCGCGGTGATCGACCCGGACACCGGCCGCCTGGACGCCGCCAAGCGCCTCGGCGCCGACGTCACCCTGACCCCCGACCAGAACCCCGAGGAAGCCGTGCCGGGCCTGACCCGCGACGGCTCCGGCGCCGACACGGTCATCGAAGCGGTCGGCGTCCCCGAGGCGTTCGAGATGTGCACCCGCCTGGTGCGCCCGGGCGGCCACGTCGCCAACGTGGGAGTTCACGGCCGCCCTGCCACGCTCCATCTCGAAGACCTGTGGATCAAGAACGTCACCATCACCACCGGTCTGGTCGACACCAACAGCACGCCGATGCTCCTCGGCATGCTCCAGGCAGGGCGCCTCGACATCGGCGGACTGGTGACCCACCGCTTCGGTCTCGACGAAATGCAGGACGCCTACGACGTCTTCTCGCGCGCCGCCGAAACCGGTGCCCTGAAGGTCGTGCTTTTCCGCCGCTAGGCCCCCGGCCCCGCGCGCAGGCGTCAGCCACCGGACACGCCGACGGGAGACATCGTTGTGGCAGGACAGACGATGGAAGTCTCCGCGAGGGCGCCCAGCGTCGCCGCGGACGGTTGGACGCTGCGCTACGACGACTTCGATCCCGCCCAGGAGGGCTTGCGGGAAGCGCTCTGTGCGCTGGGCAACGGCTACATGGTCACCCGCGCCTCCGCCCCCGAGTCCGTCGCGGACGGCGTGCACTACCCCGGCACATATCTGGCGGGCGTGTACGACAGGGCCGTCTCGCATGTGGCGGGTCACTCGGTCGACAACGAGGACTTGGTCAACGTCACGAACTGGCTCCCCGTGACGTTCCGGGCGGACGACGGGCCGTGGTTCTCCGGGGCCCGGGACGAAGTCCTGGACCACCGGCTCGTCCTGGACCTGCGACACGGCGTGCTGGTGCGCTGGTCGCGTGTCCGCGACGCGGCGGGACGTGTCACGGCGCTGACGCAGCGCCGACTGGTGCACATGGAGCACCCGCATCTCGCTGCTCTGGAGACCACGCTGGTCCCGGAGAACTGGTCGGGCACCTTGACCGTGCGGTCCGCCCTGGACGCAACCGTCCGCAACACCGGTGTGGCGCGCTACCGGGGACTGGCCGACCGGCACCTCGCCACACGCCGGCGGCACGTCGCCCGGGCCGAGACGGTGGTGCTGGAGACCGAGACCCTCGGCTCGCGGCTCCGCATAGCCGTGGCCGCCCGGACGCGGGTCACGAACGGCGGGCCTGAACAGGAACGGCGCGGGTGGACCGAGCGGCAACGCGCGGGACAGGACCTGGCAGTCCACGCCCGCCGCGGACACGAAATCGCCGTCGAGAAGGTCGTGTCCGTCCACACCGGTCGTGACCCCACAATCGGCGACCCCGTCGCCGCGGCGGTCGGCGAAGCGGCGCTCGCCGGGGCCTTCGACGAGTTGCTGACCTCCCACGCCCGGAGATGGGCGGACCTGTGGTCGCAGTGCCACCTCGACCTGGGGCACGACGCGGGCGCCGACCGCAGCGCGCGCCTGTACACGTTCCACATCCTCCAAACCGTCACCTCACATACGGCCGATCTCGACGCGGGCGTCCCGGCTCGGGGCCTGCACGGCGAGGCATATCGGGGCCACGTGTTCTGGGACGAGCTGTTCGTGCTGCCCTATCTCAACCTGCGTCTGCCCGAGGTGAGCCGTGCGCTGATGCGCTACAGATACCGCAGACTGGACGCGGCCCGGCACGCGGCGGGCCACGAGGGCTTCCGCGGGGCGATGTTCCCCTGGCAGAGCGGCAGCGACGGGCGTGAGGAGACGCCGCGGCTGCACCACAATCCGCGCTCGGGCCGCTGGCTGCCCGATCACTCGCACCTTCAGCGCCACGTCGGCGCGGCGGTCGCGTACAACGTGTGGAAGTACTACCAAGCCACCGGCGACACCGCTTACTTGGCGGCGGAAGGGGCGGAACTGCTCGTCGAGATCGCGCGGTTCTGGTCGTCGGCCGCCACGTACGACCCCGCGCTGCGGCGCTACCGCATCCGCGGCGTGATGGGGCCCGACGAGTACCACGACGCCTACCCGTGGTCGGACCGGCCGGGCCTGGACGACAACGCGTACACCAACGTCATGGCCTCGTGGGTCCTGCGCACGGCCGGACGCGCCCTGGACCAGCTGCCGCAGGACAGACGCGAAGAACTCGCCGCGCGGCTGCGGTTGCACGCCGACGAGTCCGCGCGTTGGGACCACGTGTCGCGGAACCTGCGGATCTGCTTCCACGACGGAGTGATCAGCCAGTTCCACCGCTATGAGGAACTGGCGGAACTGGATTGGGACGCCTACCGCCGCCGGTACGGCGAGATCCGGCGCCTCGACAGGATCCTCGAAGCCGAAGGCGACACCCCGAACCGCTACCAGGTGTCCAAGCAGGCCGACGTCCTGATGCTCAACTACCTTTTTCCGCCGAGCGAGCTCACCGAGCTCTTCGCACACCTGGGCTACCGCGTCGACACGGACACCTTCGACCGCACCGCCCGCTACTACATGCGGCGCACCGCCCACGGGTCGACGCTCAGCGCGGTGGTCCACGCCTGGGTTCTCGCCCGGGCCGACCGCGCGGAGTCCGGCGGGTTCCTGCGCGAGGCCCTGGCCGCCGACATCCACGACGTGCAAGGCGGCACCACCGCCGAGGGCATCCACCTGGGAGCGATGGCGAGTTGCCTCGACCTGCTGACACGCGGCTACACCGGGCTCGAAGTCGGCGAGGACGCGCTCGTCCTCGACCCGGCCCTCCCGGACGGTGTCGGCCCCTTGGACTTCCGGCTCCGTTACCGGGACCACTGGGGCATCCACGTCCACATCTCCCACACCACCGCGGCCATCTCGCTCCCCGCCGGGCAGGCCGCCCCGATCCGCGTACGCGTCCGGGACACCGAACAGACCGTCGAGGCGGGCCGGACGATGCGGGTGCGGCTCCCCTCACACTGACCGGGCCGACGGAGCCGAGCCGCCGCCGCGCGATCCTCGGCCGGAGAGGGAGCGCCCGCCGAAACAAGCGCGAGAGCGGCGCTCGGCGGCAGGCCCTCAGGCACTTCGGGGAACCGCCCCGGAGTTGTTGCTCTCGCCGCACGCCGTCGCGTACCACGTGACGGGACGCGCGAACACGTCAGACGGTCGTGCACACGTCAGACGGGGGGCGTGCGCGGCGAGACCCTGCGGCCGGTGACGTGCCCCGGACGGATGCGGATCCATACGGGCCGCTCATCCCCGGCCCAGGGCTCGGGCGCCCGCGTGGCGAGGCGGCGGGTCTCCGTTTCGTTGGTCAGGCGCTCCGCCTCGCCTGTCACCAGCACACTCCAGCCCAGACGGGCGGATTGCAGGAGGTCGTCGACCTCGAACGCCACCGGTCCCTCGACCTCGGCGAGAGACGAGTCGGGCGTGGTGCGGAACACGATGTCCCGCTCGTCCAGCACGTAGTTGACCGGCAGCACGAACGGCCGGTCGCACGAGGCCGGGGATACCCGGCCCACCGAGTGCAGCGCGAGCCTCGCGAAGCACTCGTCCTCGGCCATGTCGGTCATCCCGCGTGCCCGGGTGTCGGCCGGAGCGGCGTCCGCACCCGGTGCGTCCGGGAGCGGCGCGGGAGCGTAGGTGTCGTCCGGGGCGACGAGGCGGCCCACGGTGGTGTGGAGTACCGCGGCCAGTCGTGACAGCGACGTGCGGTCGGCCGAGGCCGCTCCGCGCTCGATCGCGGCGATCCACGCTTCCGACAGCTCCGCGGCCTCGGCCACCTGCGGCACCGACAAACCGCATTCGCGACGGCGTTCTCGGACATGCCGGGCCAACAGATCGGGTTCCGGGCGGCCTGTCCCGGCAGTCTCGTCGTGCATTGCGGGCCTCCCTGCGGAACTGGGTGACGACCCCGGTGAACCGCGGACGCCGCCAAGGGCGAAGTAACCGACGTTCGAGCCGCGCACAGCGATGGCCCTGTAAACGTCCCGCAGCGCGCGGCCCACTGACTCTGTACTCCCCCGTACCCCTGCGTCCACGGGATCACCCCACCGCGCCGCTGCGCCGTCCGGCCCGACCTCCGGGGCACAGTGTGCCCCGCGGCATTCCGGCGGCCCGAGGGTGCGCGTGCGCAGGGTGCGCGACAGGGTGAGCATGGAAGGGACGGGCGATGCGCGGGGCGAGTCTGCTCGGACCGATGCCCGGCCCTCCTTCTTGTGCGCCCTGTGCGAGAAGGCGCGGCCCGCCCGGTGAGGTCTCACCGACCACTCGACGCGCCACACCGACGGAGGCTTCCGGTGCAACAGCGAACCGAAGGGGAGCCGCAGGCGTCTGCGGCACCGCAGGACATCGGCGGCAAGCCGGTCCGCGACGTGATGAGCGTGGCACTGGTGACGCTCGCGGAAGACGAATCGGTGCTCATGGCCTGGGAGATTTTGCAGCGCACCGGCTTCCATCACCTCCCCGTGGTGGACGGGAACGGGCACTGCCTCGGGCTGGTCGAGCGCTCGGACTTGGCGGTCGCGTGCGGGATGCCCGCCGCGGTGCTCAGCGAACGCGATGTCGGAAGCCTGGTGGCGGACCAGGGCCCCGCTCTGGTGCACGGTGACGACCCGGTCTCCCGGGCGGCGGAGGTCATGGCGGACGCCGGTGTCGACGCCGTGGCGGTGCTCGGCCCGTCGGAGGAGTTCATCGGCCTGGTGACCGCGCGGGACCTCGTCACCCTGCTGGCGGGCAGGTCCAAGCGCCGTGTGTCGCCGGCGGGTGCGGGCCCGCTGATGTTCAGCTTGGAACCGGTCCTGCCCTATCCGTTCGACGACTGAGACGGACGTACGGTCACACGTTGCTCGTTGCTCGTTGCTCGTTCCACGTGAGCCGTGCCGGCGCGGAGCCGTGTTCCCAGGCCGGCGTCAAGGACTGCGCCGCTGCGGGTTGTTCACGTTGAGCCATGTCACCATGCCGTTGATGTCCGCCGCCGAGACGATGCCGATGAGTCTGCCGTCGGCGACGACCAGCACGCGGTGCTCGGGGGCGGGGTCGAGGCGGGGGAGCAGGTTCGCCAACGGCTCGTCCGGTCCGACGACGTCGACCTCTGCGAGGGGCAGCATGACGTCTGCCACAAAAACGGTGCCCTGTTCCCTCTCGGATACGTGACGGGCGGCATCCAGCGTCACCAGGCCCACCGGCGCACCGGCCTCGTCGACGACCGGAAACGCCGAATGCCGGTACCGGAACGCCGCGTCGCGCAGGAATTCGGCGACGGTGAGCCGCGTGGGGACTGCGGCCGGTTCGCGCGTCATGGCGTTGCGTACGGGAATCCCCGCGAGCGTCTTCGCGACCTCCGCCTGGCGCCGCTCCAAGGTCGCGGCCGATGTGAGGAACCAGCCGATGAGAGCCGTCCAGACACCGCCGACGGTGTCGCCGCGCACGAACAGGAACAGCCCCAGCAACACAAGGAGCCAACCGAAGCCGCGGCCCGCCGTGCTCGCGCCGACGGTGGCGCGGAATTTGTCTCCGGTTCTCCGCCACAGAAGTGCCCGCAGCAGTCGTCCGCCGTCGAGCGGGGCGGCGGGAACGGCGTTGAAGACCGCCAGCAGGATGTTGATCGCGGCCAGCCAGGCGAGAGCGTCGACTCCGAGTCCCGCGCCGAAGCCTGCGTGCACGAGCCACGCGGACAGACCGAAGACGACGCCGAGAACGAGGCTGACCAAAGGCCCGACGCCTGCGATGCGAAATTCCACTCCGGGGCTCGGCGCTTCCCCACGCAGGCGTGCCACACCTCCCAGGAGCCACAGGACGATGTCGTCCACGCCGACCCCGTTGCGCCTGGCGACCACGGCGTGGGCGAGTTCGTGCGCCAGCAGCGACGCGAGGAACACCACTGCCGTGAGCAGGCCGACCGCCCAATACAGCGCCCACAGGTGCCCTGGGTGCGCGGCAGGCAGGCGGCTTTGCGCCAGCCCGATCGCGATGACCGCGAAAATCACCGCGACGGTCCAGTGGACCCCGACCTTCACCCCGGCGAGCGTCCCCAATCGGAATGTCGCACGCATAGCACTGCCTTCCACGCGGTACGACGCGGAGCGGCGGGGCGAGGGACGAGATTCCATGCACCCGCCCCGCCCTCCACGCTACTGGTCGTGGCG
This sequence comes from Yinghuangia sp. YIM S10712, assembly GCF_051388935.1. Classification (NCBI taxonomy): domain Bacteria; kingdom Bacillati; phylum Actinomycetota; class Actinomycetes; order Kitasatosporales; family Streptomycetaceae; genus Yinghuangia; species Yinghuangia sp. YIM S10712. Next base: position 71,752 of record NZ_JBPKBI010000021.1, read on the forward strand.
GGTTCCGTGCTTGTCGCGGCGATGCCGGAGCGCCCGGCGCACGCCGGTCGAGCGGGCGGAACATCACATGAAGCGGCCACGCGCGCCCGGACCGGTTCGCTCGTGTGCCTGGCGTCCGAGTGCGGCGAGCGCGGCGTCGACCGAGGATGAACGCATGACATCCACCGACCGGAACGGCCACCGGGCCGACGGCGGCGATGCGATGCGTTCGTTGGCCGAACGACGCGGCAGGGCAGGCGGGCGACTCATCGCGGCCCTCGCGGACGCCAGGCGGCGTACCGCCGAGCCTGTCGGTCGCTGGGCGCCACAGGTCGCCGTCGACCTCGGGCTCCCCGCGTCCGCCGGCCTGGGCCCGGCCTCGCATTACGCGGATCTGGCCGCGCCCACCGGCCGCCGCCACGTTCGCGTGTGCGGTGCGACGGCATGCTTCGCCGCCGATGGGGGCCGGCATCTGGGACAAATGGAGGACGCCTGCGGTGTCGTGTCCGGCACTGTGGCCGACGACGGCTCGGTGTCTCTCCAGACGGTTCGTTGCCTTGGGTACTGCTACGCGGGGCCGGCCGCGCTCGACGGCGACTCGCCGTGCACCGGCCCCACGCTTGCGGCGCAGGTCGCCGGGGCGGTGCCACGGTCGGCTCCCGACATTCCCGCTCGTGACGCGACCGGCGATCCGGTGCTGCTGAGCGGCGTGCTCGCCGGGGAGCCCGCCTGGAGGACGTGGCCGCAGGTGGTGACGGCGGGCACATCCGAACAGGTCATGGCCGAAGTCGCGGAGTCGAGGCTTCGCGGGCGCGGCGGCGCCGGGTTCCCGGTGGCGACGAAATGGGCCGCAGCCCGGCGGAGCCCGCAGACTGTGGTCGTCGCCAACGGCGACGAAGGCGACCCGGGGTCGTTCGCCGACCGCTTGCTGATGGAACGCGATCCGGGGCTGGTGCTGGAGGGTTTGGCGCTGGCCTGCTTCGCGTGCGGCGCGCGAGAGGCCGCGGTGCTCGTGCGCTCGGAGTATCCGCAGGCGCTGGCCCGGATGCGTGATGCCGTCGAACAGGCTTACTCGGACGGGCATTTCGGCTCGTCCGTGCACGGCAGCGGCATCACGGTGAACGTGCGCGTGGTCGAAGGGGCGGGCTCGTACGTCGCGGGTGAGGAGACTGCGCTGATCGCGGGGCTGGAGGGTGACCGGGGGTGTGCTCGGCCGCGCCCGCCGTACCCGACCGAACAGGGGCTGTGGGACGCGCCGACGGTGGTGAACAACGTCGAGACGCTCGCGGCGGTCCCCTGGATCGTCCGGCGCGGCGGAGCGGCGTACGCGCGCCGCGGCACGCCGACCGAGACCGGAACGAAGCTCGTCTGTCTCTCGGAGCGTTTCGCGCGCCCCGGCGCCTATGAGGTCGAGCTCGGTACGCCGGTGGCGGACATCGTCGGTCGGTTGGGCGGAGGCCTGCGCGACGGGGCGGTCCTGGCCGCTCTCCAAGTCGGCGGGCCCCTCGGCGGGTTCTTGCCGCCGGACAGGTTGGACGTGCCGTTGACGGAGGCGGGTCTGGCCGCACAAGGCGCCGCTCTGGGGCACGCGGGCCTGGTGGCGTTCGACGACCGCGTCGAGCCTGTCGACGTGCTCCGGCACGTGTGGGGCTTCGCCGCCGCCGAGAGCTGCGGCGCATGCTCGCCGTGCCGGGTGGGATCCCGGCGCGGTCTGGAGATCGCCGAAGGCGATGCGCTGCCGGGGCCGGAGTACGGCCGACTGCTCGGTGTCCTGGCCCAGGCGAGCCTGTGCGCGTTCGGGCGGCGCATCCCGCCCGCTGTCCGCAGTCTTGTCCGCGCTTACGGCGACCGGTTGGCGGGGTGGGACGCGTGAGTTCCGGCACGGTCGCGGTCACGGTGGACGGGGTCCACGTCCGGGTCCCGGAAGGAGACTCCGTACTGAGCGCGGTGCGGACGGCGGGAGCGGACATTCCCGCGCTGTGCCACGACGACAGACTCAGGCCGGCCGGTTCTTGCCGGACCTGTCTCGTACGAGTCGACGGCAAGATCGTCGCCTCGTGCGTCACACCGGCCACCGCAGGCGCCGTCGTCGAGGTGGACGACGTGCGCGGGCTGCGACGCGACGCGGTCGAGCTGATGGTCTCCGCCCTGCCGCCCCGGGCCCTGGACACGTACGACAGCGAGCTTGCCCGCGCCTGCGCGGCTTCCGGCATCGACGCGACGGCGGCGCGGAGCCCGGGCGGACGCGGTGTCGACACCTCGCACCCGTACGTCCACCTCGACCGCGACCTGTGCATCGCCTGCGGCCGGTGCGTGCGCATGTGTTCGGACCTCCAGGGCACCTTCGCGCTCACGCTCGTCGGCCGGGGGGCCGACACCGTGGTCGCCCCCGGACGCGGCGGAAGCTGGGCCGAATCGGATTGCGTCGCCTGCGGCGGATGCGTCGACACCTGCCCGACCGGGGCGATCACCGAGCCCGGCGCCGCGGCCGGGATCACGTCGGCTGTGGGGCCGACGGGCACGACGCGCACCACGTGCGGGTATTGCGGGGTCGGCTGCGCCTTGGACGTCGTCGCCGAGGACGGCCGGGTCACCGCCGTGCTGCCTGCCCGGGACGGACCGGTCAACCGCGGTCACGCCTGTGTGAAGGGCCGCTTCGCACACGGCTACCTGGAGTCGCGCGACCGCCTCACCCGACCCCTCGTACGCCGCGGCGGCGTCCTGGAACCGGCGGAATGGGACGAGGCACTGGACCGCGTCGCGGCCGGCATGCGGCAGGCGATCGCGGACGGAGGGCCCGATGCGGTCGGGCTGATCTCCTCGGCGCGCGCCACCAACGAGGAGAACTACCTGCTGCAAAAGTTCATGCGCGTGGCGATCGGGACCAACAACATCGACAACTGCTCGCGGCTGTGCCACTCCCCGTCGGCGGCGGGCCTGACCGCGTCCTTCGGACTCGCCGGCGGCACGGACTCCTTCGACGACGTGGAGCGTACGGACTGCCTGCTGGTGGTCGGCGCCAACCCGATCGAGGCCCACCCGGTCGTGGGAGCGCGTCTCCTCCAACGCGTGCTGGCCGGGGCGAAGTTGGTCGTCGCCGATCCGCGTGCGGTGGGGCTCGCCCACCACGCCGACGTCCACGTGCGGCCGCGCCCGGGCACGAACGTCGCGTTGTTCCACGGGATCGCCCATGTCCTCGTGGCCGAGGGGCTCATCGACGAGGCCTTCCTCCGGGAGCGGGCAACCGGCCTCCCCGAACTCACCGCGCTGCTCGCCGACTACCCGCCGGACACAGTCGCCTCCATCACAGGTGTGCCCGCCCAGGACATCGTCGCCGCCGCCCGGCTCTACGGGCGCGCGAAGCGGCCGGCGATCGTCTACGGACTCGGCGTCACCGAGCACCTGCACGGCACGGACGGCGTGCGCACGCTGGCGAACCTCGCCATCCTGCGCGGAGCGGTCGGCACCGGACACGGCGGCTACGGCGTCAACCCGCTGCGCGGACAGAACAACGTCCAAGGCGCCTCCGACATGGGCGCACTGCCCGACCTGTTGCCCGGCTACGCCAGGGTGGACGACGAATCGGCGCGCGCCCGCGTCGAGCGTGTGTGGGGGCTTCCGGTTCCGTCGCATCCGGGCATGCGCATCCCCCAGATGTTCGCCGCCGCACGCGCCGGGCGCCTGCGGGCTCTGTGGATCGTCGGCGAGGACGTCTGCGCCACCGATCCCGACGCCAACCGCGTGGGCGACGCGCTGGACGCCTGCCCCCTGGTGGTCTGCAACGAGCTCTTCCTGTCCGAGACCGCGCGCCGCGCCGACGTCGTGCTGCCGGTCGCGTCGTGGCTGGAGAAGGACGGCACCTTCGTGAACTTCGACCGGCGGTTCCAACGGGTCCGCCGCGCCGTCGGCCCACCCGTAGGCGTGCGCACGGACTTCGCCGTGGTGCATGCGCTCGCCGCCCGCCTCGGCGTCGACCTGGGCTGCCCGACTCCGGCCGCCGCCCTGGACGAAGCAGCCCGCCTCACCCCGCACTTCGCGGGGCTGTCCCACGACCGCCTGGACCGCGAAGGCGCGGTGCCGTGGCCGTGCCCGCACCCGGACCGCCCCGGTGAAGCCACCTTGTACCTCGATCGGTTCGCCACACCGGACGGACGCGCTCACCTCGCCGCGGCCCCATACCTGCCCCCGGGCGAACAGCCCGACGACGACTACCCGTTGATCCTGGTGACCGGTCGCGGCTGGGCCCACTACAACTCGGGAAGCATGACCCGCCGCGGCGCCAACCTCGACCTGGTCGCCCGGGACGTCCTCGACGTCCACCCCGACGACGCCGACCGCTTCGGGCTGCGCGACGGCGAGCCCGTCGTCGTCCGCAGCCGCCACGGGCAGGCGCACCTCGTGGCCCGGGTCGGTGACGCCACCGCTCCGGGGCAGGTCTTCAGCACCTTCCACTTCCCGGCCGGCGGCGTCAACCGCCTTACCTCCGACCATGCGGACACGGTGACTTCGTGTCCCGAGTACAAGGTCACAGCCGTCTGTGTCCACCCGGGCTGAACGTTCCGGCCCCCTGCTCAGTCCGGCACGAGTACCGAACGGCCGGAGCCGTGGTAGCGCGGGGAAGGACCGCCGACCTCCCCTTCGCCGCCCAACATGCCGGCCAGTACGCCGAGAAGATCATGGTCGGTCACCATGCCGATCGGCCGGTCCTGGTCGTCCACGACGACCAGGGCGTCGACACCCTGCGACCGCATACGCACCGCCGCGGTGACCACGTCGACGTCAGGTCCGACGAACGACGGTGCGGCGACGACAACTTCGGAGGCGTGCCGGTGCTTCAGTCCCAGCGGTTCCATCGCCCACACTGCCGCCAGTTCTCTGTCGGCGAGCACCCCCACCGCTGTATCCCCGCGTACCACCGCCAGGTGGCGCAGGCCGCGGCTGAGCATGACATCCATCGCCGACCACAGTGAGTCGTCGGCCTGGACCGACACCACGGGTCCGTGCATCACCGAACCGACCGTGGGGGGAGAGGGTGTTTGCGCGTTCATCGGAAACCTCCGAGGAAACCCCCGCCTTCCGGCCGGGGAGAAAATGGATCGCCTGCGAGCAGGGCGGGCGGGGCAGGGCGGGGGGACGTTTCACCGCCGGCGAAACGCCGTTGAGGGGCCCGGGGCCCAGGGCCGCGCCCGGGACGACAGGCGTTTCGGGCCCTGGGGGGCCGGGGCCGGGACGACAGCCGTTTCGGGCCCGACGACCGGGCGGAACGCCTCGCGGCCCGGACGTCACCGGGACGACCGGTTGAGGGCTTCGAACTTCTCGACGTGTGCTTCCGGGCCCGGGAAGAACAAGGTCTCCCTGTCGTTCTCGGTCCACCGCACACGGTAGGGAGGGGAGCCGTCCTGGTGCTCCACACTGCGGATCTGGCCGATGCGCCTCGGCTCTCCGACGTGCAGGGACTCGACCACCATCCAGTCGCCGACCTGCGCTTTCATGATGAGCTCCTTCTCCGGTACCTGGTGGCCGCCGAGTCGGCCCCGGTCATTCGAGGGCCTGTTCCCCAGCGGAGGAACGGCGTGCGCCGACGTGTCACGGTTGCTGCCGAGCGTCATGGAACTCGCGAAATGCGGCAAAGGCCCGTGGCCCGTAAACGGTCCCCGGGCCACCGTTCATCAAGATGGCCACCCCGATGGCCTCGGCGGCCTGTTCGGGGGTAACGCCTTTCTGGGCGGCTGCGTGGGCGTGGGCGGCGATGCAGCCGTCGCATTCCCTCGTCACCGCGATGGCCAGAGCAATCAGCTCCTTCGTCGCCGCGTCGACCGCGCCTTCGGCCAGTGCGGCATCGTGCAACTGCCTGTATCCCTCGTACACCTGGGGGATCGCATGCCGCAGTTCCCGGCTGGGCAGCCGCAGTTCTTCCCGGACGGTCGAGCCGTAGCCCATAGGGATCACTCCGCTCGATGTGACACACGGGATCGGGCATCACGGTCGGTCAGCGCCGAGCGTCCGGGTGTGCCGCTTTCGCCGTTCGCGACGCACAAGGGACGCTCTCGGGGAGAGCCCCGGCGGATGCCGGTCCGACGCTGACGACACATCGAATACCTCGCACCTGTCTCTCCAGAGTCCGCCTGCCGTCGTCGGCCAGTCAATCGCTGGCCCGTTGCCGCAGGATTGGCTCGCTGCGGTCGGCTTGCCGCGTCTGCGCCGCGGAGGCGCGTTCGCGCCGACGGCCTCGTCACCGAACCGTCCCCGGCCCCAAGGACGTTGCGGACTCGTCGGACTCGTCGGGCGGGCGGGTCAGCCGGGGTTGGACGTCCACGACGCCCTCCACCGCGCGAGCCAGGCGAACGGCGACCGGGATGAGCGAGGAGTCGCCGATGTGCCCACGCAGCGTGACGATACCGTCGCGCACGTTGACGTGGATGGCGTGGCTGAAGGCCGGAAAGAGGTAGGCCACGACGGTGCGGCGGACCTCCTCCTCGATGTCGTCGTCCGGCCGCAGGAAGACCTTCAACAAGTCGGCGCGGCTGACGATGCCTTGGAGCATGTCCGCCTCGTCGACGACGGGCAGGCGCTTGATGCCCCTGACCGCCATGATCCTTGCGGCCTGAGCCAGCGTGGTGTCCGGAAGGACGGTGACGGCAGGCGTGCTCATGAGCTCTTCCGCGGTCACCCCGCCCGCCTTGACAAGATCGGCGATACGTCGGCGCGACTCGAACAGATGCGGTGGACTGTCCCCGAACTCCTCCTTGGGCAGCAGGTCGGCCTCCGAGACGACACCGACGACGCGGCCCTCCTCCAGCACCGGCAGCGCGCTGACCTGCCACCCCTCCATGGCCTGGACGATCTCCTTGAAGGACGCATCGCGTCGCACGGCCACAACCGTCCGGGTCATGACGTCGTTCACAACGTGTGGCGTATCCGGCACCGCACACCTCCTCCTGCCCGGCGTCTTCGACGCCCCGGGCACCGCAGGCCCATGCGCCAACGCCCGGTGTCGTCAACGCGTCGACGTCGGGGCGACCACCGCCGTGGGCTCGGGCACGCCGCAACGGCGCTGTCGCCCCGTACCTCCACCATCACGGCAATCCGGCGTGGCGCAAACCGGATGCCGGGTTGCTGCGCCCGCGCCCGCCGCGCCAACCGACGGAAACGGCCCTGCGCGCGGCCGGAGTCCGCGCTGTCGGTTCGCCGCGGTCGCGGCGCGGTGGTTCGTCTGCCACGGTCAAGTAACCGTGTTCCCCACGTGAATCGGGAGTCGTCTTGGCTCATCTTCCGCCCCCCTCGACCCCCGAGGCACCGCCCGGTCGCGGTGGCGTGTTCGGACGGCGGTGGGCCTGGCTCGTTCTGCTGGTGGTCACCGCCGGGGTGGCCGGGCTGTTCGCGTTCGGGCCGTCCGATGCGACCACAGGCGAGTCGGACCGTTCGAGCGCACCCGCCTCCTCCCAGTCGGCGCGCGTGGCCGCGTTGCAGGCGCAACAGCCCAGTGGCGCTCTGACGCCCGTGATCGCCGTGTACAGCAGAGCCGACGGCACAGAGTTGACCGACCGCGACCGCGCCGCGGTTCTGGCGCGGCGCGACGCGCTGGCGTCCGTGGCCGCCGCGGGAGTCGCCGAGGCCGCCTTCCCCGACCCGCGGGTCGCCACGGTGACGATTCCGGTGCCCGGCGACCTTCCGGACGACGACAGGGACTCACTCGTCGACACGATCCGGGCGACGGCGTCGGACGCGATCGAACCGCCGCTTCGGGCTCAGGTCACCGGCGGCCCGGCGTTCGCCACCGACCTGTCGAACGTCTTCGACGGCGCCGACACCACGTTGCTGCTGACGACCGCCGGAGTCGTGGCCGTTCTGCTGCTCGTCACCTATCGCAGCCCTCTGCTGTGGCTGGTGCCGTTGGCGGTCGTCGGCATCGGCGACCGTTCGGCGACGGTCATCGTGGGTTGGGTCGCTCCGTACGCCGGCGTCGACATCGACGGCTCCGCCGCCGGAATCCTCTCCGTGTTGGTCTTCGGTGCGGGCACCAACTATGCGCTGCTGCTGGTCTCGCGCTACCGCGACGAGCTCCGGCGCAGCCAGGACCGGTACGCGGCGATGGAACGCGCGTGGCGCGGCACAGCCCCGGCTGTGCTGGCCAGCGGTACGACGGTCGCGCTGAGTCTGTTGACGCTGCTGGCCGCGGACCTCACCGTCAACCGCGGGCTGGGTTTCGCGGGCGCCGTCGGCATTGTCGTCGCGATGTTCTTCGGTCTCGTCGTGCTGCCCGCCGCACTGGTGCTCCCCGGCCGCGTACTGTTCTGGCCGTTCGTCCCCCACGTCGGCGACACGGTCACCGCCGAGCGCCGCGGCTTCTGGTATCGCCTCGGCCGCCGCGTCGCCCGCCGGCCTGCCGCGACCGTCCTCGCCTGCCTGGCGGTACTCCTCGCGCTCGCTGCCGGCCTCGGCTCGGTGACCACGGGGCTGCCGCAGAACGACTCCTTCCGCGAGACCCCCGAATCGGTGAGCGGGCAGAAGACGCTCCAGTCGGTGCTTCCGGCCGGGGCCGCGGATCCGCTCACCGTGGTCGCGGCCCCCGACAAAGCCGCCGCCGCGGCCTCGGCGGCCGCGGGAGTATCCGGCGTGGCCTCGGTCGGCGCCCCGATCGCGACCCCCGCCTTCGCCGAGTTCCGCGTGGTCCTGTCCTCGGCGCCGGGCACCGCGGCGTCGGATCGCACGATCGAGTCGCTCCGCGACCGCCTGGCCGCCGTGCCGGACGCGAACGCGCTGGTCGGCGGAACGACGGCAGAGTCCTACGACGTGGCGCGCGCCGTGGACCGCGACACCCGCGTGGTCGTGCCCCTGGTGCTCGTCATCGTGCTCGGCGTCCTCGTCCTGCTGCTGCGTGCCTTGATCGCGCCTGTCCTGCTGATCGCCACGGTCGTCGCGTCGTATTTCGCGGCTCTGGGGGCAGGCTGGATCGTATTTCGCACGGCCTACGACTTCCCCGCCCTCGACACCACCGTGCCGCTGCTGTCGTTCCTGTTCCTCGTCGCGCTCGGTGTCGACTACAACATCTTCCTGATCGCCCGTACCCGAGAGGACACACTTGCCGGCCACGGGACCCGGTCGGCGGTTCTCCGCGCGCTCGCGTCCACGGGCGGTGTCATCACCAGCGCCGGCATCCTCCTCGCCGCGGTCTTCACCGTGCTCGGCGTGCTGCCCCTGATCACCCTCACCCAGATCGGCGTGGTCGTCTGCATCGGCGTTCTGCTGGACACCCTGCTCGTCCGCACAGTGCTGGTCCCGGCTCTGGTCCTTCTCACCGGTGAGGGGTTCTGGTGGCCGGGACACCCGGACCGTTCAGCGGCTCCGGGGCACAGCAAGTGACCGTCGCCGCCGGGCTCCTGCCAGGGCTTCGCGTCACGGGCAGCGTTGCCGCGGCGACTGCGGAAGGGGCGTTCCTGGGCCGGCCGCGCGTGCCGCTAGGCGACTCGGACGATGTCCGGCAGCCGCCACGTCTTCTCGAACCACGGCTCAAGGGGACTGTAGAGGCGGAACATCGCGAACCAGCCCTTGTGGGGCAGAGTCTGGATCCAGTTGTGGCTGTCGGCGTCGGGCGGATCGGGCCCGAAATGGACGTCGACAGAGCCGTCCTGGTTCGTGGCGAGGCCCCGGTCCTGGCTGGTCACCGATGGCCACTCCTGGCTGGTCTGAAGCATGGACCGGGTCTGGGTGTCGTAGACGAGCACGGACCAGAAGTTGTCGACCGGAACGGCCGGCGGGACATGGAGGCGGTAGGCCTGGCCGCCATCGAACGGTGAGCCGTTCTCGTCCACGAAGGCCAGGGCGTACTGTGAACCGGCGCCGACCATCTTCTGGTCCCACGCCGGGCTTATGGCACCGCCCCAGAAATAGAGCTGCGTCGCGGAGTCGAGTACCGCCGCTCCGTCCTCCTCGAACCGGTAGCCGCCAAGGAAGCCCGAGCGCCAGGCACTGCCCGGATAGTAGAAGGCATCGTCTTCGCGGAACCGGTAGCTGAGGGCACGGGCAGTGGCGTCGCCCACGGCTGCGGCCTCGGTCAGGATGGCGTTCATCCGGTCATCCGGATCGAAGGCCCTGCCGTTTCGGATGCCAAGGGAGGCGAACATTCCCAGGGTCAGCGGGTCGGCCGATCCCGGCGGTTCCGACTGCACGACATCGTTGAGCAGATCCCAGAATCGGCGGTCATTCGGTGGGACGGCGACGGCCGGTTCGGCCGAGACGTCGACGAACTGCACCGGCGGTGGTTCGTCGGCCTGCGAGAGCGCATAGACGCGGGTGTTCGCCTTGATCGTCTCGACCGCAGGACGCGGGTCACCGTGTTCGTCGCGGAACCCCCGGTAGCCCAGGAAGTTGCCGTAGGTGCGCGGCCGCACCACAACGTATCCGTCGGGGATGTCGCCGTCATGGTCGGGCGGCAGGAACAGATATCTGCCCCCCTTGCCGCGGTCGGGCCCGGTCAGACCGAGGTCGACGACCCATCGGCACCAGTGGTCGTTGAGCGCGCCGTACACGCCGGGCGGAACTTCGACAACCTGTGGACCGCCGCGCAGGTCGATCCACGAGTAGCAGTAGGAGGTGCTCGTGTTGTACACCAGCCCGATGAAGCGCGGATGTACCAGGTCTTCCCAGACCGCCATCGTGGAGTTCGCCGGTCCCCAACGCAACAGCGCCTGCCGCATCACCGCCATGTCCACCGGGGCCAGCCCCAGCAGGTACGCCTGGACAGCACGTTGGAAGTCGAGGTTGTCGAACAGAGTATGGACCGTGGCATCGTCCGGAAAACCGTCGAAGAACCTCAGCGTCCCGAGTCGGGTGTGTACTTCGTCGGAACAGCCAATGCCCGGTGGTACCGGGGTCTTGGTCGCATGTGTCGTCATTGTGGTTCCTTCGTCGACCATGCCGATGACTTCGAATACACCAGTTTCCTGGAGTCGGCCGTCCCGCGCATGCGCAGGGTCATCGCGTTCTTGATCATTGCGGGTTTGCGGCCCCCGAGGTCGTCCGGCCGTGTTCGGAACGCCGAATTCTCTTTCGCTGTAGCGGAAATCGCCTGGCGAGGGGGTGCGCTTCGCCAGGCGGCAACCGATGGGCGAGAGGGGTTTCCACTGTCGCCGTTCGGGAGCGCGGCTTGGCGGGGCGGGGTATGCCCCGGTCGAGACAAGGCCGTCAGATCGAAATAGCCTGGAAGTGTCCCCGACAGCGCAATGGCGGTGCTTCCCGCGCAGGGCGCGTCGCGAAGACAGCCGCTGGGTGGCACGGTGGCCGTGAAAGGTGCTCGCACCGGTCGCAGGCCCGCACCGGCCGGCTGGAAGGGCGGTACGGACGATGGTACTTCCGCTGGTCGTGGGCGCTGACGGCTCCGACTCCAGCCTGCAGGCGGTGGACTGGGCCGCGGACGAGGCGGCGCGCCACGGACTCCCCTTGCGAGTCGTCTACGCCTCCCTGTGGGAGCGGTACGAGGGACGCCGCCTGTCGATCGACACCGGTCACCCCCCGAAAGACGTCGTGGCCCAGGACATCGCCGCGTCCTGCGCGGAACGCGCGAGGTTGCGGGCACCGACGGTGGAGGTTGCAGGCAAGGTCATGCCGGACGACGCCGAGTACGCCCTGCTGGAGGAGGGACGTACGTCGTTCGCGGTGGTCACGGGCTCCCGTGGGCGGGGCGGGCTGGCAGGGATGTTGCTCGGGTCCGTGAGCCTCGCGGTGGCGGGCCGCGCCGTGTGTCCTGTCGTCGTTGTCCGCGGCGAGGAGCGGAACCGGCAGGGGGCCTTGGGCCGAGTGGTCGTCGGCGTCGGCGGCGTCGCCGAGGGATCGGCCGCCATACGGTTTCGCTTTCCGGGAAGCCCAGGCACGCCACTGCGCCCTTGCCGCCGTGCGGGCCTGGCGCAACCCGGTTCCGGAGTACCAGGGGACGCTGATCTCGGACCATCGCGCCCGGATCCACGAGGAACAGGCGTCGGCCTTTCTCGCCGACGCGCTGCGCGATGCGGTGCGTGATCATCCCGAGGTAGACGTGCACCGCCGCACGGTGGAGGGCCCCGCTCACAGGGTTCTCCTGGAGTCGTCCGCCGAAGCCGACCTGGTGGTCGTCGGTGCTTTGCGGCGGCACGGCCATTTCGGTCTCCAACTCGGCAGGGTCGCCCACGCGCTGCTGCATCACTCCGCGTGCCCGGTCGCGATCGTCCCGCAGCAGGCCGAACCCGTGGTGGGTGCAGTGCGAGGCTCGTGAAGGAGGTCCCGTGGTCGCGAAAGGCGTGGAAGTGGAACTCGCCTGGATCGTGGAGGATCCCGGGCCGATCGAGACGCAGCCTCTGCGGCGGGTGCGACGGGCCGTACCGAGCCCGGGACCCGGCGAGGTGCGGGTTCGGGTCGAGGCGTGCGGCGTTTGCCGGACCGACCTGCATCTCGCCGAAGGCGATCTCGCCCCGCACCGCCCGGGGACCGTGCCGGGCCACGAGGTCGTGGGCAGCGTGGACGCGCTGGGTCCGCAGGCGTCGCGATTCGCGATCGGCTCCCGTGTCGGCATCGCCTGGCTGCGGCACACGTGCGGCGCGTGCCGTTACTGCCGTGCCGGGCGCGAGAATCTGTGCCCGTACTCGGCGTACACCGGCTGGGACGCGGACGGCGGGTTCGCCGAGCACGCCGTGGTGCCGGAGGCCTTCGCGTACGCACTGCCCGCCGCCGCAGCAGCGCAAGAACTCGCGCCTTTGCTGTGCGCCGGCATCATCGGATACCGGGCCCTCAAGCGCAGCGAACTACCCCCCGGGGGACGGCTGGGCATCTACGGCTTCGGCGCCTCGGCCCATCTCGCGGCCCAGGTCGCGCTGGCCCGGGGCGCCACCGTGCACGTGATGACGCGCGCGGCATCCGCGCGGACCCTCGCGCTCGATCTGGGCGCGGCGTCGGCGCAGGACACCTACGACGCCCCGCCCGAACCACTGGACGCGGCCATCGTCTTCGCGCCCGTCGGCGACATCGTCCCCCACGCCCTGGCGGCGCTGGACCGCGCGGGCACCCTCGCGCTGGCCGGCATCCACCTGACCGACATCCCGACTCTCGACTACCAGAAGCACCTGTTCTACGAACGCCAGGTGCGAAGCGTCACCGCGAACACCCGGGACGACGGCGAGGAATTTCTGCGGACGGCCCACGACATCGGCATCAGGCCGACCGTGACGCCTTATCCGTTGGAGCAGGGGGACCGGGCTCTGGCCGATCTGGCTGCGGACCGTGTACGCGGTGCGGCGGTGCTCGTCGCCGGATGACCAGGCGGGCTGCCCGGCAGGACGCCCGATCTCCCCCGGGCGCTTCCGACATACGCCCGCAGGGTCGACTGTGGAATCAGGACGACGTTCGGAGGTACGGCCGTGATCACGTCACTGGCCGCGGCGGGCAGTGCGCTCGCCTACCGCGGTGACCACATGGACGACAACGACTGGATGTGGGTGTTCGGCCCTCTCATGATGGCTGTCTGGCTCGCGCTGCTGGCCGTCCTCGTGTGGTGGCTCGTCACTCTCGCGAACCGGAAGAGCGGTTCCGCCAAGGACACAGCCGATCACACAGCTCACCCCGCGCACACCGCCCCGATGACCCCCGAGGAGGTGCTCGCGATGCGATTCGCACGCGGCGAGATCGGGGCAGCCGAATACCGCGAGGCGCTGGAGCACCTCCGTGCCAGGCACGACAACACGCAGTGAAACCGACGCGCTGTTGGGGTGTGGGGAACCGGAAGGGTGAGCGCGCTGCAACGCCGAACGGTCGGTGTCGGTCGGCGTTGACGGTGTGCACAGCGTCGCGGCGAGATGAGCTTCGAAGCGGCCCACGCCGACGCGTCGGTGCGCCCGAGCCCGGACGAGCCGGCGAACATCCGCGTGATCATGCCCATCTGGCACTCGTCGTTGCGTTTGCCGAGCCGGGGCAGAGCAGAACCGGGCAGGGCCGGGCAGAGTCGGGATAAATTGGGCAGAACCGGGCAAAGTCGGACCGCGTTGGGCAGAGCCGAGCCGGGCCGCGTTGCCGCGTCGGGAGGCGTCGTGTGTGGCGTGTCGAAGTTTGCCGCGCCCGACTACCGCCGGGGGAACGTGCGTCGTGTGCCCTCGCGGTGTCTGCGGCCGACGGCGAAGAGGCGGTGCGTGTGTGCCCGTCGCACCGGCCTCGGGGACGGGATCGTGGAAGCGTCGCGGACGGCGGCGGAGAGGGGACCGGGCCCGCTGTGGGCCGGGTCGGGGAAGCGCAGCACCACCGTCAGGATCACGCCGAGCGAGGCGGTGAAGGCGAACAGGCCCACCAGCGGATGCGTCGCGATCCGCAGCCCGACGCCGGCCCATGAGCCGGCCAAGGCCCCCAGAGACGTCAGCGCGAACGACCAGCTCATGACGGTGACGAAGCTGCTGCCCCGGAATGATTCCTGCCGCAGGGTGGTGACGAGCACGTCGCGCATCCGCGTGAGAGCGCCCGTCAGGGCCACGTACCCGAGGGCGATCGGCCACACGGCGGTGTGTGGCAGCAGGGCCACGCATCCCGCGAAGACCGCGACCACGGCCATGGCGGCGATGGTCGAGACCAGCAGCGACGTCCGTACGCCCATGTGTCGCCGGGCAAGCGGGGCCAGGTGCGGACCCACGGTCGCTCCGATGCCGAAGCAGGCCACGACCAGCCCGAGCGAGGTGGCGTCGGACCAGGGCATCGTGCGGGCGATCCACAGGTACACGAAGATGCCGGCGAGTGTCCGGCCCATCGATCCGACGAATCCCAGAGCGGGAGAGGTCGGACCGGAGCGCACCAGTGCGTGGGCGAAGTCGCGTACGGACATGCGGGCGCCGGTGGCGCGGAAGTCCTCGGTGTTCTGTGCCGTGACGGGCGTGGTGACGACCGTGCGGCGGCCGACCGTACGGAAACACACGCCGAGTGCGGACAGCACCATGTTCACCGCGATCAGGATCGTGAAGGACCGGCCGGAAACGAGACTGCCCAGCGGCATGCCGATGACGAGCCCGATGAAGCCGAGCACGGAGTAGACGGAGGCGTTGAAGGACAGCGCGTGGCCGGGGCCGAGCTGCGCGAGTTGCTGGGCGTAGAACTCCTCCACCACGTCGGCGATCGCGGGGAAGAACGCCGCGAACAGCAGATAGGCGGCCAGGATGGGCACGGCGTGACCGGGGGCCAGGAGGATGGCCGTCAGGGCGAGAAGGGACAGGAGAGCCTCGACGAGGTCGGAGACGACCAGGACCGTGGCCGGGTTGAACCCGGAGAGGAGACGGGCGGTCAGGGGCGCGGCGAAGCCGAGCCCCGCCGACACAGTCGCCGACACGGCGACCCACACCAGGGGAAGAACGCCCTGGGCCACGGTGCCGTCGGAGCCGCCTTCAATGACGCGGGTGCCGACGATCGAGAGGGAGAGGCCGGCCAGCATCCAGCGCCGGGCCCGGAGGATTATCGCGACCGGTGGCGCGGCTTGTCGGTCGAGCAGCATGGAACGTACCTTCGGACGCTGTCGTCGGCGCCGGCCGCCGGGGGCGGGTCGCGCGCCGGTGGTCCGGCACGCGTTCGTTCGTGGCACGCGCCGGAGCGGTGGCTCGGGTCAACTCGCGGGGCACAGCGCCTTCTCGGCCCCGGGAAACGACGTGATCTCGCGGTTCAGCGCCTTCTCGCCCTCGGAATTCAGTCCGGGGGGCGCCGGGATCTGCGGGAGGAGCCAGCGGACGACGTCTCGGCGTCGGTCGTCGAGCCAGTGGTCGTCCAGTTGAAGCAGCAGGTTGCCGAGGTAGCGGGCCCGGAAGGACGTCTGCTGGAGGGAACGGAGCGATCCGTCGTTCTCCGGGGCGGCGGATTTCCGCACGACCTGGTCGTAGTAGTAACCGAGATGCGCGTAGACCGTGTAAGCGGCGAATGCCTTCTCGGTTCCCCAGCACCGACTGGATTCCTCGGTCTGCCACCAGGGAATCTCGATGAAGTCCGGGGTGGATTCGAGAAAAACCCTCGGGAATCCCCGCACGAGGCGGTACGTCTTGGCGTGCACCGCCTCGTGCAACAGCGACTCGGCCGCCGCTTCATCACGGCCGGTCAACTGCGCCCCGATGAGCATGGCGCCGGCGACATGGTCCCAGGACCCGCCCAGGATTTTTCCGCCGTCCGCGAGAAAGACGCGGGACACGAACGGACGGGTCTCTTCCCACAGTTCCGGAACCCTCTCCTGAAGGCGCTCGTCGGCCTTTTCCAGGAGTAGTGCGAGCTCCGACCGGGACACTTCGTCGTCGGGTCGGGTGCTGTACTGCTCCTCGGCGGCCAGCGTGTCGAGGGTCCTTTCGAGAGCCGCGTCGGCGGGGTGATCACGACGCAGCCATGCTGCGACGTCCCCGCTTTCGACAGGCGTCAGATAGGCGGGCGGAAGGGGGCGCATGGAGTCGCCGGACCATCGCTCGCAGAGAATGTGGTCGACCATGGGGTGAATGGCATGGCCGGAGGCCGACTCGGGGGAGAGACCGAATCCGGTGTAGAAGGGGGCGGAATTCCGGGCGACCTGCTCGGCGCTTCCGTACGGCCCGACTGCCAAGGCCGGTTTCATTCGCTGCTCCCTTCCAGCAGTGCGGCACATGTCTCCGGCGAATACAGCCTTCCCACGGGGACGAGCGGGCGGCACAGCATGATTCCGTAGAACTGCTCCAGGCCCGGCGCGATGACCTGGACCACGTGGACGCCCCGGTTGTTCTTCTCCGGACTGCCGACGTATTTCCACAAAGGCCGCCAGAAGACCTCGAAGCCGTTCTTCCGCAGGGATTCCAAAAGGTGGACCGACTCCTTTTTCGGCGGCGCGTCCGTCGGCATGGCCGGTGTTCTCTCCCGCAGGAAGCGGGCGTACGTGCCCTGCGACGCCCACTGCGGGTCCGGCACCTCCGCCGCCCGGCGGAGCTTCGGATAAGGGTCGAGGTTTTCGGGTTCCCGCCCGCCCTCGTCGGCGAAAGTCACCCCTGCGGCAAACGCCTTCCACTCCTGATACAGCTCGGTCACCGCCCGCTCGTAGGCGACGTCGGGGAAGCGCGAACATCCCATTCCGATCAGCGCGGTCGCGCTTCCGGCCGGACGGAGGTGCGCCATGACGACGCATCCGGTGTGGGCGGTCACGTCCACGACGACCGCCTCGCCCGCGAGAGCGGTCTCGATGGTGTCGAGCGCTCGTTTGAGGAGGGGAGGCTCCCCGCCTCGGATGCGATGGACAGGACGCGGCTGCAACACCGAGGAGAGAAGGTGCTGGCTGAGTGCGTCACGCTCGACAAGTTCGTTGACGGCGTGGACGAGGGCGTCGTCCGGGGTTGCGCCTGCCGCATATCCGTTGGTCGTCGAATAGCGTTCGAGGACGACCAGATCAGACTCCGCTTCGTCGCCGTGATACGCGAAGTCGGCGGCTGCCGCCGGATAGACGACTCGTCGTCCCGTCCGGATGGGATGGAGATCGAGAAGCGCGTGGAACGGCACCGTGGCCTGTTCCGTCGCCGGGCGAACGTCATGTGCGTATGTGCAGAGAAAGTCGAACTGCTTGAATTCGGGTGGCGGCAGAACCTCCCACGCGTGTTCATTCGCCTGACCCGGAAGAGCATTCCGCGCGCCCGCGTGCTCGAACGCCTCGAAGAGTGCGCCGGCAAGTGACTGCGTCCCCACGCCTTTTCCGGTCGCCTGCCCGAGCACCTTCCCGGCCGCGTCCGACAGCGTGGCCTGGTACACCGCGACGCCACGGCCGGAGCCGCCCGAGAGCCTCCAGGAAAGGGACAGGCCGTGTGCGCGGGCGGCTTCGCCGGCCAGCCGAAGCGACTCGGCGACAGTGGTGGATCGCTCCCGGTCGCTCACACGATCCAACGTCGGTACCTCCGGCCGTGATGTGTTCGAGTGATGGCGGTCCCGCCGGACTCGGCGGAACGGCCGTCGCACCCGGTGGTGCGGTGCGACGGCCGGGCGTCCGAGCGGCTAGCGCTGCTCGTTGCTCTGCTTCTCCGGGGACTTCCTCGGTGCCTTCGCCCGAGTGAAGAAGGCGTCCTCGAACGTCCGCTTCTCGCCCTTTTGTTCGGCGAAGTTCAGGTCACCGCTCGCCGTCTTTCCGTGTCCCATGTCGAATTCCTCGTTTCCTCGAAGAGCCGTGGTCCTTCGTGGGTGAAGGACCGGGTGCGCCCCGTGCCCCGCACGGCCGATCAGGCCGGGCCCAAGACGTCGGCGACGCCACGGAAGGAGCCTGCCGAGAAGCGCTGTCGTGCCGGTCACATATCGGTCACGCGCCCGTCACGCGTACCGACTCAGTCGGAGGTCCGCGGCACGGCTGACCGGCAAGATCCAATGGGGGCATGCGGGTTCGCCGTGCGGGTCTGATCGCCGCCCGGGGAACGCCTCGGGGTGGCAGGCGTGCGCCCAGGCTTGGCTCGACGGGACGAGGGTGTGCCGCGCCAGGGGGGATCTCGTCCCGGCATGAGGCGGCCCGTCGGCCCGGAGAGGATCCGGGGCGACGGGCCGCCTGTGGGTTCGTCAGTGTTCGTCGGTCTCGCGCCCGTGCTGTGGCAGGTTCGCGCACCGCACTTCCGGTCGGCGCGAAACCCTATGCCGCTGAGCTCAGTTCAGGCGCGGGTCGTCCATGGTCTTGCCGACGTCGGCGAGAGTGGTCGGCCTGCCGTAGTCGCCGCTGAGTTTCGTGGCCGGGGCGTTGCAGCGGTAAGGACCGTTCGTGGGGCCGAAGTCGGCGGGCTTCCAGCCTGCCGACGTGGCCTGCTCGACGTTGAAGCACTTGACGGTGACACCGGTGCGTACGGACAGGTCGATCGGGGCCTGGATGCCGCCGCCCGTCCAATTGGTCTCCTTGGCGGCGGTCTCGTACACGCACTTGCGGGTGAGGCCGTCTCCGCAGGCGACAGCCGACTTGGCGAACAGCAGCCACGCCGAGAAGGCCTTCAGTGCCGGGAACGTGACCTCCGCGCCCGGGGCGTACTTCGCGTACAACTCGGTGATCTGCTTCACCGCGGGGCTGGAGTCGGCCAGTTCCAGCGGGTGGAATCCGCCCAGGTCCGTGACGTTGTTCTGGTAGTCGAGGATTCTCTTGCCGGCGACTTCGAGGAACGCGGGGCTGTAGGCGCTGGAGTTCGCGTCGATCCAGTCGAGCTTGTAGTCCAGGGTCGTCAGGACCTGTTCGAGCTTCGCCAGGCTGTTGTAGTCGCCGTGGAAGATCAGACCCCGGACACCCTTGGTCTTGATCGACTGGGCGTACGGAGTCCAGTCCGCCACACCCGTCGGCGGATACAGCTCCGTGTATGTCGGGTTGGCCCCGACGATCCGCAGCGACTCCTCCGTGCGGCCGATGTGGCTCTTGGAGACGGGTGAGTCACCGCCGATGATGCCGACCGCGCCGGCCGACGCCGGGAACGCCTCCTTCACCAGCCAGGTGTAGAAGCCCTCGTAGGGCCAGTACCCGGCGGTCGCGGCCTGCACGGACACCTGGAGGTCGGAGCCCTGGTTCTCCACCTGGACGGTCTGGCCGGGGAATTCCGGCAGCAGGCACTCCAGGCGGTCCCGGACCGCCATGCCGTCCATCGCCCCGCCCCCGCCGACCAGGGCGAAGTCCTCGCGGCAGGCCTCCGCCATGCGCTGGCGGACCTCAAGCATCCTGGTGTCCCGGGTGACCGCCACGAGCTTGCGGCCGTTGACGCCGCCCGCATCGTTGCACCAGGACGTGAACACCTTTGCGGCATCGATGAATTCGGGGTTCTTCGTGAAGCCCACGTCGGAGACGACCCCGACCTTGATCTCCTTGTCGGTCACGCCCTGCACGGACGGACCGGACGGCGTACCCGGCTTGCAGATCGGACCGAGGTCCCCGAAGGACGCGCTGACGGCGCCGGATTGGTTCGTTGCGGCCTGGTTGTCGTCCTCTTCGGCCGAGTCGCCGCGGCTGCTGCACGCGGTTGCCAGCAGCAGGGCAGCCGTGGCGAACACGGCCAAGGTTCTGCGTGCCCGTGGGGATCTCACTGGTTTTCTCCTCGGTGTGCACTGATCGGTGGCGGTCGTTTTGGCAGGTCTTCGTCCCGCGCCTGGGGCGGCACGGACGCAGTGGGTGCGGGTGCGCTGCCGGGCTCAGGACCCGGTACGGACGGACCCGGCGGTGATCAGGGGGAGTTCGTGCACGCTGACCAGTCCGGGGCGGGCGGAGACCACGGCCGGGATGGCGTTCACGGCCGGGTGCGCCGTGGAGGAAGCGATCTCACCGGAGCTTTCGTGGTCGAGTTCGAAACGCAGACGGGCGTTGGGAACACCGCGGATCTCCATGACGTAGCCCTCGTTGATCGGCCAGTCCGGCTCCATCGCGTTGCCGAGCCGCCAGCGCAGCCCGAGTTCGATGACCGGCTTGCCGCCGACGATTCCCTGCCACACCCCGTCGAGGCCGCACACGGTGCCCTTCGGGATCCGCATGTAGCCGAGGTCCAGGTCCTTGGTGGCCACTCCGTATTGGGGTGTGTAGCGGACCTCGTCGAGCTCGATGCGCAGAGCGTCCGCCATCATCTCGACGGCGTCCAGGAAGACAAGTTGGCGCTCCCGGGCCTTTTCCGCGAGCCCCGGGGTGTCCGGCGGCGACCCGAATCCGAGGTCCGTCCACGTCTCGGCCGACTCGTACCCGGTGCAGTCGGCCGCCTCCCAGATCGAGATGCGTTCGATCTCCCGGCAGGCCGCGGCCGCCGTCAGGCCGACCGCGCTTGCCAAGCCGGGATTGATCCCGGTGCCGTAGAGGGAGACTCCACCGCGCACCGCGGCGTCGTTCAGCCGTTGCATGTCCAGGTCACCATAGGAACGGCCGGTGATGAAGTTGGCGGTGGAGATGACGTTGATGCCCGCCTCCAGCAGACGGACCATGTCATCGACGTTCCAGATCAGCGGCATGTAGAGGACGACGTCGGGCCGAAGCCCCACGATCTCGTCGAAGTCACCGGTCGCCGTGACGCCCAGAGGCGGCAGGCCGCACAGGTCGCCCACGTCCTTTCCCGCCTTTTCGGGGGACCAGACGAAACAGCCCACGAGTTCGAGACCGGGGTGCGCCAGCACAGCACGCACGGCGCTTCCGGCGACCCGGCCCACGGTCCACTGCACAACCCGGATGGTCATGTTCGTTTTTCTCCTTGTGGTTCGGTCGGAAGGGGGGCGGAATGGCAGGTTCCGGTTGTGGCGCGGCCGGACCGCCCCAGAAATCAACGGTGAAAACGCCGGCAGGGCAGCAGGCGCCGGGTTCGTGATCCGGCAGAGGGCTGTCGCCGATGAGTCGTGGCTCGTGCCGGAACGGGACACGCGGAGCGGAAGCAACCGGCCCTGGGAGCCTGCCTGTTGGACACGGGGCCATTGCCGTTGCGCCCGCCGGCCGAGAGCGCGGCCCTGCGGGCGGACGTGCTCGGCCCGGCCGGAGCGTCAGGCCCCGTACGTGCCTGGGTAGCGGTTTTTTGCTTGCGGACAGGGAAGTTCGCGCGGGGAACCTGCTCGCTCCCCGCGAGCCGACGTGTGGCGAGAGCGGGACCTTACGCCGCCGCCAGGTCGGAATTCAGGAACCGGCTTGCGCGAGCCGGTCGTTCGTGCCACAGCCGTCATGCCCCTTGGCGGCGGCCGGGACGGACCGCCATGCACGCTGGACCGATCCGCGTCACCGTTTCGATCCCCGGCCTGCCGGCGGCCCACGGGACGACACGAAGGTTTCCCATGCCCCTGCCCTTCCTCACGGTTGAAGCGCCTTGTCGCCCGAACCGGCGTCGGCCGGGCGGTGGTTCGTCGTTCGTCGTGGTCGTGCGCCCGCCCACCGACGGCTGCACTCGGCAGGCAATGCGGTGGTACGGGCCGGAGTTCAAGGTGGTGGATTCCCGCTCCACACAACGCCGGCCACCGAAAGTGCTTTCGGCTGCCGCCGTGACCCTCCGTGCGCGGATGCTTCTGTGCGCCGGATCTGACAAGCCTGAAGTCGGCGGTACAGTCTGTTTGAACTTGCGTTTAATCGCCCTCATTCTCGGGGCACCCGGCGAACGCGTCAATACGTGAGAGTGGCGTTATCGCCTCGGTTTCCATGCCCCCGAATCACCGCGCCGACGGTCGCGTCGGGTTGCCGGACGGTCGGCCGCGGTAGCCGGGCACGGGCAGGCGGCGGGCTGCCTCCCGGCCCGACTCCGCACGAGGGATGCCGACCGCACGCACCTTTGTGACATCCCGTGCGAGGTGAGGGAGCAAGCCTCACCCCGGAGCCGGAGGCACCTGTGGTCAGCGGACGGCGGGCAGATACGGGTCGGCCGGGTGCCGCGGCGCGACACGGATGCGGGCGTCGACGACCGTGACGCCGTGCGGCGCAGCGACGGCCGGGTTGAGGTCGAGTTCGCAGACCTGCGGCAGATCGTCGGCGAGACGCGAGACACGGTGCAGCAGGTCTTCGACCGCACCGACGTCACACGGCGCCGCGCCGCGGTGGCCGTACAGCAGCTTCGACGCGCGCGATTCGGCGACGAGATCCTTGGCGTCCAGGTCGGTCAGCGGGGACAGCCGTGCGGCCTGGTCGCCGAGGATGTCGACGCGGGTGCCGCCGAGGCCGAACAGCACCAGCGGGCCCATGACTTCGTCCTGGTCGACGCCGACGATCAGTTCGACTCCGGGCGCGACCATGGCCTGGACGACCGCGCCGTGCATGCGGTGGCCCAGACGACGCACGAGATCGGTGTACGCGGCACGCACGTCCTTGTCTTCGGCGAGTCCCAGGTACACCCCGCCGACATCGCTCTTGTGGGCGATCTCGGGCCCGTACACCTTGAGCGCCACGGCCCCGAGCGGGGAGAGCTTCCTGAGGGTGCGGGCGGCGGCGACGGCCTGATCAGCGCTCGTTGCGCGGCGCCACGGCGCGAGGGGCACGCCGAATGCGTCCAGGACGTCGGCGCAGTCATCGGGCGGCAGCCATCCGCCGCCGGGGTGATCGGCCAGGTACGCGTCGATCACGCCACGTGCCCGGCCCGGTTCCGTGGCGGCCAGGTGCGGGACAATCCCGCGCGGGCGAACGAGCCACATCGCGCGGTCGCGGGCGTGGGCGAGAGCGACGGCGGCGGTCCGGGGGTCGGAGAACACGGGGAACGCGCCATGCCAGGCGGGGACGAGCTCGATGGCCTGGGCCCGGTCGGGTGCGACCACGGCGACGGGGATACCGCGTACCGCCGATCCGCGGGTCAGCTCGGCCATCGGGTCGGCCAGCGCGGTCGGCGCCAGAGTCAGCAGCACCGCGCCGACGTGTCCTGTCGACGCGATCAGGTCGATCGCCTGGCGCAGCGACTCGCCCGGGACGGTCGCGGTGGTGTCGACCGGATTGGCGCACGCCGCTCCGCTCGGCAGCAGGTCGCGCAGTTTCCCTTCGAGCTCGGCACCGAGGTAAGGGACGGTCAGTCCCGCGTCGGCGCAGGCGTCGGCCGCCAGGACCCCGAGGCCGCCCGCGTTGCCGATGACGGCCACGGCTCCGCTCTTGGGCAGCGGCTGCGCGTACATCAGCGCGGTGGCGGCGACCAGGTCGCCGAGAGAGTGGGCCGCTGTGACGCCCGCCTGCCGGAAGAGCGCGCCGCGGGCGATGGTCGGTGTGACGGCGGCGGCGGTGTGCGAGGCGGCGGCGCGGCGCCCCGGAGCCGAACGCCCCGCGTCCACGGTCAGCACCGGCATCCGGCGACCGACGCGCCGCGCGATGCGGGAGAACTTGCGGGGGTTGCCGAAGGACTCCAGGTGCAGGACCGCGAGCTCCGTGCGCGGATCGGTCTCGAACCACTGCAACATGTCGTTGCCGCTGATGTCGTATTTGTCGCCGAGTGAGGCGAACGTCGAGACGCCGATGCCGAGCCGGTTCAGTTGCCGCAGCAGTGCGATGCCGACGCCGCCGGACTGCACCGCGACACCGGCCGCGCCGGGGACAGGCTGGACCCCGGTGAAGTCGGCGTGCAGAGGCGTGCGGCCGAAGGTGTCGGCGACACCGACTCCGTTGGGGCCGACCATGCGCATGCCGTGCCTGTGGCAGCTCTCTCGCACGCTGCGGGCCTGGTCGCCGTCGAGCCCGGCGGTGACCACGATGAGCGCCGCGACCCCGGCCCGGCCGCATTCCTCGGCCAGTGCGGGCACGGCCTGTGCGGGGACCGCGACCACGACCGTGTCGGGCAGCCTGGGCAGGTCCGCGACATGCGCGTACGCCTTGATGCCCGCGATCTCGACGGCGCTGGGGTGCAGCACGAACAGGCTGTCGTCCCATCCGGCGGCGGCGAGATTGGCGAGGATGGCCCGCCCGACCGAGTCGGGACGGCGGCCGGCTCCCGCGACGGCGACGGTCGTGGGCCGGAACAGGGGCAGCAGGCTCGCGGTGTCGGCCTGCCGCTCCCGCAGCCCCATTGCCGCGAGGAACTCCTCCCGGCCGGGGTCGTCGACGGCCAGATTGAGGGGGATGACCGCGGTCACGACGCCCGCCTCGACCCTGCGGTGCAGCGGTAGGCCCATGTCCTGGAGGACCCGCAGCATCGGCCGGTTCTCGGAGAGCACGTCGGCTGTCCAGCGGCGCACACCCGCGGAACGGGCGAGTTCCGTCAGGTGCTCGATCAGGACAGTGCCGACGCCGCGATGGTGCCAGTCCTCCGCCACGGTGACCGCGAGCTCCGCCTCACCGGGCTCGGTGGCGTAGAACTCCGCGGCACCGACGACCAGGTCGCCGCGCCAGGCCAGCAGCGCGCCGCCTTCCTGCGCCCGCACGGAGCAGATACGGCGTGCCGCCGCGGCGACCGAGTTGCGGGACGGGCCGAAGAAGCGCAGGTGGAGGCTGTCGGCGGAAAGCCCCTCGAACAACGCGCGGACGGCGGACTCGTCCGCGGGCCGCGCCGGGGCGAGACGCACCATGGTGCCGTCGGCCGCCAGCACGTGCCGCTCTTCGGTCCGCGATTCCGGCGGTGGGGGGTGGACGGCGTTCATGAGTGAAGTCCTTCCGCGAGGCCGGCGGGGGCAGCGGCCGATCCGCCGACGCGTTCTGGGCCTGACTCCACCTTGCGCGGACCGCAGCGGTCTCGCCAGGGCCGAAGGTCCCCGCCGAGACCGCGTGCTCGGATGGCGTGCTGGGGCCGCGCGCTTGGACCGCATGCTCGAACGGCGTGCTTGGGCCGCGTGGTCGGGCCGCATCCTTCGTCGGCTCCTGCGCACGGCCGCACGACTCGGTGCGTTGGGGTGCGGCCCGCGTCTGCCGGCACGCGGAGTACGGCAGCGCGGCAACCCGTGGCCAACCGGCCTTTCTACCCGGCCAAGTCGGGCCGCAGGGCCCTGGGGACGCGCGCCGCCGGCGAGGCAGCCTGTTCACACGGCCGGAAGAGCCCGAAAGCTCCCCGGCCGCCGAGAGAAGCGGGCCGTCGTGTGCGGAGCACTTGGCCGGACCGCCACCCGTTCAGGAATCACGCCGTCGGGCCCCTGCGCCCGCCGGTCCCAAACAAGGGGGATCCACCATGGCCACGCCGCACGCACCGCGCTTCACCGCCCGCTTCCCGCACCGCCGCACGGGCGCGTCGCCGACCGTCACCGCCCCTCGCCCCGAGTCCTCCACGCTGGCCGTGACGTCGGTGCGTGAGGCGTCCGTGGCCGGGCTGCGGATCGTGCTCGGGTTCGTGTTCCTGTGGGCGTTCCTCGACAAGACTTTCGGGCTGGGGTACGCCACGAAGGCCGGGCGCGGGTGGATCGACGGCGGTTCGCCGACCGAGGGGTTCCTGTCCCACGTGAACGTCGGACCGATGGCGTCCACGATGCGCGGCTGGGCCGGGGAGACCTGGGCGGACTGGCTGTTCATGACGGGCCTGCTCGGTGTCGGCGTCGCGGTGGTGCTGGGCATCGGACTGCGCATCGCCGCGGTGTCCGGGACGGTGATGATGGCGCTGATGTGGATCGCCGAGTGGCCGCCGGCCAAGCACCTGGAGACCGGTGCCGCCAGCGGTTCGACGAACCCGTTCGCCGACTACCACGTCATCTACGCCCTGGCGCTGATCGCCCTCGCCGCCGTGGCCACCGGCAGCCGTTACGGCCTGGGCGCACGCTGGGCCGACCTGCCGATCGTCCGGCGCAACCCGTGGCTGCGCTAGGAAACCTGACCGTCGAGAGCCAATAGGGCGGGCCACCAGACACAGTCTGGCGGCCCGCCCTATTGGCGTGCCCACAGATGAATCTGCGTCGCGTACCAACCAAGCACGGTGACGACCGGCCGACCGACCGACCGACCGACGGGCCGGGCCGGCGCTGTGTGCCCGTGCGCGGGACGGACGCAGAGGTTCGTGAGCATCGTGACGAAGTAGCCCATACCGGACGCGCGAAGCAGTTGCGCTTGCAGACCGACTGCGCCGCGTTGCGCTCTGAGGGACGGAGCCACCGGCGGCGGGATGGCCTCGGCGCTGCTTCCTGCCCCGATCTCGCGCTGCCCGGTCGGACGAGTCGCCGTCGGTCCGCCGACCGGTCGATCGAGGATCGCCGAAGGCGAGCGCCTGCGGGCACCAGGGAAACCGCGCCCGCCCGTCGTCGCGAACGGCTCTGGCGGCAGGCCGTCAAGGGGCTCTGCCGCCAGGTCTATTACGCGCCACTGAGCCGGGGTCACCCTGTGCCGTGGGCACAAGGCGTTCCCGGTGCGTCTCCGGAAACCTACGCGTGGGGGGCCGACCGGCCCGGCCACGCCGTTCTTGGCTGCTTCCGCGGCCGCGCCATCAGTGGCACCGACTGCCGCAGCCACCCGCGCGTCTCGGCGAGCCCGGGGCACGGGGGGAGAGCCGACGTGCGCCCTCGGAAAGCCGGGACCTCCCGTCGCCGTAAATGACTCTGGCGGCAGGCCGTCGAGGGCCTGCCGCCAGAGTCATTTACGCGTTACTGAGCCGGTCTCAGTACGGCACGACCGCAACGGGGCTTTCCGCGTGCAGGAGGACGGCATGGGCGACGGACCCGAGCCGCATTCCCGTCGAGGTGCCCGCGATGCGGCGTCCCACGATGGTCAGGGCCGCGTCGGCGGATGCATCGACCAGTGCGGCGGCCGGGGTGGCCCGGACGGTGGTGCGCAGCAGTTCGACCTGCGGGTATTTCTCGCTCCATCCGGCGCAGACTTCGGCGAGTTCTCGGGTGACGGCCTGGTGGACGGCGTCGCTGTCGAAGACCGGGCCGCCGGCGACGGCTGAGGCACCCATGGTCCAGCCGTGTACGATCCGGAGCCGGGCTCCCGGGCGTGCTGCGGTTGTCTCGAAGGCGAACTGCAATACCGCGGCGTCGGCGTCGCGCAGGTCCAGCCCCAGAACCACGTCGCGGGGTGCCGGTTCGTCGTCGGCGGGGCTGTTGCGGACGATGACCGCCGGGCAGCGGGCGAGGGTGGCGGCGGCCAGGCTGGTCGATCCGAGGAGCAGGCTGCGGAAGCCTCCACGGCCCCGCGAACCCAGGACCAGCATCGTGGCGGTTTCGCTCTCCGTGGCGAGTGCCGAGCCGACCAGGTCGGCTACGTCGTAGGTGGTCACCTCGACGCCGGGGGCGGATTCGCGGGCTGCCGAGGCCGCCTTTTCGAGGATGTCGAGGCTTTCCTCGCTGGTGACGGGCCGTCCGCCGGGGAGTGGCAGGGGCAGCCACGCGTTGACGATGCGCAGCGGCAGGTGGCGTGCCGTGGCTTCGCGGGCGGCCCACCGTACGGCGGCCTCGGCGTGGGCGGAGCCGTCGACGGCGACGGTGATGTGCGGCGTCAGGGGCGGTGGCACGGACATGCGGTCCTCCGGTGATCGTGTGGGAGCGGCGCTGGGTGGAGCGAGACGGTGATCCGGCTCGCGTGGGATGCGGGTGGGGTGGGCTAGCGGCTTCGGGCGTGACAACACCCGAACAGGGCCCGGGAGTTGGAACGGCCTGTCAGCTCGTGGTCGGCTCGTCCTCGGGCGCGGGGACGACGATCACCGGGCAGGCGGCGTGGTGCAGGACGCCGTGGCTGACCGAGCCGAGGACCATGCCCGCGAAGCCGCCGAGGCCGCGGGTGCCGACAACGAGCCCCAGGGTGTCGCGGGAGGCTTCGACGAGTGCGCGGACGGCGTGGCCGTGTGCGACCTGGGGGCGGACCACGACGTCGGGATGCTTGTCCTTCCACCCGGCGAGGGACTCCGCGAGCAGTCGGCGCGCGTCCTGGTCGGCCTCGGCGGTGGTGGCGAAGCCGATCGGCCGGGTCACGATCACGGCCTGCAAAATCGCTCCGCGGCGCGCGGCCTCCTCGAAGGCGTAGGCCAGCGCGGGTTCGGAGCGCTCGGAGCCGTCGACGCCGACGACCAGCGCGGGCGTCGCGGCGTCGGCGGGCTCGGCACCTCGCACCACCGCGACGGGGCAGTGCGCATGCGCGGCAACCGGCACCGCGACGCTGCCGGTGGTCAGCAACTCCGCAGCGGAGGACAGGTGACGTGAGCCCAGGACGACCATGGCGGCGTTTTCGGACTCGGCGCGTAGGACGTCCACCGGGGGCCCGTCGATCAGCGCTGCCTCGAGCTTCAGGTCGGGGTGACGTTGCAGCGCGGACTCCGACGCGTCGTCCAGCACGGTGACGGCCGCCTTGTGGAACCGGTCGCCCCAACCGTGCGCCAGTGGCGGGGACAACGTCGCAGGCTTGTCCGGAGCCGACTGTCCCGCGTGTGTGCGCAGGTTCACGCTGTGACGCGGTTCCCCCGCGTGCTGCGGCCGTGGGGCGCCCGCCGGCCACTCCAGCGCGCGGACGAGCCGCAGCGGCACACGTCGGCGGGCGGCCTGCTCGGCGGCCCAGTCCACGGCCAGGCGGCCGGACTCCGTGGCTTCGACTCCGACGACGACGGCTCGGCCTCGGCTGGTCTCGGTCATGGCGACCCCTTTCGCATGTCGATACCGGTCCCGTGCCGGCGCGGCTTGATTCTCCCGCTGCGGTCGTGTCGGCCGTCAGGGCCGTTGGACCTGTCGTCCGGGGGCCGACCGGCAGCCCCCGGAACAGGGAGGACCGGGTGGCAGGGCCATACGGCCCTGCCACGACGTGGTCGGGCCGCGCATGATCACGGCATGCAAGCGAAGTCCACCGATGACATTTCGGTGATGACCGCGGCGACCCGTGCGGAGGCATCGGCGCCGCTGTGCCGGGAGCGTATGGGCCGCATCGCGTTCACTCGCGCTGCGCTGCCCGACGNGGTGATGACCGCGGCGACCCGTGCGGAGGCATCGGCGCCGCTGTGCCGGGAGCGTATGGGCCGCATCGCGTTCACTCGCGCTGCGCTGCCCGACGTCCGGCCGGCCAACTTCGCCATGCCTGGCGACGCTGTGATCTTTTTCCTTCCGTTCCGCCGCGGAGACGCGCTTCGCCTGCTGCGGCGTCCTTGTCGGCAGCGTTGGTTCCGGCCCGCGAGTTCGGTTCTTCGGCGGAGCGGTGAGTTTGCGGACGCCGCTGTCGGCAAGGCACGGGAAGACACGCGCAACATTTGGAAAGGACACGCCGATGGTGCGGGAGCACTCCGAGGGATTGCGGACAACCGAGGTGTCCGCCGACCAGCTGGCCGGGCACCCCGGCCGGATCGTGGTCGGGGTCGACGGGTCGTTCGGTGCCGACAGAGCCCTGGCCTGGGCGGCGGCCGAGGCACGTGAACGCGGCCGGGTGCTCGACATCGTGGCGGTCTGGGAAGACCTGAGCGACGACCGCAGCCCCCGCGACGGTCTGCTTCACATTGCCCGTGCGCGCCTCGAACGGGCCGTGGAGAGCCTGCTGCGCCGACGGCACCTCCCCAAGGAGGTCATCACCGCTCCGCTGCACGGTCCGCCGGGAGAACAACTCGTCGCCAGGGCTGAAGGAGCGGACATGCTGGTGCTGGGGACGACCGGCATCAGTTCACCCGAGATCCCCGGTGGGATCGGCCTGTACTGCCTCTGCCACGCCACTGTGCCCGTCGTTTTCGTGCCCTCCGGCCCCTACGTCGGCCCCTGAGTCCGTCATCGCAACCGCGACCGGGAGGTCGGCCGGGGCTGACGGGCCGACCTCCGTCCGGGGAACCGACTCGGCGGTGCAGTGGTACGTCGGCGAGGTTCCGGCGGGGCCCGGGCGCAGCACCCGGGACGGCCGCGCTCACCGCCGATCAGGGCCGAAAGGCCCTCCCGTCCGCGAACCCGGGTCCACAAGACTCGGGCTGCGGCAGTTGCGCGCCGCTGACTTGCGCCACACTGATCGAACAACTGTCGGAGAGATGAGCCTGCCATGACGCCGATTCGCGTGTTCCTGCTCGACGACCACGAGGTGGTCCGACGCGGC
>NZ_JBPKBI010000022.1:0-101317 GCF_051388935.1 Yinghuangia sp. YIM S10712
CTCGGCGGGCCCGCAGCTGCACCTCTCGATAGATTTGTCCGTTTTGCCGATTTATCGATTGTCGGTGATTACTGCCTTCGTTCGCCCCGGATCGGGACCTCGCCGATGTGCGGTGCGTCGGCGGGTCCGGTCGAGGGCTTGCCGTCGTGCGTGAACGCGATGCCGTACAACGTCGGCGCGGCACCGCTGTGGCCGGTCAGCTCGACCTGGTACTGGAGATAGCGCGAGCCGCCGCCGAGTGGGGCACCGGAGCCCGGCAACTCGCGCCACTGGGTCCAGGTCGCGTCGGGGACCGATGTGCTTCCGGTGCGGACCGACACCTTGAGGGCGGTTCCCGGCGGCAGATCGGCCTGCCAGTTCGCCTGGAGCCAGGTGACCATCTGTGTCGCGTCGAGAACCTGCGAGGTGTACGTGCCGCTCGTCAGCTTGTCGCCGTCCTGGAACTGCTGGATCCGCAGCGGCACGCGGTCCGTGGCGGTGTCGCGGGCCCCTGGTGCCATGGGGGGCAGTTGGGCCTTCGGTTCGGCGACCTTCTTGCCGTCGACCGAGAAGCGGACGTTCTTGCCGTCGCGTTCGATCGTGTAGCGGTGGGGTGCGCCGCCCCAGTCGCCGTCGACCTTCTCGTCGGTCCGGTCGCGGCCTCCGGGTGCGACGGTCACGGCGTGCAGTTCCCCGTCGCGCCACTCGAAGACGGCCGCCGGCCCGGCGACCGGGTCCCCCCATCCCGCGACCTGGGTCGCGGATCCGTCGAACACCGCCCGGAAGTCGAGTCGGCGGCCGGAGGCGGGGGCCGAGCCGGACCCGGCGGCGCTGCCGTCGAGGGTCAGGGCTCCGTCGCCGACGGCGGTCTCGCCGCCGGGTGCGATGGGCACCTGGCCCCACGGGCCGGCTCCGGTGCCGTCCGCGTAGTCCTGTTCGGACTGGCTGCCGAGAGTGAGGACGCCGTCGGTCTCGTTGACGACCGCTCCTCCCGTACGCGTGCCTGTCGCGAAGGTCGGGCCGGTGTGCTCGGTGACGCCGTACTTCGGCATCACGAAGCGGGCGGTGTCGGCCTTCTTGCCCGACCACGTCGTCTCATTGCCCGCCTCGTCCTCGGAGACGAGCCGGAACGCGTACGACTCGCCCGGCGTCAGCCCGGTCACGACGGCCTTGTGCGTCGTCACCGGCTCCTGGTCGTCGGCGGCCAGACGCGTGTCGTTCGCCCCTTGGCCGACGACGACCTGCGTGGTGGCGGGCTCGTTGGTCGTCCAGGTGACGACCGCGCTGCCGTCGGGCCACGGGACCACGCTCTGGTCGCTGATCTTCGGTGCGTCCTTGTCGGCCTTCGGCGTCCTGAACTCCAGCGGCTTCTGCGACGGGTCGGGGGTGGTCGTGCGTCGTCCCGCGGCGTCGACCGAGGTGACGCGGTAGTAGTACGTCGTGCCGGGTTTGAGTGCGCCGACCTCGACGAGGTGCTCTCCGGTGTTCTCCCCGACCGACTTCACCGGGGCCAGCGCGTCGGGCTTCTCGCCGAGGGACACCTCGGTCGTGGCCGGGGTGTCGGTGGTCCACGAGATCTCGGCGGTGCCGTCCGCCGCCGGGGCTGCCGCGAGGACCTGGACCTGCGGCGGCGCCGCCGGCGCGGTGTACGTGGCGGTGTAGCCGCCCGAGACGCCGCGGAAGACGGCGTACTCGATGCCCTTGACCGTCTCCTCGGCGAAGGGCACCGGGGCACCCTCACGGGTGAGGCCGGTGAGGGTAGTGCCGCCGGGGCCGGTGGTCGGGAGCATGGTCATGAGGTTCGCGGCCGCCGCGTTGGCGTCGACGGTGAAGGTGACGTTGTTGCCGCTGCGCGCAAGGTCGCGAATGGACGACTGGTTGCGGCCGTCGGTCCACTCCAGGAGCTGTTGGGCGGTGATGACCGGGACGCCCTTGGCTTTGGCCGCGGCGATGACGGCGTCCTGGATGACGGTCTGGTCGACCTGGTCGCAGGTGCCGGTGCTGTTGCCAAGCTGGTCGTCGAGGTGGTTGTTGAGGGTGATGGCCGCGTAGAAGCCCTGGCTGCCCTGGGCGCGGTCGACCATGGCGTCGAACTGCGTCGGGTACGTCTGGCAGAACTCGTCGTGCAGTTGGGTCGCCGCCTGGTAGACGTCGATCATCGTGCCGTCGGCGGTCGTGAATCGCATGGGCAGGCCTGAGCCGGTGTAGTAGCCGGGGGCGTTCTTCATGAGCGGCGAGCCGTACGAGTTCGACCAGACGTCCGGCAGGTAGTAGTAGTTCGTGTCCATGCGGATGCCGAACGACTGCTCCACGGACGCGACCGTGCTGTAGTCGGGCCAGGTCATGCAGTGCGTGCGGCTGGTGGTCGGCGCATAGCCGTACGCGTCCTCGAAGTCGCTGAGACTGGCGTTGAACGCGTTGGTGACCGTCGCATCGATGACGTTCTGCGGAGTGCCGGGGTCGACGTCGAGGCAGTGCCCGTTCTGCGAGACGTGGCGGCCGACCTCGAAGCCCTGCGCCTCCCAGTCGTGGACGGCGGCGGGAGCGGCGTCGCCCTCGGAGTCCCAGATGTAGAAGGTGCCGCGCATGCAGCGCCAGTCTGTGACCGCTTGCGTTCGCGTGGCGGGGTTGGTGCAGGCCGGGTCGCTGTTGGCGTTGTACTTGGTGACCCGGTCGATGATGCCGGCCTGGGGTGTGTTGTGGTGGTCGCCGGTGGAGACGAGCACGACGGGGTTGAGCTCGGGGGTCGGCGTCCCGGCTTTGCCGGGGAAGTAGGCGAAGCGGGGTACGGGTGCCCTCTCGCGGTTGGCGAGTTCGATGATGTTGGCGAGCAGCCGTTGTTGTTCGTCGGCCTGCGGCACCTCGACCCGGTTCAGGTCGACCCAGTCGCGGTGGAACATGTCGGTGGAGCGCAGGTTGTCGGTGAGGGTGTCGTGCTCCTGATTGGCGTGCGCCGGATTGCCCTGCCGGGTCATGACGACGGACTTGGCGAGGTCGAAGGCGAACGCGGTGACGGTGCCGGCGCCGGCGGTCCGCTGGGTGACGGCGGGTTTTCCGATACCGG
Organism: Yinghuangia sp. YIM S10712; assembly: GCF_051388935.1. Taxonomy (NCBI): domain Bacteria; kingdom Bacillati; phylum Actinomycetota; class Actinomycetes; order Kitasatosporales; family Streptomycetaceae; genus Yinghuangia; species Yinghuangia sp. YIM S10712. The sequence continues at coordinate 3,044 of NZ_JBPKBI010000022.1, forward strand.
TGGGTTCGGCGGGGCCGGTGCGGCGGAAGAGTTCCGCGATGACGTTGGTGCCGGGCGCGGCTGTCCACTGGTCGGCGTTGCCGTGGTACTGGATCGCGCGGTCCGCGTAGATGCCGGCGCCGGGTCCGCCGGCGTTCTCGACCTTCAGGTATTGGTCGGCCAGCACGCCGGCTCCGGAGGTGAGTCCGGTGAGGCCGGAGAGCGTGGCGCGCGGGCGCATGGTGATGAGGTGTCCGCCGCTTTCCACCCACGTGGTCAGTGCCGCGACGAGGGTGGGGCCGGGGTCGAGGTCGCCGAGGACCACCGTGGTGTATTTGTTCAGTTCGGTGGTGTTGACGGCACCGATGTCCAGGGTCGCAAAGGCGTTGAGGCCCTCGGCGCGCAGGATCTCGGTGTAGTAGCACGCGTACGGGTTGGCGTTGGCGGTGACCACGAGGACCGGTCCGACGCCCGGTGACGAGCAGGGGGCCGGGGGTGGTGCGGCGCCGGTGGTGAAGGTCCAGGTGGCCCCGGTGCCGACGTTGCCGGCGAGGTCCTGGAAGTTGCCGAGGGTGGCGGTGTATTGCGTCGAGTGGGCGAGGGGGCTGTCGGGCTTGAGGATGACCTGCGTGGGCTGTGCGGGGTCGTCGTACTCAAGGGTGGCCGGCACGGTTGTGGCGCCCTGCTTGAGGGTGAAGGTGATCGAGGAGGGCTTGACCGCCTCGGTGAAGTCGGCGCGCGGCTGCACGGCGACGGGCACGCCGGTGGCGTCCGCCTGCGGGAGCCGGGTCGCGATCAGGGGCGCGGTGGTGTCGGTGCCGTCGGTGTCGAAGAGGACGTCGACCCAGTAGTTGCTCGCCTGGTACGTGTCGGTGGGGAACGTCGTCGAACTGGCGTATTTGTAGACGCCGTTGGGTGCGCCCGCAGTGCTCGCGGGCGCGACGATCTTGGCGTTGCCCGCGGATTGGCCGGCGAAGTAGTTGTTCGCGTAGGCGTAGTTGCCGCTCATGGTGTGGTACGACGCGATGTAGGTCGTGTTCGCCGTCACCGCGACGGGACTCGCCAGGGTGACGGTCTTCCAGCCGGAGCCGGTCAGGTGGACGTTGTCGACGCCCGCGATGCGGTTGCCGGCGGTGTTCCACAGGCTGACGGTGAACGGCCCGGTGTTCGCGGCGCTCTTGTAGAACTTGACGGCTTTGATGAAACCGTCGGCGGCGGTGTGGAAGCGCACGCCGAGTTCGTTCGGCGAATTGTCGTTGTTCGGTGTGGCGACCGGTTCGGTCCCGGTGAAGATGCTGAACGTCGACGTGGTCGGCGGTGTCGCGGCGGTGGTGAACGTCCACGTCACCGGGGCCATGCTGTTGCCGGCGGCGTCTTTGGCGCCGCTGACGGTCGCGGTGTGGGTGGTCGACAGGGCGAGGTTCGCGGCGGGTGCGAACGACGCGGTCCGGGTGGCCGGGTCGTACGACGCGGTGCCGGCGACGGCCGAGTTGTCGGGTTTCGTGACCGACCAGGTGATGGTGGCGTCCTGGACGGCTTCGCTGAACGTCGCGCTCAGGCCGGCGTTGATCGCGACGCCGGTCGCGGCGTTGGCCGGCGAGGTCGCGGTGACGGTCGGCGCGGTGGCGTCCACCCCCGGTTGGAAGATCGGGTCGACCCAGTAGTTGCTGGCGTTCCACGAGTTGTTCGGCATGACGGTCCCGCCGGGACCGGCGTGGTAGACGCCGTTGCCTTGGCCGCCGGTGCTCGCGGGGGCGGTCAACTGCTCGCTGTCGTGGGGCTGGTTGAAGAAGCCGGTGGTGGCGGTGTAGCGGCCGTTGGGTGCGAGGTACGACGCGATGTAGGTGGTGCCCGCGGTCACGTCGACGGGCGCCGCGAACAGCACTTGCTGCCAGCCGGACGCCGTCTCGTTCTGGAAGGTCGCGGTGGTGTACGTACCGGTTGTGGTGTCCCACAAGTAGCCCTTGTGCACGCCTGTGTTGGCGGCGTCCTTCCAGTACTTGACGCCGAGCACGCGCCCGTTGGTCTTCGGGACGAAGCGGACGCCGAGTTCGACCGAGATGGCCTCGCTGTCCGGTCCGATGCCGGGGTTGGTGCTGCCGAACAGCGAGCACGGGTTGCAGGGTGCCGCTTGTGCGGACAGGGGCGAGAAGAGGGTGAACAGCAGGGCGGCGACCACGGCGAGTGCCGTGGTGACGGTCGATGCCGCGGCTGCTCCCGGTCCGCGGTGGAGGAAGGGGCCTCGGCGTGTGCGGAAGGGACCGGGTGCGCGTCGGCCCCGGGATCGCGGCGGCGCGTGGCGGCGTGCCATCGTCGGTACTCCTCAGGGAGGTTCGTGTTGTGATGCGGGAACGACGTTTTGTCAGCCCGTCGTGAACGTCACGTCGACCCAGTAGTTGCTCGCGCTCCAGGTCGCGGAGGGGAATCCGCCGCCTGTGCCGAGCCGGTAGACGCCGTTGCCGCCGGATGCCGCGTCGGCGAGTGCCTTGACCGGGCCGGTTCCGGCCTGTTGGACGAGTCCGTTCTGGTCGGCGGCGTAGTGGCCGGTCGGGGTGTAGTAGGACGCGACGTACGTCGTGCCGGCGGTGACGGCGACGGGCGTGTCGAAGGTCGCCTGCTGCCAGCCCGTCGCGGTTTCGCCGGTGAAGGTCTTGGTGGCCAGCAGCGTTCCGGTTGCCGTCCACAGGTGTGCGACGTGTGTGCCGGTGTTGCCGTCGCCCTTGTAGAAGCGCACACCGGTGATGTGGCCGGCGACGTCGGTGCGGAATTTGACGCCGACCTCGATGGCGAGGGCCTCCGGGTCGGACGGTGTGCCGGGGACGGTGTTCGCGGGCCAGATGGTGCACGGGCTGCACGTCGGCGGGTTCGGGGGCGGTGGGTCCGTCGGCGGCGGGCCCGTGGTCGGCGGCGTGGTCGTGAAGACGACGTCGACCCAGTAGTTCGCGGCGTTCCAGGTGGCGTTCGGGAACCCGCCGCCTGCGCGGTAGACGCCGTTGCCGCCGGATGCGTCACTGGCGACGGCGGTCAGGGGTGCCCGGGAGAACTGTGCGTCGAAGTAGTGCTCGTCGGCGGCGTAGCGTCCGGTGGTGGTCAGGTACGAGGCGACGTACGTCGTGTTCGCGGTCACCGCGACGGGTGTCGCGAACAGCACCTGCTGCCAGCCGCTCGTCGATTCGCCGATGAAGGTGGCCTCGGCCAGTTGTGTGCCGGACGCGCTCCACAGGTGGCCTACGTGGGTGCCGGTGTTCTCGGCGAACTTGTAGTAGCGGACGCCGGTGATGTAGCCGTCACGGTCGGGCTTGAACTTGACGCCGAGCTCCACGATGGCAACCTCGGGGTCCGGTCCCGACGTCGGCACGGTTCCCTCGGGCCAGATCGTGCACGGGCAGGTGACCTCGGGAGGTGGACCGCCCTCGCCGGCGGTGACGGTGACGCCCGCACCGGGTGTCTCGCTGCGCAGGCTGTCGTCGGTCGCGCGGCTCTTGAGGGTGATCGGCCCCGGGGTGGTCGGGGTGAAGGTGTAGGTCCACGACTCGCGCCCGGCGGTGGCGGGTTTCCAGGTGGCCCCGTTGTCGACGGACACCTCGACGCCACCGACCCGGCCTCCCCCGCTGTCCGCCGCGGTGCCCGTGACGGTGACGGTCTGGTTGACGGCGATGTTCTGGCCGGCGGCCGGAGCGGTGATCTGGGACGTGGGCGCGGTGGTGTCGGTGGACGGCGTCGGTGCGGTCATACCCGGCATGAGGCTGCCGGGTTGCACTCCCATGTCGGCGAAGAGGTTGAGCGTGGCCTGTTGAACGGCCGTGTCGACGCTGCCGGTTCCGCTCGTCCGGGTGTTGTCGAGGCCCCACGGCCACTGGATGGTCCCGGCGCCGAAGACCAGTGCGCCGCTGGGTGCGCGGTAGAGGGTCAGGTGGTGGGTCGCGGTGCCGTCGGCGTAGGTGGAGCCGAAGTCCTGGAGCATTTCCCCGGATTCGGTGGTGGTCGAGAGCCGGATCATGTTCGCGGGCCGCGCGCTGTTCTCGGTGTCGACGTCCCACTCGTAGCCGAGAAGGCCGCTGCCGAGGGTGGTCTCGGTGCCGGGAGCCAGTGTCGCGGCCCGTGTGTTCCGCCAGAATCGCAGTTGTCCGTCGGTGCTGTTGACGGTCATGTCGGTGGTGCAGCAGTTCGCCTTGAACTGCTGGCCGGTCAAAGCGTTTTCGGGTTTGCCGCCGTCGGCGGGCGGGGAGAAGCGGGGGTCGCGCCACGTGCCGGTCCACATGCCCGCGCCGGCCGGGTCGGTCTTGTCGTTGTCGTGGGTCTCCTTATAGGAGACGAGAGTCCGGTAAGGAGCACCCTCACCGCTCATGCCGCCGTTCTCCCAACGGGTCTTCCAGAAGATCTCGTTGCCGGAGAAGAAGGCCAGGTGCACGCCGGCGTCGCGAGCCGCCTCCACGTTGGCGCGCATTTCGGCGGACCAGTACTCGTCGTGGCCGACAGACAGGAACACCTCGTGGTTCGTGAGGAGTTGGCCTCGACGGGCGGTGTCGGCGTTCGTGGTGTAGGTGACGTCGTAGCCGTTGCGCTCCAGGAATCGGAGCATCGGGTACTCGGCGTTGAACAGCCAGTCCTCGGGGTTGTCTCCGCGTGTCGTGAACGGCCGGTTGTAGCTCACCTTGTACGCGCGGCCGACCGGTTCGCCTTCGTAGAGGCTGTTGCCGCCGTACTCGTTGTAGGCCTGCCAGGTCGCGTCCGAGGCCTGCATGAGCAGGTCCGACGCGGAGGCGTCGTCGCGGACGACGAAGGCGATGTGGCTTGCGCCCGAAGTCCCGTCGGTGCGGACGAGCTTGGCCAGGTAGTAGCCGGAGACGGCGTCGGCGGGGACGTTCCACGAGGCGGACTCGGCCCAGTTCGAGCAGTCGACGAGGCCGGTCGTCGCGTCGTCCGCATCGCAGCCGGGCTGGTTCTGCGGCAGCGGCGCGGATGGGTTGACGGTGATGACCTTGCGCGCGCCGTTGCCGCCGTACCAGCCGAGCCGGTAGATGTCGAGGCGGTATGCGGTGGCCGGGGTGTCGACCTTGAAGTGCACGGTCTCGCCGACGTTGACGCTGATCTCGGTCGCGAACCCCTGGATGTCGGCGCTGCCGGAGCCGGACACGTCCCAAGTGCCGCGCGGCGTACCGGTTTTGCTGTTCTCGCAGATGATCGCGTTGACGACCGGCGCGTCGCAGGGCCCGGCTTCGGCGCGTCCGGCCGTCGGGATGACGGTGAGGAGCGAGCCGAGCAGCGCGAACATCGCGAGCCAGAGCGGCGGTACGCCGCGGCGGTCCCGTCGTGGACCGGATGGCCGGCGACGGCGTCTGTACTGGCTGCGTCGGCTGACCCGTGCACGACCGGGACCACGTGCTGCCGCGGATTGCATGATGGCGACCCCCACCCCCAGGACCCGGTCGGCCCCTCTCCCCAGGGTTCCGATCGGGCCGCCTGCCGGCGTCCTCCGCCGGGTCCCATCCCGGCGCAGGCGAGCGTCGTCGGCAGTTGCCTTGCGGCTCAGTGTGGCGCAAGGAGCCGTCTTATGTGGGCAGTTCGCCACGGTTGGGCCCGGGTGCTGGGTAGCATTCCCTCACCGGACCGGCAGCGGGGTGGGGCTCTGAGTGGCCGTCCGGGGGCAGGCGTACGACGCAACTGACGCAACGACGCTGTGGGGGGCTCATGAAGGTTGTCGTCACGGGCGGAGCGGGTTTCATCGGGTCGAATCTGGCCCGTGCGCTGCTGGCCCGGTCCGAAATCGGCGAGGTCGCGGTGGTGGACGATTTGTCCACCGGTTCGCTGGACAATCTCACCGGCGTCGGTGTGACGTTCCATCAAGGATCGTTCTTGGACGAGGAGTTGATGGACAAGGCGTGTTCCGGGGCCGACGCCATCGTGCATCTGGGTGCGCTGCCGTCGGTGCCGAGGTCCATCGAGTCGCCGTTGGCGAGCCACCACGCGAATGCGACGGGCACGCTGATGGTCCTCGAAGCGGCCCGGCGCGCGGGCGGCGCGCACGTCATCGCGGCGTCGTCGTCGTCGGTGTACGGCGGCAACCCGGTGCTGCCGAAGCGCGAGGACCTGCGCACGCTGCCGCTCAGCCCTTACGCGGTGAGCAAGTTGGCGACCGAGTCGTACGTGCTGGCGTACGGGCACTGTTACGGGCTGCCGGTGCTGCCGTTCCGGTTCTTCAACGTTTTCGGTCCGTTGCAGGCGGCGGATCACGCGTACGCGGCGGTGATCCCGCGTTTCATCGACGCGGCGCTGGCAGGTCGCGTGCTGACGGTGCACGGAGACGGCGAGCAGACGCGGGACTTCACCAACATCGGCAGTGTCTGCACGGTGCTGACGGATGCGGTGGTCCGCCGCGTGACGAACCCGGGGCCGGTGAACCTGGCCTTCGGAACTCGGACTTCGCTCAACACGCTGATCGCACTGCTGGCCGATGTGTTGGGGCGCCCGGTGGAGGTCGAGCACGTGGCGCCGCGCGCGGGCGATGTGCGCGATTCCCAGGCCGACAGCTCGGAATTGCGCAGGCTGTTCCCGGACGCGCGTCCGGTCGAGTTGCGCCGGGGCCTGGCCGACACGGTGGCGTGGTTCCGGTCGCGGGTCGCGGTGTCGACCCGGGGATGACGCGTGCCCTCGATGGCTACCGCGTCCGCCGCGGGGTCTCTCGCCCCCTTATGCGTCCTCGCGTCATGTCGTGCGTCGCAGCGGGCGGGCCGGGGAGCCGACGACGACCTGCCCGGCCGGGACGTCGCGGGTGACGACCGCCCCGGCGCCGACGAACGACCCCGCACCGACCGTGAGTCCTTGCAGGACAACGGCGTTGCTGCCGACCGTGACGTCTTCGCACAAGTGGACGCTGCCGGAGACGTTGGCTCCCGGGTAGACGGTCACGCGTGCGCCGAGCACCGCGTCGTGCCCGACGGTCGCGTTGTAGTGCACCTGGGTGTGCGCGGCGAGCGAAATGCTGCTGGAGACATGGGCGTTGGCAAGCACAAGACAGCCCTCGGCGAGCCGCGTCTCGGGTGCGACGACCGCACGAGGGTGCACGAGGGTGGCCGGGGTCAGGCCGTGTCCGTCGAGCAGCGCCGCGAGACGGCGGCGTACGACGGGGGCCGCGATGCCGATCAGATAGACGGACCCGGGGCCTGGGGCCGCCTCGTCGGGCCGGAGCACGGGCAGGCCGCGGACCTTGCCGCCCGCAAGCGAGTCGTCGAGGAACGCGTCGACGGTGACGCCTGCGGCGATCGCGGCGTCGAGGGCTTCGCGGCCGACGCCGCCGGCCCCGGCGATGTAGAAGGGCATGGGGTCATCTTGCCTCCTGCCGGTGCGGGGTGGGGCCGGTGATCAGGGATCGGCTGCGGGGTTCGGGGGCCGGGCGCGCGTGGCGGCGCTTGCGCCGGTCGCGCGCGGTGCGGCGTTCGCTGCGGGTGACCGCGCGTTTGGACAGGGGCAACCTGTCGCGTCTCGACCTGCTCGGCGCGGTCCTGATCGCGGTTGCGGGCGTGTGGGCGCTGATCGCGGCTGCCGGGCGGCCGGCGAGTCCGGAGGGGTTCCTGCTGGGCCTGCTGACGGCTGCCGCGGCGTATGCGGCGGGCCGGGTCGCGGGCGCGCGGTCCGCTTTCGGGGTGTGCGTGTCTCTCGCGGTCGCGGTGGCGGTGCTGCTGTTGTTGTCGCCGGATGCGTTGTCCGGCGGCACGCTGGCGGAGCCGCTGGGGTACGGGAACGCCAACGGCGCGTTGGCGGTCCAGGCGGTGGCGGCCGCGTGCCTGGCGGCGTTGTGTGCGACGAGTGAGCGGCGGCGCGGCGAGATGCAGGTGCTGGCCGCGCTGTTGGTGTCGGGCGTGTTCGCGACGCGGTCGCTCGCGGCGGTTTTCGGCGCGGTGGCGGTCCTGATGGTGGGTCTCACCGCGCAATCGGCGCGGCGGCGCGGGTCGTTCGTGGTGGCGGGCGCGGTGTGCGTGGCGCTGGTCGCGGCGGGGACGGTGTATTTGGGCGGGGACCGCGCCGAACGGGCCTCAGGCGTACGCGGCACCGCCGCCGAGAGCCTGACGGAACGCCGCATCGACTTATGGCACGACGCGATCGAGTCGGCCAAGGACCATCCGTCGCGTGGCACCGGCCCGGGGACATTCCTTGCGGACAGTCCGACCGCGCGAGCGGACGCCGACACGAAGTCCGCGCATTCCCAGTGGCTGCGGCAGGCGGCGGAGCAGGGCATCCCCGGCGTGGTGTGGCTGTTGGCGCTGCTGGGCTGGGCGTACGTGCGGCTGTGGCGGTCGCCGCAGGACCCGGCGGTCGTGGCGGTGGGCGCGGTCGCGCTGACGGCGTTCGCGGTGCACGCGTCGATGGACTATGTGGCGGAGTTTCCCGCTGTGTTGGTCGCGACGGGCCTGGTGCTGGGGGTGGCGACGGCGGGCCCGGAACCGCAGTCCCACACGCGAGCGCGGTTCCGGTAGCCGCGCATCACCACGGCCCCGCACGTTGGCGCCTGGTCACCCGACACCTTCGACCGCCGAGCGCCGGCACCGCAGGCCCGGCCGGCGCTCGGGTTGTGCGGTCAGGACGCCTCCTCGGCGGGGACGGGGCCGGCGGCCGATGTGCCGTTCGGTGTCGGGTACGCGATGGTCCACGGCGGTTGCTTGCCGACTGTCGGAGACGATGGCTTGCGTGGTGCAGCCACCCTGTCGGATATGGGGGTTCCTCCCGGGGCGGCCTTGTCGTTCGGCGTGGCGGCGGGGGCCCTCGCCGGGATCGGGAAGCCGGGGTTGACGCCGCCCGCGCCGGTGATGCCGACGGGCCTCAGCAGCACGCCGACCGTGCGGAACAGGATGCGCAGGTCGAGCCCGAGTCCGCGGTGGCGCACGTAGTAGAGGTCGTACTCGATGCGCGCCGGCCAGCTCAGGGCGTTGCGGCCTTGGACCTGCGCCCAGCCGGTCAGTCCGGGGCGTACGTCGAGACGACCGCGTTGGCGTGGTGTGTAGTGCGCGACTTGCTCGGGGAGCGTGGGCCGGGGGCCGATGACACCCATGTCACCACGCAACACGTTGATGAGTTGGGGGAGTTCGTCCATGCTCGTGGTCCGCAGGATGTGCCCCATGCGGGTGATGCGGTCCTGGTCGGGCTCGTCCGGGTAGCGCGGGTGGCGCATGGTGCGGAACTTGAGGATGCGGAATTCGCGTCCGAGGTGGCCGCTGCGGGTCTGGCGGAAGAGAACCGGGCCGCCCATGGTGGCACGGACGAGAAGGACGATCGCGAGCATCACCGGGGCGAGGAGGAGCAGGGCCAGCGCCGCGGTGGTGATGTCGAACAGTCTCCGCGTCATGCCGTGCCCTCTCCCTCGCTGTGGCGGGCATTGGGACGTGTTCCCCAGCCGAGGCGCTTGCGCCGCGCGACGGCCCGGTAGGTGTCGATCGACACTTCGGCGACGCGCCGTTGGTCGAACTCGGCGAGTGCGCGCGTGCGTGCGGCCGCGGCAAGGCGGGCACGCAGTGCGGGGTCCGTGAGCATGCGGTCGACCGCCGCGGTCAGGGCGGGCACATCGCGCGGTGGAAACAACAGGACGTGTTCGCCGTGTGTGCCGATTTCGCGGCATCCGCGGATGTCGCTGAGCACCATCGGCACACCGGTTGCGGCGGCTTCCATCGCGGAGCGGGAGAAGCCTTCGCGGTGGGAGGGCAGGACGAAGAGGTCGAGTGCGGCGTACACGTCGGGCATGTCGGAGCGTCCGCCGAGGTATCCGACGTGCCGGTGGGCGGCATCTCCGGCGAACGCGTCGGATTTGTCGGGGTCTTCTGGGCCGACCCAGACGAACTGCGCTTTGCCGGCCAGGGCCGTGGCCGCCTGCTGGTACTCGGCGATGCCCTTCTCGGCGACCTGGCGGCCGACGCCGCCGACCAGCAATTCGTCTTCTCCCACCCCGAGTTCGGCGCGTATGCGGGCGCGGGCCGCCGGGTTCGGGCGGAATCTCGACAGGTCGGTGCCGTTGCCGACAACGCGGGAGCGCCAACCGGGAACGGCTCGCGCGAGGGTCCGGTGGTCGGTGGCGTTCTGGTACAGCTCGGCGTCGGACGCACGGGCGGCGACGGATTCGGCGCCCAGGACGAAGGCGCGGCGCGCCCACGGGTCTCCGGGGCGGACCCACAGCCCGTGGCAGGTGTTGACGACGACCGGGATGCCGACGGCGCGACCGATCAGGCGGCCGAGAACACCTGTCTTGGGGTTGTGGGTGTGCAGGACGTCGAGGTCGAGGCCGCGAAGGGTTGCGGCGAGCTCGCGGGCGGCGGCGGCGTCGCGGGCGAGGTCCCACGCACGGGTGAGTGCGTCGAGGGGGACATGCGTGACGCCGAGGTCCTCGACTTCGCGTACGTAGGGGCCGGGCGCGCTGAGTCCGTACACCTCGAAACCCGCGGCGACGTCGACTTCGAGTTCGGTGCGCAGGAGCAGTGCCAGGCTCATGTCGACGGTGGTCAGGTGGGCGACGCGCAGCGGTCTTCCGCCGGGGCCGACGGGGATCGTCAGGCCGTCGGGGAGCACGGTGCTCGGGTGCGGGATGTCAGGCACGGGCGCCCGCCTTCTTGCCGAGTGCGACCACGTGGGCGTACGCGCGTTCGGGCCCCAGGCGGCCGGTGAGCTTCGCGCGGAAGAACTCCGGCGGGTCGGTGCGGCGTACGGGTACGCGGCCGAGCCGTATCGGGTCGGTGCCGGGCAGGTTGCGTCCGAGTGTTCCGGTGGCCGCGCTGCGGAAACGACAGCGAAGCACGTGTTCCATCGCCGGGACCGGGACTCCCCAGGGGTAGGCGAAATGGTCGGGGCGTACGCCGAGGCGTTTGTCGATCTCGTCGGACGCGGTGTCGAGTTCCTGCTCGGACAGGGCCTCGGGCCGGGCGTGGCCGTGGGTGTGGTTGCCGATGGTCAAAAGCCCGCTGTGGAGCATCTCGGCGAGGTGGTCCCAGGTGAGCGCGGGCGCGCCTGCGCTGGTGCCGGTGGAGCCTTCCCAGCGCATGGTGCCGCCGACCATGCCGCTCGCCAGGTAGAGGGAGAACGGCAGCGCCCGGTCGCGCAACAGCGGCCACGCGTGGGCGTGGACGTCGGCGAATCCGTCGTCGAAGGTGAGGACCACCGACGGACGCGTGTCGTGGGCGGCGAGCCGGTCGAGCGCGGTGTCGAGCGAGACCACGGAGTGCGCGGGCAGTGCCGCGAGTTGGTTGATCTGTTCGGTGAAGGTGTCGATCGGCAGGTCGAGTTCGTCGCGGGTGCCGCCGCCGATGCGGTGGTAGATGAGGATCGTCGCGCCAGGGCTCGGGCGTTGGCCGGCGCAGCGGGCGAGCGCGCGTTTGAGCACGGTCCGGGTTCGGTCGCCGCTCGGCTTGATCATGCCGCTGCCCTGCCTTGTCCGGCGGCCGCGCGGGCCGGCTGCGGCGGCACGGGGGGCCGGGTCGCACGCGCGGTGCGCCCCGCCCGGATTGACCCGTGCGGATCCCGCTGTCGGACGGTGGATTGGTCGCTCACGCTGTCGTTCCCCCTGTCGATGCGGTGGTACGGCCTCGCCGCGGCGCTCGGATCCTGCCGACGGCCGCGGCCCGCGCGGTACGTGCAAAGGCTCGGACGGGCAACACGGTTGCGGCGAACGGGCGGTCCCGGACGGCCTCGACGTCGAGCAGCGGCGGCCGTTCCGGAGCGAGGCGCAGTTTCTGGGCGGTGGTCGTGGGCAGCAGGTCGACGAGTCTGGGCGGATCCGCGGTGTCGTGGTCGAGGATGTGCTCGTGGGCCCGCCACATGGCGACGTTGCCGACGCCGAGCGCTGCGAACTCCTCGTCGTACGCCGTGGAGTGCCACACGGCGACCGCGCCGATGCGGAACCACAGGTAGGTGGCGGCGGGCCGGCGGTCGATGCTCAGGACGTAGAGGCGCAACCAGCCGCGGTCGGCGGCGCGTCGTACAAGCTCATGGCGTTCGGTGCGTGTGCTGTCGGTGAGCGGGCCCTTCCAACTGCGGGGGAACAGCTCCGCATACGCGACGAATCCGGTGTCGGCCTCCTCGGGCGTGGTGTAGGTGTCGAAGGAGACCTCGCCGCGCCTGGCCAACTTGCGGGCCAGCCGCCGGGTTTGCCCGTGGAAGGACGCGAAGCGGGCGCGGTGGACCGCCCATCCGTCCGTGACGTCGGCGAGCAGGTCGTGCGAGCGCTCGCGTGCGTGGACGCGGTAGCCGGTGCGGCGCAGCGCCCCCAGGAGCGCATGGGTGGCGGGATCGCGGCTCGGCAGCCTGCGCAGCCGCAGGTCGCGTACGCCCGAGGCGGCCAACTGCTCGGCCAGCGGGGTCAGATCGGTTTGCTCGGCGACGACGCGGGAGCGCGGGCGGTCTTCGGCGAACGAGGCGAACCGCCCGCGCCCGTCGAGGTCTTCGAGTGCGAGCAGGCTGAGTGGTTGACCGGTGTGCTCGTCGACGACGGCCGCGATCCGGGCGCGTTGCGCGGCAACGGGATCGGCGTGCATGACCGACGCGGCCCACGTGTGCGTGTCGAAGCAGTCCGCGTACACCCCGCGTGACGCCACGAGCCGGTCCCATCCCGCCGTGAACCCCGCGTCGAGATCGCCTGCCCGCAGGAACACGCCCCGGGCGTTCACCGTCTCGTCCTGAAATGCCTGCTCTCACAGCGGTGTTCGCCGCCGCACACCAAGCAGGTCGCCGTAGCTTCGACCCGCCCGACGACCCCCGCACCGAGCATGACCGACTCCGCCCCCACCATGAGACCCCAGCGTCTCTCCACCCCGCCGTGAGCAGCGTCGGGGCCGTGACCCTTGAGCCGCGTCCCTGTGCTCCCCCACCTGAACGCGACCCACCCGCGCACCAGCCTAGGCCTCCGCAAGCCGCCATGCGGGTGGTTTCTCCATGAATTCCGGCGTGCCGGGCCCGCGTTGGCCGATCCCGGATCACCAAAGGCTTGAAGTACGCAGCTCTGCACGTCGGTTGATGCCGACTGCGCTCCGCATCGGGTATCCGGGCCTCCGGTTCGGTGACGACCGGGCCGGGTCCACGGTCGATTGTTGCGAGCCGCGCGAAAGCCCCATGGCGCGGCGCCGATGTTGTTACGGTGCGGTCATTGGGGTTCGGCGAGCGCCGTCGGGGTGGGCGGAGTTTGCCGTCGGGAAGCCGGTTTCCTGGGGGCGGAGTTGGGGTCTGGGCTGCGGGGGCCGTTGCGGGGCGGCGGGGACGCGGTGTTGCGGCGGTCGCCGGCGCAGTGGTGGTTTCGGGGGCGAGCCGTCGGGCGGCTCGCGGTGCTCGGATACCACGGGGTTGACGACCCGTCGGGATTCGCAAGGCAGTTGGATCGGTTGCTGCGCATCGCGCGGCCGGTTTCGCTCGACGAGGTCGAGGAGGCGGTCGCGAACCGGCGTCCGCTGTCGGGGCGGGCGGCGCTGATCACCTTCGATGACGGCGAACGCAGCGTCTATGAGCACGGGTTGCCGCTGCTGCGCGAACGCGGCGTGCCCGCGGTGGCGTTCGTGATCGCGTCTTTGATCGGGACGGACCAACCTTCCTGGTGGTACGAGGTGCAGCGGCTCGTCGGCGACCGTGTCGTCGCCGGACGCTCCGCGGCGCAGTGGCTGCGGCATCTCAAGACGGTGCCGCAGGCGGCCCGGCTCGATGCCCTCGAATCGCTGCGGGCAGGTCAAGATCCGGTGCGTCAACCGCAATTGACCGCCCAGGAGCTGGTCGCGCTGGAAGCGGGCGGGGTGCGGGTGGAGAACCACTCGGCGACGCATCCGCTGCTCGACCGGTGCTCGGATGACGACGTACGCCGTGAAGTCGTCGCCGGACACGAGGAGTTGAAGAAGCTGCTCGGCCGGACGCCGCGTGCCTTCGCCTATCCCAACGGGAACTGGGATGTCCGCGCCGAGCGGGCGTTGCATGAACTCGGTTACACGACAGGGTTCTTGTTCGACCACCGACTCGGTCCGCGGCTTCCCGGCCATCCGCTGCGCATCTCGCGGCTGCGCGTCGCGACGACAACCCCTCCCGACCGGTTCGAGACGATCCTGTCGGGCCTGCACCCTGCCGTACACGCCCTGCGCGGGCTGGGGTGACCTGATGGGGATTCCGTCGGCGCTGCCGGAAATAGTGTGTGACACGGTCGAGTTGGAGAAGCTCACCCCGGCCTGGCGTGACCTTGCCGCCGCCTGTGAAACCTCGTACTTCGCGACACCGGACTGGGTGCTTTCGTGGTGGCAGGCCTTCCGGGGTGAGACGGCCGGTACGGCGATGGTCGCGGTGTGGCGTGGGCCCGGCGGTGAAATCGACGCGGTCGTACCGCTTTTGGACAGCCGTCAGCGATTGCATCCCCGGCTCCCGGGCGGCGCTCGTTGCCTCACCGTGCTCGGCTCGGGTGCCGCCGCGGCCGATCACTGCGGCTTCGCGGTCGCGCCCGCCCGAGCCGACGACGTGCGGAGCTGGTTCGCGGCGGTCGCCCGGATGCACACGCTGTGGCTTCCCAACCTCGACCATGCGACCGGCGCGGCGTTCGTCCCGCCCGGTGCACGCCTCGTCGAGCGTACGGCGTGCCCGACCATGCCGGCCGATCCCACCCGCATCGGATCGTCGCGGTTCCGCAAGGACCTGCGGCACTACACGCGGCGGCTCACGGCCGAGGGCGTGAAGTTCCGTTTCGCGGCACCGGGGGCGGTCGACGAGCACCTGTTCGACGTGCTCCTCCGCCTGCACGCCCGTCGTCAAGAAGTACTGGGCCGCACAACGATGTTCGACACCGCGCGCAAGCCGTTCCATCTGGCGCTGCTGCGTCGCGCCGCACCGGGCCGTGGCCCGTGCGCAATGGTCGCCGAGGGACCGGACGGGCCCGTCGGGGTGCTCTACGGATTCCTGTGGGGCGACACGTTCTCGTACTACCAGACGGGCTGGGATCCGTCGTACGCCCGGCTGAGCCTCGGCACCGTCCTCGTCGCCGAGACCGTGTCGGCGGTACGGGCGGAGGGCGCCACGGTGTTCGACTTCCTGCGCGGAGCGGAGGAATACAAATACCGCTTCGGCGCGGTCGACCGGCACGACACCACGTGGCTCGCCGGACGCGGACTGTCCCGGCTGCTGCTGCACGGCCGCACGACGGCGAAGTCACGGCTCGGAAAGGCGAGTACAGCATGACGGCAGAGCAACTCCCGCAGGCCTCGGAACCCGGCGCGCCGCTGCCGAGCGTGAGCATCGTTGTTCCGTCGTACAACTACGCCCGCTACCTGCCGTCAAACGTCGGCAGCCTCCTCGACCAGAAAGGCGTCGAGGTACGGGTGTTGATCCTCGACGACGCCTCAACCGACGAAACCCCGGACGTGGGTACCGAGTTGGCCCGCGACGCACGCGTGACATACGAGCGGCACAGGACCAACAAGGGACACATCGCCACCTACAACGAGGGCCTGCTGGAGTGGGCCGACGGCGACTACTGCGTCCTGTTGTCGGCCGACGATCTGCTGACCCCAGGCGCTTTGGCGCGTGCCACCGCCGTCATGACCGCCGACCCCGACATCACCTTCGTGTACGGCAACCCGGTCAAGTTCCTCAGCGGCGGTCCGCTCCCCGAGGCGCGCACCGGCACGCGAACGCGGACATGGAACGGTGACCGCTGGATCCAGGGTGTCTTCCGAGCCGGCCGCAACCTGATCCTCTCCCCCGAGGTCGTCGCTCGTACCAGCGCCCACCACGACGCGGGCGGCTACAACCCGAAATTGCCGCACTCGGGCGACCTGGAGATGTGGCTGCGCCTGGCCCGCCGGGGCTCGGTCGGCTGGCTCCCGGACGCCGACCAGGCCTATTACCGCATGCACGACAGCAACATGCACCACTCGGCCTTCGACGCCCGCGCGCGCCTGGAGCAACTCCGCGACGGCTACGAGTCGTTCCTGGACAACGACGGCAAACACCTCCCGTACGCCGAGGCGTCACGCGCCGCCATGCGCCGCAAACTCGCACGCGGCGTACTGCGCAAGGTCATTCGCACACTGGATGCCGGCGAGGAGTCCGCCGACGGCCTGACCATCCGGGAACTCTACGACCTGGCTGCGGAGTTGACCGATGTCCGTCGCCTCCCCGAATACCCGGGCGTCCGCACCCGCCTTGCCCTCGGCCCCACCCGCTGCCGGCGCCTCAACCCCGTCACCTCACTCGTCACCCTCCGCCGAGGCCGAGACTGGATCCGCTGGCACAGCAACCGAGTGAGGCCGGTTTAGCGACGGCACGAGCTACTCGCGCTCGGACGGCCCCGCAGCTTGCGCCGTTGTCGGCCGACCGCCAAACGGACCGCCTGCTCAGGCGCGGACCGCGCGGACCAAGGTGTCGATGGCCTCGCGGGGTTCGCCCTCGACGGTGACCGGGCGGCGGACTCGTTCGGCGCGGGTCACGTTCACGCCGGGAAGGGCTGCGGAGACCTTGTCCGGGGTGTGGAGGATCGACGGGTCCTGGGGTCCGCCGACGCCTTCGGTCAGGTTGGCCAGGTCGTGGCCGATCAGGAGGAAGGTGCCGCCGGGGGCGAGGGAGTGGGCGGCCTTGGCGAGGACGGACTGCATCTCGTCCTCGGGGAGGTGCAGGTAGGCGATCAGGACCAGGTCGTACGCCTCGGCCTTCGGGGTCCAGGTGACCAGGTCCGCGGTGATCCATTCGACACTCGCGCCTTGGGCGTCCGCGAGGAGTTTGCCCTTCGCGAGGGCTGCGGCGGAGAAGTCGACGGCGGTGACCTGCCAGCCCTGCTTGGCGAGCCAGATGGAGTTGCGGCCCTCGCCGGCGGCAAGGTCGAGGGCCCGGCCGGGTGGGAGGTCGCCGGTCTCCGCCGCGACGAAGCGGTTCGGTTCGGCAGACCACACCAGCTCTGTTCCGGCGTACCGCTCGTCCCATGCCTTCGCGTCCACGTGCGACCGCCTTTCCTCGTCGTGCGCTGTTGCCGCTACACCGATCCTGCCTCATGGCCCGCGACCGCCGAACGGTAGATCCGTTCCAGCTCGGCGCCCACCGCCTCGGGCGCGTACTTTTTGCGCGCCTCGACCGCGATCCGGTGCCGGTCGTACGCCTGCGGCGCCGCCGCGACCGCACGCAGGGCGTCCGCGAGCGCGGCGGTGTCCTCGGACGGGACGAGGTGACCGAGGTGCGGCTCCATGACCTCCCCGTGGCCGCCGACATCCGTGGTGATCACGGGCAGCCCGGCGCACCACGCCTCCAGGACCGCCACGGTCAGGTTCTCGGCGCGCGACGCGAGCACGAACGCGTCGGACACGCTCAGCAGCCGTGCGATCTCGGTCCGCGGTCGCCGCCCCGCGAAGGTGATCACGTCGGCGACGCGCAGACGGGCCGCCTGCTCCTCCAGCTTCGCGCGCTCGCGGCCGTCACCGACGATCGTCAGCCGCAGCCGCGGATCGTCCCGGGATGCGGCGGCGAAGGCGTCGATGAGCACGTCGAAGCCCTTCGCGGGTGCGAGACGGGCGACCGAAACGAACTCGACCGTGTCCCGGCCGGGGTCGAGCCGGGCAGCGTCGGGCAGGGCGAATCCGGACGCGTCGACAGGGTTGTGGATGACCTCGAAGTTACCCGTCAGGCCGTACGAACCGATCTTCTCCAAAAGCGAGTTGCACACCGTGATCACGGTCGCGGCGCCGGCGTACAGTTCGCGGGCCCGCTTGATGCCGAGTGGGCTCGGTGGCGGCTCGGTCCAGTGGCCCTGCCAGGACGTGTGGTGCTCGGTGACCACGTAGGGGACGCCCAACTCCCTTTTCATGGCCACGAGATAGTGCGCCCAGTAGAAATGCGCGTGGACGACGTCGACCGGTCCGTATCTGCCGGCGATGTACCGCACGGCCTGCCGGTATCTGCGGGCCATCATGGCGTGCGAAACGCGCCCGAAGATACGCGAGGGACGCCAGCTGAACGTCTTGATCTGGTAGTGCCGGGGATCGTCGGGGTCTTGGGCGAGATAGGGCGCTCCGGTGACCTGGGGCCACGTCAGCTCGTCGGTGTTCGACAGGCGTACGACCTCGGCCGCGTGCCCGGACGCCTTGACCCAGTCGTTCTCCCACGGCACGCCGGGGTACCCGACGATCACCACAACGCGCATGCGCTGGACTCCCCCCACGGGCCGGGGCTCCCCTCCCGGCCGCCGAGCGCCCATCCTGCCAGCAGGACACGGGCGGTGCCGAAAGTTCTCCGATCCCGCACCACGACGACTGGTCGTGGCGCGTCCCGCGCGCGGACATCCGGTCGTCAGTCGAAGTCGTAGACGGCGACCGGCACTCTGCGCTCCACGAGATTTCTGATGACCAGCGGCTCGACCATCTCCCAGCGCCCGCCCGCGAGTCCGCAGCCGATGCGGGGCATGTGGACGGAGGCTCCGAGTTCGAGGGCCCGGGTGGCAACGCCGCCGAGGGCCGTATCGATGGCGGGGTAGCGAACAGGCTTTCCCTGCCCGCCGGTTCGGATGCCGTGCTGGCCGATCATGTTGGCGACCCAGATATCGCGTTCGACCTGGACGAACTGCACGGCACCCAAGCCGAAGTCGTTGCGCGCTCGCTCACGGTGCCATTTCCGGTACGCCGCTTCGGGTTCCCGCCAGCGCCGCGACAGCGCGAGCACGAAGCCCTTGCCCCAACCACCCGCATCGTTGGACACATGGGCGATGACCTTGACGCCCTTTGCCTGCGGACTGGTGGCGTCGCCGCGTATGTACCTGATCCCGCCTGTCATCCCGGCGACGGTAGCGGGACGCGGTGACACCGACTGCTACCCGAAACGCGGCGCTCCTTGTTACCGTGCCTGCGGGGAACAGCCGCAGGGGGTGCGGCTGTTGGGGGATTCCGAGGAGCCGGGCCGATGCGGCGTCGAATCAGGGTTGTCCATGTCGTGTGGCGACTGAGCACCGGCGGCGGTATACCGCGGGTGAGCCGGCAGGTGCTCGCGGGGTTGGATCCGTCGCGATTCGACTGCCACGCCGTGACCGCACGCCCGGCTGTCGAGGAGGACGAACTCCATCTGCTCGGACCGAACGTGACGGTCCATCCGCTGGACTACGCGGGTCCGCCCGACAAAGTCCAGGAATTCCGCATCCCGCTCCGCTACGCCGCTGTCGTACGCAAACTGCGCCCCGACGTGATCCACGCACACAGTGGCACCGCCCGGCACGCGCTGCCCGCTGCGCTCGCCGTGCCGTCGGCCGGACGGGTCATGGAGGTGCACGAACCGCTGACCGGCGGACTGCACAGCGAGTGGACGAACCGGATCGAGCGGTCGATGATCACCCGGTCGCGGTTCCGACCGTTCGCGCACTCGTCACACGTCCGGGACTCGACGGCCGCGTTGCTCGGCCTGCGGCGCGCGGCAGTGCCACTCGTACCACTGGGGGTCGAGCCTCACGTCCCCGATCCCACGGCACGCGCGCGCCTGCGCGCCGAGTTGGGTCTGGCACCGGACGCGCGGCTGGTCGTGGGAGTCGGCCGCTCGGGTCAGAAGAACATCCCTTTGTTCTTCCGGGTGGCCGCGGCCGTGCTGGGGACAGTCGGGAAGACCGGGGTGGCGTTCGCGCTCGTCGGGCGTCAGCGGCCCGAGATCGCGGAACTGGTCGACGAGTTGGGAATCGGCGAGCACGTTCATCTGGTGCCGCCGCTGGCCCGGCTCCAGGACGCCTTCGACGCCGGCGACCTGTTCTTGTCGACGTCGGACTACGAGGGGTTCGGCATCGCCGTCGCCGAGGCCATGTGCGCCGGTCTGCCGGTCGTCGGCACGGCCGTCGGCGGAGTCAACGACGTGGTCGACAACGGCGTGACCGGCCGCTTGGTCGCGAAGGGCGACCGGGATGGACTGGCCGCCGCCGTAAGTGAGTTGGTCACCGACGACGGGCTGCGCACCGCCATGGGCACAGCCGCACGGGAACGTGCGCTGGCCCGCTTCACGCGGCAGAAGATGATCGACGGCTTCGCCGATGTCTACGAGAAAGCCGCAGCCGCCGCCCGTGTCGGCGTGGGCCGATAGGGTGACCCACCATGGCCGCACGACCACTACATGAGACCGTCGAGGCAGGCTGGGCCAAGGCTTTGGAGCCGGTCGCCGACAATATCGCGGCGATGGGCGACTTCCTGCGCCGCGAGATCGCGGAGGGCCGCAGCTATGTCCCGGCGGGCGCGAACATCCTGCGCGCGTTCCAACAGCCGTTCGACGATGTACGGGTACTCATCGTCGGACAGGACCCGTACCCGACACCGGGGCATGCGATCGGGCTGAGCTTCGCCGTCGCACCCGAGGTGCACCCGCTCCCGCCCAGCCTGATCAACATCTTCCGTGAGCTGACCACCGACCTCGGTCTCCCGATGCCGTCGAACGGCGACCTGACACCGTGGACGCGCCAAGGCGTGCTGCTGCTGAACCGCGCCCTCACCACCGCACCCCGCAAGCCCGGCGCCCACCGCGACAAGGGCTGGGAGCCGGTCACCGAGCAGGCGATACGCGCCCTTGTGGAGCGTGGCAAGCCGATGACCGCCATCCTGTGGGGTCGCGATGCCCGCAACCTGCGCCCGCTGCTGGGCAGTTCGGTGCCCGCGGTCGAGTCGGCTCATCCCAGCCCGATGTCGGCGAACGGCGGCTTCTTCGGCTCACGGCCGTTCAGCCGGACGAACTCGATGTTGCAGCAGATGGGGGCGGAACCGATCGACTGGCGGTTGCCCTGACGCGGTCGTACCGCACGAAGACCGCCCAGACCGCCACCGAGAACAACGCGAAGCCCGCCAGCAGCCCAAGTGCTCCCGCCGGCGACCGGGCCGCGCTTTGATCACAGGGCAGTTCCGAGTGATCGAGAAGCGATCTCGGTGCCGCCGAACACCCCGTCAGACCGGCGGCACCGTACGGCCTGTCCTCCCGCGCAGCGCGTGCCACGCGCCCAGCGCGCGGGCCTTCGTGCGGGCCGCCTTGCGGTCCTGGCGGGCCAGTGTGACGGCGGTGAATTTGGCCTGGCGTACCGCCCAGTGCCAGATCTCGGCGGCCGAGCGGTGTTCCAAGGCCATCGCCAGGTGGTTGCGGGACTGGTAGTAGAGCCGCCACGGCGGTGCCGACGCGGCCCCGACGTGCAGCGTCGCGACCAGCGGTTCGGGGAGGATGTAGACCGCCCAGCCGGCGCGGCGGGCGCGCACGCAGTACTCGATCTCCTCCCACATCATGAAGTACTCCGCCTTGGGCAGGCCGAGTTCGCGCACCGCGGCGGTGTTCACCAGGGCACCGGCGAAGATCAGCACATCGACGGGGTAGGGGCTGCCGTCCGGCGGCGGTTGGACGAGCGGCAGCCTGCGGTTGCGCCAGCCGGAGCCGAGCCGGGCGACGGCACCGGTGTCGTCGATCAACCATGACGCGAACATCGCGGTGCGGCGCGGCAGTTCCGGGAGGTGCCCGAGCAACGTGTCGAGTGCCTCGGGCAGCGGGTGATCGTCGTCGTTGAAGAGCCAGGCCCAGTGGTGTCCGTGCGCCTCGGCTGCCCGCAGCCCCGCCGCGAAGCCACCTGCGGCCCCGGTGTTCGCAGCGAGCGCGATGTGGGTGACGTCGGGGAACTCGGCGGCCAGCATGGCGGCGGTGCCGTCGGACGACGCGTTGTCGACGACGATCACCTCGTCGACCGGGCGCGTGGACTTCGCCAGTGCGGTCAACGTCTCGCGCAGCAGCGGGGCTCGGTTGTAGGTGACGAACACGGCTGCCACAGACGGCGGTTGGCGTGGCAGCTCACGAGCGGTCATGCCAAGCCCTCCCGGATCACGCGCGCCACGTACGGCCACCTCATCGTGCGGCGCAGTACGGCACCGTGGGCGTGAGCGCGCTTGCGGAGCTCGATGTAGTCGGTGTCGAGCCTGCGCAGTGCGCGCGTCAGTGCGTCGACGTCTCCCGGTTCGACGAGGAGTCCGGCGTCGGAAACGATCGTGCGCTGGTTGCCCACCGTCGTCCCGACGCACGGGAGTCCGCGGGTGAGTGCCTCGATGAGGGCGATGCCGAACGGCTCGCGGTGCGTGGGGATCACCACGGCATCCGCGGCCGCATAGATCTCGGGCATGCCTTCGTGCGGCACGCGCCCGACGGCGGTGACGCCGGGAGGGAGCGTGCCGGCCGGTCGGCTGCCGGCCAGCGTCAGGCGCCACGCGGGGTTCGTGGCGTGCAACCGTCCGAAGGCCTCGATCAGCTCGGGGCCGCCCTTGCGTTCCCATTCGACGCCGACGAACAGCAACGCGGGTGGCCCACCCGGCAGTTCCCGCTCCAGCGGCAGCGGCTCGGCGGGGACGTTGACTCCCGCGCCGACGACTTCGACCCGTTCCTCCGGTACGCCGTAGCGCCGCATCACAGCCTCCGCCGTGCTGTGGCCCATCGTGTAGACGCGGTGGGCCCCGGCGATCATGGCGCGTTCACGGGCGAGCCAACCGGGTGTGTATCGCGACCGGTGTTCGCCGCTGCCGCCTGCGGGGTCGTCCGGATCAGACGTCCCTTCGAGCCCGACGCGGTCGGTGTAGACGCCGTACCGCACTCCGCGCGGCGGCACGATCGCGGGCAGCGACTGCACGATCAGCAGGGGTGGTTGCGGTGACAGCAGCCCCTTGCGTGAGACGTGCCGCTGGACGGCCTTCGGCCATGCGAACGTCTTGGTCCACGGCGTCCCCGCGCCGGCGCGACGCGCTTCGGCGGTCGCGCGCAGCCGGGCACCGAGCAACCGGGGGTCGCGGGCGAGCGGCATCAGGTCGTACGCCGTGACATCGACCAACTCCCGCATCGCGCCGAGCAGTCCGGCGGCGGATCCGGAGAAGGATCCCGCGTGCAGGAACACGAGCCGGTCGCTCATGTGCCCCTCCGCTTCCCCGGGCGCAACGGCGGTCACGACTCCCACACGTGGTCGACGTAGACCGGGGCCGCCATGACCACGGCACGCGGCGGTGTGTCGAGGTCCGGGCCGGCGACGTCGAACTGGTGGACCGGGGCCCAGCCCATCAGGGGGTGGCCGTCGTTGTCGTAGATGCCCACCCACAGGGCGTAGCGTCCGCGTGGCAGCGGGAGTTGGCCGATGGTGCAGCGCACCTGGTTGCCGGCCCATCCGAGGAAGACGTCCCGTCGCGCGGTGAAGACGGGATTCGCGGTGCCTTCGGTGACGCCGATGTGCAGCACCGCGGGTCCGGTGCGCTCGGTGGCGAAGTCGAGGTCGACGACCATCGGGGCGCTCGTGGTGAGCCCGGGATTGTCGACGCCGCGCACGTCGCAGTACGTGACGTGGACGGGCTCGTCGGTCTTGACCCGCAGCCCGGTCTCCTCCTCGACGCTGTCTCGGTAGCCGCGCAGAGCCGCCCGGATCGGACCATCGGCGCGGATGTCGCCTTGTTCGAGCCAGACGCCTCGCGTGCAAATGGACTCCACGGCGGCGAGGTCGTGGGAGACGAGGACGAGCGTGGTGCCCTGTTCGAGGACCGCGCGCATGCGGTCGAGGCACTTCTGCTGGAACAGTGCGTCGCCGACTGCCAGCACCTCGTCCACGAGAAGGACTTCGGGTTCGAGGAACGCGGCGACGGCGAAGCCGAGGCGCATCTGCATACCGGACGAGTACCACTTGACCTGGCGGTCGATGGCGGTGCCGAGCTCGGCGAATTCCACGATGTCGTCGAACCGCCTGGCGACCTCGGCACGTTTGAGGCCGAGCAAAGAACCGTAGAGATAAGCGTTCTCACGGCCCGTCAGGTCGGGATGGATCCCGGCCCGGACCTCGATGAGCGCTCCGATGCGTCCGCGTACGTCGATCCTTCCGGCGTACGGGTACATCACCCCGGTCAGCATCTTGAGCAGCGTGGACTTCCCGGAGCCGTTGGAACCGATCAGTCCGACGGCCTCGCCCGGTTCGACGTGCAGGTTGATGTCCCGCAGGGCCCAGCGCCAGTCAGCGGCGTCGCGCCGGGTCACTTTGCGGACGATGCGGCCGAGGTTGTCGCGCAGCAGCATGCGGCGGCTGTCGGCGCGGAACCGCTTCCACAGGTGGGTGGCTTCGATGCTCCCGTCAGGCGACATCCGCGATCCCCGTTTCGAGTTTCTTGAAGATCCTGTAGCCGATCAGCAGCATCAGCGTCGCGGAGAGCGCGGCAACGCCGGTGAGCTGCCAGTCGGGCTGCTGTCCGTACAGCATCGTGCGCCGGTAGCCGTCGATGACCGCGGCGAGCGGATTGGCGGCGACGTAGGGCACCAGCCACTCCTTGGTGATCTGGTCGAGGCCGTAGGCGACCGGGGTGGCGAACATGCCCATCTGCATGAGCAGCGGGAGCATGTGCCGGATGTCCCGGAAGTAGACGACGGATGCCGACAGCAACAGCGCGGCGCCGAGCGCGACTTCGATTTGAATGACCAGGAAGATCGGTGCGATGTACGAGGTGCCGGCGGGTGCCTGGGTGTAGATGGCGAACAGCAGCACCAGCACGATCGCGGCGATCATCATGTCGAACAGCGCGACGATGATGGTCGCCAGCGGAAAGACTTCGCGCGGGCAGTAGACCTTGTTGAGCAGCGGACCGTTGGACACGATGGCGCTGGCGCCCTGCGTCACGGCCGCCATGAAGAAGGTCCAGCCGAGCAGGCCGACGTAGCTGAACAGCGGGTACGGCGCGCCGTGCGACTGCGCGATCTCGCTGACGTTGCCCACGCGTTGGAAAACGATCGTGAAGACGACCATGAGCATGACGGGTGTCAGGATCGCCCACGCGAAGCCGAGCACGGCCTGCTTGTAGCGGGCCCGCAGGTCGCGTTCGGCGAGCGTGCGCACCAACTCCCGTGCATGCCAGAGCTCTCGGATACCGCGCAGCAGCCCGACGCGTCGTTTGAAGCGCAGTTCGGGCGGCGGCCCCGCGGCCGGGTCGCGCGGCACGGCCACGACCGCGGGCACGCCGTACGCGCGTTCTTCTCGGCGGCCGTCCGCGCCGCCCGGCGCGTACTGAGCTGCCGGTGACGGCAGTTGCGCCTGCGCGCCGCTCGAATGCTGTTGTTGTGGCTGCCCGACGCCGCGGCCGGCGCTTGTCTGCCGCGCGCCCGAGCTCGGCGGCGCGGCGGCCTGCGGCCTCGGCGGCTGATGCGCCTTGCCGTTGATCCGGGTATACGGTCGCGCGCCTTCCCCACGCGCGCCGAAAGGTCCCCCCACAGCGTCCCCCACGGACTCCCCCTCCCTGGTCCGCCGTCAACTCTCGCACATGGCGCAGGGCCATGAACGCGAATCACTTCTTGTCCGATCCTCCCGATCCCCCGTACGCGGAGTTCCGGCGCCCCATGCCGAAATCCCCGTGCTCGGGCCCCTGTTGGCATACCGCATGGTGGTCACGCGCGGTCGGTCCTCCCCACCGGACCCGCGACCGCGTCCAGGAGATCCTGCCAGGCGTCCACGACGGATTGCATCGAGTACGTCGCCACACAGTGTTGGTGGGCCGCCTCCCCGTACGCCTCCCGGTCCGCGAGGACACGCCGGACGCCGTCCGCGACCGCGGCGGCGTCGCCGCGTGCGGCGAGCGCGCCGGTCGTGCCGTCGAGGACGACGTCGCGGACGAACCCCACGTCCGTCGCGACCGCCGGAATGCCCGACAGCCCGGCCTCGACCAACACCCCGGGGACGCCCTCGCTGTCGCTGGTGAGCAGCAGCACGTCGGCGGCCCGGTAGACCGGTCCGGCGTCGTCCACTGTTCCGAGGAACCGCACGCGTCCGGGGGCGAGTTCGGCGGCGAGGCCCGCGAGTCGGCCGCGGTGTGGGCCGTCCCCGGCGATGAGCAGCAGGCACCGGTCGTCACGCAGTCGCGCGAACGCCTCGATCGCGAGGTCGACCCGCTTCTCGGCACTGAGGGCCCCGACCGCGGCGATCACGATTGCGTCGTCGGCGACACCCAGTTCCTTGCGCGCGGCTGCCCGTGAGGCGGTGTCCACGCGGGGATAGGCGTCGGGGCGGCGCCCGTTCGGGATGGCCCGGACGCGCCCCGGGGACAGTCCGTACCGCTCGATGAGCAGGTCGCGCCCGACTCGAGACACCGAGGCCACCGCCGCCGCACGGCGGAGCAGCAGGCCGACCCGCAGGCGGCGCAGGCGCGTTGCGGCCCAGTGCCGGGGGTCGCCGATGTTCACATAGACGAAGGGTGTCCGCCCGAACGCGAGGGCCGCCGCGCAGGCCGGAAGCGTGGACGAGCCATGGGCGACGACGACGCGTGCGCGCCCGGCCTGTCCGCGCAGCGCCACGAGCGTGTCCGGGCTGAGGCGTCGCCTTCCGAGCGTCGGTATCGAGAGCCCAACGCCCGTCGTCGACACCGTGGTTGGTGAAGCCTCGGCGTCCGGGGCCAGCGCCGCGATCTCGGACGCGACGCCGCGTGACCGTAGTTCGCGGTGCAGGTCGTAGGCGAAGGTCTGGGCTCCCCGGCGCCGCGGATCGGTGACCACGTGCAGCACCCCGCCGCGGGGTGTTCGGGGCGATGAGCCGTGCATGGCACGCAGGTTGCCACACATCCATGCGTCCCGGGCCGTGCTCGCACGGGCACGGGAAGGAAATCGACTGTGCGGTGGCTCTTTCTTCCCCACAACCCGGCCGGGGCACCGCCGTGCTCGCTACGCTCCCTCACGTGGGGATCGCCGTATAGGGAGTGCGGCGGGTCGTACTCGGGGTGGTGCCAGGTCTCCGGCAGGGGCTCTGGGCGATATATGGGGGTAGTGCCCGTGCACGTGTTGCACGTGATCGACAGTGTCGATCGGGCCGGGGGGGCCGAGCAGGCGTTGGCGGTGACGGCCGCGCATCTCATCCGTCGCGGTGTCGAGCTCGACGTCGCGTACCTGCTGGACGTGGACGGTTTTCAGGCCGAGTTGAGCGAAGCGGGCGTCGGGCTGTTCGGTGTCCACCGCGGCTCGCGTGCCGGCACGGTCGCCGGACTGCGGCGGGTCATCCGCGACCGGGCGCCCGACCTCGTGCACACCACGTTGTTCGAGGCTGATGTGGCGGGGCGTGCGGCGGCAGTGTCGTGCCGTGTACCGGTCGTGTCGAGCCTGGTCAACTCGGCTTACGGCACGGAGCAGTTCGCGTCGCCGACGCTGCGGCCGTGGAAGCTGCGCGCGGCACAGGCACTCGACGCGGCGACCGCGCGGGGGGTGCGCCGTTTCCATGCGTTGACCGACCACGTCGCCGAGGTGATGGCCCGTCGGCTCGCGGTACGGCGCTCCCGCATCGAGGTGGTCCCGCGCGGCCGGGATCCCGAACTCCTGGCCCGGGCAACAAAACAGCGCGATTCGGTGCGTGCGGAGCTGGGGCTGGGCAGCGGCACCCCGGTCCTGTTGGCCGCCGCTCGGCAGGAGTATCAGAAGGGACTCGACGTCCTGATCGAGGCGTTCGGCACGGTGCGCGGCAGCGTTCCCGAGGCCGTGCTGCTGCTCGCGGGCCCGCCCGGGACCCAGACCGAGCGCCTGCGTGCCGCCGCCGGCGCGGTGGGCGGCGAGGACGCGGTCCGGTTCCTCGGAGAGCGCCGGGATGTCCCCGAACTCATGGGTGCCGCCGATGTGTTCGTGCTGTCGTCGCGGTGGGAGGGCCTGGGCAGCGTGGTCATCGAAGCCATGGGCTGCGGAACTCCCGTAGTGGCCACGAGCCTTCCGCCGGTACGCGAGATCGTCGGGTCGGCGGAGTGCGCGACGCTCGTGCCGCCCGAGGACGCCGCCGCACTGGCCGACGCGCTGATCGACGCCCTCACCGACCGTGCGTCGGCCGAGGACAAGGCGGCCGCCGCGTCCGCGCGTTTCATGGACACGTTCACCGTCGACCGGGTCTGCGACCGCATGGTCGACTTCTACGCACGCGCCCTGGCCGGCAGCCGCACGTGACCGCCGAGCCGTTGCCCCCCAGGGGAACGTACTTCCGAAACCTCCACAGTTCCGGCACAAGCGAGCAGGCCCGAGAACCGTTCGCTCAACTACGGTTGATCCGCCGAGTGAACGTGTGGTGCCCGTCCGCTCACGCCATGACCACAGTCCGGAGGGGGACCGGTGGAGACCTCTAGCTACTTCTCCGTCTTGCAGCGCCGCTGGAAACTGGTGGTGGCATGCCTGGCGGTGGGCTTGGTCGCCGGGTTCATGCTCACCCCCGACAATCCCAAGTCGCTGGGCGACGACTGGTCCAGCACGATCTCCGTCGTGCGTGCCCCGGAGACCGACAAGGAATTTCCGCTCATCCAGGTCCAGTTCGTCTCCGACGGCGGCGACGTGGCAAAGGAAGTCGCCACGCAACTGGGCAAGGAGGCCTCACTCGTCGCCGCCCAGGTGACCACCGGCGTCGACAGCGAGGCCGGCGTCTTCTGGGTCACCGCCGAGGGTCCGACGCGCGCGGAGACCGAACTCCTGGCGCGTGCCTGGGCGGAAACCACCAAGGACATCTTCGGGGCCAAGCAGCGCGCGCAATACCAGCAGCGCGCCGACGACCTCAAGCCTCAGCTCGACCAGCTCCGGGCCGAGGTCGACCGGTTGGGCAAGGCGGTCGACGCGCTTCCGCCCGCGCAACGGGCCACGAGCGTCGAGCAGTCCGACCTCACGATCAAGAAGGCGTCGTACGAGGCGTTGGCCGCGCAGGTCGAGAAGTGGTCGCAGCCTTTCAACGACCCGCGGGTGGTCGTCCAGGACAACCTGCGCAGCTCCGCCGACGCGGCGACGAGCATTCTCGCGCCCACGTCGCGGCCGCTGCGCATCACGCTCGCCGGTCTGCTGGGCCTGGCGCTCGGCCTGGTCGCGGCGCTGATGGTCGACCGCATGGACATGCGCCTGCGCGGCCGGCTCCAGGTCGAGGACGCGTTCGGGATGCCGGTGATCGCCGAGGTGCCGCGCGCGTCGCGGCGGATGCGTGCCGGCCACGCGGTCCTGGTCGCGGCCCGGCCGGGGAGCCCCGTGGCGGAGGCGTACCGGTCGCTGCGATCGGCGCTGTTGTTGTCCGGGCCCCCAGGGCTGGCGTTCCGGCTGGGTGAGACGGCCCCGCGCCCCGGCCGGACTTCGTCGCTTCCGGCGCGCCGCTTCACCGACCCGGCGCCGGTGATCCTCGTCGTCTCGCCTCGGCCGGGTGACGGGCGTACCAGCACGGTCGCGAACCTGGCGGCGGCGCTCGCCGAGGCCGGCCGGTCGGTGCTCGTGCTGGACTGCGACTTCCGCAACCCGGAGGCGCACTTGTACCTCGGTGCCAAGCCCGGCACCGGATTGTCGGAACTCCTGTTGTCGGAGCGGGAGACCGACCTCGTGCACGTGATCCGGGCCACCGAGGTCCCGAACGTCCGGATGATCACCGGTGGCGCGCCCACGAGTTACCCCGCAGCGCTGCTCCTGCGGGTCGGCGAGGTGATCGCACGCGCCCGGCATCACGCGGACGTCGTGCTGCTGGACAGCGCGCCGCTGCTGTTCGCGAACGACACCAACGATCTCGTGCAGCACTCCGACGCGATGCTGGTGGTGACCCGCAGCGGCAACCTGACCCCCGATCAGGCCTCTCGTGTGTCCGAGTTGCTGACGCGTACCGGCGTACCGGTCGCGGGCATCGCCCTCATCGGCACCGACCCGTCGACGGTCGGGGTGCGCGGCGGGCGCGGGCGCGGGCTCGCCTCGCTGTCCGTGCCGGGCACCGGCCTGGTGATGCGCGGCCGATCGGGATCCGCCTCGGAGGCCGAGGACAACGGTGAACGCACCGCGCCGAGTTGGGCGCAGCGCGGCATCGACGACGTGCCGAACGGCAACGGGGCGTCGGCGGCCCTGGAGGCCGGGAGCACTGTGCCCGATCCCGAATCGCTGGTGCGCACTGCCGAGTTGCGCACGGTGAGCGTTCCGCCCGCCGGGGAGGGCCACTCCGGCAGCCGCGGCCCGGGGTCCGACGGCGACGACCTGTTCGACGCGACGAAGAGCGGCTTCGGCGGCGGGCTCCTCGGCGACGAGTCGGACGAGCCCGGGCACTTCGGCCCGCACGACGACGGCCGCGGGCCGTTCGGGCGCCCCGACACCGAGGACCGCCCGTGACCGGGCACGCGACCATGCCGCCGTCCTCCACGCGGAAGACGCACGTGCTGTGGCTCACCAAGGGCCTCGGCCGCGGCGGCGCCGAACAGTTGCTGGTCAACTGTGCCCGGCACGTCGACCGGACGCGCTTCGAGGTCGAGGTGGCGTACGTCCTGCCGTGGAAGGACGCCCTCGTACCCGCCCTGCGGGAGGCAGGGGTGACCGTACACTGCCTCGGCGACCGCTCCCGCCCGGCGGCCGACCCGCGCCACCCCGAGGCGGTGGCGCCCGCCGACCGCACCTGGCCGCTGCGGCTGCGCCGCCTGGTGACCGCGCGCGAGTACGACATCGTGCACACGCACATGCCCGTCCCGGCCGTCGCCGCACGTGTGTTGGCCGCCCGGCGGGTGACGCTGGTCCACACCGAGCACAACTTGTGGCACCGCTATCGCACCCCGACCCGGCTCGCGAACGCGTGGACGTACCGCCGCAACTCCGCCGTGATCGCGGTGTCGCACGCCGTCGCCGGCACCATCACCCCCACACGGCTGCCGCGCCCCCGGGCGGGGTTCGAGCCGCTGCGCGTCATCCACCACGGGCCCGATCTGGGCGGCGTCGTCCCGGGCGCGGGTGCCCGGGAACGGGCACGACGACTGCTCGACCTGGACCCGGACTCATACACCTGCGGTGTGGTCGCGAACTTCACCGCGAAGAAGGACCACGCGGGGCTCCTGGAGGCCCATGCGCTGCTGCGCCGCACCGAACCGGGCGCGCGCCTGGTGCTGGTCGGACTCGGCCCGCTGGAGGCGGAGTTGAGAGAGCGGGCGGCGCGTCCCGACCTGGCCGGATCGGTGGTGTTCACCGGGTCGCGCGGCGATGTCCCCGAACTCCTGCCCGCATTCGACGTGTTCGCGCTCGGCTCGCGGCAGGAGGGCCTGCCGGTCGCGCTGATGGAGGCGATGGCCACCGGGCTGCCGGTCGTGGTCACGGACGTCGGGGGGATGCCGGAGATCGTGACTGACGGCGTGGAAGGCCGCGTCGTACCCTCGGGGGACCCCGCCGCACTCGCGGCGGCCCTCGCGCAGGCGGCGGATCCGGCGCGGCGCAGGGCTTGGGGCAAGGCGGCGAGGCTGCGTTCGGAGACGTTCGACGTCGCGGGCGCCCAGTCGCGCATCGAGGACGTGTACCGGGAGGTATTGGCACGATGACCAGCCGATACGAAGGCGACGTCCTGGTGAGAGAGTTGGCGAAGGACGACGAGCCGGCGGTGCTGGACCTGCTGGGCGCGGCCCTCGCGGGTGGCCCGACGGGAGAGCGCACGCAGGAGTTCTTCGACTGGAAGCACCACGACAACCCGTTCGGTGCCAGCCCGGGTCTGGTCGCCGAGTCGCCGAACGGGGCGATCGTCGCGGTACGCCTGTTCCTGCGCTGGGAGTTCGTCCACCAGGGCGAGACCGTCCGGGCGGTGCGTGCGGTCGACACCGCGACGCACCCGTTGTGGCAGGGCCGCGGCCTGTTCACCGAACTCACCCGTGACCTGCTCGAACGGGTCGCGGACGACACAGACCTGGTGTTCAACACGCCCAACGCCAGCAGCCTGCCGGGATACCTCAAGTTGGGCTGGCGCGAGGTGGGCAAGGTCCCGATCGCGCTGCATCCCATCCGGCCACTGGCGTTCGCGAAGGGCCTGCGCGAACTGCGTTCGGGCGAAGCGGAGAAGGCACCCACGTCGACCGACTTCGCGCGCACGCGAGGGCGCGGCGCGGTGAGCAGCTCGTACGCGTCCGGGTCCTCCTCGACCGCTCCGCTGCCCGACATCTCCGAGCTGCCCCGCGCGACCGCGGACGACTCGGCGATCCGCTGCCGGTTCCCGACGGTCCGCCAGTTCTTCGCGGACCCGGCGGCCCGCAACGGCCTGGAGGAGCTGATCGGCGACGCCGACTCGGCGGACGCCGCGCTGTGGCCGGACCGGCTGCGCACCCCTTTGACCGAGGCCTACCTGCGCTGGCGCTACGAGGCCGCGCCGGGCCTCGACTACCGGGTGATCGCGGCGTACCGGCAGGGCACGCTCGACGGCGTGGCGTTCGGACGGCCGCGCATGCGGGGGCCTTTGGCGGAGTTCACGCTGTCGCAGTTGCTGATTCGGCCCGGCGACCGGATGACCGCGCGCCGGCTGCTGTCCGCCGCCGGGCTGTCCGGGTGCGACCACGTCGCGACGCACCTGACACCCGGATCGGACGCGTCGCGGGCCGCGCGGTACGCCGGCTACGCGACGCCGCCGCGCACCGGAATGCTCATGGTGGCCCGGCCGTTGCGCCCGCTGCCTGCCGGACTCGACCCCCTGACACTGAACTCCTGGCATCTGGCACTGGGTGACCTGGAGGTCTTTTGAGCGGCACCGCGCTGCCGCGGTTCCGCCGTCCGCGGATCCCGTGGGGCGGCATCGTCGCGACCGGGCTGGTCGGCGCCTATGTCGCGGTGTTCGCGTGGTCGATGGAGAACCGCGCGTATGACATGTGGGGCGCGCTCATCGTCTTTCCGCTCCTGCTGACGCTGAGCATTCCGATCCTTGAGCGGCTGACCCGCGACGACGACCCGTGGTTCCAGAAAATCGTGATGTGGGCGCTGGTCGCGAAGCTGGCGGCCTGCTTCGCGCGGTACTGGATGTCGTTTCACCTGTACGGCGGCAATGCGGACGCGGCGATGTACGACATGGAGGGCCGCGAGCTCGCGGTGCTGTTCCGCGATGGTGACTTCACCGTGGATATCGGCCGCAAAGTCATCGGCACCGGATTCATCATCATTCTGACCGGGATCGTCTACGCGTTCGTCGGCCAGTCGATTATTTCCGGTTACCTGGTGTATTCCTGGATCGGCTTCTGGGGCCTTTATCTGTGCTGGCGGGCGTTCACGATCGCCTATCCGGACGGTGACCGCAAACGCTATTCGAAGCTGGTGTTCTTTCTCCCCTCGCTGCTGTTCTGGCCGTCGGGGATCGGCAAGGACACGTGGATGCTGTTCACGCTGGGGCTGTGCGCGTACGGCTGCGCGCTGCTTCTCGTGCGGCGGCGCGGCGCGTACGTGTTCCTGCTGCTGGGGATGACCGGCACGACGATGGTCCGGCCGCACGTGACGGTGCTGGTCATGTGCGGTCTGCTCGTCGGCTATCTGCTGCGGACCAGACCCCGGCAGGTGTCCGCGCTCGGGCCCATTCGGGCCGCGGTGGGGGCGGTGGTGCTGGGTGCGGGCGCGGTGGTCGCGCTGAAGCAGGTCGGCAGGTTCTTCGGCACCAGCGATCTGAGCGCGGCGTCGGCGACCGAGGTGGTCAACCGCACGCAGACCCTCACGTCGCAGGGCGGCTCGGCACAGCAGACCGTCGAGCAGTCGAGCGTGATCTCTCCGGCGCATCTGCCGCAGTCGCTGATGACGGTGCTGTTCCGGCCGTTTCCGTTCGAGGTGCACAACATGCAGGCGCTGCTGGCGTCACTCGAAGGCGTGCTGCTGCTCGGTCTGGTGGTGGTGTCGCTGGCCAGGCTGCGGCGGTTGCCGGCGCTGCTGGTCAGACGGCCGTATCTGGCGTTCGCACTGGTGTACGTGCTGGTGTTCGCGATGGCGTTCGCCAACATCAAGAACTTCGGGATCCTGACCCGGGAGCGGGTCCAGGTCTTCCCGTTCGTGCTCGTCCTGCTGGCCATCCCCAAACCCCGGGAAGGGGCGTCGCCGAACGGGTCGAAGAGCCGGCGCCCCGGCAAGGATCCGGGAAGGCCCCGAAGGCAGGCAGCGGGCGTTTCGGCAACGACCGGTTCGGCCGGGGCCGCGGTCCCGGCCGCAGGGAGGGGGGATCCGCGATGGCGGTGACGGAAGGTGTGCCGGGCCTGGCCCGGGAGGCGACGGTCCCGGCGGCGCTCGGGGGGACGCCGGCGTTCCCGGAGGGCCTGCCGCTGACGCGCGTGCAGGTCCCGGACCGCGAGGAGTTGGCGCGGCGGTTCGAAGCGATCCTGGACAGCGGCCAGTTGACCAACGGCGCCACGGTCCGCGAACTGGAGGAAACCGCCGCGGCGCTGCTGGACGTCCCGCACGTGGTGGCGGTGTCGAGTTGCACCAGCGGCCTGATGCTCGCCCTCCAGGCGCTGGGCGTCGCGAAACACCGCGTGGTGATGCCGAGCTTCACCTTCTCCGCGACCGCGCACGCGGCCCACTGGGCGGGCGGCGAGCCGGTCTTCGCCGAGATCACCCCCGACACGCTGACCCTGGATCCGGCTTCGGCGTCGGCGGCGATCGACGCCGCGCGGTTTCCGCCCGAGCGGCAGGCCCGGGCGCTGATGGCGACCCACGTGTACGGCACGCCGTGCGACGTGGAGGAGTTGCAGGCCGCCGCCGACGAGCGAGGCGTGCCGCTGCTGTACGACGCCGCACACGCGTTCGGCAGCCGCCGGGGCGGGGTGCCCGTCGGCGGCTTCGGCGCCGCCGAGGTCTTCAGCCTGAGCCCGACCAAGGTCGTCGTGGCCGCCGAGGGGGGCCTGGTGGCCACCCGCGACGCGGCGCTCGCCGAGCAGATCCGCCTCGGGCGCGGCTACGGCAACCCGGGCGACTACGACTGCGTCTTCCCCGGCCTGAACGCGCGGATGTCCGAACTGCACGCCGCGCTGGCACTGGTGTCGTTGCGCACGCTGCCCGAGCGCGTCGCACACCGCGGCGAACTGGCGGCGGCGTTCGCGGCCCGGATCGCGGGCCTGCCCGGCGTACGCCTCCCGGCGCTCGCCGAGGGCGACACGTCGACGTGGAAGGACCTGACCCTGATCGTCGACCCGTCCTTGTTCGGCTGCGACGTCCCGAAGCTCGCGGACGCGCTGCGCGCCGAGGGCATCGACTCGCGCCGCTACTTCCACCCGGCGGTGCACACACAGAAGGCGTACACCCGTGAGGGTGACGCGCCGCGGCTCCCGGTGACGGAGGAAATGGCCGAGCGGGTGCTGACGGTGCCGTTGTGGTCGCACATGGACGAGGCGACCGTGCTGCGGGTCGCGGACGCGGTCGTGCGCATCCGAGAACACGCGGCCAAGCTGTGAAGGCCTGACGCGCGAGGGACGAAAGGTGCCGCGGGACGGCCCTTTCGTCCCTCGCTCTCGGTCCTGCCGCCGCCGGCTCACCAACCTCGGTGCGCGAGCGCGTACGTCCGTCCGGCCAGGTCCGCGATACGGCACTCCCCCGCGTCCGGGACCGCCGTGTGGACGCGGTCGACGGCGGCGTGCCGGTACTCGGCCGGGATGCCGTCCGTGCCGCCCAGCACCCCCGCGACGGACCCGGTCACCGCGGCGTCGACGGGCGTGTCCCAACCGCCCTCGACGGTCAGCGCGACGCTGCGGCCCCAGTCGTCCTCACCCCACAGCAGACCGGCGGCGATCAGGCAGGAGTTGCCGACCGCGTGGTGTTCGCCGAAGTGGCCGTACGCGCGCCGCACATCGCCCACGACCACGGCCCACGAGCGTCGGCGCGCGTGTGCGACCAGCACTTCGCACAGCGCCTCGAACAGACGGGAGCGCACGGGGATGTGCCGCAGCGAGACGGAGACGGCCTCGGCGGCGTCGCGTGCGGTGAACGCGGCCGAGGTGAGCGCGGCGATCCACATCGCGCCGTACAGGCCGCTGGCGACATGCGACAGCTGCGCGTCCTTGCGGGCGAGCCGCGCCGCGCGCCGGGGGTCGCCGGGGGCGACGTAGCCGTACAGGTCGGCGCGCGGCAGCGCGTCGTCGGCCTCCTGGAACGACTCGGGCCCGACCGCCGCGCCGGCCCCCCACGGCGGCACGGCACCGTCGACCAACATGCGGTACGCGGCCTGCTCCGCCCCGCCCGGCCGCAGGAACGGCAGGGCCAGCAGCCACAGGGAACCCATCTGCTCATGGGTGAACCCCGGCCCGTACGTCTCCAGCATGCGCAGCGTCAGCACCGCCCGGTCGACGGTGTCGCGGCGATCGCGCAGGTCGGGGAGTTCGCCGGGGTGGTCGGGCAGGTGCGCGGCGGCGCAGCGGCCGAGCCAGCCGCCCTGGATGCGGTCGAGGAGGATGTCATCGGGCGGGGGCGGATCCGGCGGCCCGGCGGGCGGCAGCCCCGCGTCGATTGCGGCGTCGTCGACAGGTCTCGGTTCTGCTCGTTCACGTCGCACGGCGTCCCTCCCCTTCGGGTGGCGTCATGTGTGACCGGCTGACTCGGGATATCGCTCGGGGACATCGCGCGGGTCTCGCTCGGGTTGTCGCGGCGCAGGTGGCCATCATGCGCCGACGGACGCGTTATGGCCACACCTCGTCGCACACCAGTACGCCAAACCCCCAATCGGATGGAAATCCACCCATGCCACCCGCCATAAGTTACGTGCAGGTTGCATGGACGGGGGGTGGTTCGGGTCGTTGGCGTAAAAGCAACGTGTAACCCGGAAAATCGACAGCGCCAAGGGGGTTCGCAACGGGCGCGGATCGCGTACCTTAGCGCCCATGACCTCGGCTCGAGCCTTTGACGGCGGCTTCTATTCGCCGTATTCGGAGACCCCGATCTACGACCGTCTGGTGGCCGAGCGAGGCCGCCCGGAGATCGGACCCATGCATGTGCCCGCGCCGGACTTCACCGGGCTCGGACACTACTCGCGCTTCGGCGACCGCCCGGCCCTGCCGGCGCTGCCCGCGCTGCCTTCCTCGTACTCCGGTTCTTCGTACGGGAGTTCGTCGTATTCGAGCCCTTCCGCGCAGTCGTCGCCCACGGGCGGCTACGCGGCTGCCCCGGTGCCGTACGCCGGCGCCCAGCAGGCCCCTTCGTCGCCGCCGAGCGGCAACTACGGTGCGGGCTACGCGGCGGCGCCGGTCGTTCCGCAGGCCCACTACGCGCCGGCGCCCCCGCAGCAGTATGCGCAGCCGCTCCCCCAGGGTTACCGCCCGGCCCCCGGCGCGCCGCAGGGCTACCGCCCCGCCCCGCCCCCGCCGCAGCCGTACACCGGCCAGGTCCCGCCGCCCCGCGTCCCGGGCCGTCCCGAGCCGAGTGGCTTCCAGGACCGGTACTGACCGGCCGAGCCGGAACACCGACGGCCTGAGCAACGCGCCACGTCGGCAAGGGACTTCGCCCGCACGAGTGGCCCCGTGCGGTCACCGGCAGCGGCAGCACGCCCATCGCCTGCGGTGAGTTCCGCGTCGTGATCGCGGCCGATGCGGGCTGGACGGGCTCGGCGTGCCCAAGCGGGACGCCGGTCGTTTGCGATGCGATGAACTGCCCTGCGCGACAACGGGGTTGAGCACCACGGCGTTGAGCGCCACGGCCCCAGCGGCTTCGGCGACATCACGGCTCTGCGCGTGCCGTACCAGCGGCGAAGAGCCCCCGAGCGGCACGTCGCGGACGGGCCCGCGCAGGGCGAGCTCCCGCTGCACCCGCGGCCGGTCTCAAAGGGCCACGCCGAGCAGCGCGTCGATGGCACGTGACGCCACCCCGGGAGCTCCTTCGTCCGTGCCTCCCGAGGTGAGCTGTGCTTCCGCCCAGGCGTCCACCACAGCCAGTGCACCCGGAGCGTCGAGGTCGTCGGCCAGGCGCTCGCGCAGGCCGGCCAACAGGGTGTCCGCAGGAGGGCCGTCGGGGCGGGAGACCGCGGCGCGCCAGCGGTTCAGGCGGTTCTGCGCGTCGGCGAGGACGGTGTCGGTCCACTCCCAGTCGCTGCGGTAATGGTGGGCGAGCAGCGCGAGCCTCATCGCCATGGGCTCGACCCCGGCGCGGCGCAGCGCGGAAACGAACACCAGATTGCCGCGCGACTTCGACATCTTCTCGCCGTCCAGCGCGACCATGCCCGCGTGCACATAGGCCTTCGCGTACGGCGCCTTCCCCGTGGCCACCTGGGCGTGCGAGGCACCCATCTCGTGGTGCGGGAACACCAGGTCGGAACCGCCGCCTTGGACGTCGAAGCCCATGCCCAGGTGGTCGATGGCGATGGCGACGCATTCGATGTGCCAGCCGGGTCGGCCGGGTCCCAGCGGGCTGGGCCACGACGGTTCTCCGCCGCGGGCCGCGCGCCACAGCAGCGGGTCGAGCGGGTTCTTCTTGCCCGGCCGGTCGGGGTCGCCGCCGCGCTCGGCGGAGAGTTTGAGCATCTCATCGGGCGACAGGCCGGACACCCCGCCGAAGCACTCGTCCGAGGCCACCGAGAAGTAGACGTCACCGTCGACGTCGTACGCCGCGCCCTTGTCCTTGAGGTCGACGATGAGCGGCACGATGCGATCGATCGCCTCGACCACCCCGATGTAGTGGTCGGGAGGGAGAACGCGCAGCGCGGTCATGTCCTCGCGGAACAACGTTGTCTCGCGTGCCGCCAGCTCGGTCCAGTCCTCGCCGTCCCGTGCCGCGCGCTCCAGAAGCGGATCGTCGACGTCGGTGACGTTCTGTACGTAGTGCACGCGGTGCCCGGCGTCGCGCCAGGCGCGCTGGAGCAGATCGAACGCCACGTACGTCGCGGCATGCCCCATATGCGTGGCGTCGTACGGCGTGATGCCGCAGACGTAGAGCCGGGCCACCGGCCCCGGAGCTGTCGTCACAAGATCGCCGGCGGCGCTGTCGTACACGCGCACGGACGCGCCCTGACCAGGCAGGACGGGCAATTCGGGGGCAGGCCAGGCATACATGCCTATGAGCGTAACGGTACGTGAGCACCGCCCGGCGGGGGGCGCCGAAAATCGGCAACAACCCACTACTGGAGAGAGTTCCTCCACTTCTGCTAGCCTCGAATCAACCGGAGAGAAATTCTCCGATTGCACCACCCGCCTGCCTCGTCGGCTGCGCCGGAAGGAACGAAGCGAGTGGACGCGCAGGCAAGTCACAGGTCGGAACCCGACGTGCGCAGCCGGAGCGAGGAACGAGCGCAAGACTGCGGCAATCGCGTTTCGACCGCACACAAGGAGCTGAGCAGCATGCGCGCCGACGCCCAGCGCAACCGCCAGGCCATCATCGCCGCCGCCCGCGACATCTTCGGCGAGTCCGGCGCCGACGCCCCGCTCGACGAGATCGCGCGGCGGGCGGGTGTGGGCATCGCGACGCTCTACCGCCGCTTCCCGCAGCGCGACGACCTGATCCGGGCCGTGGTGCTCGACACCTTCCAACGCATCGTCGAGAAGGCGGAGGCCGCGATGGCCGAGGGCACCGACGCGTTCGACGCGCTGCGCCGGTTCATGCACGCCGCGCTCGACATCAAGATCGGTGCGACGATGCCGGTCCTCGCCGGCCGTGTGGTGTTCGACGAAGAGGTCGACAAGGCGCGGCTGGAGGCAGGCAACCGGCTACAGCCCATGTTGGAGCGGGCGCAGGAGCAGGGCCTGGTCCGGCCGGACATCGCGTTCGGGGACCTCACGCTCATGGTCATGCGGCTCAGCCGGCCGCTGCCCGCGATCACCCGGCTCGTGATCGACGCGGACATCGCCCACCGCCATCTGGACATCTATCTCGACGGGTTGCGGGCGGCTTGCAACAACGACCGCTCGGAACTCCCCGGACCGGTCGTCACACTCGCGGACTTCTCGAAGTTGAAGGAGAAGCTGGGTGGCCCCCGGGACATCGGTGACGACGGCCCCCACGCCACCGGGTCGGACACGCCCCTCGGGGTCTCACCGGACGCAGGGCACGGCAACGGGCACCACGGCGAACACCACGGCGAACACCACGGCGGACAGGCCACGTGAGCACCGCGGGCCACCGCAACCCGGGCCCGCCGGGCTGCCGCCGAAGCGGCGAGGACGCCGACCGCTTCGGTACTCGACACATTCACGACTCACTCAAAGCAGGCGATTTCCATGAGCACGTCGCTCTCGAAAGACCCGGCCCAACCGCCCGCGACCCCCGGCGCTGATCCCAACCCCCGCCGCTGGCTCGCCCTCGCGTTCATCGCGCTCGCCCAACTGATGGTCATCATCGACGTGACCATCGTGAACATCGCCCTGCCGTCGGCCCAGCAGGACATGGAGGTCTCCGACGCCTCGCGGCAGTGGGTGATCACCGCGTACACCCTCGCGTTCGGCAGCCTTCTGCTTCTCGGCGGCCGGATCGCCGACTACACCGGCCGCAAGCGCACGTTCCTCATCGGCCTGGTCGGTTTCGCGGGCGCGTCCGCGCTCGGCGGCGCGGCGAACACCTTCGGCCTGCTGCTCGCGGCCCGCGCACTGCAAGGCGGTTTCGGCGCGCTGCTGGCCCCGGCCGCGCTGTCGCTGCTCGCGGTCAACTTCACCGATCCGAAGGAACGCGCAACCGCCTTCGGCGTGTTCGGCGCGATCGCGGGCGGCGGCAGCGCGCTGGGACTGGTACTCGGCGGATTCCTGACCGAATACCTCGACTGGCGTTGGTGCTTCTACGTCAACGTCCCCGTCGCGCTGATCGCCGGCACAGGGGCGTACATGGTGCTCCGGGAGACGCGCGCGGAGGGCCGGGCGAGGTTCGACATCCCCGGCGTACTGCTGGTCACCGCGGGCCTGTTCGCGGTCGTGTACGGCCTGAGCGAAGCCGAGGCCGACGGGTGGGGCTCGGCGACCGTGGTGGGCCTGCTGGTCGGCGGGGCGGTGCTGCTCGGCGTGTTCGCGTACGTCGAGACCCGTGTGGAACGGCCGTTGCTGCCCCTGCGGGTCGCGCTGGACCGCACCCGCGGCGGCGCCTACCTGGCGATCGCGCTCGGCGTCATCGCGCTCTTCGCGGTGTTCCTGTTCCTGACCTACTACCTCCAGGAGGTCAAGGACTACTCGCCGGTCAAGGCGGGGCTCGCGTTCC
Source organism: Yinghuangia sp. YIM S10712 (assembly GCF_051388935.1). Lineage (NCBI taxonomy): Bacteria > Bacillati > Actinomycetota > Actinomycetes > Kitasatosporales > Streptomycetaceae > Yinghuangia > Yinghuangia sp. YIM S10712. The sequence continues at coordinate 43,820 of NZ_JBPKBI010000022.1, forward strand.
TGCCGATGTCGGCGGGCGTGGTGGTGACCGCAGGCGGGCTGTCGTCCCGCCTGATCCCGCGGGTCCCGCCCCGCGCGCTCGTGGTGCCGGGTCTGCTGACCGCGGCGGGCGGCATGTTCCTGCTGTCCACCGTGGAGGTCGACACGTCGTACGCGGCGGGTGTCCTGCCGTCGATCCTGCTCCTCGGCGCCGGTATGGGCATGGTGATGTCCACCGCCATGAACTACGCGACGCACAACGTCGCGGCGGAGGACTCCGGCATCGCGTCAGCGATGGCCAACACCGCGCAGCAGGTGGGTGGTTCGATCGGTGTCGCGCTGCTGAACACGATCGCGACGACGGCGACCTCGGACTACCTGAGCAGCCGGACCGTCACACCGGAGGTGATGCGCGCGGGACTCGTGGAGGGCTTCTCGGTGGCCTCGGTCTACGCCGGGTGCATCCTCGTCGGCGCCGCGCTGCTGGTCGGTTTCGTGATGAACACGCCGCGCCCGAAGCGCCCGGAGGGCGAGGGCGGCGAGACCGAGGCCACCGCGACCCGCGCGGTGCACGTCGGCTGAACCGCTGCCTTCCCGACTCACCGGTCAGGGCCCGGGCTCCCGTGGGGGTCCGGGCCTTCCGCACGGACGCGCCGGGAGCAGGGCGGTCATGGCGGCAAGGATCAGCCCCGGCCGCTCAGATCAGCGGCCACGGCACCGCGGGCCTCCGCCCCGGGGCCGGCACCGGGTGCCGGCCCGTCTGCACGAGCCGGTCGACGCGTGCGCCGAGCGCCTCGATCTCGTCGGCGGTCAGGTGGGCGGCGAGCGCCGTGCCCAGGCCTGCCGCGAGGTCCGCGCGCAGCCGCCGCAGCGTCTCCAGAGCGTCGTCGGGCAGCGGGTCGCCGGCCCAACCCCACAGCAGCGTGCGGAGTTTGTCCTCGCTGTGCAGGCAGATGCCGTGGTCGATGCCGTACACGTGGCCGTCCGCGCCGGGCAGCAGGTGCCCGCCCTTGCGGTCCGCGTTGTTGACCACGGCGTCGAACACCGCGACGCGGCGCATGGGTTCGCTGTCGCGGTGGACCAGCAGCGCGGGCCTGTGCCCGCCTTCGCCGTCGTCGACCGCGACCTCGGCTATCGGCAGCCAGCCCGGTTCGGGGGACGCGGGGTCCTGCACGTCGACCAGTCCGCCGCCCGGCTCGCCGTCGATCCACAGCTGGCACATGCCGGTGCCGTACGGCCCCTCGCGAAGCACGGTCGGCGGCACGATGCCCCATCCGGTCGCCTCGGACAGGGCGTACGTCGCGACCTCGCGCCCGGCGAGCGTGCCGTCGGGGAAGTCCCACAGCGGCCGCTCGCCCGCGACCGGCTTCCATACGCACGCCCGGGCGACCCCGTCGACCTCGATGCGGCAGTACAAGGTCGCGTTGGACGCGTCGGTCAACCGGCCTTCGACGGTGATCTCGCCGCGGCGGAGCAGTTCTTCGGCGGCCTCGGTGTCCAGGACGGTGTCGCCGCCCGTCGGGCCCTGGGCGGCGCTCAGCGGCGGTATCCGTTCGCGCGGGGGCAGATGTGGCCGTCTGCGTCCATCGGCAGCCCGCAGAACGGGCACGGCGGCCGGCCGGCGGCGACCACGAGCAGGGCGCGCTTGGCGAACGCGCGGGCCATCGCCCCGGTCAGGCGTACGCGAAGCAGCGGCGGACCGTCTTCGTCGTCCTCGCCGAGCAGGGTGTCCTCGGGGTTCTCGTCGTCGGGGACCTGCGCCTGGGCCTCGACGACGAGGCGTTCGTCGTCGGAGTCCCACGCGAGCGCCATCGTGCCGACCCGGAACTCCTCCAGGATCGGCACCTCCAGCGGCGCGGAGTCTTCGAGGTCCGGCGGCGCCACGGCCGGGACCGCGGTCTCGCCGCCGGCACGCCGCACGAGCTCGTCGAGGAGTTCGTCGACGCGCTCGGCGAGGACCGCGACCTGGGCCTTCTCCAGCGCGACGCTGGTGACGCGCCCGCCCGCGGCGGCCTGGAGGAAGAAGGTGCGCTGCCCTGGCTCCCCGACCGTGCCGGCGACGAAACGGTCTGGGGGGTCGTAGAGGAAGACCTGGCGGGGCACGAGTTGGGCTCCGTACTACTCGTACTTACTGGTGACTTGGACGGGGGACCGCAGCGGTTCGGGCCGACTTCCGGGCCGGCTTCGGCGTCGCGTCCCGAGTCGGGTTCCGGACGCCCGACCGTACCGCGTGGCGCTCCGCCGGGTCGCGCCGGTGGCCGCACACGGGCATGTCGGCCCTCTGCTGCACCCTACGGCGCCCCGGCTCCGCCGCCCACCACCGCGTCGTCGGCGGCGGTGGATTTCGCCGCGCGCCGCCGCCGCTTCGGCGGGGGCATCAGCGCCTCGACACCGCCGCCGGTGTCGTTGAGGCGCGCGACGAACGGGCGCGTGCGGCCGTACTGGATCACGGTCAGTGAGCACGGATCGACGACGATGCGCTGGAACAGGTCCAGATGCATGCCGAGTGCGTCGGCGACCAGGGCCTTGATGACGTCGCCGTGCGAGCACACGAGGTAGCGGACGTCGGGGCCGTGTTCGGCCTCCAAGCGGGCGTTCCAGTCGCGGACCGCGTCGACCGCGCGGTTCTGGGTGTCGCGCAGCGCCTCGCCGCCTTCACCGGGGAACACCGCCGCGCTGGGGTGGTTCTGCACGACGGGCCACAGCGGGTCCTTGGCCAGCTTCTTGATCTCCTGGCCGGTCCAGTCGCCGTACCGGCACTCGCCGACCCGGTCGTCGACCTGCACGCCGGCGTCCAGCGCGAGCTTGGTCCCCTCGCGGGCGGCGGCAATCTCGGCGGCCGTCTCACGGCAGCGGTCCAGCGGGCTGGACACGACGGCCGCGACCGGCACCGCGGCGATGCGCCGCGCCAGCGCGGCGGCCTGCTCGCGGCCCTTCTCGTCGAGGTGGACCCCGGGGGACCAGCCGGCCAGTACGCCCGAGGAGTTCGCGGTGGTCCGGCCGTGCCGGACCAGGAGCAGCGTCGCCATCGGTTCACTGTACGGGGCGCAACTGCGGGGCGGGGAGCCGCGTACAGGTCCCGCCGGGTATGCGCCGTCCATCGGCGACGTGCTCGAACGCAACTGCGGGGCGGGAGCCGCGTGCGGGTCCCCTTCACCTGCGGCCCGCAGGCTCGGGCGCCGCCCACTCCCCGGCGGAACGCCGGAAGCGTCACAATGTCGGCGTGATCGTGGACTGCGCCATCTACCGCAACGGGGTCCGTACACCGGGACCGGCCGACTTCTCCGACGCGCTCGACGAGGCGCGCGCGTCGGGGGACGCCTTCCTGTGGATCGGGCTGCACGAGCCGACGGAGAAGGAATTCGAGCTCGTGACCAGTGAGTTCGGCCTGCATCCGCTCGCCGTCGAGGACGCCCTGCACGCACACCAGCGCCCGAAGCTCGACCTGTACGAGGACTCGGTGTTCGTCGTCCTCAAGACGCTGCACTACACGGACGAGTCGTCGTCGGTGGAGACCGGCGAGCTGATGATCTTCGTGGGCGACTCGTTCATCGTCACCGTGCGGCACGGCCTGGCCAATCCGCTCGCGCAGGTGCGCCGGCGGCTGGAGCAGCAGGAGACAGTCCTGCGCCATGGGCCGGGCGCGGTGATGTACGCGGTGTGCGATGCGGTGGTCGACGCGTACGTCTCGGTCGCGGCCGAACTGGAAGTGGACCTCCAGGAATTGGAGGCACGAGTGTTCTCGACGGCGCGCGAGAACGACACCGAGCGGATCTACCTGCTCAAGCGCGAGGTGCTGGAGTTCCGTCGGGCCGCGCAGCCGCTGGCCGAGCCGATACGCAAGCTGTCGACCAGCGAGGTGCTGTACGTACCGGCCGACACGCAGCCGTTTTTCCGCGACGTCGCCGACCATCTCGCACGCGTCAACGAACAGGTGGACTCGTTCGACCGCCTGCTGTCGGACGTGCTGAGCGCGAACCTCGCGCAGGTCGGCGTGCGGCAGAACGAGGACATGCGCAAGATCTCGGCGTGGGCGGCGATGGCCGCGGTGCCGACCATGGTCGCCGGCATCTACGGCATGAACTTCGAGCACATGCCGGAACTTCGGCAACCGTGGGGCTATCCGGCGGTTGTGACCGTCATGATCCTCGCCTGTCTGGGACTTCACCGGCTCTTCCGCCGCAACGGCTGGCTGTGAGTTCACCCACATCCGCGCACCGGATTTTTCCGCAGCCCCCAGAACCCTTTCGCCGCCTGGTCGTTGACTCCTGTGACGGCCGCGGCGGGGCTGATCGGATCCCCCGCCACGGCCGTAAAACGTGATGCGCACCCGTTCGTGAGCCGTCCGGCACCTGCCCCGGACATCCGTCGCCGGATTCCCCGCATAGGCTGGTCGGGTACCTAGGGCCAGGGGAGAGCAGGTGGGGATGTTCGGCAGGCCGGGCAGGCAGCGGATGTCGCGGACGCAGCCGCCCGCGGTCCCGGGTTCGGGAGCCGCCGGGGCCGACTGGTCCGCGCACCGTGAACTGGAGGACGCGGTCCGCGCCTACCTGTTGCACCCCGACATCGCCCTCGAAGCCCTCGGCGCGGTGCTCGGCCGCCGCCCGGTGCGCGCGTTCACGCTGGAGCGGGTCGTCGACATCAACGCCAACGGCACCTCGGTGTGGCAGGAGGCGGCTGTCTGCGACGACCACCGCCTGGTCCTGTGGCACAGCGAGGACATGACCGACGCGTCGGCGCCCGGGGGCACGGTGCTCGACTCGTCGGTGCAGGTGATCCCGCTCGGGTCCGTCTCGCACGTGGGGATACGGACGCTGGTCGGCACCGGTCCCGACGGCGGGCGCGAGACACGCGGCGCGTACGTCTTCCTGGCCACGCCGACGCTCCAGGAGATCGCCACGGTCCGCGGCGAGGAAGGGACCACCACCGGCCGTTTCCGGCAGGAGGCGTACCGCTTCAGCAAGTCGCTCGACGACGGGGGGCCGGGGCAGATCCGGCGGCTGCTGGAGTTCGCCCACGCGGTGTCGGAACGCGTGCCGGGGCCCCGCTAGGACGGCGGAGGGGCCGGGCCCGGGGACGGAAACGGCGCTTTCCGCCCCCGGTCGCGACGCGGCCGGTCGCCGACACGCTCAGCCCCGGCCGGACAACTCCAGCGCCTCGACCACCGTGCGAAGCGTGGCGATCCGCCCGTCGAGAGTATCCGCGGTCGGGGTGACGGTCAGCGTCGTCACACCGGCGTCCGCGTACGCGTGCAGCCGGTCGGCGATGCGCTCCTTGCTGCCGAGCAGCGCGGTCTTGTCGAGGAGGTCGTACGGCACCGCCCGTGCGGCCCCGGCGTAGTCCTTGGCCAGGTACTTGTCCTGGATCTCGGCGGCTTCCTTCTCGTACCCCATGCGCACCGCGAGCCGGTTGTAGAAGTTCTGCTCACGGCTGCCCATGCCGCCGATGTAGAGCGCGGCGTTGTCGCGTACCGCGTCGGCGGCCGCGACCGGGTCGTCGCCGAGCACGACCGACACGGTCGGCACGACGTCGAAGCCGTCCATCGTCAGCCCGGCCTTCTCGCGTCCGGCGCGCACGTGGGCGAGGGACTCCTCGCCGTGCTCGGGCGCGAAGAAGATGCCCAGCCAGCCGTCCGCGATTTCGCCGGTCAGTTCGAGGTTCTTCGGGCCGACGGCGGCGATGTAGAGCGGGATGTGCTCGCGCACGGGGTGCACGATCAGCTTGATGGGCTTGCCGGGGCCGCCGGGCAGCGGAAGCTCCCAGTGCGCGCCGTGGTGTTCGAGGCGTTCGCGGCGCATGGCCTTGCGGACGATCTCGACGTATTCGCGGGTGCGGGCGAGCGGCTTGTCGAAGCGCACGCCGTACCAGCCCTCGGACACCTGCGGGCCGGACACCCCGAGGCCGAGGCGGAATCGGCCGCCGGAGAGGGTGTCGAGTGTCGCGGCCGTCATGGCGGTCATCGCGGGCATGCGTGCGGGGATCTGGAAGATCGCCGAGCCGATGTCGATGCGCTCGGTCTGGGCGGCGACCCAGCTCAGGACCGTGGCGGCGTCGGAGCCGTACGCCTCGGCCGCCCAGCAGACCGCGTAGCCGAGGCGTTCCGCTTCCTTGGCGACCGCGAGGTTGTCGGCGTCGTAGCCCGCGCCGAAGTAACCCAGGTTGATGCCGAGCCGCATACCCATGGTCGTGCCCCTCCAGTACCGGATGAGTGTTCCCCGGACCCTACCGGCATTACTACCGTTCAGTAACGACAGGGCGCGCCGGGGATTGCCGAACACCTGACGCGCATAGTGTGTACGGCCCCGCCATCCGCGCCCGCTCCCCCCGAGCGGCTAGTCTCCCGATCCATGGAGCAGCGACATCTGGGCCGGACCGGGCTGCGGGTCTCCCGCATCGGCCTCGGGACGATGACCTGGGGGCGGGACACCGACGAGCAGGACGCCGCCGAACAGATGAAAGCGTTCCTGGACGCGGGCGGCAATCTCGTCGACACCGCCGACGTCTACGCCGACGGCGAGGCCGAGTACCTGCTCGGGCGCCTTCTCGACGGGTACATGCCGCGCGCCGATGTGATCATCGCCACGAAGGCGGCCAGCGTCCCGTACACCGAACGCCGGTTCGACGGATCCCGCGCCCATCTGCTCCAGGCCCTCGACGCCTCGCTCGCCCGCCTCGGCACCGACCACGTCGACCTGTGGCAGTTGCACGCCTACGACCCGTCCACGCCGCTGGACGAGACGCTGCACGCGCTCGAACTCGCGGTCTCGTCGGGGCGGGCCCGATACGTCGGCGTCTCGAACTTCTGCGGCTGGCAGCTCGCGAAAGCCGCAACGTGGCAGCTCGCGGCGCCGGGCCGGGTGGTGATCGCGAGCGCGCAGATGGAGTACTCGCTTCTGCAACGCGGCATCGAGCGCGAGGTCCTGCCGGCGGCGCTCGACCTGGGCGTGGGCCTGCTGCCGTGGTCGCCGCTGGGCCGGGGCGTGCTGACCGGCAAGTACCGGCACGGCATGCCCGCCGACTCGCGCGGCGCTTCGTCCGATATGGGACCTTTCGTCGCGGCGTACCTGGACGCCGATTCGCGCCGCATCGTCGACGCGCTCGCGACCGCGGCGGACGGCCTGGGCGCCGCCGCCATCGAGGTCGCGCTGTCGTGGGTGCGCGACCGTCCCGGCGTGGTCGCCCCGATCGTCGGCGCCCGCAACGCGGGGCAACTGCGGGCCTCGCTGGCGTCGGAGGCTCTGACGCTGCCGACCGAGATCCGCAACGCCCTCGACGATGTCTCGGCGCCGCTCACGGGGTATCCCGACCACGACTGGAGCCAGGCGTAGTGCGGAGTGCGCGGACCGGGTCGTCGGTGCATCGCCGAGTGCCGCGCCCCCGGGCCGAACGGCGGTCACCGTCGCGACACCTGCCGCCGAGGAACGCGCACGCCGCGCCGCGGGCCGCATGCGGTCCGCGTGGAAACAGGCGTCCTTTCCCCGCGCCCGTCGCGACGCCGTCGCCCCGGCGGCGCGAGGAGGCGCGGCAGTCTCTGCCGACCCCCGCTTCGGTCCGAACAGCGGCCACGGCCGCGACACTTGCCGGCGACGGACGCACGCGCCGCGTCGCGGGCCGCATGCGGTCCGGAGGGAGGCTCGCGGCGCTCCGCCACGCCCGCCGCGAGGCCGTCTGCCCCGCGCGAGGGGCACCGCGTGAGAAACGTCCCGGGCAAGTTGCCGCTTTGGGTCACGCGCCGTGGCGCCGCCGGGCCGCTGTGTGCGGCACGAGGCCGATTGTCGGGGGGCGACGGCATGATGTCTTCGGCCCCTGGGGCCTGTCCGGTGGATCCCTTTTCGGACCAGCCCTCGTGGTGCTTGGGAGGTCGGCGGCGTGCGACGGCAAGGCGCAGGCCCGCAGTGCGGCTTCGGTGGCTGGGGAGGGCTGCCGGGCCCGGCGGGAAGAGCGCAACGCCGCGAGCGTACGTCGTCGGCCTGCCCGGCGCCGCGCGACCCGGGAAGGATCCGCCGGACACTTGAATCCAGGAGCGGGGCTGGGCCGCCGAGCCTGTGAGCACAACCCCGCTTCGGGCTCGCCGGCAGGGCGGGCGCGACGCCGCCTCGCCGACCGGGCATGAAGACACGGCCTGGCGGGTCGGGTGATTTTCGTAAACAGCGGTATGAACGAGAGCGGGGACGTCGGCATGGACGGCGACAAGCAGTCCGGCGGGGGCGAAGGCACAGAGCGCAGCGAGGCGCCTGCGGGCCGGCAGCCCGGCGGGCGGCCGACCGACGCGCTCGCCGCCGCGCGGGCGGCTCTGGCGGCACTCGACAAGGCAAATGCGGCAAACGGGTCGGAGACCTCCAGCCGCGACGAATTGGCGGCGGCGTGGCAGGCGTTGGCGGCGCTCGGGGGTGCGCACGGCACCGGTCCCGGCGCGTCGTCCGGCCGCTCGGCCGCCCCGCGTTCACGGGGGCGCGAGGGCGCGGATTGGGCGCTGCCGGTCGTGGACGCTCCCCCGTCCCGCTTCGACACGCCAGACGAGCCCGACACACCAGTACGCCCAGGCACGCGCGACGAATGGGCGGTTCCGGTGCTGGACGCGCCGGTCACGGGCCGCGCCGAGGCACGGCCCTCGCACGGCCCGTCCGGTCCCCCCGAGGCGCCGCCGTCGCAGGCTGCGTCGAGCGGTCCCGCCGAGGCCGCCCCGCGGGAATCCCGCCGCCCTCCCCTGGCCGGTGACCCCGACGCGGCGTGGGCGGCTCCGGTCCTCGACGCGCCGCCGCCCGCCCCCGAGCCCGGCCCCGCCACCGACGACTCGCTGTTCGAGGTGCGGCGTCCCGCTGCCCCGCGTGGCGCGGCCGAGACCGGCTTCCCGACGTCGGCACACCGCGACGACGCGTCCGGGCGCGCCCCCGACGAAAGCGAACTCGCCGCGGTTCGCGAGGCTTTGGCCGCCGGTGGCGCCCCCGTCCGGCTCGCGGACCAGGCCCTCGTCGCACTCGGGCCGGACGCGGCCGCGCTGTTGCGTGAGGACCCGTGGAACCTGCTCGCGCTCCCGGGTATTTCGCCGCAGCAGGCGGACCTGTTCGCCCGGACCGCATCGGCGGGCGGCACGCCGGACCCTGACGATGCGCGGCGTACCCGGGCGCTGATCGCATGGCATCTGCTGCGCGCCGCGAACCAGGGGCATACGGCAGTCGGTGCGGTCTCGGCGGTCTTCGCACTCGAACAGCTCGGTGTGCGCGATGCGTTGGGCGCGCTGCGGGCGGCGTACGAGCACGGACGCGTCATGGCGTTCGCGGAACTCCCGGCGGGTGACGGCACCGACGCCGACCCGGATGCCGAAGCCGACGAGACGGCCGACGAGTTCGACGACGGTTTCGGGCATCCGTTCGACGGGCCGGCGGATCGCGTGTTGATCGCCCTCGAACGCCACGCCCTGGCCGAGGAAAGCATCGCCGAGGCCGTCCTGCGGCTGATGTCGACCGCCACGCCGTCGGCTGCGGACGCCTCGCCGTTGGACCGGGCGCTGCGGGGCTCCGGCGTGGTCCTGCACATGCCGGGCGCGGGCGAGGACCCGCCCAGGGCTCCGCTGGAGCTCGCCCGTGCCGCCGGGCCGCGCGCCACGGTGGTGTGTCCGACACTCGACGGGGCGCTGCGGGTACGGGAGTTCCTGACCGCAGACGAAAGCGGGCCGGCCGTGCTGACGCTGCACGCGCTGTTCGCCGAGCGCGGGGGTGCCGGGCGCGGCGGGGACGGGCTCCTCGACACCGACGTGCTGGTGGTCTGCGAGGCGCATCTGCTCGACGTGCAAAGTGCCGCCGCGCTGCTGGAGACCGTGCCGGACGGCGCCCGCGTCGTTCTGTGCGGCGACCCCGACGAGCTGCAACCGGCGGCTCCCGGACGGGTGTTCGCGGACCTGCGGGATTCGGGCGTGGTACCCGTTGTCACCTCGGCCGAGCAAGGCCCCGGCGTCCTGGGCACGTTGGCCGCGGCCGTGCGCACGGGCTCGCTGCCTCCGGTCGAATCCCCGGACCGCCAGGTCGTGTTGGTCGGGGTGCGCGCAGCGGCCGAGGCAGTGCACCGCTGTGTGCAGCTTGTCGGAGACTCGATCCCGCGTGCGCTCGGCATCGCCTCCGACGACATCGTGGTCGTCACCCCGGCGGAAAGCGGCAGCACGGGGGCGACCGCGCTCAACGCGGCGCTCAAACAGCGCCTCAACCCGGGCCCGGGGCAGTACGCCGGCTTCGACATCGGCGACCGCGTGGTCCGCGTCCCGGGTCCGCGCACGTTTGCCCCGGCCGAGGGGCGCGTGGTCGAGGCAGTGCCGGACGGGCTCGCCGTCGCCTTCCGCGACGATCCCGACCACCCCGAGACCGTGCCGCGCGACCGGCTCGGCGAACTGCGGCACGGCTGGGCGGTGACCGTACGCCAGGCCCTCGGCACGCGCCGTGCCGGAGTCGTCGCAATGCTGCCGGGCGACGCCGGAGCCCTGGTCACGCGCGCCTTGGTCTACACCGCGTTCACGCGCGCCCGAGGGCACCTGTCGGTCGTCTACCCGGCCGACGGGTCGCTGCCGAAGGCGGTCGCACGGGAGACAGGGGACGTCCGCACCACGCGGCTTGTGGCGGCACTACGCGAGGCCGCGGACCAGATGCTGGGCGCGGCTCCGGAGTCGGCCGAGCCCGGAACGGACTGAGCTGCGCAAGGGACGCCCCCGGTGCTCGGCGCGGCGCCTCAGGCGCCTCAGTCGCCGAGCCTGGAACGGACAGCCGTCGTGGAAGAGACGTGACGTTGCGCGAAGCCCCGGGCCCGGCTCGGACCGCAAAGTCAGCCGAGCCAGGAACGGACGGACGTCGTGGAAGAGACACGACGTTGCGCGAAGGCCCCGGCCCGACGCGGACCGCGAAGTCAGCCGAGCCCGGAACGGACCGACGCTGGGAAAGGGACGGGCCCGGGTGCGATGCCCGGGCCGGGTGCTCGGGGCGGACCCGGAGTCGGCGGCGCCGCCCCCGCCTCCCACCCCCTTGCGCAGGCGGACCTCAGCGGAGGTCCTGCTCCATGGCCTCGATGTCGTCCTCGTAGGCCGTGCTGGTCTCAAACCGGTAGATGACCGACTGCGGGTCGACCTCGTCGAAGGGCGCGTCCAGCCACTCCCCCGGTTCGGCTTGTTCGATCGCGGTGACCCACAGGGTGGAGTCGCCGGTCTCCAGGCCGATCTCCTCGGCGCGCTGGGCGATCTCGTCGGGGTCGTACACGTCGAACAGCACCGCGAGCGCGGCCGACGTGGTCTCGATGCCCTCACCGCCGAGCTCGCCCGGCTCGCCCGACTCCGCGTCGGCGCGGCGCGCGTGGTCGAGCAGCGTCAACGAGTCCTTGACGAGGTAGTCGCGGCGGATGAGGACGGTGACCGCGTCGGGGTTGTCGGGACCGAGGTATTCCTCGGCCTCGGAGCGGTCCGGCACCTCGAAGGGCGTGACTTCGTCGTAGACGTCGTACAGCAGCTCGTCGTACGCCTCCGCCAACGAGGCCAGCTCGTCGTACGCCGCGAAAACGGCCGGGTCGCTCTCGCCCTGACGCCGCTCGACGGCGGCCAAGTGACGGTCGACGGCCGACTTCAACGCCTCGGCGGCGGCTCGTACCTGCTCGGGCGTGGGCTGTGCAACTCCGGTCATGGCATGACGCTATCCGCAACAGCCCCGGTTGCGCACAATGGTTCTGATGCCGGATGCCGCCACATTGTCGAATCGGCGGTTCGGACTGTCAGGAGTGATCGGTTGGCGGACTACGAGTTTCATCAGTTGCACCTCCCGCGTGGCACCTCGCGGAGCGACGCGCGCCGCATTCTGGCCGAGCACGCGGAGTACGGCCTGTGGGAGTTGGACCGGCTGACGATCCGCCGGGACGGCAGTCGGCGGGTGTTGCTTCGGCGACGCATCATCAGGCAGTTGCGTTTGACCTGACACGTCGGCCGCCACGCGCCCCCGTGCAGGGCGGGCGCGGTGGCGCCGGGAGGACGACGGGCGCAGCGTGCATACGCAACGACTCTTCGGATACGGGCGGAGGCCGCCACCCCGAGCAGGGTGGCGGCCTCCGTTGTGTGCCGTGGCGGCCCGCGTCACCGCGTGCCTGAGTGGTTCAGTTAGCCGACGGCCTGGTCCGGCGGTAGAGCACCGCGCCTCCGAGCAGGAGTGCGGCGCCGGCGGGCAGCAGCAGCATCGAGGACGCGCCGGTGTGAGCCAGCTCACCCTTGTCGTGCGGACCGTTGTCGGAGTGGCCGCCGCTGTTCCAACCGCCGTTGTCCCAGCCGCCGTTGCTGCCCCAGCCGCCGTTGGACCCGAAGCCGGTGGTCCCACCGCCGTTGGTGCCGCCGCCGTTGGTGCCGCCGTTGGACCCGCCGGTGGTGCCGCCGTTGGACCCGCCGTTCGATCCGCCGGTGGTCTCACCGGGCGGGGTCGTGGTGGGCGGGGTCGTGGTGGGCGGCTGCGTCGTCGGGGGCTTGGTGGTGGGCGGGTGCGTGGTCGGCGGCTTGGTGCTGGTCGGCGGCTGCGTAGGCGGGCACGAGGGCTTCGCCTTGCAGGGCTCGTCGTCCGGAACACCGGAAACATTCGCGCAGTTGTTGCCGAACGCGGGATTGAGCAGGCCCACGACGTTGACGGTGTTGCCGCAGATGTTGACCGGCACGTGGATCGGAACCTGCACGTTGTTGCCGGAGAGCACGCCCGGTGACCCGACCGCGGCCCCTTGCGCACCGCTGTTGGCGTTGGCCGTGCCGACCGCAGCGGACGCGAGTGCCCCCGTGGCCGCCAGGGCGACCAACAGCCCCTTCTTGGCACGCTGTTGCATAGGAGATTCCCCTGTGTCTTCCGTGTGAGGGGCGGGGCTGTTGCCCCGCGACGGCATTAACAGGGTCAAGGCATCGTAGGTCACTCACGAGCGCGCTTTCACAGCCATATATCGCTCGATCGGATGAGATCCGCGATTTCTTACAACCTTTCCATTGGGCCATACGACAGCACCCCACGCGGGTTCGCAGACTTCACGAACCGCTCCGGCACGGGGTTTCGGGGCACCTGCACAAGACGCCGCGACGCGCATCCGCACGACGTCGCCGGATACGCCGAACGGCCCCGGAGCCAAAGGGCTCCGGGGCCGTTCGTCACGCATTCGTCACGCAGCGGCCACGCAGTGGCCGAGGCACCCCACCGAGAATCGGCCGGGGCCCGGGATCAGGCGTTGACGCAGGTGTTGCCGAACGCGGGGTTCAGCAGGCCGATCACGTTGATCGTGTTCCCACAGACGTTGATGGGGATGTGGACCGGCACCTGGACGTTGTTGCCGGACAGCACGCCGGGCGAACCGACGGCGGCGCCGTCCGCACCCGCGTTCGCCATCGCCGCTCCGGAGCCCGCGAGCGCCAGACAACCCGTCGCCGCCGCCAGAACGGCGAACTTGCCCATCTTCTTCATAAGTGTCAGTCCTCCTAGTCGGAACACGGCACGCTTGCGCGCCGCACAAGGGGAAACGACACCGCTGTGCCGAGGCTACGACCCATGTGGGGGATTCACCCGTTAGAGGCACCTGTGCGCCGGCGACCGCACCGAAGTGAACCGATCCGGTCAGCAGGCGTCGAGGAAACGGTCGAGAACCCGCACGCCGAACTTCAAACCGTCGACCGGGACGCGCTCGTCCACACCGTGGAACATGCCGGCGAAGTCGAGGTCCGCCGGCAGCTTCAGCGGCGCGAAACCGAAGCAGCGGATCCCCAGGTCCGCAAACGACTTCGCGTCGGTGCCGCCGGACAGGCAGTACGGGACCGCACGCGCACCGGGGTCCTCCGCACGAAGCGAAGCGGACATCGCCTCGACCAGCGCGCCGTCGAAGTCGGTCTCCAACGCCTTGTCGCCGTGCACTCGTTCGCGACGCACGCGCGGGCCGAGGACGGCGTCCAGCTCGGCGTGGAACTCGTCTTCGAAGCCCGGCAGGAACCGTCCGTCCACGTGCGCCGTGGCCTGGCCGGGGATGACGTTCACCTTGTATCCCGCGCCGAGCATGGTCGGCTGGGCGGTGTTGCGGATGGTCGCGCCGACGATCCGGGCGATGGGCCCCAGCCGCTCGATCGCGCCTTCGACGTCCTCGGGGTCCAGCTCGATCCCCAGCGCGTCCGACACCTCTTCGAGGAACGCACGCACGCTCTTGGTCAGGCGTACCGGGAACCGGTGCGCCCCGAGGCGGGCGACGGCCTCGCACAGCTCGGTGATGGCGTTGTCGGTGTTGATCATCGACCCGTGACCGGCGGTCCCGTCGACGACCAGCTTCATCCACTCCATACCTTTTTGCGCCGTCTCGATGAGATACAGCCGCATGTCGTCGTTCACCGAGAACGAGAAGCCGCCGACCTCGCCGATGGCCTCGTTGCAGCCCTCGAACAGCTCGGGGTGCCGGTCCACGAGCCACCGCGCGCCATACGTGCCGCCGGCCTCCTCGTCCGCGAGAAACGCCAGCACCACGTCGCGCGGCGGCTTGCGGCCCGTCCGCATCCGCTCGCGCACGACCGCGAGCACCATCGCATCCATGTCCTTCATGTCGACGGCCCCGCGCCCCCACACGCAGCCGTCGGCCACCTCGCCCGAGAAGGGGTCGTACGCCCAGTCCACCGCATTGGCCGGCACGACGTCGGTGTGCCCGTGGATCAGCAGCCCCGGCCTGCTGCGGTCCTCACCCTCGATCCGCACCACCGTGCTGGCCCGGCCACGCTCCGACTCGAACACCTGCGGCTCAAGCCCCACCTCCGCAAGCTGCTCCGCGACCCACTCGGCCGCCGCCCGTTCGCCGGGTCCGCTGCCGTCCCCGAAATTGCTGGTGTCTATGCGAATCAGGTCCCGGCACAACCCGACAACCTCGCGCTCCGCCGCCGACTCGGCACCCTCGACAGCCGCAGCCCGACCAGTCATCCCAGCTCCTCACCACAAAACCCGTCCTCGGCCCCCCATCCTGCACCCGGCGCATGTCCCCGACGTGACAAACCCGGCCCGTCTCCCCCGCCCCGACCGCCCCTCCGCCTTTGGTACAGTTCTCCGCGTCGCCCCGACCA
The DNA here is from genome assembly GCF_051388935.1 of Yinghuangia sp. YIM S10712. NCBI lineage: Bacteria > Bacillati > Actinomycetota > Actinomycetes > Kitasatosporales > Streptomycetaceae > Yinghuangia > Yinghuangia sp. YIM S10712. The sequence goes on from NZ_JBPKBI010000022.1 coordinate 58,871, forward strand.
AAAAGTCACGGGCCACACCCAAGTCCGGGTGGCGGAATAGGCAGACGCGCTAGCTTGAGGTGCTAGTGCCCGCAAGGGCATGGGGGTTCAAGTCCCCCCTCGGACACGACAAGATCTCCATATCGTGGGCGTCGGGATCAATCTCGACGCCCACGGTGTGGAGATTTTTTGGCGTGTTTGGAGGTTCTGAACCTGGTCCCATAGTTCACGAGTGACGAGGGGTTCGTGGACGGGTGAGGCGCCAGACCCAGTCGGCTTGGTCGTTGCACAGCGCCGACAACGATGACGTCGTAGACATGCGCAGCAGCCACAGCGTTGCCTCTTCCTGTTGCAGTCTCAAGTCGCGGGTTCAGGTCGGAGTCGCCGGTGGGGATGTCACTCACGGGCCGGTCTCGGCCGCGTCCGGGCACCGTGCCGGGTGCCGTCAGGTTCGGATGGCGAAGGGGTCGCGCGCCTCGTTCGACGTGTCGACCATGACGTTCTTGACGTAGGTGTACGCGGCGAGGGCGTCCTCACCCCGTTCACGGCCGTAGCCGGTCTGCTTGGTGCCGCCGAACGGCGCCTGGGCCGCGGGTCGAGCGGTACGTGTTGACCCACACGGTGATCTTCCCGGTCTCGCTGCTGCGCATCGCCATGGGCGCCGTCGAGCGCGGCCTCGACACTCTCCTCGCCGACGGCTCGTTGGCCGCGCGGGTTCCGGACATGATGACCCGCGCGAGGCTCTACGACCTGGTCGACTACGCCTCGTACGCCGACTTCGACGCCTCGGTCTTCACGTTCGACCTGGCGGACAACCGCGACTGATCCGCGCATCCCGCGCACTGCGGGATCCGCGGATCGCGCGGGCGTACGCCGCTACGGGAGCGGAGTGATGTCGAACGCGGCGAGCCGCTCGGGCGCGGCGACGACGTCGATGGTGATGATCAGGTCGTCGCGCGCGGTGAAGAGCATGACGCGGTGGTTCGGGCCGTCGGGGTCGGCGACGATGCCGGGCACGCCGTCGATGAGGGCACAGAACGCGGTTCCGGCGCCGGCCGCGAACATCGCCGCGCGGCTCGCGACGCTCTCCGCGCCACGAGTCGGACCGCCGGGGAACATGTCGGACCGGGCGATGACGTCCGGCGCCAGCAGTTTGACGAGTGCGTCCACGGCTCCGCCGCGGGCCGCGACAAGGAAGGCCTCGACCACCTCGCGCCTGGGCCGCGTACCCGCGTCGACATCCGACGCCCGGCCCTGCACGCGGCGGCGCGCCCGGGAGGCGAGTTGGCGCGCGGCGGCCGGCGTGCGGTCGAGCATCACCGCGATCTCGTCGAACGGCACGGCGAACATGTCGTGCAGCACGAACGCGAGCCGTTCGGCCGGTTCCAGCATTTCGAGGACGACCATGAGTGCCACGCCGACCGAGTCCGTGAGCAGCGCCTGATTTTCGGGCCCGACCTCGACGCGCGTGCGGTCCGATTCCGTTCCGTGCGAGGTCACGTCGTCCCAGGCCGCCTCACGGCGGTGCCGCCGGGTGCGCAGCATGTCGAGGCAGATGCGGCCCACGATCGTGGTGAGCCACCCGCCGAGATTGGCGATCTCGTCGGCGTCCGAGCGGTCGAGCCGCAGCCACGCCTCCTGGACGGCGTCGTCTGCCTCGGCGAACGAGCCGAGCATGCGGTAGGCGACGGACCGCAGGTGAGGACGGTGCTTTTCGAAGTTCTCGGCCAGGAAGTCGTGTTGGTTCATGGTGTCGTACGTCCTCGGGTCGGGGGCGTCCGTGGGCCCGCTCGTTCGCTGATGCGGCGGCAAGTCCGCGTTCCTCGGGTCCATGACGAACGGCGGGCCCCCGATGTGACCGCGTCGCCGCAAATTCAGGGCACCGCGTCGCCCGCGACCCCGGCCCCGGCCTCCGGCCGCAGGCCGTCCATCACCAGGGCCAGCAGCTCGCGGGCCTGACCGGACGGGTCCGGGCGGGATTCGGCGGCGAAGGCGATCGCCTTCGCGAGCAGGAGCACCTGCGGCGCGGTGACGTCCGGCCTGATCGTCCGGGCACGCTGGGCCTTGTCGAGCAGGCGGGCCGCCGCGGTGAGCATCGCTTCCCGGCTCCACGAGACGTCGTCGCCGCGCTCGTGCAAGGTGCTGCCCAGCGCGGCGGTCAGGCCGCGCGATCCGGCGCCGTAGACGACGATCTCGCCCAGCCAGACCGCCATCCCGTCGGCGGCGGACGGGTCGGCGGCCAGTTCCTCCGCGCGCCGCGACAGCTTCTCGAACGGTGCGGAGTAGACGGCTTTGAGCAGCGCCTCGCGGTTCGCGAAGTGGCGGTACAGCGTCGCGTTGCCCACCCCCGCGCGGCGCGCGATCAGTTCGAGTGGCGCGTCGAGGCCCTGCTCCGCGTAGACCGCGCGGGCCGCGTCCACCAGGCGGTCGCGGTTGCGCCTGGCGTCCGCACGCTTGGGGCGCTGGGGCGCGGCTGACGACATCTTCTCTCTTCCTGCCGAACAAACGTGCCGATCCTACGTCGCCTCCCGGCGGCAGGCAGCCGCCAGCAGCCGCCGGCAGGCGCCGATGGCGCCGCCACCCGATCGCCGGTGCTCCCGGCGGCCCTTTCCGATCAGGCGCGCGGGGGCGATGCGGATCGGCAGTCGACATCGGGGCGCCCGCGTCGACGCCGACCGGCGCTCGTTCGGGGGGCGGTCTACGCGGCGGCACCGCCGGCATCGAGCTTTCGCGTTCGGACGAGCGAAGGCTCCAAACGGCGGGCCGCTGCCATGTGCGTGCGACAAGTGCCGCAGTACTGCCCGGCGTTCCGCCCGTAGCGGTGCACCGGTTCGCCGCATCCGGCGCACGGGCCGACCTCCCAGCCGGGGCAGTGCAGGAGCACCGCAGCCGCGCGGCGTTCCGCGTCGCTGAGCCGGAAGCGTGCGCGGCCGGGTTCCGGCGGGGGATCCGGCATCCACGCCGGGCGCGGGGCAGGCGGGGCGGCGAGGTCGCGCGCTGCCCGCGATCGTCCCGGCGGGCGTGCGGACTCGCCCGCGTGGCAGTCGAATTCGATCGGTTCGCCGGTGTAGGTGATCTCCTCGGTGCCGTCGTCTTCGTCGCCCGTGTCCGCGTCGTGGCTGCCGGTCAGGTCGCGCCAGGCCGCCAGTTCCCGGGGGTCGACCCACAAATGGTGGCCGGAGCGGCGGCGCCCTCGGGCCCGGACGAACAGCGGCACGTGTCGGCCGTACGCCGTCGACACGACCAACTCGTCGATGGTCATGTGCGGCTTGGCGGGCAGGCACTGCGCCGGCGGAAGCCAGTCGTGGTGCCACGCGTCGCAGGGTCCGCGCCCGTCCGGACACGGCCACACGGCTCTCCGGGTGCAGCGCCACATCTGGAGGTGCCGCACACCGCTGCGCACCACCAGCTCGCGGCCGTTCGCTATCTCGCGCCACGGCATGTCGTCGACGCGCGCCCACGGAGCCCGGTCGACCACCTCGGAATCGGGGTCGTTGACCACCCACGACGGGATCGCGTCGTTGCGCCGGGCGGTCTGCGAGCGGCGGCGTACGCTGCCCGCCGAAACCGGCGAGTACTGGATCTTCCAGCCGACGCGCACGCCGTCGGGCCCAGTGACCAGTGCGTCCATGACGCCGTGCCCGTCGGGGGTGCGGGCCTCGACTTCGACGTCCAGGTCGTGTGCGGCGGCGGCGGACGCGATGCGGTCCCGGGTCGCGCGGCGCTGGTCCCCCTGCTCCGCGGACGCGCGGTGGGTGACGGGCAAGTGCGCCGCCACCCAGCGCACTTGGCTGCCGCTCCGGGCGCGGCGGACGAACATCCAGCGGGATTTGCCGCGGTGTTCGGAGTGGCATACGCCGTGGAGGCGGTGGGACAGGCACTCCAGCATGTGCGGGTCTCGGTCGGATACCGCGGTGGTGATCTCGTCGAGCAGGCCGTCGATTTCGGGGTGGCCGAGGTCGCTTCGGTTGAGGTTGACAGCGATACCTCGCTGCGTGTGCCATACACCGTTTGCCATACCATGAGCATACGAATTGGGTCTGACATGCCCAATACCTGTTCTAACACCGGAAGTTGTGACGGATCCGATTCGACCCCCGCCGAACGCGTGCGTGGCGGGCGGCAGGCGGCGGCCTATCGTGGTGCGGTGGCGAATGCTCTGCTGTTTCCGATCGACCCGCTGAATCCGCGACGGGTCGACTCACACTTCGCGCGTGAGGCGCGGGCCGCACGCGAGTTGGGGCTCGCGGTGGCGCTGGTCGACCATGACGCGCTGCTGCGCGGGGACGCCCGAGAGGCGACGCGGCGGGTCCCCGAGGGGCTCGGGCCGGCGGTGTACCGGGGCTGGATGGTGCCGGTGCGTGCCTACGAGGCATTCGACGCTGCGCTGCGTGCTCGCGGCGCCGTCGCGGCGACAACTCCCGACGCGTACGCACGAGCGCATGAACTACCCGGCTGGTACGAGCACTTCGCCGCCTTCACGCCCCGTACCGCATTGCTGCCGCTGGCGGTCGGGGACCGGCCGGACGCCTCGGAGTTGGCGGCCGCGGCCTCGCAACTGCCGGGCGGAGCGGCCATGGTCAAGGACTGGGTCAAGTCGCGCAAGCACGAGTGGGACACCGCGTGCTTCGTCCCCGACCTCGCCGACACCGCCGGCCTCGCGTCGGTCGTCGACGCGTTCCTGACCGGCCAGGGCGTGTTCCTGACCGGCGGCGTCGCGCTGCGCGCGTACGAGGAGTTCACCGGGCCCGAGGCACGCGTCTGGTGGGTCGACGCCGTGCCGGTGCTGTCCACGGCGCATCCGGACTCCCCGGGGCAACCGGTCGCGCCACCGTTGTCGGAGTCCTTGCGAAGCGCGGTGGCCGCCTTCGAAGCACCTTTTGTGACAACGGACTTGGCATTGCGCGCAGACGGGGTGTGGCGCGTCGTCGAGGTCGGGGACGGGCAGGTGAGCGACCTGCCGGCAACCACCGAGGCAACGGAACTGCTGGGTGCGCTGGCGACCGGCCTTAACCCGCCGATCGGCACGGACTGACGCGCCGCGCCCAGACCCGGAAAGCGAGAGTTGCGCCTCGCGCGCGGCATGTCTGCACGAGCCCGGGCGCGGTGGTTCCCACCAGGCGTTGCGCCTCGCGCGCGCGGCATGTCTCGGGCGCGGCCACCGTGTTCTTCAGCGAGGACGGCACACGTTCCGGCAGGGAATGAGTGCCGCCCTCGCTTGTCGCGTGACACCTGTCGCCGCTCACGCGTCGAGGCCGCCGCGTTTGACCAGCTGGCCGACGATGACGTTGCGCTGGATCTCGTTGGTGCCCTCGCCGACGATCATCAGTGGGGCGTCGCGGAAGTAGCGCTCCACGTCGAATTCCGTGGAGTAGCCGTAGCCGCCGTGGATGCGCACCGCGTTGAGTGCGACCTGCATCGCGGTCTCCGACGCGAACAGCTTGGCCATGCCCGCCTCCATGTCGACGCGGCGTCCGGCGTCGGCCTCGCGGGCGGCGTGCAGCGTGAGCTGGCGGGCGGCGGTGAGCGATGTGGCCATGTCGGCCAGGTAGTTGCCGATCGACTGGTGCTTCCAGATCGGCTTGCCGAACGATTCGCGCTCCTGGGCGTACGCGAGCGCGTCCTCGAACGCGGCTCGTCCGACGCCGAGCGCGCGGGCTGCGACCTGGAGGCGTCCGGTCTCCAGGCCCTTCATCATCTGCGCGAAGCCCGCTCCAGGGGTGCCACCCAGTACGGCGTCGGCGGGTACGCGCAGCCCCTCGAAGAACAGCTCGCAGCTCTCGACGCCCTTGTAGCCGAGTTTGGGCAGGTCGCGGGACACCGTGAGGCCGGGGCCGTGTTCGACCAGCAGGATCGAGATGCCCGCGTGCGGCGGGTTCGCGTCCGGGTCGGTCTTGCACATCAGTGCGATGAGTTGCGAGCGGCGCGCGTTCGAGATCCAGGTCTTGGAGCCCTCGACGAGGTAGTCGTCGCCGTCGCGGCGGGCGACCGTGCGCATGGCCGCCAGGTCCGATCCGCCGCCGGGCTCGGTCAGCGCCATGGTCGCCCGTACCTCGCCGGTGGCCATGCGCGGGAGGTAGCGGGTCTTCTGCTCGTCGGTGCCGAAGTGGGTGAGCAGCTTCGCGACGACGGTGTGGCCGCCCATCGCGCCGGCCAGGCTCATCCAGCCGCGCGCGAGCTCCTCGGTGACGAGCACGTAGCAGGGCATGGAGACCGGTGCGCCGCCGTACTCCTCCGGGACGGCGAGGCCGTAGATGCCGAGCCGCTTCATCTGCTCGATCAGCGCCTCGGGGTAGGTGTTGGCGTGTTCGAGTCCCTGGACGACCGGCTTGACTTCCTTGTCCACGAAGTCGCGCACCGTACGCACGATGAACTGCTCGTCCTCGGACAGGATGTCCCAAGTGCCCATGCCTGTTGCTCCTTGCCGGTGTGTGGCTGTGGTGCGGGCGTCAGATGACGCGTTCGGCCCGCAGGCCGTCGATGTCGGCCGCGCTGTATCCCAGCTCGCCCAGGACCTCGGCGGTGTGCTCGCCGAGCGCGGGTACGTCGCCCATGACCGGGGCCGTGCCGGCCATGTCGACCGGCGGCACGAGCGCCGGGACGACGGTGCCGGAGGGTGTGCGGACCTCGCGCCAGCGGTCGCGGCCGGCGAGCACGGGGTGGTCCAGGAACTCTTCGACGTCGTTGACGCCGGCGTTCGCGATGCCGGCCCGGTCGAGCAGTTCCCGCGCCTTTGTGCTGTCGAGGCCGAGAAGACGCTCGGCCACGATCGCGTTGACCTCGCCGCGGTGGGCGACGCGGTCCGCACCGGTGGCGAAGCGCGGATCGGCGGCGAGTTCGGGGCGGTCGAGGAACCGCTCGCACAGCGCGGCCCATTCGCGTTCGTTCTGGACGGAGAAGATGACGCTCTTGCCGTCGGCGGTGGGAAACGCCCCGTACGGCGCGATGGTGGCGTGCTGCGTGCCGATGCGCGGGGGCTGGGCGCCGGTGTGCCGGGTGTAGTAGGCGGGCTGGCCGAGCCATTCGGCGAGCGCCTCGAAGAGCGAGACCTCGACCGCGCGGGCGGCGCCGGTGGTCGCACGGACGAAGAGGCCGGTGAGGATGCCGCTGTAGGCGTACATGCCCGCGGCGATGTCGGCGATCGAGATGCCGACCCGCGCCGGCTCGTCCGCGCCGCCGGTGAGCGAGACCAAACCGGTCTGGCACTGCACGAGCAGGTCGTAGGCCTTGCGGTCGGCCCACGGGCCGGTGGACCCGTAGCCCGTGACCGAGCACGGGATCAGCGACGGGTGCCGCGCGGCGAGGGCGGGCGCGGAGAATCCGAGGCGGGCGGCCGCGCCCGGTCCGAGGTTCTGAACGAACACGTCGGCACCGGCGAGCAGTTGCTCCAGGATGTCGCGCCCTCGGGCGGTCTTGAGGTCGAGCGTGACCGATTCCTTGGCGCGGTTGAGCCAGACGAAATAGCTGGAGTCGCCGTGGACGGCGGTGTCGTACCGGCGTGCGAAGTCGCCTCCGTCCGGGCGTTCGATCTTGACCACCCGGGCGCCGAGGTCGGCGAGCTGGCGGGTGGCGAAGGGCGCCGCGACCGCCTGTTCGACGCTGATGACGGTGATGCCGGCGAGCGGCAGAGCGTCGGCGGGGCCGGCGGTGTCGGTCATGCGGGCGTCCTCGCTGGTCGTTGTCGGCTTGTCGTGAGCCTTGTTGGACTTCATCATGAACACTTATGGCACCGTGAGTGAAATAATAAGGAATGATGGAGGCATACTCGGCGCGGATATACGAACGAGGTGTGCGGTAGGAAATGGACCTCAAACAGCTCAAGGCGCTCGTGACGGTGGCCGAGGTGGGGAGCGTCACACGCGCGGCGGAGCTGCTGCACCTCGTGCAGCCCGCGGTGACCCGGCAGATCCGCACGCTGGAGGAAGAACTCGGCGTCGCCCTGTTCGAACGCAGCCGCCAGGGCATGCGGGCCACCGAGGCGGGGGCGATCATGGTCGCCCGCGCGCGGCGCGCCCTGAACGAGCTGGAGTGGGCCAGGTCCGAGGTGCGGCCGACTCCCGGCGTGGTGACCGGGGTCGTACGGGTCGGCCTGCTGGACAGCACCGCCGACCTCCTCGCGGCACCGCTCGTGTCATCTCTCGCGCGCGAACACCCCGGCATCGACCTGCGGCTCATCACGGCCTACTCCGGGCACCTCCAGCAGTGGCTCGACGAAGGCGACCTCGACCTCTCCCTCCTCTACAACCTCGACAGCACGCCGTCACTGAACGCGCACCTGCTGCTGCACGAGAACCTGTGGGCCGTCGCCCCCGCCTCCGAGGGCCTGCGCGCCGATGCGCCGGTGCCGTTCGCGACCGCCGCGACGCATCCGCTGGTGATGCCGACGACCGGGCACGCGCTGCGTACGCTGATCGACGACGCAGCCAAGCAGGCCGGCATCGAGATGGACGTCGTCGTGCAGACCAACTCCATGCGCGTGCAGAAGCAGCTCGTGCTGGCCGGGCACGGCTGGACGATCCTGCCCGGTGTCGGCATCGCCGCCGACGTGGCGCGCGGTGTGCTGAGCGCCGCGCCGCTGTGCGAGCCCGACGTGTCGCGGGCGGTCGTCGCGGCGGCCCAGCGCACGTCGCGGATTCCGCCGGCGGTGGACACCGTCGCCCGCGAGCTGGTCCGTCAGGTCCGGGTCGCCGTCGCGGAGGGCCGGTGGCCGGTCGAGGAGGTCTACCAGTCCGAGGCCCTGACTGACATCGGCTGACCTGCGCAAACGTGGTCGTCGGACGGCCCGCGGCGACCGGCCGGGGGGTGCACGGGGGCACCTGTGGCCATGCGCGCGCGACATGGTCGCATAACGATTTTCTATTGGGCAAGGCCGAGGATCAGTGCCCATGATGTGGGCAGATCAGGCACCCGCCCAAATCGCACGGGCACCATCGAAAAGGACCGGGCCCATGGCGCTGTATCCGAAGCCGGCCGAAGGCAGTTGGACGTCGCACTACCCGGACGTCGGCACGGGCTTCGTGTCCTACGAGGACAGCATCTCGCCCGAGTTCCACGCGGACGAGCGCGAGGCGGTCTTCAAGCGTGCCTGGCTGAACGTCGGCCGAGTCGAGGAACTCCCGCGCCCCGGCAGCTACTTCACCAAGGAGCTGGAGGTCGCTGGGACCTCCCTCATCGTGGTGCGGGACAAGCAGGGCGAGGTCCGGGCCTTCCACAACATCTGTCGCCACCGGGGCAACAAGCTGGTATGGCAGGACTACCCTCGCGAGGAAGTCTCCGGCACCGTACGGCAGTTCACCTGCAAGTACCACGGCTGGCGCTACGGCCTCGACGGCGCGTGCACCTTCGTCCAGCAGGAGAGCGAGTTCTTCGACCTCGACAAGAACGCGTACGGCCTGGTGCCGGTGCACTGCGACGTGTGGGCGGGCTTCGTCTTCGTCAACCTCGCGAAGGAACCGCCGCAGTCCCTGCGGGAGTTCCTCGGCCCGATGATCACACCGCTGGAAGGCTATCCGTTCGACCGGATGACCGAGCGGTACGACTTCCGCGCCGACATCGACTGCAACTGGAAGATCTTCCTGGACGCCTTCCAGGAGTACTACCACGTGCCTTTCCTGCACCCGCAGGAGGCGACACCGGCCGCCCGCGACAAGATGACCGGCTTCGAGGCCCCGCACTACCAGCTCGACGGCCCCCACCGGATGGTCACCGCCGACGGCGTACCGCGCCGCCTGTGGCCGGACGACTTCCAGTACCCCATCGAAATCGCCACACGCAGCGGCCTGTTCGGCCCCTGGGACGAGCCCGACCTCGGCGCCGACCTGCCCGGGACCAACCCCGGCAAGGTCAAGAACTGGGCGATCGACAACTTCCAGATCTTCCCGAACCTGGAGATCCTGGTCTGGGCGAGCGGCTGGTACCTCACGTACCGGTTCTGGCCGACCTCGCACAACACACACCGCTTCGAGGGCACCCTGTTCTTCCCCAAGGCCGAGACGGCGTCGCAGCGGGCCGCGCAGGAGTGCGCGGCGGTGATGTTCAAGGAGTTCGCCCTCCAGGACGCCGGGACGCTCGCGGGCACCCAGGAGGGGCTGGAGTCCCGGGCGGCGGGCGACGAGTTCCCGCTCAGCGACCAGGAGCTCCTGGTCCGGCACTTCCACCACGCGGTCGGAACCTGGGTCGAGGACTACCGGCGCAGCCGCGAGGCACGTACGACGAGCACGGGGGTCTGACCCGATGTCCTCCCTCCTCCCCGCCGACTTCGCGGACCTCGAACCCTTCGCGGGCACGTGGTGCCTCCCGACCGAGCCGGAACGCTGGGCTCGGCGCATGGCGAGCACCATGGCCGAGATGGAGCCCTTCTACCGGGCGGCGTTCCCGCGCATCCGCGACGCGCTGGCATACTGCGACAAGTTCCCGCTCGACGACATGCCCGACCAGCCCCGGCACCTGCTGGAACTCGTGCACTCGGTGATCATGGTCGCGATGTGCGTGGAGGTCTGGCACCAGCCGAAGGTGATCGACAGCGGCGCGGCCGAGCTGCACCGCATCGGGGAGCCTCTGCCGTAGAGCCCGCCTCGGCCCGGTCCCCGAAATTCGAACGACGCCGTATATTGTGCGGGCTCTGATCGAACAGAACCGAAAACCACGCCCGCTAAGGAGCCGATCGTATGAAGGTCACCGTCGACGACGACCGCTGCCGCGGCCACGGCGTCTGCTGCGCGATCTGCCCCGAGGTCTTCGCGCTGCACGACGATGGCTACGCCGTGGTGCAGGTGGACGAGATCCCGGCCGAATACGAGGACTCCGTGCACGAGGCGATCACCAACTGCCCCGAGCGCGCGATCTCGACGATCTGATCCCTTCCGGCCGGCCTCCCGCCCCGTGCTCCCGCTCGCGGGCGGTCACGGTTGGGACGAGTGCGGCGGTGTGGCCGCGCGCGCCAGGGGTGAGGATGTACCCACTGAATCGCGTGCGGTGAGCCCGCACGCGGCAATCGACACCGCCAAGGGGTGGGCATGAGCGGGCTTTTCGGATGGGGTATCGCGGCGACCGGATCGATGGCGCGGACCCTGGGCAAGGTCATCGCCGCCGAGCCGGGGATGCGCGTGGCCGCGGTCGCCTCGCGCGACAAGGACCGCGCGGCCGACTTCGCCCGCGAGCTGGGCGACGGCACGGGCTACGGCTCGTACGCCGAGATGGTCGCCGACCCGGCGGTGGAAGCGGTGTACGTCGCCACCCCGCACGCCCTGCACCGCGAAGTCGTCGACCTCGCGATCGCCGCGCGCAAGCCGGTGCTGTGCGAGAAGCCGCTCGCGGCCACGCTGGCCGACGCCGAGGCGATGGTGGCGGACGCCCGCGCGGCCGACGTGTTCCTCATGGAAGCCATGTGGATGTGGTTCAACCCGCTCGTGCGGCGCGTGAAGGAGCTCGCCGACGACGGCACGCTCGGTGAAGTGCGGTCGATCCACGCGACGTTCGGCTTCCCCATGCCCTACGACGCGGAACACCGCCTGTGGAACCCCGAGTTGGGCGGCGGTGCGCTGCTCGACCTGGGCGTGTATCCGGTCGCGCTGGCCCAACTGCTGCTCGGAGCACCCGAGTCGATCGAGGTGGCCGGCGCGCTCGCACCCAGCGGCGTGGACTCCGAGGTGGCCCTGCTCCTGCGCTGGCCCGGTGGCCCGCACGCGCTTCTGGAGACCTCGCTGATCAGCCAACTGCCCATGACCGCTTCGGTGATCGGCACCCGGGGACGGGCCGAGCTGGACGCGTTCTTCCACTGCACCACCCGCATCACCGTGCACACCTACGGAGGCCGCACACCCCAGGAGTTCACGATCGACTCACCCGAGGTCGCGCTCGCCGCCGAGATCCGCGAGGTCCGCGACCGCGTCCGCGACGGTCGTCTGGAGAGCACGGTCATGCCGCTCGACGCCACACTGGCGATCATGCGGACGGTGGAGGAGGCGCGTACGCGCTTGGGCGCGACCGGGCGCTGACCTTCTTCGTCATCCGCACCTGCGTTGATCATCACCGGCGATAGGGTCTTCGGACGAACTGTCGGGCGTGGGGAGGTCGGCGTCGCTCATGAGTCGGCGTGGCAACGGGCTGATCAGTGCGTGGGCCGAGGCCCAACGGCAGGAGCAACGCCGACAGGACGCGCAGCGCAGAGCCGCGGACCAGCGGCGGCGCGAGGAGGAACGGCGGCAGCGCGCCGCCGAGCAGGCCATGGCGCGCATGCACCGCGAGCAGCGGGCGGCGTACAAACGCCATCGTGAGGCGGACGCGCTGCGCCGCACCGAGGAGATCGAGCGCCAGGCGGACGCCCTCGGCGCCTTGCTGGCGTCCGCGTGCCGGGGACCGGCGTTTCGTTCGGCGTCGATGCTGCGGCCCGAGCGGGTCGAGCCGTTCGAGCCCGGCCATCTCGGCGTCCCGGTGCCGATGCCGGTCGAAGCCGACTACCAGCCCGCGCAATCGGGTTGGGGCTTCGGCCCGAGCGCACAGGCCCGGCAGGAGGCCCGCGCGCGGTTCGAACGGGACTGGTACGCCGCGCAGGACGCGGAGGCACAGCGGCTGCGCCAACTGGAGGCGTACCGGCGGCAGTACGACCAGTGGGCGGCGACGACGCTGACGCAGATCCGGCAGCACAACGCGCAGGTGCGGGCGTTGGGTGACAGCCTGCGGCGCGGGGACGCCGATGCGGCGGTGCAGTTCTTCTCGGCGGCGTTGTACGCGTCGACCGCGTGGCCGGACGAGTTTCCCCGGCAGGTGGATGTCGCGTACGAACGCGGCACGCGCGAACTGGTGTTGGACTGGCAGCTGCCCACCGTCGACATCGTGCCGGCGGCCCGGTCGGTGAAGTACATGCCGAGCACCGACCAGGACAAGGAAGTCGCGCGGCCGGTGACGGCACGGCGTGCGCTCTACCGCGACGTTCTCGCGCAGTGCGTGCTGCTGGTGCTGCGCGAGGTCTTCGTTGCCGACGAGTTCGGCGCGCTGGAATCCGTGGTGGTCAACGGCTTCGTCGACGACCGCGACCCGGCGACCGGGCGGCGGGCACGCATCGTCCTGGCTTCGGTGCGGGCCCCGCGCGCGGAATTCGAACGGCTCAACCTCGCGCGGGTGAGCGCCGTGGACTGCCTGGTGGACGCCTTGGACGGCACGCTGTCGGCCCGCCCGGACCAGCGGACAGCCGTGCGCGCCGCCCGGCGTCCCGGCGAGGTGGGCGGCGGGGTCGCGGTGGTCTCGCACGCCGACAACGACGACGTGCCCGATCTGCTGGAGATGGACCCCATCGCGTTCGAGGGCCTGGTCGCGGAACTGTTCCGGGCGCGCGGCCTTCAGGCGGTCACGACGCAGAGGTCGGGCGACGGCGGTGTGGACGTCGAGGCGATCGATCCCGATCCGCTCAGCGGCGGAAAGATCATCGTGCAGGTGAAGCGCTACCGGCACACCGTTCCGCCCACCGCCGTCCGGGACCTGTACGGCACGGTCCACGATGTCGGAGCCAACAAAGGCGTGTTGGTGACGACGTCGCGTTTCGGGCCGAGTTCGTACACGTTCGCGCGCGGCAAGCCGCTCACGCTCATCACCGGTGAGGAGTTGGTGGACCTGCTCACTCAGTGTGGGTTGAGCGGGCGCCTCGGGCCGGGCGGCGCGGGGGTCCCGGCCCAGCGCGGGGCCGCCGAGGCGGCGGTGCCGGCGGCCTCGGCGGCACGGGCGGGGAGAACCACCGCGCCCCCGGGGACACTTCCGGCGGCGGGAACGCGAAGTGCCCCTTCACGGAGGGCGGGTTCTGCTGCGCCTGCGGCCTCTCCCTCCACCGCCGACGAGGCGAACATCCTCGGCATGTCGTGGTCCGGCAGCGTCGCACTCGATGTCTGCGCCCTGGTCTGCACCGGGCAACGCGTTCTGGGCGACGACTACTTCGTGTTCTACAACAACACCTCCACCCCTGACGGATCGGTCCGCTCGGAGGCTGCGACCGGAAACGACAAGGCCGCTCTGCGCGTCGCGTTCGACGCGCTTCCGGCCCGCGCGGACCGGCTGGTGCTCGTCGCGGCGGTTGATCCGTCGGTCAACCCCAACGCCGACCTGTCCGGCTTCACCGACGCGGCGATCGTGCTGCGCGACGCCTCCGGCGGCGAGGTCGACCGCCTCACGGTGTCCGACGGCCGCGCGGGGGAAACCGCGCTGGTCCTGGGCTCGTTCCGGCGCCGGTCCAACGGCGACTGGGCGTTCGTGATCGGCGGCCGAGGCTATCCGGACGGACTGGAGCCGTTGCTCGGCGACTTCGGCATCGACGTCGCGTGACGCGTCGCGTCCTCCGACGCGACGCGATGTGCTTGGCCGGGCCGGGTGGTTGGCCGTACGGTCGGTGCCCAGCACGTACAACACCCCCGATCGCCGAGGAGTCGCGATGGGTTTCGACGCGGACGTCATCGTGGTGGGGGCGGGCCTGGCCGGACTGGTCGCGACATACGAACTCAGCCGTGCCGGGCGGCGGGTGGTGGTCGTGGACCAGGAGAGCGAGGCCAACCTCGGCGGGCAGGCGTTCTGGTCACTCGGCGGGCTGTTCCTGGTGGACAGTCCCGAGCAACGCCGCATGGGCATCAAGGACTCGTACGACCTCGCCCTCGCCGACTGGCTGGCCTCCGCCGGTTTCGACCGCGAGCGCGAGGACCACTGGCCGCGCCGATGGGCCCACGCGTACGTCGACTTCGCGGCCGGGGAAAAGCGGCGCTACCTGCACGGCTTGGGCCTGCGGGTCGTGCCGACGGTCGGATGGGCCGAGCGCGGCGGCGGCACCGCGACCGGGCACGGCAACTCCGTGCCGCGGTTCCATCTCACGTGGGGCACGGGGCCCGAGGTCGTGCGGGTGTTCCGCGAACCGGTGCTCGACGCCGCCTCGCGCGGGCTGGTGCGCTTTCACTTCCGCCACCGCGTCGACGAGTTGATCGTCGAACAGGGTGCGGCGGTCGGCGTACGCGGCTCCGTGCTCGTGCCGTCGTCCGACCCGCGCGGGGCGGCGTCGTCGCGAGACCGTGTCGGCGAGTTCGAACTCCGCGCCCAGGCCGTCGTGGTGACCTCCGGCGGCATCGGCGGCGATCACGAACTCGTGCGCAGGAATTGGCCCGTGGAACGCATGGGCCCGGCACCGCGGTCGATGATCACCGGAGTGCCGGCGTACGTCGACGGCCGCATGCTGGAGATCAGCGAGACTGCGGGCGGATCGGTCGTCAACCGCGACCGGATGTGGCACTACACCGAAGGCATCAGGAACTGGGACCCGATCTGGCCCGACCACGCGATCCGGATCATCCCCGGCCCGTCGTCCCTGTGGCTGGACGCGACCGGACACCGGCTGCCCGCCCCGCTGTTCCCCGGCCACGACACCCTCGCCACACTCCGCCACATCCTCGCGACCGGTCACGACCATTCGTGGTTCGTGCTGACCCGCTCGATCGTGGAAAAGGAGTTCGCGTTGTCGGGCTCCGAGCAGAACCCTGATATCACCGGCAAGGACCTCAAGTTGGTCCTGTCGCGCGTCAAGAAGGGTGCGCCGGGGCCCGTGCAGGCGTTCTTGGACCACGGCGAGGATTTCGTCGTACGGCCCACACTGCGCGAGTTGGTCGACGGCATGAACGCCATCGCACCGGGTCCGGTCGTCGACTTCGCCACGGTGGAACGCGAAGTCCTCGCGCACGACCAGGCCGTAGGCAACGCGTACGGAAAAGACCTCCAGCTCATGTCCGTTCGCAACGCCCGCGCCTACCTACCCGACAAGATCACGCGCGTCGCCGCCCCACACCGCTTCCTGGATCCGGCCCACGGCCCACTCATCGCCGTACGCCTGCACGTACTGACCCGCAAGACTCTCGGCGGTCTGGAGACAACACTCGATTCGCAGGTGGTACGCGCCGACGGGGAGCCGTTCGAGGGCCTGTACGCCGCAGGCGAGGTCGCCGGCTTCGGCGGAGGCGGCGTGCACGGCTACAACGCGCTGGAAGGCACCTTCCTCGGCGGCTGCATCTTCTCGGGACGCGCGGCGGGCCGCGCACTCGCGAAGAGGCTCGCATGACCGGCGGGGTGTCGGAGGCCGGCCGTGTCGCCCTGGTCACCGGCGCGTCCTCCGGCATCGGCGCGGCAGTCGCGGCTCTGCTGGCCGGGCGCGGCTACCGCGTGTACGGCACAACCCGCAACCCGGCGGCGATTTCGGCCCCAGTCCCCGACGTCGAATACATCGCCCTCGACCTCACCGACGAGGCTTCGATCGGCGCGTGCGCCGCCGCCTGCGGCCCGGTCGACATCCTCATCAACAACGCAGGCGAAAGCCAGAGCGGCCCACTCGAAGAACTCCCCATGGACGCCGTCCGCCGCCTCTTCGAGACCAACGTCTTCGGCGCGGTCCGACTCACGCAGTTGCTGACCCCGGGAATGCGCGCCCGCCGCCACGGCCGCGTCGTGATGGTCGGCTCGATGCTGGCCAGCTTCCCGCTCGCCTACCGCTCCTCATACGTCGCGTCAAAAGCCGCCCTCAAGGGCTTCGCCACCGCCGCACGCCGCGAGTTCGCCCCCTACGGCGTCGCGATCACCACCGTCGAGCCGGGCTCCATCAACACCGGAATCAGCGAACGCCGCACCCAATACCTGGCCGAAGACTCACCCTTCGCCACCGAGTACCACACCATGCTGAACGCCCTGAACGCCAACGAGGCAGCAGGCATCACCCCCGAAACCGTCGCCGCCACAATCCTCAAGGCAGTCGAATCCCCCCGCCCCAAGCCCCTCTACGCAGTAGGCAGCAACGCCCCGGTTGTGTTCGCCCTCCGCCGCCTCCTCCCCCGCACCGCAGCAGAACGCCTCACCGCCCGCCGCCACGGCCTACGCTGAGGCCGCGTCCGCACGCTATTTTGGGACCACGATCGTGTGACCACACCGCGTCGCCCGCACGCGGAACGCCTCAATCGACGGGCACCCGGCCTCCCGCCACGACGTGACGATTTGCTCGACGCGACGCCACATCAGATCGGGACCGCCCTCGCGAATCACAGCGCTTCCGTCCGGGCGGTCGGTGACCACGACGAAGGACCCGCTGTCCTGATCGATGTACGCGTCCGTCGACGGCTGACCATCGATGCTGCCCCGAGTCCATTGGAAGGCAGGAGCGACACTGTCCGCCAACACCAAGGCGGCGTTGTCCGCGAGCGCCGACGCCCCTACCGAGGACAGTCTTTCCGTACCACTGTCCAGGTCGGGAAGAATGAGGTGCCGTTGAGCAGCCTCCTGCCGCGCGGGCATGTAGTTGCCACCCGAGACGAACTGCCCTTCTGCCACTCCGTCGTCACCCATTGTCAGCCGGACGAGACCGGCGCTCAGCAGCCGACCGCGAAGCCCGGCAATGATGATGCCGCCGGGTTTCATCGGACTCCTCCGTGGATACCCCGGCCTTCAGGCCGGGGAGGAAACGGACCCCTGCGGAGCAGGGCAGGAGAAGCCGAACCGCTCCCGGGCGGTTCGGCGTTCAGCACAGTGAACGGCGAACACCCGCGTCTCACCCGCAAGCTGATAGACTGTGAGGTATGGGGCATTCGTCGGTCAAGCGGGCGTATCGGTACCGCTTCTACCCCACCGGCGAGCAGGCGGCGGAGCTGTCGCGTACGTTCGGCTGTGTCCGTCTCGTCTACAACAAGGCCCTCGAAGAACGCACCCGCGCGTGGTACGGCGAGCAGCGCCGTGTCTCGTACGTGGAGTCGTCGGCCGCGCTGACGGCGTGGAAGAAGACCGGCGAACTCGCGTTCCTCGGCGAGGTGTCGAGCGTTCCGCTGCAGCAGGCGCTGCGGCACCTGCAGACGGCGTTCGCCAACTTCTTCGCGCGCCGTGCGCAGTACCCGAGGTTCAAGTCGCGGAAGAGGTCCCGTGCGTCGGCGGAGTACACCCGCTCCGCGTTCACCTGGCGCGACGGGCAACTCACGCTGGCGAAGATGTCCGGGCCGTTGGACATCCGCTGGTCGCGTCCGCTGCCGGAGGGGGCGGTGCCCTCGACGGTGACGGTGTCCCGCGACGCGGCTGGGCGCTGGTTCGTGTCGCTGCTGTGCGACGACACCGTCACCCCGGCCCCGGCCACCGCGAACGCGGTCGGTGTCGACGCGGGCGTCACCTCGCTGGTGACCTTGTCGACCGGGGAGAAGATCGCCAACCCGAAACACGAACGCCGCGACCGCGCCCGCCTCGCCAGGGCGCAGCGGGAGCTGTCCCGCAAGGCGAAGGGCTCCAACAACCGCGCGAAAGCTCGGGTGAGGGTCGCCCGTGTCCACGCGCGGATCGCGGACCGGCGCCGGGACTTCCTGCACAAGCTCACTACTCGGCTCGTCCACGAGAACCAAGTGGTCGTGATCGAGGACCTGACCGTCCGCAACATGGTCAAAAACCGCCACCTCGCCCGCGCGATCTCGGACGCGGCGTGGCGGGACATGCGGGGGATGCTGGAGTACAAGTGCGCCTGGTACGGGCGTGAACTCGTCGTGGTCGACCGCTGGTTCCCGTCCAGCAGGCTGTGCGGGGCGTGCGGGACCATCCGGGAGAAACTGCCGCTGGACGTCCGCGCGTGGACGTGCGCGTGCGGCGTCACCCATGACCGCGACGTGAATGCCGCGAACAACATTCTGGCCGCCGGGCTGGCGGTGTCGGCCTGTGGAGACGGTGTCAGACCTCAACGGGAGTCCTCCCGGACGGGGCAGTCGTCGCTGAAGCAGGAAAGGTCCCAACCGCCGCGCTGACGCGCGGTGGCTCGGCCGCGAGGCCGAGGGGAATCCCCCTCGTTCACGAGGGGGAGGAAGTCAACTGATCCAGCCACTCCGGATAAATGCCGGCGACCCCGCACGTGGCGATCAATCGGTCGTACGGCGCGCCTTCGAGATACCCCGAACGCCCGTCACCCTCCACCACTGTCGGGTAGCGCTCCGAGCTGTAGAGGTTGCTCCTCGCCAGAACGGGGCGGCATCGCGCTCTGGGGTACCAACCACCACGCCAAGTCGTAATCGACGTGCCGGCGCACGAAGTTCGCCAAGGCGATATTCACAAGCGGGGCGTCACGCATCCGACCGCCGTGGCTGGTCAGCGATTCGTGGATCTTGTAGTTGAAGATTTGGGCGTAGTCCACACCATCGCGCGCGGCGAACCTGGCCTGATCCGCGTCCGCGCCCCACGCGACCAGGATCACGAGCGGAAGTCCGGACGACCCGAGGGTCCGCGAAGGAGCAGGGCACGCAGCGATGTCCGGTCTGCCCGCCGCCGGCCACACAAATGGACGAAACACCCGGCCCGGGTTGCCTGCTTCAACTTCCGGGTCCAGTGGCGGAAAGCCGCACATGGCCGTCTCGGGCGGCCTGCTCCGAGCCGCCCACAGTGCCTGCGCGGACGATGTCACAGCACCCGACGAGGCTCCGTCGCCGACCTTGAACTTGCTGTCCTCGTAGGCCGCTTTCGACCGTAACGGCTGCTCCGCCTCACCATCACTCATCACGCACTCCGCCTCGCTCGTTCACGTTTCGCTTCCACCATGAGCGGTCGAGCGCAGGCTCAGAAGAGGCGACGTGGGTACCCAAGTTGGGTCGGTCCAGGGTGGCGGCAAGGTGTTGACTGTCTCGTGGAGTACACAGGCGGCTGACGGGTGGGGTCATGGGCGACGAAGCGAACCGACAACTGATGGACCGCTTACTGGCCAAGCCAGAAATGATTGCCGCCTGCGCATCTCGCGACTTCCGAACGATCTTCCGACTCGCGCGGATCGCCGGCCTTTACCCCACAGGCATCGCGCGTGCCTGCGGTCTTACACCCGGCCGCGTCGGCGATGTCCTTGTCGGACGTCATGCCGTGCAGAAGATCGACGTCATCGAACGCATCTCGGATGGACTTCGCATCCCCGGCCACCTGCTCGGGCTGGCTGCCCGTCCGTGGGAAAAGGGGGTTGCTCGGAGCATGGCCAAGAACGAACATGACTTCCCTGATATGGCGCTGCTGTGGAGGCCACCAGAAGTGGCCGCCATGGCAGAGCAGTTCACGAGGAGCGACTTACAAATGGATCGCCGAACGGCCCTGCTGGCCATGCTGTCCACAGCTGTCGGGCATGCACCGATTGCATCTCTGGAACGCTGGCTCGACGACGATCCCGATGGGCCACCACCGACCGCGAGCCGAAGTGGGGTCGGCCAGGAGGAAGTCGCTCTTCTCGAAAAGACCGCGCGCGTATTCCGACAGTGGGATCACCAATTTGGTGGCGGCCTTCGCCGTAAAGCCGTTGTCGGCCAACTCAACGAAGTCAGCGAACTCCTGAAGACTCGTCATCCGGAACTACTGGAACGACGCCTTTATCGCACGATGGCCGAGTTGGCGGGAACCGCCGCAACCATGTCATGGGACTCTGGCCTACAGAAGAGGGCTCACAACTACTACCTGATCGCGCTGCAGGCCGCCAAGGCTGCGGGTGACCGACCATTCGCAGCCAATACGCTGGCCGGGATGGCAAGACAACAGCTCTACCTGGGGCGCGCGTCGGACGCTCTGGAGATTGTCCGATTGGCCATCGAAGGTGCAGCCGAGCACGCCAGCCCTGCGGTTCGCGCGATGCTGTTCACACGCGAGGCCTGGGCGTATGCGCAACTGGGGCGCATCTCAGCGTTCCAGCGTGCGACGGCGCGAGCCGAAGACGCCCTGACGTCCAGCACACCAGTTGACGAACCCCACTGGATTCACTACTTCGGGGCGGCTGAACTCGCCGGTGTCACCGGTGGTCGGTGGTTGGAACTCGCGCGCAAAGATGCCAAGTACGCGGACCAGGCAGTTCATACCATCAGGCGGGCCGTCGACTTACGAGGGCCGACCGGCTTGCGCAGCCACGGGCTCGACCAAGTCGGCCTGGCTGAAGCGCAATTCATTCAAGGCGAGAGGAAAGCAGCCATCGACACCACACACAACGCCTTGGCTGTCGCTGAAATGACTCAGTCAAGCCGGGTTCGCGCACAGATGCGCGACCTCTACGCCTACACCAACGATGGCGACCGCGACCCCAGACTGCGAGAAGTACGTGACAGGATGCGCGAACTACTCACGACCAAGTAGGGAGTTACATGCCCACCATCGGGATCACCGGTCACATGGACATCACGTCGGAGACTTCGCAGCTTGTGGAAACCGAGCTGCGGAAGCACCTCGACAACATCCCACCCGGCGAGCTGGTGGGCATGAGCTGCATTGCCAAGGGTGCCGACGCGCTTTTCGCTGAGGTTGTGCTGTCGCTCGGGGGTCGTCTTGTTGTGGTTCTACCCTCTCGTGACTACCGAGCCGCGAAGGTCAAGCCGGACTACCTGGCCGCGTTCGACTCGCTGCTCGGGCGGGCCGCGGAAGTCCAGACCATGCCGTACGACAACGCCGACCGCGATGCCTATACCGCCGCGAACGAATACCTCGTGTCGGAATGCGAAGCGCTTTTCGCCGTCTGGGACGGGCAGCCCCCGTCCGGCAAAGGCGGTACGGCCGATGTCGTCGCGTACGCCCGGCAGCTCGGCACGCCCGTCACGGTCGTCTGGCCGAGCGGTGCCGCACGAAGCTGAGCGGAGCAGCGGTGGCCTGCGGAACACGCCCGAAGAATCACGCATGGATGCGCGGATGCCGGGCAGTCCTGGGGGCCACCGGCCCCCATTCGGGGGTCGGTCGTCGACCGAGGAGGTTCTCGATGTTGATGGCACACCCGGCTGTACTGCGTGATCTGGTCGAGCAGTACCAGGCACTCAGCCTTCTGCACGCCGAACAGGGCAGCCCGGAGGCCCGGCGGCGTATGGAGGACATCGCGTACACCCTGTGTGTCTCGACGGGGACCCGTGACATCGACGCCGCGCTGATAGCCGCACGCCTGCGACTGCCCGGGGCACGCCCCGAGGACGACTCGCTGGTCGGTGCCTGACGCGCGATGCGCTCGCGCGGCCACGAGGCGATCGAGCGGGAGGTGCCGTTGCCCGAGCGGCGGTTCGATCGGCAACGGGCGTTCGTCGCGGGTGCGGTGCTCCTTGCGGCGTTCACGCTGCTCGCGGTGCCGGTCGAGTTGTCGTGGTCGCCGTTGGAAGAGCTTGACGCCGGGGTTGCCCGGCATCTCGACGCGTGGGTGACAGCCGACGCCGTGCGTGTGGACACGGCGTCGGTGCTGAGCGATTGGGTGTGGGATCCGTTCGTTTTCCGCGGCCTCGTCCTGGTGGTCTGTGTGTGGCTGTGGCGCCAAGGCGAGCGCCGCACGGTGATGTGGGCGGTCGTGGCGATGGCCGCGGCGGCGGGGACGAGCGGGCTGATGAAGATCGCATTCGACCGGCCGCGTCCGGAGGGGATGGCGGTCACGGCCCCCGGCGGCTCCTTCCCGTCGGGCCATGTGGTCACCGCGACGGTCGGTGCCGGTGTTCTGGTGCTGCTGCTCGCACCCGCCCTCTCCGCTCGCCTGGGGCTGTTGGTGCGCGGCATCGCACTGGTCTCCGTCGTCGGTGTCGGTGCCACTCGCGCGGTTCTCGGTGCGCATTACCTGACCGACGTCGTCGGCGGTTGGCTGCTCGGCGGGGCCATCCTGGCCCTCACGTGTGCGGCGTTCGCCTCGGGCCGCCGGCAGGAGCTCGGAGGCAAGGCGCGTTCCCCGGCCGTGCGCGAGTAGCACGCGCGTAGGCGGCCCCCGGTCGGGCAGAGTCTCCCGTGGATGCTCCCTGGGCAAGAGGCCGGAGCGTGCCGGGAGGAGCGAACGACCATGGCCGAACTGACGTTGGGGCCGCTGCTGCGCTACACCGGGCGGACGACCGCGACGGTGTGGGTCGAGACCGACGGGCCGGCGCGGGTCGCCGTGGAGTGTGACGACGCGGCCGGGTCGACGGACACCTGGTCGGTGTTCGGGCGGCATTACGCGCTTGTGGTGGTCGAGGGGCTGGCCGCCGGGCGGAGCCGGGCGTACCAGGTACTGGTGGACGGGCGGCAGGTGTGGCCGCCGGAGGACGGCGCGTTCCCGCCCAGCGTCATCCGGACGCTGTCCGACGACGGTGGTTCGGGCCCGCAGCGCATCACCTTCGGTTCGTGCCGCTGGTCGCGGCCTCCGGTTCCCGGTGAGTCCGGGGAACGCCACCTCGCCCCTGATGCGCTGGACACCCTCGCACTGCGGCTTGCACACGAGCCGGACGCCGAACTTCCCGACGCTCTGTTGCTGTTGGGTGACCAGGTGTACGCCGATGAGATCTCCCACCGGATGCGGAACCGCCTCGCCGAGCGCCGTGACCTGTCGCAGCCACCTGGGCCCCAGGCCGCCGATTACGAAGAGTACGCACTTCTCTACCAGGAGTCGTGGACCGACCCGCAGATCCGCTGGCTGTTGTCGACGGTGCCGACCGCGATGATCTTCGACGACCACGAGATGATCGACGACTGGAACACGTCGCACAGCTGGCGCCGTGACATGGCGGAACAGCCGTGGTGGGCCGAGCGCATCACCGGCGCGTTCGCCTCCTACTGGGTGTATCAGCACCTCGGCAATCTGTCGCCGGAAACACTTGCGGAAGACCGCACGTTCGCCGCTGTGCAGGCCGCCGAAGCGCCCGAGGAAGCCACCGGGATCCTGCGCGAGTTCGCGGTCCGGGCCGACGGAGACGCCGATCAGGAGGACGGTGCCCGCCCCCGTATGCAGTGGAGTTTCCGCCGGGACTTCGGCCGGACGCGGCTGGTCATGCTCGACAACCGGGCGGGGCGGGTTCTGACGCCGACCGACCGCCGCATGCTCAGCAGCGAGGAATTCTCCTGGGCGGTCCGGCAGTTCGAGGAGGGCGGCTACGACCATCTGCTGATCGGCAGTTCGCTTCCGTGGCTGCTGCCGCACGCGATCCACGATCTGGAGTCGTGGAACGAGGCGCTGTGCTCGGGGGTCTGGGGGCCGCGCGCCGCCGAGGTCGGCGAGAAGGTGCGTCGCGCGGGAGACCTCGAACACTGGTCGGCATTCCGTGAGTCGTTCGAGGAGTTCAGCGCAGAGCTGCGCCGGATCGCCGCGGAAGGCACCGGGTCGAACGGCGAACGTCCGTCCACCATCTGCGTGTTGTCCGGGGATGTGCACCACGCGTACGTCGCCGAGGCGCACTGGCCGGGCGTCGACACCGCGCAAGGCGCCGCTTGCGTCGTGCAGTTGACCTGTTCGCCGCTGCACAACT
The DNA here is from genome assembly GCF_051388935.1 of Yinghuangia sp. YIM S10712. Lineage (NCBI taxonomy): Bacteria > Bacillati > Actinomycetota > Actinomycetes > Kitasatosporales > Streptomycetaceae > Yinghuangia > Yinghuangia sp. YIM S10712. Next base: position 83,065 of record NZ_JBPKBI010000022.1, read on the forward strand.
CGGTGCCGCCGGCGATCCGTGCGGGATTCCTGTTCGGCTGGGGCCGGTTGGCGACCGGCATCGGGCGCCTTCTCGCCCGGCACGCCGGCCTGCCGCCGAGGCCGCTGCACTGGACCAAGCTCGGCGGCCCTTGGTTCGGAAACCACCTGATGACCTTGACGATTCACGGCAGGCACGCCGAACTCGCTTTGGATCGTGCGGAGTCCACGTCGTCCGACAAGAACGCCGAAGGCTCCGTCGGGACCGGTCGCGCGCGGCTGCGGCGGATCGGCCGCGGTCGGCTGCGCTGACCGGAGCCGTTCAGGCCCAGAACAATCAACTACCGTACCAAACCGGGCAGTTCTTGATCACGCATGGTTATCATGCGGATCGTCTCAGCTCTGTTGGTCGGCGGTGCGGTGCGCCTACACTCGCATCCGGCAGCACGATCCGCACGATGAGCGGAGGCGAGCACCGGTGAAAGTTGTGGTGTTGGTCAAGCACGTGCCCGACGAAGCAGCCGATCGCCCTTCCGGTACCGAGGCGTCCGGCACCAAAGTCTTCGCGCCCGACCTGACGATCGACCGGGGCGCGTTGAGCTGTCGCCTCGGCGCGCTGGACGAGAACGCGGTCGAGCAGGCGATGCGCATCGCCCGGCGGCGGCTCGACGTGCAGATCATCGCCGTGACGATGGGCCCGGCAGGTGCGGAGCGCTCGCTGGCCCGGGCCCTTGCGCTCGGAGCCGACGAAGGCGTGCACGTGCGCGACGACGCCCTGCACGGATCGGATGCGCGGGCGACGGCTTCGGTGTTGGCGACAGTCGTTGCCCGGCTCGGCTTCGACCTCGTGCTGTGCGGCGCGGCGTCGTCGGACTCGGGGATGTCCGTCGTCCCGGCGATGGTGGCCGAGCATCTGGGCGTCCCCGTGGCGTGCGACGCGGACGCGGTGTGGGTGGGTGAGGACGAAGTCCTCGTACGCCGCGACGCCGACGGATTCGTCGAGGAGGTCGCGGCACCGCTGCCCGCGGTGGTCTCCGTCACGGAACGCGCGGACGAGCCCAGGTATCCGTCGTTCCGGGCGATCGTCGAGGCCCGCCACAAGGTGCTGCGCACTTGGTCGTTGGCGGATCTGCGCATCCGACCCGAGACGGTGGGCGCCAACGCGTCGGCGACCGTTGTGCGTTCGGTGACCCCGCATCCGGGCGAGCGGCCCGCGGTGCTGATCGAAGGCGCATCGGACGTCGCTGCGGCGCGCCTCGCACGCTACCTGACGGAGCACCAGTTGATCTGATCGATGAACGAGGCGCTGGGAGGCCGGGCGATGGGCCCTGTGCTAGTGCTCGTCGAACAACACGAAGGCAATGGCGACACCGTCCAGTCACGCACATACGAACTGCTTACGATTGCACGGCGGTTCGGTGATCCGGTGGCAGTGGCCCGGCATCCGGTGGACGCGGCGTGCGTCGCGGCGCTGGGACGGTACGGCGCGACGCGCGTCTGCGTGGTGGAGTCCGCCGTACCGGGTGCGAGCCCGGCCGTGGTCGCGGTCGCGGGTCTCGCCGAACTCGCGTGGCAGATGTCCGCGGTGGCCGTGCTGATCGGTTCGGGACGCGAGGGGCGCGAGGTGGCGGCCCGGACATCGGTGCGGCTCGGTGCCGGGATCGTGACGGATGCGGTCGATGTGCGGCCGGGCCCGGGCGGGCCGGTGACCGTGCAGGACGTGTGTGAGGGCGCGTACCGCGTCGAGTCGGTGGTGCGCGGGGATTCGCCGGTGATCACGGTGGCCCCCGGCGCGGTCGCGGCGGTACCTGATCCGGCGGTGCCGGTCGTCGAACGTGTGCGCGTGCGGCCGGCAGAACCGGCCTGTGCGGTGAGGGTGGTGGCGCGCACGCCGAAAACCCGGCGCCCCGGTGTCGCGGGGGCGGCCGTGGTGGTCGCCGGCGGGCGTGGTGTCGGTTCCGCCGACGGGTTCGCGCTCATCGAGAAGGTCGCGGACGCTCTCGGCGGCGCGGTCGGGGGGACGCACGCGGCGGCCGATCACGGTTGGTGTCCGCCCGACGCGCTGATCGGCCAGACGGGGGCGATCGTGCATCCGCGCCTGTATCTGGCGTGCGGCATCTCCGGGTCGGTGCACCACCGGGCCGGCATGCGGCACGCGTCCACGATCGTGGCGATCGACAAGGACCCGTCGGCGCCGATCTTCCGGATCGCCGACGTCGCCGTGGTGGGCGACCTGCACGAGGTGCTGCCGGCCCTGCTCGCGGAGCTGGACCGGCGGCGGCGACAGCCCTGCGGCGTCGAGGAGACGGCCGCGGCCGACACTGCGGTCACCTGACCGCCGCAGGACGAACGAGCACGAGGCACGACGTACCCGCACGAATTCGCGTACCCGCACGGCACCTCGTACGAAGCACACCCTTCGGACCGAGACCCCGATCCCCGTGGGAGGCGTAAGTGGCAGTACGACTCGTCATCGGACTCGCGATCACGGCGGTCGCGTTCGCGCTGGCCGGACACCGCGTCCTGAACCTCTACCGGCTCGGCCGCGCCGGGCAGGCGGTGGAGCCGGACCGCACCCGTGGCGCGGGGACCCGGTTGTGGGCCGTCGCCACCGAGGTGCTGGGCCAGCGGAAGCTGCTCAAGTGGACGGGTGCCGGCGTCGCGCACTTCGCGGTCTTCTGGGGCTTCGTGATCCTCGGCGCGACCATCGTCGAGGGCTACGGGGCTTTGTTCGACAAGGACTTCCACATTCCGATCATCGGAAAGCAGGCGTGGCTGGGCGCGTTGGAGGACGCGTTCGTGGTCGCGGTGCTGTGCGGCATCGCGGCGTTCGCGGTGATCCGGTGGCGGCAGTCGCCGGACCGGGCCGGTCGCGGCTCGCGGTTCTTCGGCTCGCACACGGGTGCCGCGTGGCTCGTGCTGCTGATGATCTTCAATGTGATGTGGACGCTGCTGCTGTTCCGGGGCTCGCAGGTCAACGCGGGCACCTTCCCCTACCAGGACGGCGCGTTCGCCTCCGAGGCGGTCGGCGAGGTACTCGAGCCGCTGGGCCACGACGGCAACGAAGTCCTCGAACACGTCGCCTTGTTGGTGTCCTTGGGCGTGGTCCTGACCTTCCTGGTCCTGGTGGTGTACTCCAAGCACCTGCACATCTTCCTCGCCCCGCTCAACGTGCTCTTCTCGCGACGCCCGCGCGCTCTCGGCCCGTTGCTGCCGGTCCGATCGGGGGGCAGGGAGGTCGACTTCGAGGACCCGGACGAGGAGGACACGATCGGGCGCGGCGCGATCGAGGATTTCACCTGGAAGGGGCTGCTCGACTTCGCGACGTGCACCGAGTGCGGGCGCTGCCAGTCGCAGTGTCCTGCGTGGAACACCGGAAAGCCGCTCAGTCCCAAACTGCTCATCATGGCGTTGCGTGACCACGCGCTCGCGAAGGCGCCGTACCTCCTGGCGTCGTCGGACGAGGCACGTGCGGCGCTGCCCGAGGCCCAGGCGGCGGAGGCCGCAAGGCCGTTGGTAGGCCCTTCGGACGACCGCGGGGTCATCGACCCCGACGTCCTGTGGTCCTGTGTGACCTGCGGCGCGTGTGTCGAGCAGTGCCCCGTCGACATCGAGCACGTCGACCACATCGTGGACATGCGGCGCTACCAGGTGATGATGGAATCGGCGTTCCCCAAGGAAGCGTCGTCGATGATGCGGAACCTGGAGCGCAAGGGCGACCCGTGGGGGCGCGGCCGGAAGGCACGGATGGAGTGGGCCGTCGGACTGCCGTTCGAGGTGCGGGTGCTGGGCGGCGAGGAGATCCCGTCCGATGTCGAGTACCTGTACTGGGTGGGCTGCGCGGGCTCGTTGGACGACCACGCGAAGAAGACGAGCCGGGCGGTTGCCGAGCTGCTGCACGAAGCCGGCGTCGGCTTCGCGGTGCTGGGCCGCGACGAGGGGTGTACGGGTGACGCGGCCCGCCGCATGGGCAACGAACTCCTGTTCCAGGAACTCGCGCGGCAGAACGTCGAAACCCTCGACGCCGCGTTCGGCGCGCGCGAGACGAGGAAGATCGTGGTGACGTGCGCGCACTGCTTCAACGCGCTCGGCAACGAGTACCCGCAACTCGGCGGCCATTACGAAGTCGTCCACCACACCGAGCTGTTGGCCCGGCTGGTCGAGGAAGGCAGGCTGGTCCCGGCCGGCGAGGTGGACGCCAACGTGACCTACCACGATCCGTGTTACCTGGGCCGGCACAACCGGGTGTTCAGCCCGCCGCGGGCGATCCTCGGCAGCGTGCCGGGCGTTCGCCTCACCGAGATGCCACGCAACCGGGAGCGTTCGTTCTGCTGCGGGGCGGGCGGCGCGCGCATGTGGATGGAGGAGACGATCGGCACGCGTATCAACGAGACGCGTACCGACGAGGCGTTGGGCACCGAACCGGACCTGGTGACCGCGGCGTGCCCGTACTGCATCGTCATGCTGACCGACGGCGTGGCGACCCGCAAACAGGAGGGCAGGGCGGCGGAGTCCGTGCGCGTGACCGATGTCTCGGAAGTCCTGTTGAGGTCGGTCCGCCGCGGGACAGGAGCGCCGCCGCCCGCGACGAACGGCTCCGCGTCCGACGACGCGGAGGCGGAACAGGCCGCCGCCGCACCGAACGGCAACGGGGCCGCACCGCGCGCGGCACCGACCGACACCGGTGCCGGTGCCGGTGCGCCGGAGACGGCCGACACGGACACGAAGTGACGCCGCACGCCGAGACGCCGGATCCGGACGTTCCCGAGAGCTTCACCCGCCGGCCAGCTCCGTCGTGGCCGGAGGTCGCCTGCCGTCGTTTGACTCGGCCGAACCCGCCGCGAGTCGAACGACGACAGGAGACCACGTTGCGACGCACTCTTTCCACTCTGGGGCTGGCCGGCGCCATGCTCGCCGCTTTGGTGGCGGTGCCGGCCTCCGCGGCCCAGGATTCGTCCGACCGCGGACGCCCCGAGGCCGAGCCGATCGTGATCGCGCACCGGGGCGCGAGCGGCTACCGCCCCGAGCACACCTTGGAGGCGTACCGCCTCGCGATCCGGATGGGCGCGGACTACATCGAACCCGATCTCGTGTCCACGAAGGACGGCGTGCTCGTCGCGCGGCACGAGAACGAGATATCGGGCACCACCGACGTCGCCGCACGCCCGGAGTTCGCCGCGCGCAAGGCGACCAAGACGATCGACGGCGCCACGGTGACCGGCTGGTTCACCGAGGACTTCACCCTCGGCGAGCTCAAAACGCTGCGCGCGAAGGAGCGTCTGCCGCAGGTGCGTCCGACGAACACCGCGTTCGACGGCAGGTTCGAGGTGCCGACCCTCCAGGAGGTCGTCGACCTGGCCCGCACCGAGAGCCGGCGTCTGGGCCGCACGATCGGCATCTACCCGGAGACGAAGCACCCGTCGTACTTCCAGTCGATCGGTCTGCCGCTGGAGGAGCCGCTGGTCGCGCTGCTGGAGAAGAACCGGTTGAACTCTCGGAACGCCGAGGTGATCATCCAGTCGTTCGAGACGGCGAACCTGCGCAAGCTCGACAAGATGACGCGGGTCAGGCTCGCCCAACTGATGGACGCGAGCGGCAAGCCGTACGACTTCACCGTCTCCGGCGACCCGCGCACCTACCAGGACCTGGCGAAGCCCGAGAACCTCAAGTGGATCAGCACGTACGCGGACGGCATCGGCGTCAACAAGAACCTCGTCGTCCCGCGTGACGCCGCAGGGAAGCTCCTCGCCCCGACCGACGTCGTCCGGGACGCACACCGGGCCGGCCTGATCGTCCACGCGTGGACGTTCCGCGCCGAGAACCAGTTCCTTCCGGTCGACTTCCGCATCGGCAGCGACCCGAACGCCCGAGGCGACATCACCGCCGAGTACGAGCTCTTCTACCGCCTCGGCGTGGACGGCGTCTTCAGCGACCACCCCGACACCGCCGTCGCAGCCCGCGAAGGCCTGTGACCCCGCGCCACCGGCGAGACCGTGGAGGCGCCCGCTTGCTCGGCGGGCGCCTTCCCGGTTTTCAGTCCACGAACAGGCGTTTGATCAACTCGGGGTAATCCCAGCCCAGTTCACCGAGCATGGCAGCCAATACCGGCGGGGCTCCCTTGACCTGGGGCGTCGTGGCGAGCAGGCCGGGGACCGCGACGCTGCCGCCGCTGAAGCGCGAGCCGGGGGTCGCGGGGGCGTCGATGCGGTAGGTGCGCCACACCGGCTGATCGTGCTTCAGCATCACCGCGTGGCGGCCGTCCCAGGCGAGGAAGACCCAGCGGCCCTTGCTCGCGGCGCGGACGAACACAAGGCCGTCGTGGACCTGGGCGAATCCGTCGACCGCGCCGGCGGCGATGGGGAGCGGGTTGGCGAACGAGCCGGTGACCTCCCAGATGCCGTCCTGCTCGTCGGCGGTCAAGCCGGAGGCTGCGAGGTTGGCCAGGACGTCCGCGAATGGGCCCTGGAACTCGGGCGTTTCGTTATCGGTGTCGTCGTCCGGCCAGGCAGCGGGCGCGGGTTCTTCAGGCGTGGAGGGCAAGTCCCGGGTTTGCGGGGCGACTTGCGGGAGTGGCGTCGGCGCGGCGGCCGGGGCCGCCGACGGTGCGGCGGGAGGGGCGGCCGGAGTGACCGGTTTGACCGCAGTGACCGCCGGTCCGGGCGCGGCCGGTGCCGGTGCGGCCGGCGCGGGCGCGGTTCGTCCTGGGCTCAGGAGCGAGTCCGCGCCGACGGCGCCCGGCGGTGCTGCCGGTTGCGGCGCGCCCGGTGGCGCGACGACGTGTACCGGCGCACCCTTTGGTCGGCCGCTTGCGGGTTCGTCGGACGTCGTCGGCGCCGCGTCGTACGGTATGCGCGTGCCCTCGGACGGGAGCAGCGCCGGGTCGCCTTCACCGCAGACCGCGAGCTCCGGCAGTCCGCCCGTGGCAACGGCCGACCCGAGGGCACGCCACGTGAGTTCGGATCCCCCGGTGAGCACGGTCCACCGGTCGCCGGCCCGCCACTGGATCAGGCGCCCGCCGCGCACGTGCGCGTCGTCGACGATGCGGATCTCCGCGGGGTGCCCGGCCAGTGCCGCAGCGACGGCGTCCGGGTCGTAGCCGACGCGCGGCGGGGGCAGCACGAGGGTGATGTGTGCGGGGGTGAGGCGGTCGACCAGTGCACGCAGGGCCCGCGCGTCGGGGTCCAAGACCGGTGCGTGGATGCGGAGTTCTGTGACCGGGCCCACTGGCAGCCGGTCGAGCAGCGGCGCGTGGAGGTTGTGGAGGAGACGTGCCTCGTCGTCGGGGCCGACCGGCGCACCGATGTGGCGTTCGGCCACCGCGTCGGCCAGTTCGCGGAGGTGGGCTTCGGCCCATGGGGCGAACTCCAATGCGCCGCATAGGGATTCGAGCCAGTCCGCGAGGTCGGCGAGCATCGCGTGCGAGGAGCCGCGCGCGCAGGCGACCGTGGTCCACAGCGCGTCGTCCCCCTGCGAGCCCACGGCCAGGCGCGCGGTGTCGTCGCCGAGCAGCAGCGCGACGCGCGGCGCGAAGCCGAGGACGGCCGCGCGCGACGGGTCGCGGCCTCCGGCGTGGTACACGCCGTACGGCGCGTTCGCGATCACCGCGACCCGGGCACCTGTGGTGCGTGCGGCGGGCAGCGCGTCATCGCCGAGTCCGGCGCGTTCGGCGGCGAACCCCAGGAACAGCACATCGCGCGGAGCGCTCCCCGCGACAAAGCGCGCGAAGTCTGACAGACCCGCGTTTTCCGATGACCATTTTGGCCCGACGGTATCGACGCTCACACCGCCCCCTCCAATTTGATCACCATCGTAAGAGGCCGTCCGCCCGGCCGCAGACCAGGGCGGGGAGATATTGCGCAGCTCACGATGCCACAGGCGCCGGGCGCGGCACGGCGGCGGGGTGACCGAAGCGGCCACATTCGCTCTCGGCATGACGTGGAGCGAACCCCCTGTGACATAGCGCGACGCGAACGCCCACACGTCGGTGCCAGTTGGGCGCGTGCACACGGTCGCCGGGCCTCGCGGGCGTCCGCCCCGCCTCGTCCGCCCGGCCTCGCGGCCGGGACGAGCGGGCGGGGCGCACCTCGTGGGCGGCCTCGGGGGCTCAGCCGCCGACGTACTCCCGCAGGTGACGTGCCGTCAAAGTGTCGGCCTCGGCGACGAGTTGGGCAGGCGTACCGGTGAAGACGACGCGACCGCCGTCGTGGCCGCCGCCCGGGCCGAGGTCGATCAGCCAGTCGGCGTGCGCCATCACCGCCTGGTGGTGCTCGATCACGATCACCGTGTTGCCCTCGTCGACAAGCCGGTCCAGCAGAGCCAGGAGCTTGTCGACGTCGGCCATGTGCAGGCCGCTGGTGGGCTCGTCGAGGACGTACACCGACGACTTCTCGGCCATGTGGATCGCGAGCTTGATGCGCTGCCGCTCACCGCCGGACAGCGTGTTGAGCGGCTGGCCAAGCCGGAGGTAGCCGAGCCCGACGTCGTTGAGCCGACCGAGGATGGCGTGCGCCTGTCCCGAGGTGAAGAAACCGTGCGCCTCGGCCACCGACATGTCGAGGACGTCGCTGATGTTCCTGCCGTTCAGGCGGTACGTCAGCACCTCGGCGGTGAAGCGCTTGCCCTCGCACTTCTCGCACACCGAAGCGACCCCGGCCATCATCGCCAGGTCGGTGTAGACCAGTCCGATGCCGTTGCAATTGCCGCACGCCCCCTCGGAGTTCGCGCTGAACAGGGCGGGCTTGACCCCGTTGGCTTTCGCGAACGCCGTGCGGATCGGCCCCAACAGACCGGTGTACGTCGCCGGATTGGAGCGCCGCGAACCCCGGATCGGGGACTGGTCGGCGACCACGACGCCGTCGCGGCCGGACACGTTGCCGTGGATCAGCGAGCTCTTGCCCGATCCCGCGACACCCGTGACGACGGTCAGGACACCGAGCGGGATGTCGACATCGACGTCCCGCAGATTGTGCTGCCGCGCGCCCGTGATCGACAGGTGCCCCGTCGGCCGGCGGACGGCCTCCCGCAGGCGGGCCCGGTGTTCCAGGTGCCTCCCGGTAAGCGTTCCGGAGGCACGCAGCCCGGCCACGTCGCCCTCGTAGCAGATCCGTCCGCCGTCCTGGCCCGCGCCCGGACCGAGGTCGACCACGTGGTCGGCGATCGCGACGACCTCGGGCTTGTGCTCCACCACGAGCACGGTGTTGCCCTTGTCGCGCAGTCGCAGCAGCAGGTCGTTCATGCGCCGGATGTCGTGCGGGTGCAGGCCGACGGTCGGCTCGTCGAAGACGTACGTCACATCGGTCAGGCTCGACCCGAGGTGCCGGACCATTTTGACGCGCTGGGCCTCGCCCCCGGACAGCGTCGACGACGTCCGGTCCAGGCTCAGGTATCCGAGCCCGATCTCGACCAGCGAGTCGAGCAGATGGCGCAGGTTCGCCAACAAGGGGGCCACGGACGGGTCGTCGATGCCCTTGACGAACTCCGCGAGATCGGTGATCTGCATCGAGGAGCACTCGGCGATGTTGACGCCGCCGATCCGTGACGAGAGCGCTGCGGCACCGAGGCGTGTCCCCGCGCATTCCGGGCATGCGGCGAACACCACGGCCCGGTCCACGAAGGCGCGGATGTGGGGCTGCATGGCGTCGCGGTCCTTGGCGAGGTAGATGCGCTGGACCTTGGTGACGAGCCCTTCGTACGTGATGTTGTTCGAGCCGACCTTCACCTTGCATGACGGCTTGTGCAGGAAGTCGTCCCATTCCTGGGTGGTGAAGTCCTTCAGCTTCTTGTCGGGGCTGTAGAACCCGGAGTGCGCCATGACCTGCCAGTACCACGAGTCCACCCCGAACTGCGGGACGGTGATCGCCCCTTCGTTGAGCGACAGTTCGCGGTCGACGAGCTGGTCGACGTCGATCGTGGAGATCTCCCCCAGCCCCTCGCAGCGCGGGCACATGCCCTCGGGGCTGTTGAAGCTGAATGCCGTCGAGGTGCCCACGTACGGGCTGCCCAGCCGGCTGAAGACGATGCGCAACATCGTGTAGGCGTCGGTCGCGGTCCCCACGGTGGAGCGGGAGTTGGCCCCCATGCGCTCCTGGTCCACGACGATCGCGGCGCTGAGGTTGTGCAGCCCGTCGACGTCGGGCCTGCCCAGGCTGGGCATGAAGGACTGCACGAACGCGGTGTACGTCTCGTTGATCAGCCGCTGCGACTCGGCGGCGATCGTGCCGAAGACGAGCGACGACTTGCCCGAGCCGGACACGCCGGTGAACACCGTGAGCCGTCGCTTCGGCAGGTCGAGAGAAACGTTTCTGAGGTTGTTCTCCCGCGCGCCGCGCACCTGGATGACGTGGTGGAGGTCGGCCGCGGTCGGTTCGGACTGAATGAACTGCCGGGTGATCTGCTGATTGTCTGCCATCACCCGGCAGTGAACCACACCCGCGAAGCCCTCGCGGCGTCTGGTGCGGGTGCCGCGACTGCGACACACTCGCACATCAACGTCTCTGGGAGCGCCATGAGTTGGGACCAACAGGAGGAGCCCGCAACCGCGCACGACGTACGCACCCTCCAGTCAGCGCAGGGCTTGTCGGCTTATGCGAACCCGTGCGCCAGGAGTACCTGCGGGCCGTCGGCGGACGCGCCGACTACTACGAAGCCGACGCCATGCTCCACGAGACCTTCCCCTACTACGGTGTTCCCGATCACGCATGGCAGGAGACCGCGCGCCTTCAGCAGCGAATGGCCGATCGCAGTTGGCACCAGTCAGCCGGCCCGGTGGACCTTCTCATCGCCGTCACGGCCGCGCACCACAAGCTCACCGTCCTGCACGCGGACCGGGACTTCGAGGCCATCGCCCGTATTACCGGGCAGCCGGCACGTCGCATCGACTGAATCGGGAGCCGTCGGGCGTCGAGTCTTTCACGCTGTGCCGGTGACCACTTTTCGGTTGTGTTCCTGCCATGCGTCCGCGAGGCGGTCGACGGCGGCGCGCAACGTGGCCGGGGACTCGGCGAAGGAGAGGCGGAGCCCGTCGTGGTGGCGGCCGTCGAAGCACAAGGTGCTGCCGGGGGTGACGACGATGCCGTGGTGGGCGGCGGCGTGGCCGGCGAAGGTGTCGGTTTCGGCGAGCGGGAGGGTGACCCACGCGGCCCGGCCCGCGTGGGGGACGTGGCGTGTCCAGGCGGGGAGCCGGCGCTCCAGGTCGTCGAGGAGCAGGTCGCGGCGGGCGCGGAGGGCGCGGCGCAGCCCTTCGTACCACGCGGTGTCGGCGGCGGCGAGCAGGCGCACGGCCAGGATCTGGGAGGGAACTCCCGGTGCCGCGTCCAGGGCGGTGCGCAGGCGGAGCAGGCGGCCGCGCAGGGCCGCGGGGGCGCGCAGCCAGCCGATCCGCAGGCCCGCCCAGAACGTGCGCGACAGTGAGCCGATCGCGATCACGGAGGTGTCCGATGCGGCGAGGGGGCGCGTCGGCTCGCCGTGCGAGGGCGCGGCGACCAATCCCAGTCCGGTCTGGGACAGGTCCTCGACGATCAGCGCGTCGCGGCGTCGCGCGACGGTGAGGAGCCTTTCGGTGCGCAGCCGGCTGAGCACCGCGCCGGTGGGGTCGTGTGCCGCGGAGTCGACGTAGATCAGCGGTGCGTGCGTGTGCGAAGCGGCGCGGTCCACGGCGTGGACGTCGATGCCGTAGCCGTCGACCGGCACGCCGACCAGGCGCCCTTGGCGCAGTGCGACGGCCGCGGCGAGGCCGGCGTGCGCGGGGCAGCCGGCGATGATCGTGCGGCCGGGCGCCACCAGTGCCTCCACGATCAGCGAAAGCGCTTGCTGGGACCCGGAGGTGACGATCAGTTGGTCGGGGCTCGTGGCGAGTCCGACGCGGCGGGTCAGGTGGGTGGCCAGGGCCTCCCGCAACGCGCGCAGTCCTGCCGGTTCGGCGGCACCTTGCCCGGCGGCTCCGGCCGCATCGCCCAACTCGGCGAGCGACAAAGGCGCGACGGGCGGCAGGTGCCCGGTGTCGGCCGGGACGGCGAACGACAGGTCGATCGTGTCGCCGTCGTACCGCCGGGCCTGCTGCGGGGGTACGGTCAGACGGGGGTGGTCGGGGTCGCCGGGTGGCCGTCGGGCCGCATGGGTCCACGGTGGCTTCGGGCGGACGAACGTGCCTGCGCCCTGGCGGCGTTCGACCAGTCCGCTCTGTGCGAGGTCGTCGTACGCGCGCACCGCCGTGCCCCGGCTCACCCCGAGCGCCTGGGCGACGAGTCGTTCGGCGGGCAGGCGTACGCCGGTGCCCACGAGCCGGCGTTCGATGGTTTCGGCGAGCGTCGCGGCGATCTGCCGGTAGCGCGGACCCTCGCGGGTGTCCCAGCCGTCCAGGCCGATCCGCAGCCACCATCCGAGATCCTGGTCCACTCCGGCAACATTGGCACTGTCGCGGCTGTCGGGCAACGCCCTCGGCGATGCCGAGCCGCGCGACCGGGGTGCTCAGTCGCGGTCTCCGGGCCAATCCAGCCTGAGCCGGGTCGACTTGGGCAGTGACGCGACGACCAGGTCGTAGGAGTCCTCGATCATGTCGCGGACAAGTTCGTCGCCCACCGTGCCGTCGAGGGTGACGGTGTTCCAGTGCCGCTTGTTGAGGTGGTAGCCGCCGACGATCGCCGGGTGCTGCTTCCGCAGCCGCACCGCGAGTTCCGGTTCGCATTTGAGGCTGACGGTCAGCGGTTGGGCGGCAAGTGCGCTGAGGGCGAAGATTTTTCCTTCGACCTTGAAGACCGAGACCTGCTCGTTGAAGGGGAAGGTCTCGACGGCGCCGTTGAACGCCAGGCAGTGCGCCTTGAGTTGCTCAGGTGTCATGGAACTATGCCTTCAGAGAAGCGAGTTCGACCACGGTGATGTCCGCCGGCGCCCCGACGCGGACGGGCGGGCCCCACGCGCCGGCGCCCCGCGTGACGTACAACTGGGTGTCACCGTAACGCTCCAGACCGGCCACGGTGGGGTTGGCGAGTTCGGCGATCAGCGGTCCGGGCCACATCTGGCCGCCATGCGTGTGGCCGGACAGTTGCAGGTCGACGCCGTAGTCGACGGCGTCGTGGATGGCGACGGGCTGGTGGGCGAGGAGCACGGAGGCGCGGGTTCGGTCACGGTTGCCGAGCGCGAGGCCGAAGTCCGGCCCCTGACCGTCCGATTCACCGGCGAAGTCGTTGACTCCGGCCAAGTCGAAGGCGGGCAGTTCGACCCGGGCGTTCTCCAGGGGTTGGATGCCCAACTCGCGGACGTGGTCCACCCACTCCTCCGCTCCGGAGAAGTACTCGTGGTTGCCGGTGACAAAGAACGCCCCGTGCTGGGCCCGAAGTTCACGCAGCGGCGCGGCGGCCGGGCCGAGGTCGTCCACGGAGCCGTCGACCAGGTCTCCGACGATGGTGATCAGGTCCGGGTTGGTGCGGTTGACCGCGTCGACGACGCGTTGCGCGTGGCCCCGGCCCAGGATCGGGCCGAGGTGGATGTCGCTGACGACGGCGATGCGGAACCCGTGGGCGGCGCGCGGCAGTTTGGCCAGCGGCACGGTCACACGCCTGGTGCTCGGGCCCCGTAGGACGCTGTACGTTCCGTACCCGACCGTGCCGGCCGCGGCCGCCGCCGCACCGACGGCGACGACACGGGACACGAACAGCCTTCGGGACACCGCGGGTTGCTCGTCTGATGCGGGAACGGCGTCGGGGGCGGATGCGGAAGTGCCGTCGGCCTGCGTGTCGCGGACCGTGTCGCGGACCGTGTCGCCGGCTGCGCCGGGGTTGCCCGTCTCCGTCGACGCGTCCTCGGCCCGGGCGGCGCCGGTGCTGCGCATCGCGGCGACGGAGCCGACGGCCGGCTCGGGTATCTCGTCCGCCGACGACTGTGCCGCCCGGCGGGCCAGATGGCGGGTGAGCAGCGGACGTACCGCCTCTCCGACCAGCAGAGCGAGGACCAGGTACAACAGCACCGCCAGCCACAGGTAGCCCGGCCACGCGACGATCTGCTGCACGGTGAACCACACACCCGCGCGCGACGAGACGAACGCGGCGATGGTCACGATCGGCAGGGCCACCAGCACGGCCGTCCCCACGCGCCGGGCACTCCCGCCGGACCGGGTCGTGTCACGGACCATGCGGCACCACACGTACCAGTGCACGCCGGTCATCGCCGCGACAACCACGAGCACCCCGATCACCACCAAGAGGACCGTCACTTCCCACCCCGCATCGGTTCGGGACCACCTGGGCGCACCGGCCACAGGGGCGGTGAGCAGGGGTCTTGTCGCATCAGCGTACGTCGTGGCCGAATCTCAAGAGCCAGTCCTGTCACGCGCCCGGTCACGCGGACCCGTCGCGGCGGATCGTGGACGCCGGATGCGGACGCTCACGCGGCCGTCGTCACACCCCGTTAAGGTGACGCGCACAGCGGACCCGGGTGACGACCACCCGAGGGACCGCCCACGAACCGGGCCGCACCCCGGGGGGCGTCGGCGGCCGCGGCACGGGCGGCACAGGGCCCGGCACAAGGAACAGGAAAGGGCAGGCGCATGGGATTCGGGGACAAAGTCCGCGGTATCGGCAGCGCGGTCGGATCGGCTGCGTCGGCGGGGCGCGCCGCGGTCGGGCGCGGGGTCGAGGCCGGTCGTGAGGGGATAGCGTCCGGTGACTGGGTGCGCACGGCGCTGGGCGCGCTGCCGGTGCCGTCGTCACCCGCGACGGCGACCTGGGAGTACTCGCTCGGTGTGCTCATCTGCACGCACCCTCGCGTGCCCGCGGCGACGGCCAGGCTGCTCACCCCGCTCGACAGTCTCGGCGCGGTCGGTTTCGGCCCCGAGGGCGTCGGTTTCGACGGCGAGAACGTGCCTTGGGACAAGGTCACCGGGCTGCGCCTGCACGACGCCTTCACGGTCATGACGACGGACGGCCTCGACGCCGAGATCGACCGGGTGCGCGAGGTTCTGCCGCCGCTGCCCGGCCGCAAGTGGGTGGTGGGCAAGGCCGTCGAGGCCGCCGCGACGGTCGCGCTCGCGTCCCTCGAACAGGCCGCCGAGCGAAGGCTCGACACCGTCGAAGTGGCGTGCGAGATCACCTACAAGGGCATGTTGGGTCGTCAGAAGACCTTGAACGCAGGCCTGTTCGCGACCGCGCTGCTCGCGCACCGGCCCGAGGTCGCGGCGGCCCTCGTGGCGACCGCCGTCGCACACGGCGTCCCCGTCACCCCCGCGCCGCCGAGGACGCAGGACGCCGCAGCACGCGCGGTCGCGCTGCGCGCACGGACGGACGCGATGGCCGAGCGGCTGCGTGCGGCACAGCAGGAATCACAGGGCGACGACCCGGCCGCGCCGGCTGAGGCGGCGCCGGGCACGCCGACGGCTCCTGGGCCGAAGGTCGGCTGAGCCCCCCGCACGCAGACCGATCCCCACGTGCCGCCGAGTGCCGTGGGACCGGTCCGGGGAGCCGCCGCACCGACAGGCCGCGCGGTACGAAACGGCGCCGGCGCAGGCATGCACTGCTGCGCCGGCGCCTCCCGGGCACGGTCAGGTGGCCTTGGCGGGCTGTACGTCACGGAAGCGCGCCTCGAAGATCGAGTAGGCGCCGAAGGCGATGAGCCCCACCGCTATGGCGAACAACGGCCACGGACCGGCCGACGTCGTGGCGGTCTCGCGCAGGGTGTCGTCGAGCCCCTTGGCCTTGCCCGCGTCGTACGAGACCGCCGNAGGCGCCGAAGGCGATGAGCCCCACCGCTATGGCGAACAACGGCCACGGACCGGCCGACGTCGTGGCGGTCTCGCGCAGGGTGTCGTCGAGCCCCTTGGCCTTGCCCGCGTCGTACGAGACCGCCGCCGAGATCAGGAAGCCGCCGACCGCGCAGATCACCACGCCACGTGCCGAACGCCCGGGAACGCCGAGGGATTCCACCAGTCGCTGCGTCGCCTCCGACATCCGCCCGGTCTTCAGGTGGCGCAGGAACCGGCGGCGTACGGCGTTGACGATCGCCACGACACCGGCGACCACGACGCCGACACCGATCAGCAGGACGAGCCACCGTCCGCCGGTCTGGTCCATGACGCGCGCGGTCCATCCCTTGGACTGCTCGTCACTCGACTGCTGCCCGCCCGAGGTGCCGCCGCCGCTGTCGGTCACGAACGCGACGACGCTGCCGCAGATCACGCCGTACACGATCGCCCGCGCGAGCGAGATCAGCCTCTTGGTGGGCTTCGTTCCCTCGGGCCCGGCCTGGCCGTACGCCACTTCCGCGAGGCGCCACAACGCCAGCCCGGCGAACCCGACCGCGATCGCCCACAGGACGGCTTCCCCGCCGGGCTTCCCGGCGACCGCTCCGAGGGCCCCCTGCCGGTCCGCCTCTGCTCCTTCGGCGCCGCGGCCTATCTGAATCGCGAGCACGGCGACCAAAATGTAGTTGACCCCGCGTGCCACAAGCCCTGCTCGCGCGAGGACGCTCAGTGACGAACTCCCGGCGGCCTCACGCCCGGCCCGGTCCACAGTGCTGCTGCCACTCCCCGACATATCGGCTCCCTTCCGAGGAAGCCCGTAACCCGAATCGGGGCCGCCATGCGGACCGCCGTGGCACCGAGCTGCCGGTGCGGCGTGCACAGTGGGCAACTGCTCGTCCGCACAACGCGATCCGTCAGCCGGATCACGCGGCCCGGGACACCGCTTCGGGCCGGTGGGCGAACCTGGTCGCGCCCTGGCCCAACACAACGAGAGATTTCAGGTGAGCACGGACGAACTGGTCACCCAAGTCGTAGCCGCCACCTCGATCATCGTCGCTCTCAGTTATCTGCTGCGGTCCGTCGCCCGACGGCTGGGACAGCCGGAGGTCATCGGGCAGATCTTCGCGGGCATCGCCCTGGGGCCGAGCCTGCTGGGGCACCTGCCCGGCGACCCCACCGAGACGCTGTTCCCGACGCAGGTACTGCCGTACATCTCGGTGCTGGCGCAAGTCGCCCTGGTGCCTTTCATGTTCGCTGTCTCGTGCGAACTCGACCTGAGGGTGCTGCGGCAGCGGCGGCGCCTGGTCCCGGCCGTCACCGCCGGGGCCTTCGTGATCCCGATGCTGCTGGGCGTCGGTACGGCCTTCCTCATCGGGCCGCTTTACACGCCGCCCGAGGGCCCGGCACACGACAACGTCTCGTTCGTGATGTTCATGGCCGTCGCGATGGCGGTGACCGCCGTGCCCGTGCTGGCCGGCATCATCCGCGAGCGGGGCGCGGCGGGCAGCCTCCCCGGCGTCGTCGCGATGACGTCCGCGGGCATCATCGACGCACTGGGCTGGCTGTTCCTGGCCGCGGCGATCCTGATGAGCAGTTCGACCGACGGCGACCACCTGCCGCTGCCAATGACCGTTGCGCTCTTCGCGGGCTACCTGGTGACGATGTGGTGCGTCGTCCGCCCGCTGCTGGGCCGCTGGCTGAGCCGGGCCGGTGCTCGCGCGCGCGATGACCTGCCGGTCGTCGCCGCGCTGGCGATGGCCTCCGCGTGGGCCACCGCCGCACTCGAACTGCACGTCATCTTCGGGGCGTTCGTGGCCGGGCTGATCATGCCGCGCAACGATGCCGGGGAGCCGGAGCCGGATCTCGTCCGCCCGCTCCAGGAGACCGGCACCGTCCTTCTGCCGGTGTTCTTCGTGGTCAGCGGCCTGTCCGTGGACATCGGCGCGCTGACGGCCGACGACTACGCACTGCTGGCGATCCTCGGGACAGTGGCGATCGCCGGCAAGTTGGGCGGCGGTGTGTTGGGCGCGCGCGTGGGAGGCATGTCGTACCGCGAGGCGACGATCGTCGGCGTCATGCTCAACACCCGCGGCCTGACCGAGCTGATCGCACTCAACATGGGCTTGCAGAGCGGCATCATCGACGAGTCGCTGTACACGGTGCTGGTGCTCGTGGCGCTGGTGACCACCGTGCTCACCGGCCCGGCACTGACCCTGCTGCGTTTCCCGGAGCCGCGAGCGACGCCGAAGGGCGCACAGGCCGACGAAGCGGTGCTGCCGCGCCAATCCGAGGACGAGTCGGTCCCCCGGAATCCCGCCGGGGAGCTCCCGGGCGCGTAGGGGTCCGCTCGTCGCGTGCGTGTGCGTGTGCTCCGAGGCGAACTCCGGTGCGGCAGAACGCCTTGAGCGGCACACATCACGCAACTTCCGCCCGTCACAAGGCCCGCCGGATGTCCGGCGGGCCCCGATTCGTCTCGCTCCTCCTGTCAGACATCCCATGGCGTTAGGCGTCAAGCCGCGGTGAGGTTCGCGTGGTGGGCCCAGGCGGT
>NZ_JBPKBI010000023.1:0-21258 GCF_051388935.1 Yinghuangia sp. YIM S10712
CATCCGGATCAACGCGATCTGCCCCGGCATGACCTGGACCGGCCTGGCCACCGACGACCCGAACGCCGAACCGACCGACTCCATCATGAAGGCCCAGCCCATGAACCGCTGGGGCCGCGCCGAGGAGCTTGCCGCGGCGATGCTCTTCCTCGCCAGCGACGAGTCGTCGTTCATCACCGGCGTGGGGCTCCCGGTCGACGGCGGCTACGTCGTTCCCTGACGGCCGCGGGACCGGCGTGACAACGCGGGGCGCCGGGGGACGACAGGGCAGTGCCCGTCATCTCCTCGGCGCCCGTTGCCGCGTCGTGGTGATTCGCGGCCTCAGCCGAGCGCGTTGCGCCGCGCAATCGCGCCCAGGTAGCGGGCGCTGTCCTTCGGGGTACGGCGCTGCGTCGCGCGGTCGACGGCGATCAGGCCGAACTTCGGCTTGAACCCGTGCATCCACTCGAAGTTGTCCAGCGTCGTCCAGTGCAGGTAGCCGCGTACGTCCACACCGTCCGCGAGGCAGCGTTCCACACCGTCCAACGCGAGGCGGATGAACTCCACACGGCGCGCGTCGTCGTCGGTCGCGATCCCGTTCTCCGTCACCATCATCGGCAGCCCCGCCGACGCCGCGCGACGCAGGACGTTGCCGAGCGCCTCGGGGTAGAACTCGTAGCCCATCTGCGTCACTTCGGCGCCCTCGGGGAGCGGCGCCACGCCGTCCGCGCCGACCCGGATGCGTGAGTAGTTCTGCACGCCGACGAAGTCGTCCCCGGCCATCGCGGGCAGGAAGTCCTCGAACAGTTCGGCCCACACCGCGTCGGCCGCCTTCTCGCCGCCGGGGAGCGCCTGGACGTCCTGCAACGCCAGCGTGATGCCGACCTTGCTGTTCGGGCTGACTTCCCGGATCGCCTCGCGCGCCGCCACGTGGGCGCGCGTGATGACGTCGAACGCCTCGTCGGTGAACGCGGACAGGAAGATGGTCTGGCCGCCGGACACCTTCTCGTCGGCCCGTGCCGCGGGGGCTTCGACCGGCCCGTCTCCCAGGCCGACCGGCGCCTGTTCGACCGGCGCGCGCCGTCCCTCGCCGCCGCCCGCGATGATGCGCCGGATCACGCGGCCGATATTGGCCTCGTTGATCGTGCACACGTACGGGATCAGATCGCCGAGCTCGGTCATCACCGTCCGGCAGTACGCGGCGAACCGCTCGGGAGTCCCGGCGTACTCCCAACTGCCAAGCTTCATCAGCCAGTTCGGGCTGGAGAAGTGGTGCAGCGTGACCACCGGGACCACGCCCGCCGCGTGGCAGGCCTCCAGCACGTCGCGGTAGTGCGCGATGGCGGCGGCCGAGTGGAAACCGTCCTCCGGCTCGACCCGCGCCCACTCGATCGTGAACCGGAAGCTGTTCAGGCCCAGTTCGGCCATGAGCGCGATGTCCTGCCGGAACAACCGATAGTGGTCGCAGGCGTCCCCGCTGGGCTCGGCGAACCGCGAGTTCGCCACGTGCTCAAGTGCCCAGAAGTCGCTGGCGAGGTTGTTGCCCTCGATCTGGTGGGCGGCCGTGGCCGAACCCCAAAGGAAACCGTCGGGGAAGGACATGGGTGGTGCACACTCCTTTGCGGTGGCCGAGCAAGCGGGCCGAAACCGTCGCGCGAAGCTGGGCGGTCCGGCACCGGTGCATGGTCGCCGCCGGTCGGCGCCGGCGGCCAGCGGTTGCCGTGTGTTGCAGCCGGGACGCGGGAGGAGCCCACGCATCCGCCGGACCACCGGCGGCCCCTGCAACATGTGGCAACACATTGCCGCGGCACGGTCCGATGGCTGAGATGTGCGCAGCACAGCTTCGACAGCAGTCGGCTGCGTCCGTCACGGGGGTGTGGGGGGCGGAAAATCCGGGACAAAACCGGGTGAAATGAGCCGTTCCTTGGCCGATTTCCTCCAGGGCCCGGCAAAGCCCCTGCGCGGGCACCGGCGGCGTCACCGAACCACCGCGGCACCGGAAACCGTGCCGCGCCGGCCCGCCGACCCATGAATGAGGTTTGCCACCCCATGCGGACTCGCTCCGTCGCTCGTCTCGGTCTCCGCAGAGGCCTCGCCGCGGTTCTCGCCGCCTTGCTCGTCACCGTCACCGCGTGCTCGGACCCCGGCGGCGAGGCCGCCCCTGTCGCCACCGGAGCGGGCGCCGCGGGCGCGCTCACCGTCGCGCTGCCGCAGGAGGCGGCGAGCATGGACCCGTTGGCCACGAACACCTACGGAGCGGCCGACGGAAACCGGCTCGCCGCGGTCTACGACATGCTGGTGTGGTCCGATCCGGCCACCGGGACGGTGACGCCGCAGATCGCCGAAAGCCTCACCCCGGCCGAGGGCGGCCAGGTGTGGACGCTGCGGCTGCGCCCCGGCATACGGTTCACCGACGGCACGCCCTACGACGCCGAGGCCGTGCGGTTCAACTGGGAGCGCCACCGGGATCCCACGAACCGCTCGCTGCAACTCGCCGCCACAGCCGACATCTCGGCGCTGCGCGTGCTCGACCCGCTCACGCTCCAGGTGCGGCTGGCCCGCCCCAACAGCAACTTCGACCGGAGCGTCGCACGGCACCTCGGCTTCATCGTCTCGCCCGCCGCGATCCGCAAGGACCCCGTCGGCATCGGCCGCGAACCGGTCGGAGCCGGGCCGTACATCCTTTCCGAATGGACCGCCGGACGCCAGGTCTTCGTCCGCAACCCGAACTACTGGCAGGCCGCCGACGGCCTTCCGCGCCACGAGACGCTGACCCTGGTCGTCGACGCCGACCCCGCGCACGTCACCGACGAGGTCGCCGGCGGCCGGCTCGACGCCTCGGTGCTCTTCCGCGCCGACGCCCGCTCCCACGCCGCACAGCGCAAGCTCCAGGTCGAGCAGATCCGCCTGGACGGCGGCTCGATGCTGATCTTCAACACCGCGGCGTCCCCCTTCAACGACCCGGAGACACGCAAGGCCGCCGCTCTCGCGCTGAGTTCCGCACAGGTGGACGAGCGCTTCTTCGGCGGCGAGGGCCTGCCGGCGCGGGGCGTCTTCTCCGGCAGCTCGCCCGTGGCCAACCCCCAGCTCGCCATGACGGAGAACCAACCCGACCAGGCCCGCGCCCTGTTCGCACGCGCCACCGCCGGCGGCACGAAGCCGCTGCGCTTCGTGGTCGTCGTCCCGCAGGCGCCCCTGATGGTCGCGATCGGCGAGTACATCCGCGACACCCTGAGCGCCTACCCGGGTGTGGAGATGCAGGTGCAGATCGCCGACGCCGAGGACTTCATCACGACGGTCCGCAAAGACGACTGGGGTTGGAGCGCCGCACTGGGCCAGCAGTGGTTCAGCGATCCCGAGCCGGGCCTGTACAACTTCTTCCACTCCACCAGCAAGTCCAACTTGAGCGGCTACCACAACCCCACCGTCGACAAGGCGCTCGCCGACGCCCGCACCGCCGACGCCCCCGCCGTCCGCCGCGACGCGTATACGAGGGTCCAACTGGAGGTCAACCGGGATATCCCGGTCTGGGTCTTCCAGGAATCCATCGCCGTGGCCGCCTCCGCGCCCGACCTCGGCCGGGTGCGCCTGTGCAACGACGGCATCGTCCAGTGGGACCGCCTCGGCGGGCAGGGGAGACAGAACTGACGGCCGACCGCGCGCACGCGGTCGCCTCGACCCTTGGGGTGTCGCGTCCGCGACGAAGGCCGGCAAGTGGCTTCGGGGCGAGTCGCCCGCGCCAATGTGAAGCATAAAATCACGCCATCACAACGGTTTTTATTCGATCGCCGCTTTCGTCTCCATACGGCAGCATTGCCTCACCGCTGCCCGCACCGCCCGTGAGGGGGACGAATGTCCGCGTCCGCACCCGGGGAAGCCGAACCGGGGGAACCCGAACCGAATTCGCCGGAACGCAAAACCGCACTCTTATCCGCGCTGCGCCTTTACGGCCGGGAACTCTCCCGCAGCCGGCGCGTTTCGACACCCGCGCTGTTGCTGCCCGCGCTGGGGAACGTCTGTCTCTTCTACATCGCGCCGCTGGTCGTCGCCAGACTGGTCGGCCACCTCGCCGACGGCGGCACCTCGGTGCTGCCGTACGTGCTCGCCTTCGCCGCCACCGGCCTGCTCGCGGAAACGCTGTGGCGCATCGGCATCCACTGCCTCAACCGCACCGAAGCCCGCGGTATCGAGAACCTGTACGTCTTCGGCATGGACGAGTTGCTGGCCAAAGACGCGGCCTTCTTCCACGACAACTTCGCCGGCTCGCTCACCAAACGCGTGCTCAGCTTCGCCTCACGCTACGAGGAGTTCGTCGACGCGCTCGCATTCTCCGTGGTCGCCAGAATTGTCCCGCTGGGTTTCGCGTGCGTCGTGCTCTGGCTGTACGACCCGCTCTTGGTCGTCGCCCTCCTCGGCCTGCTGACGGCCACCGCCGTGGTCATCGCGCCGCTGATCCGGCGTCGCCAACTCCTCGTCGACGAACGGGAAGCCGCCGTCGCGCGGGTGTCCGGGCACGTCGCCGACAGCCTGACGAACATGGAGACCGTGCGGGCGTTCGCCGCCGAGGGACACGAGGCGGCCGAGCACCAGGCGCGGGTGGCCGAGAACCGCAGGCTCGCCCTGCGGTCATGGGACTACTCGAACCTGCGCATCGACACCATCGTGGCCCCGCTGTCCGTACTCGCCACCGCGCTCGGTCTGTGGCTCGCCGTCACCGTGCGCGGTGGGCTCGGTGTGGAGGCGACCGTCGTGGCGTTCACCTACTACACCAACGCCACCCGCATCATGTTCGAATTCAACCAGATCTACCGGCGGTTGGAGAGCTCACTGACCGAGGCCGCCCAGTTCACCGAGCTGTTGTTCACACCGCCCACGGTGGTCGACCCGCCGGAGCCCGAACCGCTGCGCGGGGCCTCGGCCGACGTCCGGTTCTGCGACGTGACGTTCGGGTACGCGGGTGCGCAGCAGCTGTTCGACAAGCTGGACCTGCACGTGCCCAGCGGTGCGAAGGTCGGCCTGGTCGGCCGCTCCGGTGGCGGCAAGAGCACACTGACCCGGCTGCTGCTGCGTTTCATGGACGTGCGCGAAGGGCGGATCCTGGTCGGGGGCCAGGACATCACCCGGCTGCGCCAGGCCGATCTGCGCAGCCTGATCGCCTACGTGCCGCAGGACCCGGCCATGTTCCACCGGAGCCTGCGGGAGAACATCGCGTTCGCCCGTCCGGGCGCAACCCACGAGGAGATCGTCCGCGCGGCCCGCGCCGCGCACGTTCTGGAGTTCGCCGAGGCGCTGCCTGACGGGTTCGACACACTGGTCGGCGAACGCGGAGTGAAACTGTCGGGCGGACAACGCCAACGGGTGGCGCTGGCCCGCGCGATCCTGCGGGACGCGCCGGTCCTGCTGCTCGACGAGGCCACCAGCGCGCTGGACTCGGAGAGTGAAAGCCTCGTCCAGGAGGCGCTGTGGCGGCTGATGGAGGGCCGTACCGCGCTGTTGGTGGCACACCGTCTCAGCACGGTCGCGCGCATGGACCGGCTCGTCGTGCTCGACCAGGGCACGATCGTCGAACAGGGAACGCACGCCGAACTCCTCGCGTGCGAGGGGATGTACGCCAAACTGTGGCACCACCAGTCCGGCGGATTCCTGGACGAGACGGCGGACATCCCGAAAATGCGGGGCTGACAAGGCCGTTGCCCGATGCTGCGCCCGTCATGCCGATTTGGCCAGCCGGCCCGCAAGGCCTCCGGAGCCGGCGGAGTGCGAGGTGAAAAGGAGGGTTCCGTCCGACTGCGGCTGCAGGGTGTATTCGCCGCCTTCCGTGCAGAAGAAGTTTCGGGTGCTGCCGCTGCCGGGCACGTCCTGCAGGAGCAGCCCGTCCGGTGCGATGCCCAGCAGCTTGGATTCGCCCGTGCACTCCAGTCCGAGCGCTGTGGCCTTCATGTCCGCCACGACGGTTCCCGTGTCGCCGGGCCGAAGGGTGATGGTGATCTGCTGGCTGACCAGCCCGTCCGCCGTTGTGGTGGTGCCGGTCCAGGTTCCGACGTAGGAGTTCGGCAGAGCCCCCTTGCCGGTCGCGTTCAGCAGCGGAGGGGTGACGGGCCCGGTCCCGGTCGTCGCCTGCACGGTCGGGGTCGGTGTGCCCGAGGCGCTGATGTTGGCCTTGTCGCCTCTGTCGTTCCCGTCGTCGCCCCGGGTGACGAGGACCGCGATGATCACGGCGATGCCGGCCACGACGATCGCGGCGACGTACGGCAGGGCCGAGCGCCCGCGGTCGGGCGCCAGCACGGGCGGTGGAGCCGCCGGTTGCGTCGCAGGGACGACGTACGGAGGCGCGTCGGCCGCGGTCAGGTACGACGGCGGTGAGCCGAACGGCGGTGCGTCCCGGCCGAATCCGGACGCCGGGCCGAAGGGCGTCGGCGTCGGCGGCAACTGCTCCCCGGTCGGCTCGTCTTCGAGCTCCAGCAGGGCAACCGCGCGTCGGCTGACGGCGTTTGCGAGGTCGGGTGGAAGCCAGCCGGTGGTGATCAGCGCGTCGGCGTCGCCGTCCGGCGCCACCGTACGCAGCACGTCCGACGGAGCGGGGCGCTCCGCCGGGTTCTTGGCCAGGCATGCGGCGACGATGGGCCGGAACTCCTCGGGGACCGCTTCGAGCCGGGGTTCCTGCGCGAGGATGCGGAAAATCAGCGCCTGCGAATTCCCCTCGCCGAACGGCCCGTTGCCGGTCGCGGCGAACGTCAGCACCGCGCCGAGCGCGAACACGTCCGCGGCCGGGCCGATGTCCGCGCCCTCGATCTGCTCGGGCGCCATGAACCCCGGTGACCCGACGGTCAGCCCGGTGCGTGTCAGCACGCTCGCGTCAACCGCACGCGAGATGCCGAAATCGATGACGCGCGGCCCGTCCGGCGACAGCATCACATTCGACGGCTTCAGGTCGCGGTGCACGACGCCCTTGTCGTGGACCGCGGTCAGTGCCTCGGCCAGCCCGGCGGCAAGAGCGCGCAGCGAGGAGGACGGCAGCGGGCCGCGGTCGGCGACGGCCTCTCCCAGAGACAGGCCCGGCACGTAGCCCGTGACCAGCCACGGTTGTTCGGCCTCGGTGTCGGCATCGAGCACCGGAGCGGTCCACGAACCGCCCACCCGCCGCGCGGACGCGACCTCACGCCGGAACCGGTCGCGGAACCCCGGGTCGTCGGCGAGGCCGGGCAGGATCACCTTGACCGCGACGATCCGTCCGGTACGGCTGCGCCCCACGTACACGCGCCCCATGCCGCCCGCGCCGAGTACCCGCAAAATGCGGTACGTCCCGACGGTCCGCGGGTCGTCCGGCCCGAGCGCCCTCATGTCGTCACCACGGCCCCGAGGATAGGGCGAACGCCACGGCCTCGGGTTCGGGATTCCCCTCGCTTGCGGTCCCGCACGCGCGGGCCGGCGCCGGTCCCGACGCGGCTTCGACGGCTGCGGCGGGGCTTCGAGTGGCGAGGTCGGCCGGACGCCGGGGGCGAGGCTTCGTGGAAGCGGAACCCGCCGCGGTCGATGCGGCGGCGCGGCACCGGGCGCAGGTCGCACCCACCGAACCGGCGGTGCGAACGCCTTCGCCACACTGTCCACGTTGACCAACCGCGGCGCTTGCCGTAGTTTCCGAAGCGATTCATGACCGAACGGACATTGAATATGCCGTAATTCGCGCGTATTTCGTGAATCTGTGACAAGTGACGGCACATCAGCCGAAAGGCCGGAAAAGCCGGAAAGGACGGGGAGGCGCCATGTCGCACGAGACCCGCCTGTGCGGCCGGCTTTACCTCGACCTCGGCCGGGTCTTCAGCGCCGCGTGTTGTGGCGGCGCGACCGCCTGAGGCCGCGGCGGATGCGACGCACGGCCGGCGCGAGACCGGGCCAAGGCCGCGCCCCGGTCTCGGGCGTCCGACCGCATGCGACCGACGAGTGCAGACACCCGGCCCGTCCGTGGTCGGGCGGAACCCGCTCGCGCGTCCGCCACCGGCCCGGTCCATGCCCTTGCCGTCGGGCCCGCAGCGCCGCGAGACCCGCGCACGGCGGTATTGCGCGGCAGCCATCCGCGACCGCGTTCCGCCCGCGCGAGGTGCCTGCCGTCCCGCCGCGGCAGCCCCATAGTCGTCACCAGTCCTGTCCGCATCATCACCACCCTCGGAGCATCGCCTTGTCTTCCGTGCTCACGGTGTGGGGCTCGCCCTCAGCCGTCTCCCGTACCGGCATCGTCGCCGCCCACATGTCCGACCGCCTCGAAGCCGCCGGACACCAGGTCGACCGCCTGGCCGTCCGCGACCTGCCCGCGCAGGCGCTGCTGCACGCCGACTTCGCCGATCCGGCGATCCGCGCCGCGCTCGACCGCGTGGAGAAGGCCGACGCGCTGGTCGTCGCCAGCCCCGTGTACAAAGCCGCCTACAGCGGCATACTCAAGGCCTTCCTCGACGTTCTGCCGCAGTTCGCACTGCGCGGCAAGGCGGTCCTGCCGGTGCTCACCGGCGGTACCCCGGCACACGTCCTCGCCCTCGACTACGCGCTGCGCCCGGTGCTCACCTCGCTCGGGGCGACGCACGTGTCCCAGGGGTGGTTCGTCCACGATCAGTACATCCACCCCGCCGACGGGGACGGCCCCGACCGCGTCGACCCGCAGGGCACGGCGTTCCTCGACGAGCTGGTGGACGCATTCGCGGACGGCCTGGACGGCGCCCGGGGGATTCCCGCGTAACGCCCGCCCGCACCTTCACCCGGCGGCCGGCCTCGACGGCGCCGGGCACCACCCGGGTGACCGGCGCCGCGGGCGGGAGCGAGCCGGGACGCATCGCCCTCCCGCGATCGGCTGCCCCGGAGGTCGGGGCAGCCGCTTCGTCGCCGGGCGTCGCCGTGTGAGCGCGCGTCCGATCAGGAGGCCAGGCGCGGGGAGTTCAGGCTGAAGCCGCCGAATCCTCCCGACTTCTCGACGAGTTCGGCCCACCAGGTGCGCAGGGCGCCGTCGTCCATGTCGGACCAGTCAGGGACCTGCTCGACCTGGGCGAGGCCGAGGCGGCGGCCGAGGTCGACCATGGCGTGGCCGACGTCGCGGCGTTCCTTGTCGTAGCGGTGCAGGGCCTCGTCCCAGGTCGAGCTCTCGCGCAGCGCGGCTTCCAGGGCGGTCGCGTCCTGGAGCGCTTTCACCGCCCCGGCGCCGGTGTGCGGGCGCGCGACCGTGGCGGCGTCGCCGAGGAGGGCGAGACGGCCCGAGGTGTACTGCGGTGAGACGAGGTCGTAGATGGGCTGGACGTAGATGCCGTCGCCGCTGCGGCGGATGGTCTCGGCCCAGAGCGGGGGGAGACGGCGTTCGACCAGGTCGCCGAGGTGGCTGATCAGTTTGTCGGTCGTGCGGCCCGGAGGCAGGCTTGTCGGGGCATCCGGGGCGATCTCGGTGTCGGCGGGAGGAGCGCCGTACACCAGCCAGTTGACGGTGGTGCCGCCGTCCGCGGACGGTATCCGGTACAGAACGGCGTGGCCCTGCGGGAAGAGCAGGGTGACGGCCTCCGACGGGTCCCAGTCCAGGCCGTCGGGCAGGTCGGAGGCCGGCAGTGTGCCGCGCCACGCCACATACCTCGCGTAGGTGGGCCGGCTGTCCGGGAACAGCGCGGCGCGCACGGTCGAGCGGTAGCCGTCGCTGCCGATCACCAGGTCGAAGGACCGGGACGAGCCGTCCTGGAAGGTCACTTCCGCCGCGTTGCCCGTGTTCGCGGCCTCCTGGATGGTCGTGCCCGGGTGGTAGACCGCCCGGCCGGACACCCTCCGGCGCAGCTCCCGCCACAGCACGCTCCACGTGTATCCGCGGAAGGCGAAGTCCTGGACGCCGAGTTCGCGTCCGAGCGGGTCGTCGCCCTCGCGTACGACCCAGCGCCGCCGACGGAACCGGACGAACGGTATGTCGTCGTCGAGGTAGCCCGCGGCGGCAAGTTCCTCATACCGCGCCTGGTTGACGGCCAGCCCCATGCCCCACTCCTCCAAGCGGTTTCCCGACCGCTCGAAGACCTCCACCCGTTCGGCGCCGGCTTGCACAGCGGCCATTGCCGCCGCGCAGCCGCCGATGCTCCCGCCCACGATCGCCACCGAACCATCCCGCATGCCAACTCCTTTGGTACTGCGGTGAAATGCCAACCAGCAACCTATCGGTAGGGCGGCCCGCGACGAGCGCCAGCCGTCGGCTGAAGGCCACAACGCGCGTAAGTGTCACAGGAGTCGGGGCCGAGGCGGACGGGCGGTCCGGTGGTGGGTGGGGGTGGTGTCCGGGGGGTCTTGTTCCGCTCGGGCTCCGGCCGTGAGCCGGTGGCGCACGCGCGAGCGGGTTCCCCCGACCTCGGACGGGCCGGGCCGGGTGTTTCCACCCGTTGGTGCGTGCAGCCGCCGGACGTGCGCGCCCCCGGCGCGGACTCGCTGCGACTGCCTTGCGGTGTTTGCGAGTTGGAGCGGTCCGGCGCGAATTCGGCCGGGGCTTCGGGGACTCGCGGGCGTCGGTCCGAGACGGGGTTCGGACCGTTCGCGCCGAGCCGCGCCATCGCCGTTCCGCGGGCCGGGTCGTCCGCCGAGGCGGGGGCCTTGCCGACTCTGGACAGGGCGAAGCCGCGCGTCCTAGGTTCAAACGTCTGTTCAGCGAACCGTCGGGGGAGTCGTGGCTCGGGGCGGTCGCAGGGCGCCGAGCCGGAAAACGGGAGGACCGCACGTGACCGCAGTGATGCAAGGTGTCCGTATCCTCGAAGTTGCCGAGCACACGTTCGTACCCGCTTCGTCGGCCCTGCTGGCCGACTGGGGCGCCGATGTCGTCAAGATCGAGCACGTCGAGCGCGGTGACGCCATGCGTGCGCTCGCCTCCACCGGCATGGCCGTGGTGCCCGACAGCGTGCACGTCCTGCTCGAACACTCCAACCGCGGCAAGCGAAGCCTCGGCCTCGACCTCACGTCCGAAGAAGGCCTGGCCATCCTCTACAAGCTCGTGGCGCAGTCCGACGTCTTCCTCACCAACAAGCTGCCGAGCGTGCGGGCGAAGCTGAAGATCGACGTGGACACGATTCGCGCGCACAACCCCGACATCGTCTACGTCCGCGGAACCGGCCAGGGCGAGCGCGGGCCCGACGCCGACAAGGGATCGTACGACTCGCTCGCCTTCTGGTCGCGTGCGGGAGTCGCGGTGGGCCTGTCACGCCCCGAGTACGGGCACGTCGTCCCGCCGCCGGCCCCCGGCTTCGGCGACTCCATCGGTGCCATGACGATCGCCGGCGGGATCATGGGTGCGCTGTTCCACCGCGAGCGCACGGGCGAGGCCACCGTGGTCGACGTGTCGCTGCTCGGCACGGGCATGTGGGCGATGGGGCAGGCGCTGGGCCTGTCGCTGGTGCTGGACGTCCCGTGGCACCCGCGGCCCGCCGACGTCGTGCCGGCCAACCCACTGGTCGGCAACTATCGCACGAAGGACGGCCGTTGGCTGTCCTTCTCGTGCCTCCAGGCACTGCGGTACTGGGCGCCCATGTGCGCGGTGATCGACCGGCCGGACCTGGTGGACGACCCCCGCTTCGCCGACCACACGGCGCTGACCGCCAACAGCGGCGCCGCGATACAGATCCTCGGCGAGGCGTTCGGGGCGCGGACGCTCGCGGAGTGGCGCGTACGGCTTGAAGACTTCAGCGGCCAGTGGACCGTCGTCCAGGACACCATCGAGGCTGCGGCGGACCCCCAGACGGTCGCCAACGGCTATGTGCAAGACTGCGAAACCGCCGATGGAACGCCGTTCCAGCTGGCGGCGGCACCCGTGCAGTTCGACGAGAAACCGGCCGAGCCGAAGCGGGCGCCGGAGTTCAACGAGCACGGCGACGCGATCCTCGCCGAACTTGGGTTCGACTGGGATGCCGTGGTCGACCTCAAGGTCCGCGGCATCGTCGCCTGATCGGCACGGGCACCACCACGGGCACCACCGGGTACCACCGGGCACCACACCGAACACACAGCCACACCAAGCACCACCCCGGGCACCAAACCTGGCACAGCGAGGAGAAAAAGAAGAATGAGTCTGTTCGACGCGTTCCGGTTCGACGGCAAGCGGGTTCTCGTGGTCGGCGGTGCGACCGGCATGGGCGCGGCGGCTGCCGAGCTGGCCCAGAGCGCGGGCGCCGATGTCGTGGTCATGGACTTCGCCGAGGTCACCCTGCCGGGAGTCACGGGCATCCACGTCAACCTCGCCGACGCCGCCTCGATCGACGCGGCCGTCACCGAGTGCGGCGGCCGGGTGGACGTCCTGCTGTCGTGCGCGGGTGTCGCCGACGGGACGCCGGGCATCGAGAAGATCAACTTCATCGGCCACCGGTACCTCATCGACCGTCTGCTCGCCGAGGGCATGATGCCGCGCGGGTCCGCGATCGGGTTCATCTCCTCGGCCGCCGGCCTCGGCTGGGAGGCGAACCTGCCGAAGCTCCAGGAGTACCTGGCCATCACCGACTTCGACGCCGCCTCCAAGTGGGCGGTGGACAACGAGATGGCCAACTACATGCACAGCAAGCAGGCCGTGTGCGCGTACGTCGCGAGCCAGGCGATGCCGCTCCTCAAGCAGGGCATCCGCATCAACGCCATCTGCCCCGGCCCGACGGACACCCCGCTGGCCCAGTCCAACAAGGAGACCTGGCTCGGGTTCGGCACCGACTACCGTGCCGAGGTGGGCACGCAGCCGTCGACGCCGATGGAGCAGGCCTACCCCCTGCTGTTCCTGTGCAGCGACGCCGCGCGGGCGGTCAACGGCATCACGCTGCTCGCCGACGCCGGCTACTTCAGCTCCGGCATCAGCGGCTCCTTCCCCGCCGCGACCCCCATCGCCAAGTTCATGATGGGCCGCGCGTGACGATCGCGAAGACGCACTCCCCGGCAGGCCGCCGCAATCCGCACTAGCGGGGCCGCGGTCGGTCGGAGCAGGGCGGCGAGCGTCGGGGGCATGATCACGAAGGTGATCGTGCCCCCGACGTGTCTGCCGCGGCGGGCCGTCAGCCGAGCACCAGCGGCCCCAGCGCGACCACGTCGGCCAGCGAGCGGAGCTGGTCGTTGAGGTGTGTGCACGTCGACGTGCCCCGGAACTCGGCGCGGACCTCCGTGCGCACGTCCACCAGCGAGCGGCCGATCAGCCGCCGCGCACTCGCCACCGCTGCCGGGCACTCCAGCCACGGCAGGACGCGCGGCACCGCCTCGATGTCGACCACGCGCCACGTGCCGGGTTCGACGCGGGCGTGAACTTCGTACTCGTGCACGATCGTGGGCCTGCCCTCGGCGGAAATGTGCAGGTCGCGGAAGTGCTGGTCCACCGTCATCAGTCCGTCGGGGGCCGCGGCCACGTCGAGGCGCCGGGCCCGCCGCATGCCGTGGGGCGGCAGGTCGGGCAGGTCGTGCCAGGCGAGCGGATCCGTCTCGTCGGACAGCGGCGGGGACACCGGGCCGGTGGGGATCGGCGTGCGTCCGGTGTTGCCGATCTCCAGCATGATCGTGGCGTCGGAGGCCCAGCCCGCGCACTGGTCGGCCGGCGGCTTCCGGGCCACCCGGGGCGGTCTCACCCGGTCGTCGGCCGCACCGATCGCGTAACCCGACACCAGCGCGGCGCCCGGCACGTCGTCGAGCAGCAGGTACAGCAGCGAACGCGCGTCCCGCTCGGCCGGGGCGACCGCGTCCAACCGTGCTCGGAAGCCGGGCCCCGCCACGGCCCCGCGCAGCCCCTCCAGCTCGGGGAGCTCAGGGTCGGACGTCACGGCGTCGATGGTCCGGCCGGTGAGGTACGCGATCTCCATCGCGAAGCGGGCGGTCCCCGCCACCCGGCAGACGCCGTCCGCGCCCGTGACCAGATCCCGTCCGTGGCCCGTGAGCAACAGGCGCCCGCGCAGTCCGTCGGGCCGCACCGAGTCCAGTGCCGCGGTCCGGCGCACCGATCCGGGCAGGCGCGGCGGAGTCATCGGCAGGGGGTCGTGCGTACCGCGCCGGGGGTGCAGCGCGATGGAGTGCGTGGTCACTCGTACCTCCTCATGCGGCGGACGTCTCCGCCGAGCGGACGGGTGGAGCCGCGGCGCCCGGCCACGTCCGTGTCTGCGTGCGAAAGTCGAAGACGCCACCCCCAGATTCCCACCCGCGCCCGCACGGCCTCCGGCCGGGTGCGCGGCAGCGGCCGTGGCCGGTGCGGTGGGGGTGAGTCCAACGGCCTATTGTTGACCTGGTTCACTTGTGTGATGCACATTCTCTCCACGGAGAACATCATTCCCGCCGTGCACCCGCTGCCCGGCCCGGCCGGCGATGCGGCGACCGCCGAGGCGTCCGCCCTCTTCGTGCACGCCACGGGGTTCCACGGCAGGATCTGGGGGCCCTTGGCACGGCACCTGTCCGGTGTCGACGCGCACGGGATCGACCTGCGCGGGCACGGGGACACCGCGGCGCCCGAGGGCTACGAGTTCCCGTGGGCCGCGTTCGGCCAGGACGTTCTGACCGCCGTGGACGCGCTTCCGGAGAGGCCGCGCAAACCGATCGGCATCGGCCACTCACTCGGCGGAGCGTCGCTCCTGCTCGCCGAGGCCGCCCGCCCGGGGACGTTCGGGGCGCTGTGGCTGTACGAGCCGGCCGGCCTGCCGCCCGTCACCGACCCGACCGCGGAGCCCGGGGAGGCGCCGCCCGGCAGCGTGATGATCAACGCGACGCGCCGGCGCCGGGCCGTCTTCCCCGACCGTGCCGACGCGCTGAAGAACTACTCCTCCAAGCCGCCGATGAACGCGTTCGAGCCCGACGTGTTGGCGGCGTACGTCGAACACGGCTTCGCCGACGACGGCGGCCAGGTCCGTCTCAAGTGCCTGCCGGACAACGAGGCGCAGGTATACCTGTCGCTGGGCAACGCCAACGTGTACGACGTCATGCCGGACGTCAAATGCCCCGTCCTGATCGTGCGCGGCAGCGGCCCGGAGGCGGAGTGGCTGGAAGGGATCGAGGACCGCTTCCCCCAGGGCCAGGCCGAATACCACGCCGACCTCAGCCACTTCGGCCCCTTCACCCACTCCGAACGCCTCGCCGGCTCGATCTCCGCGTGGCTCCGGCAGACATCGGCGGCGGACTGACACACCGGCTTCGGGCCGCCGCCCGTCGCGGCGGCGTTCGCGGAGACGCGCAGAAAACCGGGTGGACACACCGGATTCGAGCCGGCGTCCGTCGCGGCGGCACCCGCCCCCGTCTACCGCACCCGGAGGGCTCCGCGCCCGTCCTTCCGCAGGGCACGGCCGATGATGAGCCGCTGGATCTGGTTCGTGCCCTCGAAGATCTGCATGACCTTGGCCTCGCGCATGTACCGCTCGACCGGGAAGTCGCGGGTGTAGCCGTAGCCGCCGAGGACCTGGACCGCGTCCGTGGTGACCTTCATGGCGTTGTCGGTCGCGACAAGTTTGGCGATGGACGCCTCGTAGGAGAAGGGCAGGCCTTCGTCCCCCAGGCGCGCGGCGGTGATCGTCGTGGCGTGGGAGACCTGGACGGCCGCGGCCATGTCGGCGAGCAGGAACGCCAGGCCCTGGTGCTCGATGATCGGCCGGCCGAAGGCCTCCCGCTCCTGCGCGTAGCGCACCGCGTGGTCGAGGGCGCCCTGCGCGAGGCCGGTCGCGACGGCCGCTATGCCGAGGCGTCCGCGGTCGAGTGCGGCGAAGGCGATCTTCAGGCCGTCGCCTTCCTCGCCGATCCGGCGCTCGGCGGGGATGCGGACGTTCTCCAGGCGCATGGTCGCGGTGGCCGACCCGGTGAGGCCCATCTTGCGCTCGGGCGGGTCGGCGATCAGCCCGGGGGTGTCGGCCGGGACGAGGAAGCACGAGATCGCGTGGGAGCGCTCGTCGGACGTGCGGGCCATGACCGTGTAGAAGTCCGCGTGCCCGCCGTGTGTCGTCCAGGCCTTGGCGCCGTTGAGCACGTAGTCGTCGCCGTCCCGGACCGCCCGCGTCCGCATCGCCGCCGGGTCGGAGCCGGCGTGCGCCTCGGACAGGCAGTACGCGCCGAGGAGTTCAGCGCCGAGCATGTCCGGGAGCCACGCGTTCTTCTGCTCGTCGGTGCCGAACGCGGCCAGCGGGAAGCACGACAGCGCGTGCACGGAGACCCCGACGCCGACGCTCGACCACACGGCGGCGATCTCCTCCAGGACCTGGAGGTAGACCTCGTACGGCTGGCCGCCCCCGCCGTATTCCTCGGGGTAGGGCAGGCTGAGCAGGCCCGCGCGGCCGAGCGTGCGGAAGACGTCGCGCGGGAAGCGCTCCTCGGCTTCCGCCTCGGTGACGCGGGGCGCGAGCTCCTTTTCGGCGAGCTTGCGGGTCAGCCCGATCAGGTCGACGGCTTCGGGCGTGGGGAGCGTTCGGGTGGCAGGCATGAGGCTTCCTCGCTGCTGACACTGATACCGGCGGGGCGGTGTCGCGGACGCCGATACTGTGATTGATACGAGAGTATCGTTGCAAGTATTCTTCGGCCATGTCTACCCATGACGGATCCGCCGGCCCCCTCGCCGGCCTGCGCGTCCTCGAACTCGCGGGGCTCGGCCCGGCTCCCCACGCGGCGATGGTGCTGGCCGACCTCGGCGCCGAGGTCGTGCGCGTCGAGCGGCCCGCCGGCCGGGCGCTCCAGTTCGGCCCGCCGGGCGCGACCGACGCCGTCCTGCGCGGGCGACGCTCCGTCTTCGCGGACCTCAAGCAACCCGAGGGCCGCGCGCTCGTGCTCGCCCTCGCCGCCCGCGCCGACGTGCTGATCGAGGGCCTGCGCCCCGGCGTCGCCGAACGCCTCGGCGTCGGCCCCGACGACTGCGCCAAGGAGAACCCGGGGCTCATCTACGCCCGCATCACCGGCTGGGGCCAGGACGGCCCGATGGCCCAGGACGTCGGCCACGACCTCAACTACATCGGCCTCACCGGCGCACTGCACGCGATGGGCCGCGAGGACGGCCCGCCGCCTGTGCCGCTCAACCTGGTCGGCGACTTCGGCGGCGGGTCGATGCTGCTGGTCGTCGGGGTTCTGGCGGCGCTGTGGGAGCGCTCGCGCTCGGGTGCCGGGCAGGTCGTCGACGCCGCGATGGTCGACGGCACCGCCCTTCTCGGCCAGATGACGCTCGCGCTGCGCGGTATGGGCGCGTGGTCGGACGAACGCGGCGCGAACCTCCTCGACGGGGCCGCGCCCTACTACGACACCTACACGTGCGCCGACGGCAAGTTCGTCGCGGTCGGCGCGCTGGAGCCGCACTTCTACGCGGCCCTGCTCGACGGCCTGGGCCTGGATCCCGCCGGGCTGCCCGCCCAGGACGACCGCTCCGGGTGGCCGGCGCTGCGGGCGCGGTTCACCGAACTGTTCGCCTCGCGCACCCGCGACGAGTGGGCCGCGCACTTCGCCGGGACCGACGCGTGCGTGACGCCCGTGCTCACCTTCGCCGAGGCGGGCGCCCACCCGCACATCGCGGCCCGGGGCACCCTGGTTGAGGTCGACGGCGTGCTCCAGGCCGCCCCCGCGCCGAGGTTCTCGCGTACGCCGCCGGCACCGCCGTCGGTCCCGGGGGAACCGGGCGCGGACACCGAGGCGGTGCTGCGGGACTGGGACGTGGACCTCCCGGGAGGCGCGGCCTAGGCGTTCGGCGCCGTCACATCAAGGCCACATCGACGGCCGCGTGCAGGGTCACGTCGCCGTCACATCGACACCGCGTGCACGATGAGGGAGGCCAGCTCGGCGTACGCCTCCGCGTCCGTCAGGCCCGTGCGCTTGGCGATCTCGCCGCGCTGGATCTCCTGCATCGTCGCGGCGGCGACCTCGCTCACGAACGCGGCGTGCACCTCGCGGAACGCACCGGCGTCGACGCCTTCCGCGATCAACTGCCGGATCCGGTCGGCGGCGAAGTACGTGTTCGCCTTGTACACCTCGCGAGCCGGCTCGAAGTGCGCCATGTCGTCGAGGAACTGCCGGGACAGAGGCCTCAGTTGCTCGGCGACCGCGTCCAGGTACGCCACCACGCGGTCGGCCGGCGCGGACGTGTCCGCCACCCGCTTCTCGACGGCCGCCGCCGCCTCCCGGAAGTAGTGCTTGACCGCCTCGCGGACCAACTCCTGCTTGCTGCCCGCGAGTTGGTAGAGCGTGGTCTTGGAGCACGACAGTCGTTCGGTGAGCTCGTCGAGGGTGAACGACGCAAAACCCTCGGCCGCGAACAAGGCGACCAGCCGCTTCAGCACGTCGGTCTGGCGGGCGGTACGACGGGAGGACGGCATGCGCTCAGCGTAGCCACAGCTCAGGGGCCATTCCACGCGCGTACGCAGCTGGGCCGGTCCGGTGAGGCTCACCCGGTCGACCCGGGGCGCGCCCGCAGGTGTGCGCGTTCGCCCTGCGGGCCGAAGATGACCAGGATCTCCACCGGCCGACTGTCGGCGGGGCCGAGCCAGTGCGGGACGTGGGTGTCGAACTCGGCGACCTCGCCGGGGGTCAGCACGAGCGTTCGGTCGCCGAGCACCAGGCGCAGGCGGCCGTTGAGGACGTACAGCCACTCGTAGCCTTCGTGGGTCTGCGGCTCGGGCTCGCGGCCGCTGGGCTGGATGACCATCTTGTGGGCGAGCGGGCCGCCCGTGCGGCGGGTCAGCGGGATGTGGGTGACCGGGCCGTGTGTGATCGGGCGCAGGTGAACGCGCGGATCGCCGGTGTGCGGGGCGCCGACCAGCTCGTCCAACGGGACGCCGTATGCGCGGGCGAGCGGCAGCAGCAGCTCCAGATTGGGCTTGCGTCCGCCGCTCTCCAGCCGGGAGAGCGTGCTCTCGGAGATGCCGGTGCGCTCGGACAGAGTGGCCAGGGTGATGCCGCGGGTGCGCCGCAGCTCCCGCAGTCGCGGGCCGACGGCGGCCAGTACGTCGCTGAGCTCGTCCATGCCCGCCACCTTGCCGAACCGGCAACGTAACTTGCAAGTTCGGCGGGTGCCGTCGCACTCTCCTGGTCTGCCGGACCGCGGCGCCCGGGACGCATGCGCCGCAAGACCTCGCGACGGGAAAGGAACCCGCCCATGACCAGCCACGACTACAACCACCTCGTCGCCACCGCCGGATCCCCGACCGAGTTCTGGGAGAAGCTGTACGGCGGACAGGAGCGGCTGTGGAGCGGTGCCCCCAATCCGCTGCTCGTCGAGACCGCCGACGCGCTGACCCCCGGCCGGGCCCTCGACCTCGGTTGCGGCGAAGGCGGCGACGCGGTGTGGCTGGCCCGGCGCGGCTGGCAAGTCACCGCGGTCGACATCGCCGCCCCGGCGCTTGAGCGCACGGCGAGCCACGCGGCCGAAGCCGGTGTCGCGGACCGTGTCGCCACCGAGCAGCACGATCTCGCCGTGACTTTTCCGGCGGGGGTGTTCGACCTGGTCTCCGCGCAGTACTTCCAGTCGCCGTTCGGCCTCCCGCGCGCCGAGGTCCTGCGCAAGGCCGCCCGGGGGCTTGCCCCCGGGGGGCTGCTGCTGGTCGTCGAGCACGGCCCGGTGGACACCGGGGAACCGCACGCGCACGCCGGCGCCCACTTCGCCGGTCCCGAGGAGATCCACGGCGAACTCGCGCTCGACCCCGCCGAGTGGTCCGCCGTACGCCTTGACCAGCCTCGACGCCAAGCCACCCGGCCGAACGGGGAGACCTGGACCCTCACCGATACCGTGGTCGTGGTCCGCCGGGCGGGGTGAGCGGAGCGGTCGAACCGCGGCAATTCCGGTGCCGTCCCGCGCACGAGGGCGGTCACCTGTGTGAAAACGGTGTTCTCAAAATCGAATACAGTGTTTCTCGAACGCGAAGAGCGCAGTAGCGTAAGAGCTCACCGAAGCACGGCGATACGCTCACCAGCCGCAGGCGTGCCCGGACCTCCAACGAGCGGCCCCGCCCGCCCGCGCGCGCGGGCACCGGGCCGGTCCGCGACGAGGCCGGGCACACCCGGCCAGGTCGGGAAGGACCGGTATGACCGACGTCGATTCCGTCGACTTCTTCACGGACAACGAGCTCTTGCGGGACCCGTACCCTTATTTTGCGGCGCTGCGGGGCGAGTGCCCGCTGCGCCGGGAGAAGCACCACGACGTGATGATGGTGACGGGCTACGAGGAAGCCGTCGCCATCTACAACGACACCGAGCGGTTCTCGTCGTGCAACTCCGTCACCGGCCCCTTCCCGGGGTTCCCCGTCCCCCTCGAAGGGGACGACGTCTCGGACCTGATCGCCGAGCATCGCGACAAGCTTCCGCTGAGCGACCAGCTCCCGACGTTCGATCCGCCGACGCATACCGCGCACCGGGCGTTGCTGTCGCGGATGATCACGCCGAAGCGCCTCGCGGAGAACGAGGAGTTCATGTGGCGGCTCGCCGACCGCCAGTACGACGAGGTGCTGCGTGACGGCCGCGTCGAGTTCAACGGGGAGTTCGCGCAGGCGTTCGCGATGCTCGTGATCGCCGACCTGCTCGGCGTGCCGGAGGAGGACCACGACGAGTTCCGCCACGCGCTGCTCACCGGGACGATGATCGGCAGCAGCGACGGCGACTCGATGTCGCACTCGCCGCTCGAATACCTGTACGGCAAGTTCAGCGAGTACATCTCCGACCGCCGTGCGAACCCGCGCGGCGACGTGCTGAGCGGCATCGCCGCCGCCACCTTCCCCGACGGCACCGTGCCGGAGGTCATCGACGCCGTGCGCGTCGCGGCCAACCTGTTCGCCGCCGGGCAGGAGACGACCGTCCGCCTGCTCAGCAGCGCGGTCATGATGCTCGCCGAGGACGCCGAGCTCCAGGCCCGGGTGCGCGCCGACCGCGACCTGATCCCCGGTCTGGTCGAGGAGACGCTGCGCTACGAGAGCCCGGTGCGCGGCGACTTCCGGATGGCCAAGGTCCCGGTCACGGTCGGCGGCGTGGACCTCCCGGCCGGCACCACCGTGATGCTGGTCAACGCGGCGCTGAACCGCGACCCGCGCAAGTTCCCCGAGCCCGACACGTTCGACATCGAGCGCAAGAACGCCCGCGCACATGTCGCCTTCGGTCGCGGCGTGCACGCCTG
Source organism: Yinghuangia sp. YIM S10712 (assembly GCF_051388935.1). Lineage (NCBI taxonomy): Bacteria > Bacillati > Actinomycetota > Actinomycetes > Kitasatosporales > Streptomycetaceae > Yinghuangia > Yinghuangia sp. YIM S10712. The sequence goes on from NZ_JBPKBI010000023.1 coordinate 21,035, forward strand.
CCCGGGTGCCCCCCTCGCCCGCGCCGAGGCGGTCGTCAGCATCAACCGCCTGCTCGACCGCACCGCGGACATCCAGATCGACGAGGAGAAGCACGGCCCGGCGGGGAACCGCGATTACCGGTACATCCCGACGTTCATACTGCGCGGGCTCACCCGGCTGTACATCACCTACACCCCGGCGGAGAACGCCGGATAGTGGCGGCCGGTCGCGCGGCGTAGCGGCG
>NZ_JBPKBI010000023.1:21439-52787 GCF_051388935.1 Yinghuangia sp. YIM S10712
CGCCTTGTGCGCGAGGGACCCTGACGCGGCGGTCAGGCCGCGGTGCCCGGCGGTGTCCGGCGGCGGCGCGGGGCGTTGTGCGCGCCGGTGTTCGGTGCGTTGGATCGGCGCGGTCGCCGGCCGCGGCGGTCGCCGGACGATCCTCCCGGGCGCCGCACGGTTTCGGTCTCGGCCTCGGGTGCGCTGATGGTCACCGGGATCCCCGAGGGGACCCGGGCGCCGGTGATCCGGCTCAGCTCCGAGTCGCCGACGCGTACCCGGGTGGTCTGCGGAGTGATGCCGGCGTGCGACATCAGACGGCTGAACTCCCTGCGCTGCTCGGGCAGTACGAGCGTCACCACGCTGCCCGACCCGCCCGCACGGGCGGTGCGGCCCCCGCGGTGCAGGTAGTCCTTGACATCACCGGGCGGGTCGACGTTGACGACCAGGCCGAGGTCATCGACATGGATGCCGCGCGCCGCGACGTTCGTCGCGACCAGCACCGACACGTGGCCCGTCTTGAAGTGGCCCAGCGTCCGTGTGCGCTGCGGCTGCGACTTGCCGCCGTGCAGCGCGGCAGCGCGGACACCGCTCCGCAGCAGGTGCCGGGTCAGCTTGTCGACCGCGTGCTTGGTGTCGAGGAACATGATCACCTGGCCGTCGCGCGCCGCGATGTGCGTCGCCGCGTCGTGCTTTTCGCCGCTTTGGATGTGCAGGACGTGGTGCTCCATCGTGGTGACCGCAGCCGCCGAGGGATCCACGGAATGCACGACGGGGTCGTGCAAATACCGGGTCACCAGGCGGTCGACGTTGCTGTCGAGCGTCGCCGAGAACAGCATGCGCTGCCCGGCGGCCGGGATCATGTCGAGCAGCTTGGTCACCTGCGGCATGAAGCCCATGTCGGCCATCTGGTCCGCCTCGTCCAGGACGGTCACCGCGACCTCGTCCAGACGGCAGTCCCCGCGCTCGACGAGGTCGGTCAGCCGCCCCGGCGTGGCCACGACCACGTCCGCGCCGTCGCGCAGCGCGCGGGCCTGTCGCGCGATCGGCATGCCGCCGACCACGGTCGCCAGTCGCAGCCGCACCGAACGCGCGTACGGGGCCAGCGCGTCGGTGACCTGCTGTGCCAACTCCCGGGTCGGAACCAGGACGAGCGCCCTCGGCTGCCGAGCTTCGGCACGCCGGCCGGCCGTACGCGCCAGCAGCGCCAGGCCGAAGGCCAGAGTCTTGCCCGAGCCGGTGCGTCCGCGCCCGAGAACATCGCGTCCCGTCAGCGAGTTCGGCAGCGTCGCCGCCTGGATCGGGAACGGAACCGCGATCCCTTCGGCCCGGAGCGCGGCGATCAGCGGTGCCGGCATGTCCATGTCGGCGAACGCCGCGACCGGGGGAAGAGCGGGCGTCACGGTCGCCGGAAGCGCGAACTCCCGTTGCCGGGGCACGGATGCGGTACGGCGGGGCCCGCCGCCGTCCGACGCGCGCCTGCCGGCGCTCTTGCGGCCTTGCTCGGGCCAACTGCGGTTATGTCGTGAAGGGGTACGGCGTGGGCGATTCATGGAATACCTCTCGACGCGGCGCGTACCGAGGAACCCGAGCAGCGCCGGAACGCGGCACCGCGAATCGCAAGAACGAGCCGATGAATGGAATGCGGTCCGGTCGAAACCGAACCGTGTGAAAGCGAACCGCGGGTGCCCCGGCGATCAGGGCCTGTCCGCTGCGCGAGCCCGCTGGAACGCAGCGTGCCGGCGGTAAAACACCATCGAGCCGACCGCCCGCCCCCGAAGGTGCGGGCAACCGACTCGATGGCAATGGCGAAAGGCGTCAGGAGGGGACGATGTTCTCCGCCTGCGGGCCCTTCTGGCCCTGCGTGACGTCGAAGGTCACCGTCTGACCCTCGTGGAGCTCGCGGAACCCCTGGGCGGCGATGTTCGAGTAGTGCGCGAAGACGTCAGGGCCGCCGCCGTCCTGCGCGATGAAACCGAAGCCCTTTTCCGCGTTGAACCACTTCACGGTGCCGGTGGCCATGTCAAATCCCCTTCGGAGCGTTGCCCGGAGCCCGCACTGCGCGAGCCCCGCATCGCGGCGCAATGATTGGCCCGTCCGAAATCATCCGGAGACACGAAAGCGCACCTGCCGACCCTCAAGAGTCGCCACGTGCGCCCAAGATCTTGGCAAACCACAGAACTGCAACTGCTGGGAAGCCTAGCACGCCGAGGGGGTGAGGCGGCGAGCCGAAAGAACATCCGCACGCGTCCCGGCTTCCGGCCCGCCGCAGTTGGCCGTGCACCGACATGGCGGCCGGCTCGAAAACCGAACGGGGGCGTCGATTCGATGAGGAACAGGCCGGTGCGCGACGTGGGCGCGATCGGCTCATTCGTTCTGGCACTGCCGGCCACGGGGCGCTTGCACCAGGAACGGCATCTGCATCTTCGCCTCGGTCCCCTGACGTCTTCGGTCGGTGGTGGCCGGTCGATGCGGCGCCTCGGCGTTTTCTTCTTGCCGGCGGTGAGTTGACGGCGCGTCACGTGGACCGCTCAACGGTGACGAGGTGTACGGCTGTGAGGGTCCCGTCTGTTGCCTCGGCGGTCATGTAGGTGGGGTGCGGTTGGCGACGGCGGTCTGTGGGGGAGCCGGGGTTGAGGAGGCGGAGGCCTCGGGGGGCCGTGGTGTCCCACGGGATGTGGCTGTGGCCGAAGACGAGGAGGTCGGTGTCCGGAAACCGGGCGGCGCAACGGCGTTCGCGGCCGGAGGCCGGGCCGGTCTCGTGGACGACGGCCATGCGGAGGCCGCCGATGTCCGCGTGCGCGACCTCGGGCAGACGGGCGCGGAGCGCGGGGCCGTCGTTGTTGCCGTGGACGGCGACGAGTTGCCGGGCTCGCGACTGGAAGAGGTCGAGTGTGGCCTCGTCCACCCAGTCGCCCGCGTGGACGACCACGTCGGCGGCGTCGATCGCGTCGAGGAGTGCCGAGGGCAGGCCTCGGGCGCGCTGTGGCACGTGGGTGTCCGAGGTGAGCAGGAGACGGGTCGTGGTCATGGCGTCCCCGAGGGGGTGAGGCGGTGGGGGCGGGGGGTTGCCTGCGGCGCGACGCAGCGGGCCCGCGTCCGGGGCGCGGGGCCGACGGTGGACCCTGTGGCGGCAAGCGCGGTCAGCGGGACAGGCGTTGGCGCAGTTCGTCGAGGTAGTCGTCGTACGCGGCGGCCACGTCCTCCAGGTCGATCATCGGCGGGAGGTCGAACAGCGGCTGGTGGTCGAGGAGGAACGCCGTCGTCTCGTGGACGACGCGTTGCTCGGCGTCCTCGCCGGCGCCGAGTTCCCGCATGATGCCGGGGGAGGCGCGCACTTGCGGTTCGGCGGTCTGCGTGCCGCTGCTGATGGCGACCAAGTACTCGTGGTCGCCGAGCGGTTCGATCCGGAAGTGGACTACGGAATCAGACATATCGGCACTGTAACCGGCTCCCGGCGATCGTGCGGCCCTCGCGCGGACTCAGGCGGCTCTGCCTTCCGAGCCGGTTTGATCGGGCCGTTCGCAGGGTTGGGCCTCCCAGGGGGCTGGGTGTGGCTGTCAGGCGGCTGTCAGTCGGCTGTCAGGCGGCGGCCAGGACGGCGGAACCCAGGGCGACGAGCAGCAGGACTTTCACGATCTCCGCGGCGACGTAGTAAAGGTGCGCTCGGGAGCGGCGGAGCGCCGGGTCTTCGCCGGCGAGCACGGCGTTGGAACGTTTGTTCAGTCCCGGGCGAATGAAGGCGAGCTGGCCGAACAACACGGCGACCGCCGCCGCGGTGAGTACGACGACCGCCGTCGAGGGCCCGCCGGTGGCGACCGCGGCGATCACGGCGACCGCAAGGACGGCCTCGGCGATGTTGAGCGCCCTGAACACGATGCGGCCGATACCGAGCCCGATGGGGATCGTCACGCCGGGCGCCCGGAACTTCAGCGGCGCTTCGAGAAACGAGATCCCGAGCACCATTCCGAGCCAGACGAAGGTCACGGCGCCGGCGACGGCGGCGGATGTCGAGTCCATCGAGGAGTCTCCTCACGGGTCCGGAGGGCGGTGGCCCGGGCTGGGCCGACTTGGGGCGCAGCGGCTGCGTCCGTACGGATGGGACGCCGCCGCGGTTCAATCCGACACCGAGAGTTTCCCTGAATTCACCTTTGCGGGGCGCTTGCACGCAACGTCACGTCGCTACGTTCCGAACGGTTGGGACGCGCCGAACGAACGGGGCTGGACGTGGCGGAGGACGTGGCTGTTGCGTGCGCTGAGCGCGGTCGTCATGCCGGCAGCGGGGGGGACGCGGTGAAGATCGTCGAGTCGCTGTACCGGGACTACCGGGCACCGCTGCTGGCCTACTGCCTGAACTTGACCGCCGGGGACCGGCATTGGGCGGAGGACGTCGTGCAGGAGACGATGCTGCGCGCATGGCGGCAGGCCGCCGGGCTGGACGCGAGCGTGCCGTCGATGATGCCGTGGCTGTCGACCGTGGCGCGCCGCATCGTGATAGACGAGTATCGCGCGCGCAGCGTTCGACCGCAGGAAGTCAACCCGGAGCCACTGGAGTTCATGCCAGGCCGCGACCACGTCGAGTCGATGCTGCGCAGCCTGGTGGTCACCGAGGCGGTGCGCGCACTGTCGCCGACGCACCGCGAGGTCGTGGTCGAGACGGTGCTGCGCGACCGCAGCATCAAGGAGGTCGCCGCGGACCTGAACATCCCGGCCGGGACGGTGAAGTCCCGTGTCCACTACGCCGTTCGGGCGCTTCGGGCGATGCTGGCCAAGGCCGCCGCGGGCTGAGGCGGGTCACACCTGCGCGGCCAACCGGGGTATGTCCTCCTCGTCCAGCACGATGAGTTGGCGCTCGTCGGCGTTGGTGAGTTCGGCGATGCGGATGGCTTGAGTCTCCGTCATCTGCTGGAAAACCTGGCGCGCGGTACGGCCGTTGCCGAACTGCACGTTGCGCGGCATCGATTCGAAGAGCTCGCCGAGCGACTTCCGTGCCGCCGTGCTCAGTTCGTACTGGTGCCGGTTCGCGTGGTGCTCGACGATGCGCACGAGTTCGTCGGCGCTGTAGTCGGCGAACAGCAGGCTCCGGGTGAACCGGGACGACAGACCGGGGTTCGACGCGATGAACCGGTCCATGTCGCCCGGATAGCCGGCCGCGATGACCACGACCTCGTCGCGGTGGTCCTCCATGAGCTTCACCAGCGTCGCGATCGCCTCGCCGCCGAAGTCGTTCGCCATGCCCGCGGGCACCAGGGCGTACGCCTCGTCGATGAACAGCACGCCGCCTCGTGCCCGGTTGAACGACTCCGTGGTCTTCGGCGCGGTGTGCCCGACGTACTCGCCGACCAGCGCGCTGCGGTCGACCTCGACCAAGTGGCCGCGTTCCAGCAGCCCGAGGGCCTTGAGCAGCCGCCCGTACAGCCGCGCGACGGTGGTCTTGCCGGTGCCCGGGTTGCCCGCGAACACGAGGTGGCGGCTGAGCGGCGGCGCGGGCAGCCCGGCGTCCTGGCGCATGCGCACGGTCTGCATCAGTTTGACCATGCCGCCGACTTCGCGCTTGACGCCGTCCAGGCCGACCAGCTCGCCGAGTTCGTTCAGCAGGTCGTCGAGCGTCTCCGGTTCCGGGCCCGGCACGCCGAGTTCGGCGACGTCGGTGTCCGGCAGGCCGGGAGGCGGCGCCGCGGCCTTCCCCGGCCCGCCTGTACCCGCCGGAGCGGTCGGCCGCGGGCCGGGCGCGGGCGGTGTCGCGGAAGGAGCCGCGACCGACGGCAGCACGGCCGTCTCGACCCGCACCGCGACGCAGTCCTCGAAAGACGGCGACGCCCCTTCGGCGAAGCCGACATCGGTCGCGCAGTCGAAGACCCGGCAGCCGACGAACCGGGGCGTCGCCTCGCGGCCGACGTGCAGTGCGGGGAACGCGCTGCCCGTCACGTCGCAGTGGTCGAACACACCGTCCGCGCCGTTGCCCAGCACGATGCCGTTCTTGGCGGTTCCGGCGATCCGCAGGCCGTGCGCCTCGCATGTCGCGCCGTGCCCGACGACCAGGCCGCTGCCGCCGGTCCGCGTCACCGAACCGCCGCGCACCGCCACGCGCGCACCGGACTCCGCGACCACCCCGGCCCCGCCCACATCGGCCACCGACAGCCCGGTGAGGACGGCAGGTGCGTGTTCGCCCACCTCGACGCCGCTTTTGCGCTGCCCGGCCACCGCCGACTCGGTCACGTCGCACTCGTGTGCCGACCGCAGCCGTACGCCCGTCTCACCGCCGTCGACGCGTGATCCGCGCATCGACAACCGCCCCTGGTCCGCGACGTCGATACCGCACATGCGCACGTCCGCGAACGCGCTGTCGGCGATCTCCGCCGACGCCGCGTCCACCACCGCCACCGCGTGCTCGTTGCCGCCCGGCACCCGCACACCCGTCAGCACCGCGGCGGACCGGTCGGCGAGATGGATCGCCGAATAGCCGCTGCGCAGCAGAACGGTGTCGGCCATGTGCACGCCCGCGTCGCCCAGCGCGACCAGGCCGTTCGCTGCGGGGTCGGCGATCCGGCAGCGCCGCACGTCGAGCGCGGCGCTGCCCGCGGCCACGAGCGCGCTGCCGCCCGTGTCCGCGATGCGGCAGTCGCGCAGCTCGGTGCGGGCCTCGTGGTCCACCTCGACACCCGACCCGGCCACCGCGTCCACCCGGCAGTCGTCCAACTCGGCGTACGCCGCGTCCTGCACCAGCACACCGTTGCGGCCCGCGCCGCACACGACCGAATCGCGCAGCAGCAACCGGGAGCCGCCGCGTACGCGCAGCGCCGAACCGGACGTCTTGCGTACCCGCAGCCGCTCGCCGAGCAGCACCGCGTGCCCCGACAACGCGACGCCGAGGCCGTCGACCGACTCGATCAGCGTGTCCTCGCATCGGGCGAGGGCGTCGCCGTCGACGTGCACGGCCGCGTGATGGGCGCCGTGCAGACGGGAGTTGCGCACGACGAGCACTCCGCCGCCCGCGGGGTCGCGCAGCGCGGACGCGAGGTCGTCGTCGACGCGGAGGGCGGGGACGACGGGCGAGCCGTGACCGGGCAGGCTGCCGCGGGTTGCCGATGCGACGCCTGCCGGTCCCGCGCCGACGCCGGGCGGCAGCTGCGTCACCACGCCGCCCACGACGCCGACGGTGTCGGCGGAAGCGGCGGACCCACCGAAGTCGCCGGCCCCGGGGGCCGATCCGGCCCCGAAGCCGGGCGCCGGGCCGAGGCGGGTTTCCCCACGGGCAGCCGATGTCGCGCTCCCCTCGGGCTGGAAGCCGAGTGTGTTTCCGGCCCGGCCCTGGCCCGACCCGGGCCCGGGCGTGGCGGCCGACGCCGTCCGGAAGCCGCCGCCCGCGCCGGAAGGGGACCCGATGCCGGTGACGGCCCCCGCCGCCGCCCCCCGCGCGGCGCCCGTCCACGCCCCCGCCCCGGACCCGCGTACCTCCACGCGCCCGTGGCCGACGACGCAGTCGTCCAGTGTCAGCCCCGCCGCGTCGGCGACCCGCACCACCGGCTCGGTCGGGTCCGCACCGCGCAACGCCAGGCCGGACACGACGCAGTCGGGCGCTGTGACGGTCAGCGTGACGCCTCCCGGCGAACGGACCGTGACCGAGCCGGTCCCGTGCTCGGGCCGCAGCGTGACGCGGCGTTCCAGGCGCAGGGCTTCCGTGTAGTCGCCCGCTGCGATGAGCACCGTCGCACCGGCCGGCGCCGCCGCGACGGCCGCCGCGATGCTGCGGTACGCGCCGCGGCCCTTGGCGGCCACGTGCACGACGGGGCCGCTCGCGAAGTCGCTCAAGGTGTTGCTCCGTTCGCAGGGGGCGGAGGAGGCGCAGGCGGCGGTGTGGGGGGTCCGTTGCGGATATGCGGGATCGTCCAGTTGAGGACCTGGAAGTTCATGAAGAGGTTCGTGAACGACTTCTCGGCCAGCTTGCCGAGACCGCCCATGATGAAGATGTCCGCCGGCCCCTGCCGGTGGATCCACCGGCCGTTGATGTTCTGCTGGACGAGCGTGCGCGCCGCGCCGACACTCAGCCCGTTGATGAGGCCGCCGAGCGCGTAGCCGAGCCCGGCGAGCAGGGCGTCGGTGCCCTTGAGCTTGACGGTGTTGCCGTTCTTGTCCTTGATTCCGAAGATCGCCGATCCGGCCGAGCCGTTGAGGAACGCGGACAAGGTGCCGCCGACCACCGTGGTGACGGCGTAGTCGTACGTGCCTGCCCGCCAGCGCTGGACGCGCTCGAAGCCGCCGAACTCGTTGTTCCAACTGTGGTCGTCCGGGCGGAACCCGGCCGGCTTGCCGTCGTCCGCGTTGCCGGCGTGGAGCTTCCACGGGCCTCCGCGTTTGCTGAGCATGTGAGCGGCGGAGATGCCGCTCTTGACGCCCGCGCTCATGGTCGCACCGAACATCGCACGCAGAACGTCCATGCCGGTGAACGGAGTTCCGGTGACCGCCGCGACGATGCCGAAGACGACGAGGTTCAACACGAAGTCGAGGAGCCACTCCTGACCGAACTCGATGGCCAGGGCCTGGAGCCCCTTCCCGGTGTACGTCGCGTCCATGGCCGCGCCTTCGACCGACGGCCCCCAGTCCCAGCGGTTCGCCTCGCGGCCCATGCGTCCGAAGCCGCGGTACTCGTTGAGGACGTCGACGAAGTTCGTCTCGCGGCCGACGAGTGTGCTCGATCCGTTCGGGGAGACGTCGGAGATGTAGCCGGCGATCGAGCGGTCGGTCGTCACGGTCACGCCGTCCGGCGCGTACTGGCGCCAGTGGTCGTTCCAGAACGAGCGCTCCAGGAACGTGCCGTTGGTCAGCCGGATCTTGTCGTGGACGACCATGCCGTTGTCGAACTCGCGCCAGGTGTGCGGGACCGCACTGCCCGGCGTGGCCTCGAACTCGCGGATGCGCCACGGCGCGTCGGAGAAGAAGGTGCGGATCGCGCCGGTCTCCGGCCGGGGCGGGATCTGCTGGATCGGCCGGTGGTTCTCGCTCGCGATGTCGTCCGACCAGCGGGCCATCGGCTGCCAGCGGTCGAGCACATTGTTGTCGGCGTCGAACCAGTGGCGTACGCGGTCCGGGCCGCCGGTGCCGAACTCCATGATGTTGCCGTGCCGGTCGATCTTGTTCCACTGCCAGATCTCGGCACCGGTGACGGGGTCCCGGCTGACCATCCACGCGTCGACGCTGGTGCCGTTCGACAACGCGCGGTGGTCGCGGATCAGGCGGCCGTCCATGCCGAAGTCCTGGTACGACTCCCGGTCGAAGCCCCACGGGGTGATGTCGCGGTTGAAGTTGGTGATCCGCCGGCCGGTGATGTGGTGGTTGTCGGCGTTGCGCCACATGAGGTCACGGGAACCCGGCGCGCCTTGCTGTTCGATGCGCAGCGGGCGGCTGCCATGCGGGTTCGGCCAGGTGTCCTGGCGCCCGATGAGGTTGCCCTGGTGATCGAAGCGGCTCCAATCACCGTTCCCCGCATGCCAGTTCTGCCGGAACTGCGCGGTGCCGCTCCCGGCTGCGGCGCCGGGACGCGACGCGGGGGTGGGCCGGTAGTCGATCACCGATCCGTCGTCGAGGCCGGTCCGGACGACGTGCCAGGTCCTGCCCGGTGTGGGGCTGTACCAGTCGGCGTCACCGAGGTTCGTGTGGACGCGGTCCTGCCAGATGATCCGGTTGGTCCCGACGCCGGGCGTGGCGACGAAGTCCGCCTGGGTGAACGTGCGGTGGCCGCGCGGGTTGCCGGTGCCCTCGGAGAACGGCAGGTAGTCGCCCTGCCTCTGCACGCCCCCCGGGAGCGCGACGTCGCCCACCTTCAGCGTGTTGCCGCTCGGCAGCACCCTGACCTCGCGGACGAGGTTCCCTGCCTGGTTGATGTCGAACGTCGACTTCACCATGTTGGTGAACCGCACCCCGGAGTCGGCGAGCCCGCCGGGCCCCGTCGAATCCCACTTGGCGACCTGGAGCCTGTTGTCCTTCGCGAACCACGGGAAGTGGCTCATGTCGGTGTTGCGCACGTGGCTGCTCATCATCCATCGGTACGAGGTCGGTGGGCGCTGCTCGGCGAACCGCTGGACGGTCAGGAAGCCGTCGCCGCTCCCCAGCGTTTCGCCGCTGCCCTGGACCTTGCCCTCGGGGGTGACGGACTTGTAGCCGGGGCCGGGGATTCCCTTGGCGTCGAAGTCCAGTGCCATGTAGCGGCGTACGTCGTGCACGCTGAGCTGGAACCGACCGAACTTCTCGTGTACGACGATGTGTTGGCCGGTCAGGGGGTGGTTCATGCTGTCCGTCCAGCCGCGTCCCGGGCCCCAGTTGCGGGTGCCCTGGGCGATCTCCCGGAACTGTGCGTCGAAGCGGTGCCAGGTGCCGGAGCCGAACGACTGGGTGAGCGGCAGGTTCCGCAGCGGTGTGAGCACGTGCCCGCCGTCGGGGTTCGCCTGGAAGTGGCGTATGCGCTTGTCGAGGCCGTTGACGGTCGCCACGTCGAAGTAGGCGCGCGTGCTCTCACCCCAGTTGCGCCGCCCGTGTTGGACGAGGGTGCCGTCGGCACGGAACTCCGACCACACCCCGCGCTGGTTGAAGTAGTGGAAGGCACCCACGATGGACGGGTCGTGGTGCGCGTCCAGCAGGTTCCCGCCGGGCAGCGGGCGGCGTTCGAAAATGCTCGCCTTCGAGTGCCCGGTCAGGTGCACGCGACCGGATCCGGCTCCCTTCATGTCGACGAGGCCGCCGTCGAACCACTTCTCGGTGCCGCCGGGGGCGGCGATCGCGTTGCCGTGTGCGTCGAACCTCGCGACCTTCCACGTGGCCGTTCCGCCGGCGGGGTAGCTGACCTCGAAGTGCCGGTCGGGCATGAGCCGGCCCTTGTGCACGATGTTGATCCGCTGGAACTCGATGGTGCCGCTCGCGCTGTACAGCTTGAACTCGTTCTGCCGCAGGCCGCCGGGACCGTCGACCCGGTAGCCCGGGCTGCCGTCCGTGCGCACCTGGACCGTGCTGCCCGGCCCGTTCACCTGGGTGAGGTGCCCGTCGCGCAGGCGCAGGTTGCCCGGGGTGATCTCCAGGTAGTGGACGCGGGAGGCGTCGGAGAAGTTGGCGGTGTCGGACAGTCGCACGGTGTCGTACACGTGGTTGCCCGCCTGGTCGGTGACGCGGAACACGCCGCTGCCCGGCGTGGGAGCCACCGTGAACTCCAGGCGGTTGGTGCCGTCGAACAGCCGGAATCCGCCGATGTTGTCCGCGACTCGGAAACCGCCGCCCGGGCGCGGCGTCACCGACATGCCGTCGATCCGCGCGAGGTTGGCGTCGACGAGCTCGTGGGCGCCGCCCGCGTGTATCCGGACACTGTCGGCGATCGGGGTTCCGGTGCCGTCGGCCAGGCGCACGGTGCGGAACTCGAAGGCACCGTCCCAGCGGTACCGGGACACCGTTGTCGTACTGGTGACCTGGAACGAACCGTCCGGCCGGACCGTGACAGCGCTGGGCGAAGGCCTCCCGTCGAGGGCGTGGACGGTCGGACCGCCCGGGGCCGCGCCGGCGTGCGCGGTGGCGTTGTGCGGCGTGAAAACCAACTGGCCGCTGGTGTGCCCGTCGGCGCCGCGCAGCGCGACGACCGAGTGGGTGAAGTCGCCGTGCGGGCCGACCACGATGTGGTGGCCGCCGTTCTCGATGCGGAACCCGCCGCCGGGCCGCCCGGTCAACGGCGTGACATGTGCTCCGGGCACGTCGGCGAACGTCGTCGACACCAAAGTCGTGCCGTGTGCGTCCGTGCGGATGAAATGGGCGCCGATCGGGGCGCCTTGCACCGGGACGAAGGTGTGCCGGTACGCCCCGCCGCGCCCGTACACGTGGATGGCGTTGTGCGCGTCGGTGATGCGGAGCTCGGTGCCGACCTGGTTGACGGTGACGGTGGTGTCGGGTGTGCCGGTGTTGTCGCGGGGGTGGGGGAGCGGGTTGGTGGGATTGCCGGGCGGTGCGAAGACGTGGCTGTTGGCGTGGGGTCCGCCGGTGAGGGTGGTGACGTCATGGGTGTGGACGCCGGCGTTGTCGACGATGAAGTGGTGGGCCGGCGTCGGCCCGACGGCGGGATGGTCGATGCGGTGGCCGTTGACGGCGCCGGCGTTGTCGAGTTGGTCGACGACGCTGCTCCCGGGGACGATCGTCCCGTCGGCATGGGCGAGTTGGGGTGCGCCGCCGCCACCGTCCGGGAGCCGGACGAACCCGCCGGGGACGTTGCCCGCTCCGATCGGCAGCGCGTTGTGGGAGAACGCGCCCTGCCCGGTGTGGACCGCCACACGCGGACCCGCTCCGGGCGTCGTGACGTGCAACGTGCCCGCGACATGGCGGACGCCGAGTGTCGTGTCGGGTGTGCCGGCGTTGTCGCGCGGGTGGGGGAGCGGGTTGTCGGCGTTGCCGGGCGGTGTGAAGACGTGGCGGCTGGGGTTGGGGCCGCCGGTGAGAGTGGTGGCGTCGTGGGTGTGGACGCCGGCGGTGTCGACGACGTGGTGTCCGCCGGGGTGTTCGATGCGGTAGCCGTTGATCGCGCCGGCGTTGTCGAGTTGGTTGACGACGCTGCTGTTCGGGACGATCGTCCCGTCCGCGTGGCTGAGCCCGGGCAGGCCGCCGCCGTGCGGGAGCCGGACGAACCCGCCGGGGAGGTTGTTGACCGCGGCCGGGAGCGCGGTGTGGGAGAACGCGCCCTGCCCGGTGTACACCGCGACCTGCGGTCCGGTTCCGGTCTGCTGTACGTGGTAGACGGGGTTGGTGCTCGCCGGCGCGGTGACCGTGCCGCGCGGGACCAGCGCGGTGGAGTCGACGAGGGTGAGCCCGCCGCCTCCGTGCGGGGTGAGGACGAACACGTCCAGGGCGTTGCCGCTGTCGACGAGTTGCAGGCCGTCGGCGGTCGGGCGGCCGGTGGCGGGGTTGTAGAGCTGGAAGCCGCCGGCGGTGGGGATGTTGATGCCGGCGTTGTCGAAGCGGATCGTGTTTCCGCCTGCGACGGCGAGGTCTTGGCCGTTGCCGTCCTGGTGCCGGATGACGCCCACCAGGTTGTCGTTGCCGTCGACGTCGAACCTGATGTTCGTGTTGGGAAACTGCCCGCCGGAGAGGTTGAACTGCCGCTCGGTGTTGACGAGTTGGTGACCCCCGCCGTTGACGCTGAAGTCCCAGCGCCGGATTTCCACGCCGCCCACAACGTCGTGCTCGACGCGTACCAGGTCGGTGCCGTCGGGTGCCCGGACGGTCTGCACCCGGATCTGCGGCGTTCCGGGCCCGCCCGTCGAACTCAGGGCGCCGACATGGCCGTTGCTGTCGGCGAAGCGGACCTCCACCTGCGCGCCGGGCAGGCCCGGGACGTTGAACGTGTGCGGCGGCGGAGTCGGCGCCGGTGCGTGGTTGGGCGGCGCGACCTGGGACGAGCCGCCTGGGACGACGGTGAGGCCCGTCGTCCCGGTCTTGTAGGTGTCGAGCGCGAAGGCCTGCCCGGGGTTCGGTCCGGTCACCTGGTTGTCGATCGTCTGGCGGTCGAGCAGCGGGTGGTTGTCGGCGGCGCTGAGGTGGTAGTCCCAGCGCTGGATCGCGCCGTTCGGGAGCGTCTGTTCGATGCGCAGGACGTCCATGGCGCCGGCGCCGGGACTGCTGCCGCCGACGCCGTTGCCGCCCGGGTTGACGCGGACGTACGACGCCTGGAGGTTGTGGGTGAGGGACGCGTTCCCGGTGATCTGGATGTCGAGCACCCGCCCTGGGGTGAGGCTCGGGCTGACCGCGACCCGGACGCCGTCCAGTCCCGGGACCGAGGTGAACGTGTGCTGCATGTTCAGCGATGAGCCGGTGTGCGCGAAGACGATGTAGTCCTGCCGGAAGCTCGGAACGAAGCCGTTCGTCCACGCCGGCACGTGTGCGTCGCCGCCCCCGGTCGCGTGGACGTCGAGCCCTTGCACGGGCGGCGCGGCAAGGGTGTCCGCGGGCTTGAGCGACGCGAGCAGGTCGGAGAGCAGGGCGGGCACGTGGTCGCCGGTCGCGGGATGCGCGCCGGTGCTGTTGGACGGCGTGACGTCGACCGAGCCCGTGTGTCCCGTCTGCGTGATGGGGACAGAGGTGATGCCCTGGACGTTGACGAACGACCCGTTGACGCCGGCCTGCGGGGGTGCCGCGGTCAGGTCGACATGACCGAGCGAAGGCATGTCCACGACGGAGGCGTTCGCGTTCGGGAGCACGCCCAGGTTCTCGGATGTCAGCGAAGTATTCGGTCCAGGGCGGGCGTTCAGGTCCACCGCCGGGGCCATCTGCACGTTCGGCGTGCCGCCCGGGGTCATGTTCGGGGTCACGTTGGCGGTGAGACCGGTGTTCAGTTGCGGAAGGTTCACGTGGCCGATGCCGCCCAGGCCGGCCATCGACAGGTCGCCGGTGGCCGGCATGTCCACGGGCCGGGCGTTCAGGCCCGTCAGGTCGGTGTGCGCCGTGATCTCGCCGCCGGTCGCGGTCGGCATGTCCGAGGTCCCGAGGTGCCCGAGTGTCTGGTGCTGCGGCATGGCGGCGTTCATGCTGCCGGGCACGTCCACGATTTGCGTGTTCACGTCCGGCATGTGCGTCAGCCCCGGAGCAAGCGCGGTGTCGGCGTTCGACAGGCCGGTGAGGTTGACGTGGCCGAGAGACTGCGGAATCGCCCCGAGGCCGGACATGTCGAACTTCATCGCGCCGGCGGGGTTGAACGCGCCCAGGCCGCCCAACTTGGCCAGGTCCACGGCGGGGGACCCGAGCACCGGCAGGTCGGTGATCTGGGCACTGGTCCCGGGGATGTTGAACACTCCCGCGAGGTTGCCGCCCTTCTCGCCGAAGAAGACTGTCAGCGAGGGCATGTTGATGGTCGGGAAGTTCACCGACAAGGCGCCCGGGTTGAACGAGAGGTGGGGGCTGGGCATGTTGGTCAGCCCGCCGCCCGGGTTGACCGGGCCGAAGGACCCGAGCGAGGGGCCGCCGCCGAGCCCGCCCAGATTCACGTGCGGCGTGAACTTGCCGAAGTCCATGGGCCCGATGAGCGTTCCGGCATTCAGGTCGAGGTTCTTGAAGCCCGCGCCGCCGATGTTGACCAGGTCCAGCCCGTTCCCGCCGGGCCCGAAGGCCGAGAACCCGCCGCCCGCGACGCCCGAGATCTTGCTGCCCATGCCGATGAACTTGCCGTTGGAGAAGGCGCCGTACCGGTACAGCCCGAAGATGCCCCGGTCGATGAAGCCGATCCGGAACGCCAACGCGAGCCCTTGGCCCATCTCGTCGGCCGCGACCGGCAGGAACAGCCGCAGACCCTTGAAGCCGCTGAGGCCGCCCGCGACCCAACTCCCGAACGCGCGAATGCCGTTCAGGCCGACGATCACATTGCGCAGCCCCAGGAACATTCTCGCGCCGGCGATGTTGATGACTGTCAACTCGGTGCCGAGGGGGAAGAACTTCAGTGCGCTCAGCCCGCCGGCCCCGCCGAAGTTGCCCAGGGCGGGCCCGAAGCGCAGGTTCTTCAAGCTGCCGGTCAACCAGGCGTTCGTGGCCTTGAACGCGTCGTCGATGCCGAGGTTCATGCGCCAGAACAGGCCGAACGAGTTGGCGCCGCCGGTGAAGAGGTTCTTGGTCCCGGCAAGGCCCTTGCCGGACAGACCCTTGATGCCCTTCCACAGGTTGCCCAGGTGGAGGCCCTTCGTGGTGGGTGCGATCACGCCCAGGATGCCCAACACCAGCGCGGTGACGCTGCCCTTGCCCTGCGCGAAGTCCACCGCGGCCTTGATCATCAACGCGACGTTGAGGGCGAGGCTGAGCAGTGCGAGCGGCCCGCCGACGATGATCGCCGGGATGATCAGGATGATCGCGATCCAGCTCAGGGCCTTCCAGAACTCCTCGCACTCGTCCACCGGCGACGCGATCGAGGTCGACGCCTCGGAGAGCACCGTCTCCAGCGCGCTCGCCGCGGTCTCCAGGATGCCCTTGGCGTCCTCCGCGGTCGCCTTGTGCGCGGCCCGTCCTTCCTCGTCGTCCTCGGCCAGCGCCGCGGCGCGGGTCAGCGCGGCGTCCGCGCGACGCTGCTGCTCGCGCATCACGCCGGCGTACGTGATCATCGCGGTTCGGACGTTCTCGTGAGCCGTTTTGAACGTCGTGATGTAGTTGCGCAGCCGCTCGTCGATGATCTTGCGCAGTGCTTCCGCGGTCTTGCCCACGAACACGCCGTCCGTGGTCTTCATGACCTCGTCCAGGCCGGACGTGATCGTCGTGGCGAGGTCGATGAGGTCCTTCTGGGAAGCGACCACGCGGTCGAGGCGGTCCGCGTCGCCCGGAGTCGGATCGCCGCCGAGGTCCAGCGCACTCCAGTCACCCGGGCGGGCCATCCGGCGAACACCTCTCTCCGTACGGGCGGTTCGTGGCGCGGCCCGCGGCGGCCGGGCCTGACCTGATCTACGGCCCGGATCACGTCGAGGTTCAACTGCCCTGCGGGGAAAATGATTTGAACCCGTACCGGTGAGCCGTACGTACAGAAACGGAGACCACGGAACCGGGAGGGCGACGCGTGCCCGATTTCTCGATCGACTACTCGACGCTGTACAACGTCCAGGCCCAGATGAAGAAGCTGGCCGAACAGGCCGCCAGCGGCGGCGCCACCGGCGCGTTCAAGGAGCTCGGTGACGCCAACTCCGGTGAGCGCACGGCCGCGTTGGGCACGTCGGGGCTGTCGTACGAGTTCAACCTCTTCTACCACCACTCCAAGTCGCGCACCGAGAGCGCCAAGGAAGGGCTCGAAAAGCTCTCCGAGTCGTTCAAGGCCGTGTCCGACATCTTCTTCGACGCGGACGCCAACATCTCCAGCGCGGCAGGGCTGATGGGGAACAGCGTCGGGCTGAGCGACTGGAAGAGCGACAAGGCCGCGTACGACAACTGGGTCGCCGACAAGGCGGAGTGGGACGCGTACCTGGAGAGCATCGGCGCCACCGAGTGGTTCGCCCAGCACCCGGACGAGACCAGTATCCGCGCCGTCTGCCACGCCGACGACGCGCCTCCGTGGTGTGCGAACTGGAACGAGGACAAGCCGTTCCCGATGCATCCGGGTGACGCGCCCGAGAAGCCCGGTCCGCCGCCGACCAGTTACCACTTCGAGGACGAGAACGGGACGATCGACGTCAAGATCGAACTCGACAAGGACGACAACGTCATCAAGGAGACGTCGACCATCACCAACCCGGAGGGCCAGACGTTCACGACGGAGACCGTCTACAACGGTCCGCCGCAGATGATCGACCCGCCGGGCGACGCCGAGCCTTACGACGTTCGCGACTACACGATCACCACGACGTCCGCGGACGGGACCAAGTCGACCGCGACCGTGACCATCAACGAGGACGGCTCCGGGACGATGGTCACCGTCGACGGCGAGGAAAAGGTGACGTCCACGCGTTCGGGGCCCGACGCGGATTGGGTCGAGACCGGACGCGAAGAACTGTGAACCCCTGACACACGCGGCGCCCGCCAACCGTGCCGCACACCCGCCGGCCCCACCGAAAACCCGAACCGACAAGGGAGTTCCCCGTGGCCCCCAACATCAGCCTGACCTACGCCGAGATCGAGCGAGTCTCCAACCTCCTCGACACCAGCGTCGACGTCACCCTCGTGCCGCGCATGAAGGAGGCGAAGACCGAGGTGGAGACGCTGCTCGACAACAATCTCGTCCTGGTCCACGCCAGCCCCGCGCTCAAGGACCAGTACGGGAAGTTCAGCGCCTCCCTGATCGCCGCGACGGACGCGATCAAGGGCTACGCGACGCAGTTCCGCAAGATCAAGGAGTCCGTCGAGGACATGGACAAGGACATCGCCGACAAGGTCAACAGCAGCGGCCAGTAAGGCGCCTGCCCCGCCGCGTCACCACCGCTCCACCGTCCGCACCACAGCCCTTCGCGGCCTTCCGCCGCTTTCGACACCCGAGTTCCCGAGGAGCACGCCATGGCCGCCGGTTCCGACGTCCTCATCGACTACGACGCCATCGCGACGACCGCGACCACGATGGCCAACAAACTCTCCGACATATCCAACGAGTTGAAGAACCTGGAGGACACCGTCAGCGGACTGCTCCAGGAAGGCCTTGTCTTCGAGAAGGCCAGCCCGGCCCTACAGGAGGCGTACCAGCAGTTCAGCACGCAGATGAAGACGTCGGCCAACAACATCCAGGCGTACGCCGACAACTTCAAGGGCATCGCGACGTCGATCGCCGAGTCGGACGAGAAGATGATGGCGGAGATCCGCAAGGCGACCGCCGAAGCCGCGGCCGAGGCCGCCCAGAACCAGTAGCCGCCCACGACTTCCGGGGCGCGGCCGACCGCGCCCCGACGGCACGACTTACGGAGTCCCGTGTCGAACAACAGCAACAGACCGCCTTCGTTCGCGCAGGCGTTCGCCCGGCAGCCCGGCACGCCGCGGCGCGGCCTTGTCCCCGGCCGCCGCGTGTGGGGCACGGTCACCTGCACCGCGGCGGTGGTGACCGCGTGCATCGTGGTGCCGCCACTGGTCGCGGGGGCCCTGTCGGACGACAAGGACGCAGCGGCGCCCGTCGCGGTCGCCGTACAGGCTCCCGCCCCGGACACCGCGGCGGCGTCGCCTGGCCCGGTGCCGGACACGGGGGCGGTCGTCCCGCCGGACCCGACCACGGCGTCGGCCTCCGCCTCGGCCGGCGAACCGCCGGCCGCGCCGCCACCGCAACAGCCGTCCGCACAAGGGCAGTCCGCTCCCGGAGCGTCGGCCGTGCCCGGGCCACCGGCGACCACAGCCGGGGCCGTGCCGCCGCCCGTGAGCAAGACGACCCCCAAGACCACGACCCCGCCGCCCGCGGCGCAGCAACCTCCGGCGGCCCGGCAACCCGCCGCGCCGCCCGCCCCGGCCGCACCCGCGGCGCCGGCCGCGCAGCCGGTCCAACAGCCTGTGCAACAACCCCCGCCCGCGCCGGCGGTGCCCGGCAACCCGCTGGTCAACCCGCACTCCGGGAAATGCCTCAGCGGATCGGCCGGTTCCGACGGCACGCACCTGATCCTGTGGTCCTGCAACGGCAACGTGAACCAGAAATGGGACTTCGCGTCGGACGGCACGGTCCGCACCAAGGGCCTGTGCATGGATGCCGCGTGGGGCAGCCACGAAGACGGCACGATCATCCAACTGGCGTACTGTAGCGGCAATCCCGCGCAGCAGTTCATCCTCCGCAACGGCCAGCTGATTTTCGAGCCGGCCAACAAATGCGTCGACATCGTGGGCGGCTACAACGACGGCCAGGCCATCAAACTGTGGACCTGCAACGGCGGCGCCAACCAACGCTGGAAGCAGGGTTAGGAGAACGGGAGTTCGCACGCCGCCGCACCACTGAAGCCGGGGGAACCGTCTGTGCCGCCCTGATCGCCGGGGCGGCACAGACGTATTCATCCCGGCCGCCTCGGGTCGGGGCGCCGCGCAGGAGCTCGCGTTGCCGGTACGGCCGGGAAACGCCTGCGCGGCCTGCCGAAAGCGACGGAGCCTACCCGCCCAGCACCGTCAGTGGGACCTGGAGGGCGATGGCCGTGCCGGAGTCTCCCGCGGTCCAGCCCCGGCCCTCCGGGAGTTGCGCGCGCACCTGCTCGGCCGACAGGCGTACGCCGATCAGATCGGCTTCGCCGATGCTCTTCGGGCCCAGCAGGAGGCCGCGCCTGGAGCGGCGGGCCATGCCGATCCAGCCGAGCGCGTTCATCGACTCCGACAGTCCGGCCACGAGCAGCCCCTGTCCGCGGTCGCGGCCCGATGCGGCGATGCGGCGCAGGATGGAGTCGGCGGACGCGTTCAGCAGCAGATCGGCGTCGTCCACGACGACCACCACCGGTTCGCCGTCCACCGCGCGGAGCGCGTCGGTGAGCGCCTCGGGGGACGGGTCGGGGTCGGTCAGCACCTGCGCGAGGTCATGCGACGCGAGTCGGCGCAGCTGCGAGTCGCGCGGGGTGAGCACGATCAGCCGGGTGCCGCCCATGAGCAGCGAGACCGACATCGCGGCAAGCGTGGTCGTGCGTCCGCTGCGCGGTGGCCCGGCGACCATGAACGAGCCGCCGCCGGCCGCGAAGTCGTAGCCGATCGGCTCGACCGCGTCGCCGCCTACACCGATCAGCGCCCACAGCGGCCTGCGCAGCCCGGCGGGTATGCGGTCGGCGGCTTCCTGAAAGCCGATGAGAGTCGGCATCTCCCGCACCGGGAACGGGCGACGCGCCGACGGGATCCCGGCGTCGCGGGCCGTGGTCCGCCGTCCGATCTCCCGCAGCGCGTCGGCCTGGTCGGTGGCCGCGCCCCGCTCGCCGCTCGCCTCGTCCGCCGAACCGCCCGGTACCAGCGCGATCTGCGCCTCGACGCCGCCGGGGCTGTTCCAACCCCGGCCCGGCGGGACGAACGTCGGGGCGTTGGCACGCGTGATGTCCGCCAGGTGGTAGTCGCTCGGGTCGGCCTGCCGCAGCAGCAGCCGCCGGTCGTTGTGCGCCGCCAACCGGCCGCCCAGCAGCACGCGTTCGGACGTGGCGATCACGTGGACGCCCGCCGCCGCGCCCTCGCGCAGCAGCCGGACGACCTCGGCGTAGACCCGGCCGCCGTCGTAGTCGTCGAGGAGCATGCTGAGCGCGTCCCAGCCGTCGATGAGCACGAGCAGGTGTGCGGGCCGCTGCTCCTTGGGCAGCTTTGCGCGCAACTCGGAGATGCCCGCGCAGTCATGGTGGGAGATGAGCCTTTGGCGGCGCGACAGTTCGCCGACCAGCCGGGTGATCAGGCGGTCCAGGCGCTCCAGATCGTGCCGTGAGACCACGGCGCCGCAGTGCGGAAGCGCTTCGAGCACGTTGAGGCCGCCGCCGGCCGCGTCGATGCCGTACATGTGAAGGTCCGCACACGAGATCCACAGCGCGGCCGACGCGGCGATCGTCCTCAGCACCTGGGTGCGTCCCGAGCGCGGCGCGCCGATCACGTACAGGTGCCCGAACGTCGCGAAGTCGATGGCGCCCAGGCGGCGTTGCTGGAGCGCGGGGACGTCGAAGAGCGCGTACGGCACCATCGGCAGCGCGCCGGGCTCCGGGTCGGGGGACGGCGGCAGGTCGTCGAGCCACACCTGATCGTCGAGCGGCGGCAGCCACGGGCTCTTCTGCGGCGTGAAGTCGTCCAGGAGGGCCGTGGCGCGACGGATGGTCTCGACCAACACGCCGAGATCGGTGGGCTGTTCGGCGGGGATGACGGACACCGTCCCGCCGGAGGGGTCTTCGGGGTCGTCGTCGCCGACCGCGAGGTCCAGCGGCCTGCCGAGGCGGCTCCACGGCAGTTCGACGCCGCGGATCGGCCGTGCCGGTTCCTCGGGCGCCTCGGCGGCCGGGGCCGCCGCGCCGGGGCGTTCCGCACCGACGTACGCGGTCTGGAGCGGGGTCGGTGCGCCCGCGCCGCGCCGGATCAGCGCCCGGCCCGGGTTGCTCGGCGAAATCCCGGCGGCGTCGGGGGCGTTGATGATGTCCTGGCTCTCCGACCGGTCGGTGACCCGCAGGGCGATCCGCAGGTTCGTGTTCGCCTTGATCTCGTTGTTGACCGAGCCGCCGGGGCGCTGCGTGGCCAGGATCAGGTGCAGGCCGAGCGAACGACCGCGCTGGGCAAGGCTGATGAGCCCCGGCACGAACTCGGGCAGTTCGCGGACGACGGTGGCGAACTCGTCGATGACCACGAGCAGCCTTGGCAGCGCGGGCAGTCGGGGATTGCGGGCCCGCTTCATCCGGTACTCGGGATGGTCCTTGGCCTCGACGTCGGCGAGCAACTGCTCGCGGCGGCGCAGCTCGGCGTCCAGCGACGCCAGCGCGCGCTTCACCAGGTGGCCGTCCAGGTCGGTGATCATGCCGAGCGTGTGCGGGAGTTCGGCGCACTCGCGGAACGCGCTGCCGCCCTTGTAGTCGATCAGCACGAACGCGAGCTCGTCGGGCCGGTTCGCGGCCGCGAACGACGCGATCATGGTCTGCAACAGCTCGGACTTGCCGGAGCCGGTGGTGCCGCCGATGAGTCCGTGCGGGCCGTCGCGCACCAGATCGAGGCGGACGGTGCCCTCGTAGCCGGCGCCGAGGACGAACGAGGTGGACGCGGGGCGGCGCGCCCACGCCCGGACCAGCGCCTCCGCGTCGGGTGGCTCCTGGCCGATCAGCGGGAGCAGACGCACCTCGGCAGGCAGGCCCGAGTCGCTGTCCACCGTCACGTCGCGGATCGGCGCGATGGCCCTGGCCACCTCGTCGCACCACTCGGCGTCGACCAGGTCGGCGCGGACGCCCTCGACGGCGGGGAAACCCGAGACGCGGACGGTCAGCCGGTTGCCCTCGGCGGTGACGACGCACGTGCACTCCTCGGGCAACAGGTGGTCGCGCTCGTCGAGGCACAGCGAGAACACACGCACGGCGGGCCCGTTGGTGAGGACCTGCACCACGCCGGGGATGTCGCGAAGGCGCCGCGCGCCGTCGAAGACCACCAGGATGTCCGGCTCGCGCTGAAGCGTCGCACCGAGCGCCGACGACGATGCGGCGTCCGTGCGGGTCTGGATCTCCGCGATGAGTTCGTTGACGCGGTGCGCGGTGCTCTCCGGGTCGTTGCCGAGCCCGATGACGGACGCGCCGGTGCGTCCGGGACGCAGATGCGGCAGCCAGCGCACCCAACTCCACGCATCGGCGTGCTCGTCGTGCGTCAGGACGACGATGCGCAGGTCGCGCGGGCTGTGCAGGACCGCCGCCTGGGCCACCGCCCAGCACGCGAGGGTGCGGGGCGTACCGCCGGATCCGCTGATGCCGGCCACACCCAGGTCGGCGAGCTCGACGCCGAACGGCACATCGGCGAGCCGCCAGTGCACCGAGCGGTGGTTCGAGTCCCGGGCCTGGTCGTCGATGCGCTTGAGTGACGGACGCGTGACCGTGCCGAGCCTGATCGTCAGGTGGTCCGGGTCGCGGCGGCGGCGCTCCCACAGTTTGCGTCCGGGGCCCACGGCCGTCAGCAGCACGGCCGCCGGATCGGGGAACGTCTCGTTGCGCAAACGGCGTTCGTCCACCGTCACGTCGCGCATCTCGCGTTCGGAGAACGCCCGGCGCACCCGGTAGACCCGCATCGACTCCTCGTGGTGCCGGCGCCCGGAGCGGCGGCTGGTGATCCAGTTCCCGACCGCCATGATCGGCGTGAACAGGATGAAGATCACGAAGTAGAACGACCGGAACAGCCACATCATGGTCAGCCCCATGGCCAGGGGCATCATCATCATGAGGAACGGGAACGGGCGGGGCGCGAGCTTGCCGGGCGGGCCTTGCAGCGTGAGCGATTCGGCGTCCAGGTGCGGGGCGATCCGCGGCGGACGGTTGTACTCGACGCCGAGGCCGTCCGCCGCCGTGTTGACCGCCGCGTCGGGTTCGGCGGGCCGGTGCAGCCGCAGCAGGTGGTCGCCGAGGGACAGGTCGGCGAACGCGGGCCACTCCTTGGATCCGTCGTCGGACGGCGGCACTTCGCCGACGGGCGGGAGCGGCGGTCGAAGCGGGAGACCGTCCGGGCCCGGCGGGGCGGGCGCGTCCGTGTGGCCGCCAGGCCCGCCGTCCTCGGGTCCCGCCGGCTCCTCCGAGGTCAGGGGAGTGCCGGTGTCCGGGTCGACGGGTGGGGGAGGGGTCAGACTCCGCAGCCCGCAGTGCTCGGCGGCGGCGTCGGGCGGCAGACGGAAGGTGACCGTGCCGTCGGTGCCCACAGTGATCCACGTGCCGCGCGCGGGCGCCGCACCGCCGTGCAGACGCAGCGCGCAGCCGCGGTCCGTCCCGACCTCGTGACTGCCCGGTCCGAGCCGCCACACCTGTCCCGCCCGTGGCCCCGACACATGGCGCACTTCGACCAACACCGGTTCGCCGTCCGGGACTTGCCATGCCTGTGTGGCGCTGCGCCGCGTCACGGGGGTGCCCAACCCCAGCACCGAGCCCTCACGGATACCGCTCGCGGCGACAGGCAGATCCGGGTTGAGCGCCCGATGCCCCAGGAACACCGTCCGCCCGGCACCGGGTTCGTCGAGCACCGCACCGAGCCGGCCGACCGTGGCGCCGGCGGGCAGATCGACGACGTGATCGCGCAGGCGGCCTTGCGGGTCCGTGGTGGTCAGCGAGAGTTTCACGGGGCTCCAGCGGAGGACGGGCCGAGAAGGGTCGGCGGTGCGAGAGTCGGGGACACGGCTTCGGCAGACCGAAGGGACGGGCGGCCCGCCGGCGGTTTCCGGGTCTCGCTGCCGCGCGACCCGCGGGGTGAGGAGGTCCGGCAACTCGGCTGTCGGCGTGTGCTGTTGCTCGACGGAAACGGAGTCCGGCAGACGCGGGGGCCTGCGGTACGCGGTGTCTCACGCGCACCGGCCGGCCCGCGGCTGCGGCTGGGGTGCCGCAGACTCGCAACCTGGTCGCGCTGCGCGTCACGGGCGTGGGGACCGGGGCGGGCCGGCGGGGGAGTGGGTGTTCGGTTGCGTGGCCGGTGGTGTGCCCGGCTGCGTCGCGGCGGCCGGGTGGCCCGCGGGAGCCCGGTGCGCCGTCGGCGGTGCTGCGGTGGTCGCGGTCCGGGTGGTTTCCTCGGCGGCGCTGCGGGCCCGGGTGGGGGCGGTGGCGCCGACTGTCGACTCGGCGAAGTCGTGCCATGCGTCGGGATCCGCGCTCGCGGTCTGCGCCGGACCGTGGGTGGTGACCGCCGCGCGCTCCTCCTCGAACAGTTCGGCGCTCGCGCTGCCCCGGATCGCGGTGGCGGCCGGCGCCGGGGGCAGCACGGGCGGGATGGACCGGAGTACGCGCGCGACCGCGAGCCCGAGGGCCGTGCACCGCACCAGCAGCGGCGTTCCCTGTACGGCGAGTTGGCCGCGTCGGTCGGTGAGCAGCGACCTTACGTGGCCGCGCCCCGGGCCGAGGACGAGTACCCGCAGCCCGGGGGCCTCCAGGTCGGTCGGAAGCGGGTCGGGGAGTTCGGCGGCCACCAGCACCGGCGGAATGCCCTGCCGGGGCGGGGTCTGCCGGGCCGTGCGGTAGGCGTCGCGTACGGGACCACCGCGGAACCCCGGGTGCACTCCCTCGGCGACGACGACCAGCGGCTGCGGCAACCGGGCGTCCGCCTGGGCCGCGAGCGCCTGGAGCACGGCAGTCCGCGAACGGGAGTCGCCGTCGACCGCCACCGTGGCCGGGCCGACCGACAAGTCCAGGAACGCGCAACGGTGTTCGGCCACGCCGACGGCCAGCACAACAGGCCGTACGCCCTCCGCCTCCGGCGTCGCGGACGGCAGGTTTGTCCGAGCGGTGGTCCACAGGTGCCCGTCCTCGCCCGGCGCGACCACCCAAATCCCTTTCGGTGCCGGGATGTTCGTGCCGGCCAGCAGCACGCTCACGGTCCGTTCGCCGACGACCACCGCGTAGGGGCGCGCGGGCGCGGCGGCCGTCCGCGCGGCGGCGAGCGCGCGTTCGGCGTCCCGCCAGGTGGCGACATGGCGCAACAGCCTCACCAGCAGCCGCAGATCCCGGCGATGCCGCAGCCAGGCCCGCACCGGAGCGGCGAACGCGTTGCCGGTGACCGCGACTTCGCGGCACAGCAGGCGCCACGCGGCTTTCCAGCCGCCCTTCCGCATGGCCCACCAGCGCACCAACAGGAACACCAGGAGCGCGACGCCGAGGATTCCGAGCCAGCGGAAGATGGTGTCGCGGTGGTCGCGGAAGAAGTCGAACGGGTCCGTGTTCCTCATGCCGTCGGATCTCCTGTCACCCTTGCCGCCCGGGGGTGTCGGCGGCCGAGAGGGTGCGTGTGCGTGGGGCGGGTCGGGGGGCGTGGTCCGTGTGGCGCCGAGGTGCGGCGGGTCCGCCGCGACCGCCGGGCCGACTCGGCGGCGTCAGCAGCGGCGACTCCGGTTCAGGCGACGGTCGACGGCGAGACGACGCACGCAATTCCGGGACGGCCCAGGCCGGTTGCCGAGCCCACGCGAACGTGCGGCCGGATTCCCCCGTAAGTTCCGCGTGTTCGCCGGACG
Source organism: Yinghuangia sp. YIM S10712 (assembly GCF_051388935.1). Lineage (NCBI taxonomy): Bacteria > Bacillati > Actinomycetota > Actinomycetes > Kitasatosporales > Streptomycetaceae > Yinghuangia > Yinghuangia sp. YIM S10712. The sequence continues at coordinate 47,463 of NZ_JBPKBI010000023.1, forward strand.
CGGCCCGTCGTGCCCGGCGCGCCCGGCGTGTCCGTGGGACACAGGCATGGGCATGGCGTACTCCCTGCGGCGACGTCGACGGCGGCTTGTTCGCCTCTATGTACGATGCAAGTCGCCGGCAGGTTCGATTCCGGGGACCGGTTTCGAAGTCCTGGCCTCTGCCCCGGGATTCGTCAGTCCGTGGGTTCGGGCGAGGAGTCCGCGTACATGCGCGACAGCGGCGGACGCGTCGGGCGGACCGACCAGGCCGCGCTGCCCTTGCGGGACATGGACCACATCTGCACGCCCCGCTCGGCCTCGATGGCGGCGTCCCACTGGGCGACGGAAAGCCCGTGCTCCAGGTGGGCACTCTGCTTGATGCGGCGTGCCAAGGCCGGGTCGGCGGCGGCGAGCCGGGTCACGTCGCGACCGGTGGCGAGGAGTTTGTCGGCGTCCGCGCTCGCCCAGGCCAGACCGCGCGCGACCGCCTCGGTGCCGGACAGCGGAATGCCCAGCGCGCCCATGGCGACCGAGCCGGTGAGGCCGAGCGTGCGCTGGAGCAGGGCGAGGTGGCCGCCGCCGGGGTGGATGCCGCGCGCGAGGAACCCGCTGTCGAGCACGGCGTCGGGGGTGACGATCATCAGGTCGGCCGCGAGGGCGAGGTTCATGCCGGCGCCGACCGCACCGCCCTCCACGAGCGCGATGGTCGGCACGGGCAGGCGGCCGATGTCGCGAAACGCGCCGTACACGGCCGAGATGATCGCGACGGCTTCGGGTGTGGCCGGGTCCTTCGAAGCGGCGGCGAGGTCCCGCGTGTCGGCGCCACTGCAAAAGTAGCCGCCCTCCGCATCCACAAGAAGCGCGCCGATCGATTCGTCGTCGTGCACGGTTTGGCAGTGCTGCTTGATGAGCGCCGCCATGTCCAGGCTGATCGCGTTCTTGCGCCCGGGGCTGTTGAGCGTCAGCCGGGCCACCCCCGAGTCCACGGAGAACAGCACGGGCGCGGTCGCCGATTCGGACATCCATCCATCCCTTCTCGAAGGTCTGCGGCCGACCGGACGCCCGGGGCCGTCACCGCCAGCATGATCGCGGTCGCGGGGCGATGCCGTGCCACCGCCCCGCCGACGCTCCCCCAGACCCGGTCAGACCGGTCGTCCGAACCGAACCGGTACACCCGGCGAGAACAGGACGCTCACCGGCTCCCCGGCAGGCTCGGGCAGACCGGCCGCGGTGACGAGGGCGCTGTCGTACGCGACCAACTCGGCGCGGCGCAAAGGCCAATGCGGGTGCGCGTTGGGCAGGTAGCGCGTGCGCGAACGGATCCGGTGGTGCAGGCCCCAGCGGGCGGTGACGAACTGCTCGATCTCGTTGGGTTGTCCGATCGGCTCGCCGACGCGTACGGTCACCCGGCTGTCGGCCGGGCGGCCTTCCGGGCGATGCCGCGAACTCACGTACGTAACCGTCCCGTTGCCGCGGCGCACGGACATGCGCGACCATACGTACGGCAGTCCGAAGGCGGCCCGCGCGGTGGCCACGGCGGCCAGGCGTGAGGCGTCCAGCGACAGGAACACGACGCCGCGGCGGCCTTGTTCGTCGACCGAGTAGAGCCGGACGTTGGTCTCCGGGAAGCTCCCCAGGTACGGCATGCCCGGCAGCCCGAGCCAGCCGACACGGTGCATGCGGAACGGGACCAGGCCGATGTAGGTCGTTCCGTCGAGGGTGTCCGGGCGGGTTCCGGGCGGGAAAAGGTGCGCGATGTCGTCCGGTGCCGCGGCCCAGTGGACGAATGCGACGTCGAGCCACGACTGGGTGAGCAGCGGCCGGGCGATGGGCCTGGGGGCCTCGGGCGTCACCGGCTCGGGCGTCGCGAAGGAGACAGCCATCACTCCAGCATCCCAGACGCCCGTCGGCGCCGGGGCGGCGGTTCGGTGCGGGCGGCCCCCGTAGAGTCGACGCATGACAGGCACGACCGGCAAACCCCGTGGGCCGTACGCCCGGACCGCGCAGCGGCGCCGGGACATCGCGCGTGCGGTGCTGGACATCGTGGTGGAGAAGGGGCACGGCAGCGTCACCACCGCCGAGGTCGCCCGCAGGTCCGGGACACGCGAGGCGACGGTGATGTACCACTTCCCGACCAAGGACCACCTCCTGGTGGCCGCTCTCCGACAGGACCAAGAGGACGACCTCGTCAGGTACTTGGCCGGGAGCGAGTCCGACGTCCTGGATCTGGACGGCCTGCGGGCCTACGCGCGGGCGCTCCCGCGCCGCGAGAGCATCATGCGCCTGTACAGCGCCCTGGCCGGGAACGCGGCCGTACCCGGTCATCCCGCGCAGGAGTACTTCGCCGGGCACTACCGGGTCGCGACCGAGCAGTTCGCGAACCTGATCGAACGCCGCCAGGCCGCGGGCCTGGCCCACCCCGGCCTCGACCCGGCGCAGGCGGCCCGCCAGGTCGTCGCGACGTGGGACGGGCTCCAGGCGCAGTGGCTCGTCGACCCGGACTTCGACCTGGGCGAGCTGTTGATCGCGGCCTTCCGACGCCTGACCGGGCAGAACTGGATGGAGGCCCGGCAGGTGTGGGAGGACCCCCGCACCGGCCTCTGAGGAAACCGGTGGTCGTGAGCTCCGCCTGAGCGGCGGGGCGATGGGATGTTGATCACTCGCGAGCCAAACCTGAGTGCTCATCAAACCAGCGGCCCTTCATCGTTTCCCGCAGCAGCGCGGCCAGGACGAACGCGCGAGCGGTGAGCTCTGACCCCTACTGCTACTGCCCAAAGACGTGCGGATGTCCGGCTGTCCTCGTCGTCCCGGTGGTCACCAGGGGCTCGACGGTCACCATGGAAACTCGCGATTACTCAGCTTTCCGGCTCGCGTAGCTCCATCGTCGCGCCGCCGCTCGTTGCGGTCGTTCGCGGCGCCATGGGAAAGTTCGACTCTCCATACCGAGAACGCGGCTATCGAGTGGCGCTCGCCGCCTGCGCCGACACGCGAGGGGATGACCGGTGAGTGTCAACAGTCAGGAGCAGAGCGCGCGGCGGCACATTCTGACCGAACTCGGCTTTGCCTTGACCCGCGTCGGCGAGGAGTTGCACGGCCACGCGACGGTCACCCCGGAGATGTGTGTTCCCGGCACCTCCCACCTGCGCACTTCGGTGCTCGTCGTGTGGGCCGACATCATTGCGGGCCACCTGGCCGCGCACGTCATCGCTCCCCGCGTACCGGTCACCCTCGAACTCGACGTGCACCTGTTCCGCCGCGCCCCCGGTTCCGGAGTTGTCCGGGCCATGGGCCGGACGGTGAAGGCGGGTCGCTCGGTCTTCGTCGCCGAAATCGAGTTCGTCACCGAGTCCGGCGAGCCGGTGGCGGTCTGCGGCGCCTCGTTCATGGCCCAACCGGACACGTCGAAGCGGCTGCCGGTCCTCAGCGAGACCATGCCGGTGACGGGCAGGTTGTCCGTACCGCTGGCCGAACGCGCCGGCTGCGTACGCCGCGAGCCCGGCGTCGCCGTACTTCCCCGCTCCGAGGACGGGACCAACGCCTCGAACACCGTCAACGGCGGACTCATCGCCCTGGCCACCGAGGAGGCCGTGCTGTCCCTCGTCCCGGGGGACACGCTGAGTTCGCTCGGTCTTCGCTATCTCGCGGCGGTCCGGACCGGACCGGCCGTCGCCACGGCTCGCATCCGCGGCGGTGGGGGGGGGGGGGGGGGGGGNTGTCCCTCGTCCCGGGGGACACGCTGAGTTCGCTCGGTCTTCGCTATCTCGCGGCGGTCCGGACCGGACCGGCCGTCGCCACGGCTCGCATCCGCGGCGGTGTCGCGCAGGTGGAGCTGCGCGACGCGGGAAACGACAACCGCCTCGCGGTGACGGCCACCGCGCGGCTGTTCGGCGGCTGACGCGTCGGGGCTGCGGCGTGCGGTGCGTCACAAGGCGCGGTGGCAGGCGACGCGCGCAGGGTAGATAGTTGCCCTGGATAACTACTGAGAATAATGTTCTCTGATATAGATTATGACGTTCTCGCGTGACGCGGGGAAGCATCGTCCGATCGCGCCGCGCGCAACGGAACGAGCACGGGGCGTCGATCGTGAAGGAGAACCGTGAAGCTGCACTTTGACGCCGAAGTCGAGGAGTTCCGAGCCGAGTTCGCGGCATTCCTCGACGCGAACCTGCCGCCGGAGGCGGAAGCCGCCGAACGGTCGCGGTCCAGTGCGCACATACCCGAGTGGGCCCGGCGCTGGCAGCGGCTGCTCTTCGACGAAGGCTGGCTGCTGCCCGGCAATCCCCCCGAGTTCGGCGGACGCAACGCCGGTGTCCTCCAGCAGTTCGTCCACCGCGAGGAACTGGCCCGGCGCGGCATCTACCACAGCTTCAACCCCCAGGGCCTCGGCATCGTCGCCGCCTCCCTGCTGTCCTTCGGCACCGAGGAACAGAAGCACCGCTGGGCCGTGCCCGTCCTGCGCGCCGAGATCACCGCGTCCATGGGCATGAGCGAGCCGGGCGCGGGCTCCGACCTCGCGGGGCTCCGGACCCGTGCCACCCTGGAGGGCGACCACTTCGTGGTCAACGGCCAGAAGGTCTGGACGTCCGGTGCCCACGACGCCGACATCATCCTCGCGTTCGTGCGCACCGACCCCGACGCCCCCAAGCACAAGGGCATCAGCGTCATCGTCATCCCGACCGACACCCCCGGCATCACCCGCCGCCCCTTCGGCTCGCTCCACTCCGCCGACGACCTCGACTTCAACGAGGTCTTCTTCGACGACGTCCGGGTGCCCGCCGAGAACCTGATCGGCAAGCTGCACGACGGCTGGACGGTCGCCAACGGCTCACTGGGCCACGAGCGCACCATGATGTGGCTCACCTTCGCCAAGTGGCTCGACCTCCTCACGGTGCAGTTCGAGCCGACCAGCGAGGTCGAGGAGCAGCGCTACGCCACGCTGTGCATGGACGCCCAGGCGCTGCGCCTGCTCGGATCCGCGTCGCTGGCCCGCGCCGCCCGAGGGGAGATGGACACCGCGTCGGTGTCCGTCCTCAAACTGTTCGGTGCGGAGGCGATCCAGTCCGGTGCGGAGGCCGCGCTTGCCCGGCGGGGGACGGAAGGGCTCCTCCACCCGGCGATGACCGGGCCGTACAACCACATGAACCTCGAAGATTTCTGGGCGAGTTGGTTCGACCGCTACGCCATGACGTTCGGCAGCACGATCGCCGGCGGCACCTCCGAGATCCAACGGACGATCATCGCCGAACGCGTGCTGGGCCTGCCGAGGAAGTGAGCGCGTCCCGGTCGCCGGCGCATTCCCGGATCAACCTCCGCCGCACAAGGACGGCCGACCTGTGCGGCGGGGGG
>NZ_JBPKBI010000023.1:52924-66521 GCF_051388935.1 Yinghuangia sp. YIM S10712
TGCGCCGCGGCGCCCGCGCTGCCGTCGTGTGCCCGAGGCCGGCTCAGGTGCTCGGAGCGGCATCGGGTGCCGCGACCTGCTCGCCGGCCGTCAGCGGGCCGTCGAAACGTGCCAGGTACGCGTCGACGAGTGCCAGCACCTCGTCGTGCCCCTCCGTCAGGCCCAGGACGTCGTCCATGGCCAGGATGCGCGGCAGGCCGCCCATGAGGATGGTCAGCGCGGTCGGCGACAAACCGCCGGTGTCGACGCCGCGCACCTTCAGGAACTCCTCGATCATCTCGATCTGCATGCGCCGGAACCGGTGCGCGTACGTGGCCAGTTCGTCGCGCAGCGCCTCGCGGTGGTTGGCGAGTGCGATGAACTCCTGGGTCAACGCGGAGCCCTGCGGATCGGTGACGACGGCCCACATCGCCCGCAGCGGGTGGCCGCTCGACCGGGCGCGTTCCAGGCGCCGCAGGTTCGCCTCCGCGCCGCGCCGGAAGACGGCCAGGAACAGTTCGTCCATCGTGCGGAAGTAGTAGTAGACGAGCGCGTGGTTGACGCCGGCCTTGGCGGCGACCTTGCGCGTGCTGACGGCCGCGTACCCCTCCTCGACCATCAGCCGCATCGCGGCGTCGAGCAGCGCCTTGCGCGCGCCGGATTCCCCGGCTTTCGCCGGATTCGATCCGCTCATGGTGCCTCCCGCATGCGGTCGGAACAGTGGGGTCCGCTGGTCGGAGGCACGCGGTCAATGTACACGCCTTGACCCGCCGCGCCCCGGGGTGTTAGTCATATGACTAAATCACACCTTAGGCGATTGACTAAAGGCAAGGGAGCGCGGCGCCGGCAAGGCGCGGGCCGCGCGCCACACCGGGGCCACCGCCTCGGAGCACCACCCGATCGGTGCCGACCGACTCGGCACCGACCGCAGAGCGCCCGGCGATCGAGCGCCAACCGACCGCGCAGCCTCCGCGACCGGTCCGCGACACCGAAGGAGCCACCTCCATGACACGCATCGAACCCATCCCCGTCCGCGAGTGGCCCGCGGAGATGCGGGGTGCGCTGGCGGCCATGGTGCCCGCGGAGCCCAGGCACCCGCGGCCGGAGACCAAGGGGCGCCCGAAGGGCCTCAACGTCCTGGGGATCTACGCCCACTACCCGGCGTTGTCCAAGGCGTTCTTCACCTTCAACGGCCACATCATGATGGCCACCTCGCTGTCGCTGCGGCAGCGCGAACTCATCGTCCTGCGCGTCGCCACGCTGCGCAGCTGCGCCTACGAGTGGGCCCAGCACGTCGTCATGGGCCGCGACGTCGGCTTGACCGACGAGGAGATCCAGCGCGTCGCCGCGGGCCCGGACGCGCCCGGATGGGAGCCGGCCGAGGCGGCGCTGCTGCGCGCGATGGACGACCTGGTGCACGACGGCCGGATCGGCGAGGAGACCTGGAAGGTCCTGTCCGGCGAATTCGACACGCAGCAGCTCATGGACATCGTCTTCACCGCCGGGGCGTACGAGACCCTCGCCTGGCTCCTGCGCTCCTTCGACGTCGAGCTCGACGACGACCTCCCCGCGGACCCGAACTTCCCCGGCGTGACCGGCGCCTGACCGCCCCGGCCGCCGCGCCGCGCACCGCCAACCCGCCCCGACCACCGGAGGAACGGATCACATGGCCATCGACTTCACTCCCATCAGCCCCGAGATCGGCGGTCAGGCGACCGGCTTGACGGGAAGCCGGCTCATCGAGCCGGAGGCCGCCGCCCAGGTGCGCGCGGCTCTGGACAGGTACGGCGTGCTGATCATCCGCGAGGCGAACATCTCCGACGCCGACCTCGTCACCCTCAGCCGCCAACTCGGCAACGTCGTCGTCCCGCCCCGGGGCGGCACCGACGACCACCCCGAGGTCCAGAAGATCAGCCTGGACCCCGCCAAGAGCGAGCTCGCGACCTACCAACAGGGCACGTTCTACTGGCACATGGACGGCGCCAACGACACGATCCCGCAGTTCGCCACGCTCCTGGTGGCCCGTCAGGTCTCCGACGAGGGCGGCGACACCGAGTTCGCCAACATGTACGCCGCATACGCCGCGCTGCCGGAGAAGGAACGCGAGGAGTACGCCCGCATGCGGGTCGTGCACAGCCTGGCGGCCACCCAGATCCTCGTGTACCCCAACCCCACCGAGAAGCAGCGCGAGGCGTGGAAGCGCGTCCCGTCCCGCGAGCACCCGATGGTGTGGACGCGCGGCAACGGCCGCCGGTCGCTCCTGGTCGGCGCGACCGCGGACCACGTCGTGGGCATGCCCGCCGACGAAAGCCGCGCGCTGCTGGACCGCCTCCTGGAATGGTCGACGCAGCCGCGCTTCACGCTGCGCCACCACTGGACCCCCGGTGACCTCGTGATCTGGGACAACACCGGGATGCTGCACCGCGCTCTGCCGTACCAGCCCACCTCCCCGCGCCTCATGCACCGCACCACGCTGGTCGGTGAAGAAGCGGTCGCCTGACGGGACTTCGGCGGGTTCCCGCGCAAAACACCGACGGCCGGACGCGGTTCACGCGTCCGGCCGTCGGTTACCGGGCTGTGGCCTACCAGTGGGCGGCCGTCGCGTAGTAGGTCGTTCCGGGCCAGGCCTCGACGGGGGTGTCCGTCGGGACGATCTTCCCGGCGCACAGGCCGCGTTCGGCGAGACCGTTCACGATGAGCGGGATCGCGGCGAGCGTCGTCGCGTAGCCCTCGTGCAGCAGGATGATGCCGCCCGACTGCACCTGGAGCGCGTTGTCGGCGATCTCCTGCGCGCTGACGCCGTTGTAGTCGAACGAGTCGGCGGTCCACAGCACTTCGGTCATGCCGAGGGTGGTGGCGTCCTGCCGCACCTGGGCGTTGGTGCGGCCGTACGGCGGGCGGAACAGCGTCGGGGCGGTGCCCGTCTGGGCCAGCAGGATCTGGTTGGTGCCGAGCAGTTCGTTGAACAGGTCGGGTTCGCCCAGCTCGTCCAGGAACGGATGCGAGTAGCTGTGGTTGGCGATCCAGTGGCCGTTCTGCGCCAACAGGTCCACGTACTGCGGGTATTCCTGCGCGTGGGCGCCGGTCAGGAAGAACGTGGCGCGAACCCAGCCCGCGTCGTGCAGCGCCTGCACGTAGTCGGGCGTCATCGCGGTCGGCCCGTCGTCGAAGGTGATCGCGACGTAGCCGTTGGCGCACTGCTCGGCGGCGGCCGCCCGTGGTGCGGCGGGGCCGGCGGCCAGCAGCCCGAAGGCCGCGGCGAGCGCGGCCAGTTGCGCGGTGAGACGGCGGACGGTACGCCGGCGCGGCACTATTGCGGACCGCCGGAGGCGGCGGCTGGTGAGTGACATCGCATCCTGATCTGGTCCGGCGCGGACGAGGCGCGCAGTGGGGGAATCTTCGGGCCTGCGGGAGTTTGTGAGGTGCAGGCGGAGCCGGACCGGCCCGCACGGCCGGGACGCGCGGGGCCGGTCCGGACCGAGCGTCAGCGCGTCCGCGCAGGCAGGATCCGCTTGAGGGCGAGTCCGGCGCTGAACAGCGTGAACGCGGCGACCAGGGCCCACATCATGTTGACGGCACCGGTAGCGGCGAGAACGCCTCCGGTTCCGGCCGCGGCGGCCCCTGTGCTCACGTTGTACAACGTCACCACTTCCTTTCTTTCTTGCGCATGGCATCCCAGAACGCCTTCGCCTGGGCCGCTTGGAGGAACAGGTCGAAGGCCATCTCGACGACGATGGTCGCGCCGAGAAACATTTGGAGCGGGCCGCGGCTGCGTACGGTGACCGCGCGTTCGAGCGAGAAGATGGCGGTGACGATCATCCACACCGGCTGCACGTTGACGCGCCCCGTCGCGACGAACGCGATCAACAGCGACGACAGGTAGATGATGATCACCAACAGGCCGATCAGGGACAGCAGTTGGCGTCCCCAGTAGCCCCGCGTGACGCGCGTCCAGCCGTAGTCGGAGAGGTTCTCCAGAGCACCGCGCTTCCACCGCAGCCTCTGGTTGAACAGATCCCGCCAGGTCAGCATCACCTCGGTCTCCAGCGTGCACTTGGGCGGGCAGATGATCCGCAGTCCCAAGTGCAGGATGGCGAGCGTGAGTTCGTTGTCCTCGGTGAGGACGCGGGTGTCGTACACCTGTGGTTGGCCCGGCAGTTCGCGGGTGCGGCGGGCCTCGACGACCTCTTGGAGCGCGATGGCGCGGAACAGCGTCGCGGTGCCGGTGAGGACGAGCGCCTTGCCCTGGAGGCGCTGCACGTCCCGGACGTAGCGGGCGTATTCGTTGCGTTGCAGCATGCCGACGAATCCGCCGCCCGGCTTGCCGGTGAACGTGCCGCCCACGCCGCCCCACAGGCCCGTCGCCAGGCGTTCGAGGCCGTGGCTGAGGAATTCCGGGCCGAGGGTGGAGTCGGCGTCCATGACCAACACCGCGTCGAGCGGGCCCATCCTCGGCAGCACGCGGTCCAGGACCTGGTTGAGACCGCCGGCCTTCTTGTGCTTGTTGTCGACGGTCTCGTAGACCTCGACACCCTTGGAATGCGCGATCTCGACGGTACGGTCCGAGCAGTTGTCGGCGATCACGATGATGCGCTCGGGCGGGCGTATCTGCGCCAGCAGCGAATCGATCGTGTCGCCTATCTGGTCCTCTTCGTTGTGCGCCGGCACCAGCGCGGTGATGCGCATGTCCGCGACGTCGACTTCCGCCAGCGAGCGCCGCCGCCGGCGCTTCGTCTTGAGCCGGAACGGCTCGGCCTTGCGCGGCGCGTGCCGCCCGCCTCGACGGCCGGACGCGGACGCCGAGTCGTCCGGGGACGCGTCGGGCCCAGGCGCGTCGATCGCGGGCACGAGGGGCTTGAACGCCTCAAGTTCGGCGGTGGCGGCGATGTCCCGGCGGACGAGGATGGCTGTGGACGTGTCCTCGGACGGACTGTCGACACGTGTCACCTTGGAGAAACCGGGACGAAACCACGCGTCGTCAACCGGCAGGTCGGGCGCGTCCGTCGGCCCGGAAGATGTGCTGTCCATTTCTCCGGCACTTGAGCGACTGCCCATGCTTGACGCGACCGTTTCCCTTTCCCGAAAGAGGCAGGAGAGCATGACCGCAGAGGTAGTTCGCGCAAGCGGCGCCCCCAAGCACCCCTTCCGGAAATAACACGTCAACACCGTCTTCGCAGACGCTCCCCAGGCGTGATCGTGCCATGCAAATCATCCGTGTAGGCAGGGTTCGTGTAAACGTGACGGTGATCACGAAGAGAGGCGGCTGACTGCCTTTTATCGGGATTTTTCCCGGTGTTCCGGTCGAACTGTCGCCAACAAATCATCAGTTGACCGACTATATGCGGCAGTTGGCCGCCGTCCGAGGGTTGCATCCGGGGCCGCTTCGGGGGGCGGGGCAGTCGGTTACGGTGCTTCCACGCCGGTCGGCTGGCCGCGCGGCGGCGAGGAAAAGCAAGTGGGCAGCGGGTGATGACGGCGCGTCAGCGTCTCGTCGCCGCGCAGATCGCCGGGCCCCGTCAGGAGGTGCAGGCCCGATCGCCCTGTCGAAACTCGTCATTCGTCGGGAGCAACCGCGTGAACGGCGTCCCGGAATCAGGCAATAGCCCATATATCAGGCTCATATCGAGCAAACGACGAAGGCGCCGAAACAACCACAGAGGGTCGCTTTGGCGCCTAATCACCCTGCTTCTCTCCTTCATGGGTGATCGTGCCGTACTCGTCCATCGTCGGATGCATTTTGATGGGCGGGTACGGGTCGTAGTCCGACGGCCGCGGCATCTCCGGCCCGTTCGGACCGACGCGGACCAGGCGGCTGATGCGGGCGATCCGGTAGCGACGCCCGTCGACGTCGAGGCGGTTCGCCCGCCCCGCGGCCCGGAACCGGGCGGCGGCGTCGAGGTGCCGGGCGTGTTCCGCACCGGTGATCTCGCGCATTTTCGGCCATGCCTCGGTCAGCAGGTAGTCCAGCGTCCGACGTGCCCCGTGCGGGGTGGACTTGAGCGGACCGACCGGCTCCCACCCGTTGTCGGTCTCCTCCACGACACAGAACGCCGGCGGCAGCAGGACTACCCCGGGATGCCTGCTCAGCGCGCGGGCGGAATCGGCGCGCACATCGACGGGGTAACTCGGCGCCCGGTAGTGCAGCGTGCGCATCGCCGCGCGTTCGGCGCCCTGCATGGGGGTGATCGGCGTGGCGTGGTCGATCACGAATCCCGTGTCGAGTTCCGGGCCGTGGGTGTGCAAGTCCCACGAGATCTCGGGAGGTTCGGGGTCGGTGGGACGCGGACGTTCGAGCCCCGCGTCGTCCATGTACGCGAACTCGTCGCCGCGCACGACGCGGTACTGCGTGCCGAGCACGGTCAGTTCGTCCACACGCTCGGTCTCCAGGCGGGCGACCGCGGCCAGCAACTCGCGTCGCGCCACCGGGTCGTCGGTGCCGTCCTTGGCCCGGAACCACAGGCGGGAGTTGAGGCTGTCGCGCGCCTCCTGCGCGCACCCGTCGGTGATCGGCGTCAGCACCCGCCAGCCACGCTCCCCGGCGTGCCGGGCGCCGAGCCCGAACACCGGCCCGCGGATGACGAAGTGCCCGAAGCGGCGGGCCGCGTCAACCGCGTCGGCTTCCTGCGCAGCGGCCACCGGATGCGCCGGCAGTGTGACATGCACCGACAGCGGATGGTCCGGGAGTTCCCGAGCGTCATCGGACATGTGCGCATTGTGCGCACGGTTGAGGCAGGGTCGTCACGCAAATGGACGCACGTGCGCCGAATGAGTGACATTCGCGAGCGTCATACGGGAAATTCGCCACCGAATGCCCGATGCATTCCGCTGCGCCGGCCTTCGTCGTACGAACTTTCCCGGCACGTCACTTCGTCGCGCCGGGCGCGTCCCCGAAAGCGATCTCCACGATCTCCCGCGCCCCGGCGCGACTGAGCAGCACCACCGAACTCCAGCCGCGCGGCGGCGCGGACGCCTGCGACAGGAACTCCCGGGCGCGCCGCGCGATAACGCGGTGCCGATCGAACTGCCCGGGAGATAAGGCCCGTCCGCGCGCGAACTGCCCGGCCCGGGCGTCGAGCGGGTCGGCGTCGATGAACAGCAGGTGGACGCCCCGGCCCTGGCGCCGAGCCGTCCGCGCGATCCACGACCGGACCCCCGGCACCGTCCCGCAGTCCTGGACCACCAACGGACCGCCCGCGCGCACGGCGCGGAACAAACGCACATAGTGCGCGGCGCGGACGCACGGCCGGAACACCGGATAAGGCATCCAGGAGGGAAGCCGCGCCTGGAACTTCGCGCGGACATGCTGCGAGTCGATCAGCGGCACCCGCGCACTCCGGGACATCAGCGTGCTCTTGCCCGCACCGGGGAGACCGGAGACGACCAGCAGATCGCAGGCACCGTACCGCAGCACCTCCGGCATCTCGGCCGCACGCAGGTCGTGGACCTTGGCAGGCCGCAACGAGGCCCCGCGAGCGGCGAATCCGGAACCATCGCGCACGCCGCTCCTCGGCTCCGAGCCGCCAGGGCACCGCCCCGCCGACGATTCCCTTCCGCGCGATACCGCCCGGCTCAGGAGAGCAACTCGTCCAGATCCGCCTGGATTTCCTCCGGCGTGACGGTCGGCTCGTACCGCCGCAGAACCGCGCCGTCGCGCCCGACCAGGAACTTCGTGAAGTTCCACTTCACCTCGTCCGTGCCGATCGCCTCGGGGCGGGTCTTCTTCACGTGCTCGAACAAGAAGCCGTTGTCCGGGCCGAAGTTGCCCGGGGCCTTGCTGCGCAGGTGGACGAACAGCGGGTCCGCGTCCGAGCCGTTGACGTCGACCTTGGCCAGTACCGGGAACGTCACCCCGTATGTGGTCGAGCAGAAGTCCTGGATCTCCTCGTTCGTGCCCGGCTCCTGGCCGGCGAACTGGTTGCACGGGAAGCCGAGAACCTGCACCCCGCGGTCCTTCGTCGCCCGGTGCAGCGCCTCCAGGCCCTCGTACTGCGGGGTCAGCCCGCACTTGCTGGCGACGTTGACGATGAGCAGCACCTTGCCGTCGTAATCGCGCAGCGAACCCTTCGTGCCGTCGGCGGCGGTGATCTCGTAGTCGTGGACACCCACTGTGGTGCTCCCGGTGCTCTCGGGCGCCTGCGGCGGCGCGGCGGTCGCCAAGGACGTTATGCGCGCCCGCGCCCATCGCGCAACGGTTCGGGCGCAGGTCGGGCGCCCTGTGGCATCCGGCGTGACAGGCGTCACGCCGGATGCGGGCAGCACACGGAGAGCCTCTACTCCACGCGGCGTTCGTCGTGGTCGTCGTGGGGGATGTGGATGTCGTCGACGGCGATGTCGACCGCGACGACCTCCAGCCCGGTCATGCGCTCCAGCGCAGTGATGACGTTGTCCCGCACCTCGGCGGCCAGTTCGGCGATCGGCACGCCGTACTCCACGACCAGCGCCAGGTCGACCGCGCACTGCCGTGCGCCGACCTCGACGCTCACGCCCTGCGCGACGTTCGGCTTGGCGCCGGGGATGCGTTCGCGGACCGCGCCGAACGCGCGCGCCGTGCCGCGGCCGAGCGCGTGCACGCCATCGGTGCCGCGCGCCGCCGGCCCGGCGATCTTCGCCACGACATTGTCGGCGATCCGGGTGTGGCCACGCTCGGCGGCCACGGCGAGTGGTGCGGCGGTGGCGAGCGCGGACGATTCGTCCACGACGGCGACTTCCCCGCCCGCTGACGCAGCGGGGGCGGTGCCGCGCGTCGTACCGGTATCCGTCTTCGTCTCGGCCATCCCGGCCTTCCCTTCGCTCGTCGGCCTCATCCGCGCCGTGGTGAACGGGGCAACAATCCTGCGCCATCTTGCCCCGGCGAAGCGGCGTCATGTCCGTATGACGCGAACGAGACGCGAAACGGATCGCGAACCTTTCGTGACCACCGCCGCGGTGGCCCGCGGGCCGGGAACCGTCGCCGGTTCAGACGGGAGTCAGGCGTCCCGACGGCCGTTCTCCCGCGCTTTCCCCGCGTGGCCGTCTGGGAGCAACTCCGTTGCAGACGGCAGAGCTTCGGTCGCCAGAGCCACCACCGCCGCACGCGCCTGAGCCAGCGAGTCCGCGGCCACCGGCCGGAACCGGGCCAGATGCGGGACGAGTTCGGCCATCGTCATCTCCGCGGTGACGAACCGCATGTTCTCCTCGGCCACCCCACGGTCACCGAAAAAGGCGCGCAAATAAGGGATTTGGTAGTCCCATGCCTCGCGCGGCGTGCCGCGACCGTACGCACCGCCGCGCGAGGCGACCACGACGAGCCGCGTCCCGCGCAGCAGGCTCTCCCCGGTCTCGGGATCGACGTACGCGCCGGGGAACCCGATGCGGTCGATCCACGCCTTCAACGCCGCGGGCACCGAGAAGTTGTACATCGGCGTCCCGATCAACACCGTGTCTGCTTCGAGGAGTTCGTTGACCAGCGGCAGCGTCGCCGCCCATGCCCCGGCCTCCTCCGCTCCCTCGGTCAGCGCGCCCACCCCGGAGGGGGCGACGAGGCCCCGGCGCTCCAGCCGCCGGCCGAGCGAGCAGTAGCCGCTCTCCAGCGGTGCCACCGGATCGGCGGCCAGGTCGCGGTAGCGGTACCCGGAGGTCCCGTGCACGGACTGCCACGTCCGCGCGAACAACGCGGTCAACCGCCTGCTGACCGAGCCACCCGAGCGGTCGGCACTGGAATCGAGATGAAGCAAGCTGGTCATGGACTCTCCCGTCACGTCGACAACTCCGCGTTCGTCATCACCGGTGACGGAGCACGACGAGAAAAGGTGACCGGTGAACGCGAGCAACGACCGCGACCGACTGGCGGAACTCTTCGAGGCGCACCGCGACGGACTGCGCGCGGTCGCCTACCGCATGCTCGGCTCCCGGGAGGAGGCCGAGGACGCCGTCCAGGAGGCGTGGATCCGCCTCGGCCGGTCCCACGCCGACAGCGTCGACAACCTGCCCGGCTGGCTGCGCACCGTCGTGACGCGCATCTGCCTCGACATGCTGCGCTCCCGCAGGTCGCGCCGCGAGGATCCGGCTGACTCCGACGAGTTCGACCAAGTCCCCGACACCGGCCGCACGGGCGGTCCCGAGGACCAGGCGCTGCTGGCCGATGCGGTGAGCCGCGCGCTGCTCGTGGTGCTGGACACACTCACCCCCGCCGAACGCGTCGCGTTCGTCCTGCACGACATGTTCGCCGTGCCGTTCGACCAAATCGCTCCGCTCGTCGAGCGCTCGCCCGCCGCCGCGAAGAAACTCGCCAGCCGGGCCCGCCACAAGGTCCAGGGAACGCCGGTGGTCCCCACCGCCGAGCTCGCCCGGCACCGTGCGGTCGTCGAGGCCTTCCTGGCCGCGGCGCGGGCAGGCGACCTCGCCGCGGTTCTCGCCGTGCTCGCGACCGACGTCGTGCGCCGTGCCGATCCCGCCGCGCTGCCGCCGGGCGGTGCCGCCGAGGTCCGGGGCGCGCGGGCGGTCGCGCAGGGCACCGTCGCGCTCGCGACCAGGTCCCAGGCCGCCGAACTCGCGCTGGTGGACGGCTCGGTGGGACTTGTCGTGGCCCCGCACGGCCGCCTTGTGTTCGCCGTCACGTTCACGATCGAGGGCGACCGGATCGCCGCGTACGACGTGATCGCCGACCCCGAACGCCTGCGGCGCCTGCGCCTGGGCGTCCTCGCGTGACGGCTGCCGCGTAGTTCGGGGAGAGGGCGGTGACAGCGGGATATCGGCGGGTCGGGGGCGGGATGTTGACGAGAGATGTCGCGTCCCGCACGGGAGGTCCCTGGCAGGAAGTAAACGGCAGGTGCACACGCGGTAGTGCGCACTCAGGGTCGCTACGCCCCACGTAGTACGGGACTTCGGGCCCTGTGGAGGACTTAACGCGGAGTGTCGGCAGCCATACTTTTCATAGTCAGAGCATTGTTCGTGCTTGCAGACACTTGTTCGTGCTTGTGCTGACACACCGTCAGCCAGGAAATGCCAGGAGATCCGCAGTATGCACCAGCCGTCCGGTCGATTCGGCACCATCGACGCCCGTCCGGCCTGCGGCCGGCGTCCGTCGTATGCCCGGTCGCGCCGCAGACGCTGTTCCGCCTGATTGCGTGATCCACGTCTCGGCGCGCCGGTGCGGACCACCGCACCCGTGCCATGCGGGTCGCCGTACGCCGCGCCACGCCGCTGAACGGGCGGCTCACGGCCCGCGGTAGCCCGACTGTCCGTCCCGTCTCTGTCCTCGGCGTGCTCCGAACTTGTGCCCGGTGCGCCGACCTCCGCGTTCCGCCCGGCAGGTGATGCCTGCCCGGGGCCGGTCCCGCACGTCCTTTTCAGCCCTCGACCGACCCGGAGTCCCGTTTCATGGCCACCTTCCTGTACCGACTCGGGCGGACGGCGTTCCGCCGAAGGCGCTTGTTCCTCCTCATCTGGTTGGCGGTTCTCGTCGCCGTCGGAGTGGGAGCGGCCACCGCGTCGAAACCCGCCACGAAGCCCTTCTCGATTCCCGGCATCGAGGCACAGAAGGCGATAGACCTCCTCGACGAGCGCAGCCCCGACTCAGGCGGCGGCGGTGCCGTCGCACGCGTCGTCTTCGAGACCGAGGACGGCCTGCGGATCGACGCGCCGCACAACAGGGCAGCCGTCGAGAAGACCATCACAGCGCTGGACGGCACCCCGGAGATCGCCTCCATCTCCGACCCCTTCTCCCCGGCGACGGTCAGCGACGACGGATCCGTCGCGTACACGACGGTCGAGTACCTGGTCGGCGCGGACGTGCTCCAGGACTCCACGCGGGACACCCTCGAAGCGGCCGTCGACCAGGGAGAGGCCGCCGGGCTGACCGTCGAGGTCGGCGGTGACGCGCTCGAAGCCGAGATGAGCGTCGGCAACGGCGAGATCATCGGCATCGCGATCGCCGCGGTGGTCCTCGCGATCACCTTCGGCGCCATGATCGCCGCCGGGCTCCCGCTGCTGACCGCGATCCTCGGCGTCGGCATCGGCATCGCCGGCATCACCGCGGTGGCCGGCATCTTCGACCTGTCGGAGTCCACGTCCACGCTGGCGATGATGATCGGCCTCGCGGTCGGCATCGACTACGCGCTGTTCATCGTCTCCCGCTACCGCAACGAACTGAGGCTGGGCCGCGAGCCGGAGGAAGCCGCCGGACGCGCGGTCGGCACCGCGGGCTCCGCGGTGGTCTTCGCCGGCCTCACCGTGGTCATCGCACTCGCCGGCCTGGCCGTGGTGAACATCCCGATGCTCACCGAGATGGGCCTGGCGGCGGCGTTCACAGTCGTCATCGCGGTCCTCGTCGCGCTCACCTTCGTGCCGGTCCTCCTCGGCTTCGCCGGAAAGCGCATCTTCGGCCGCAAGCACCGCAAGCGCCTCGCGCAGCAGCCCGCGGAGCGCGCCCCGGAGAAGCCGAACATGGGTTCGCGCTGGGCCCGCTTCGTCCTCCGCCGCCCGGTGATGGTGCTGGCCGCGTCGGTGATCGGGCTGGGCGTGGTCGCCGTACCGGTGGCGAGCATGGACCTCGGGCTTCCGGACGACGGCGCCAAGTCGACCGACACGACGCAGCGCCGGGCGTACGACATCCTCTCCGACAGCTTCGGCCCGGGCTTCAACGGCCCGCTGATGCTGGTCGTGGACACCGCGGGGGTCAGCGACGGCCAGGCGGCCGTGGACACCGTCCGCGAACGCGTCGCCGGGCTGAAGCCGAGCGTCGCCAAGGTCGGGGAGGCCGGGTTCAACGAGGCCGGCGACCTGGCCACGGTCATGGTGACGCCGGCGACCAACCCGAGCGACCCCAAGACCAAGGACGTCGTGCACGACATCCGCGACGTGCTGAAGGACGTCCGCGCGGAGACCGGCGCCGAAACACTCGTCGGCGGCTCCCCGGCACTGGCCATCGACTTCTCGCAGAAGCTCAACGACGCGCTGATCCCGTACCTGATCCTCGTCGTCGGCCTGGCGTTCCTGCTGCTCATCGCGGTGTTCCGGTCGATCCTGGTGCCGCTCAAGGCCGCGCTCGGGTTCCTCCTGTCGGTCCTCGCGGCGCTCGGTGCAGTCGTCGCGGTCTTCCAGTGGGGCTGGCTCGGCGGGCTGCTCGGGGTGGAGACCACCGGCCCGATCATGAGCATGATGCCGATCTTCCTGGTCGGTGTGGTGTTCGGTCTCGCGATGGACTACGAGGTCTTCCTCGTCACCGGTATGCGCGAAGCCTTCGTGCACGGCCAGAGCCCACGCGAAGCCGTCGTCAGCGGCTTCCGGCACGGCGCACGCGTCGTGACCGCCGCGGCGATCATCATGATCGCGGTGTTCGCCGGGTTCATCGGAGCATCGGACGCGATGATCAAGATGATCGGCCTCGGACTCGCCGCGGCGGTGCTGTTCGACGCGTTCGTGGTCCGCATGGCGATCGTCCCGGCGGTGCTCGCGCTGCTCGGCAAGTCCGCATGGTGGCTGCCGAAGTGGCTCGACCGGATCCTGCCGAACGTCGACGTCGAAGGCGACAGCCTCAACAAGCACATCGAGGCCCAGGCGGCCGGGAACGCCCCGCCGCCGGACCACGACCGCGAACCCGTCCGCATCTGACCCCCGGCCCGGGGGGGGGGGGGGGGGG
>NZ_JBPKBI010000023.1:66664-95048 GCF_051388935.1 Yinghuangia sp. YIM S10712
GAAGGCGGGTTCCCGGCGGGCCGCCGACCCGTCCGCCGGGGACGCGCACGACAAACCGCCGTATCGTTCCGTTGTGGATCCGGGTGCTCCGTCGGACGCTCCTTCGAGCACCCGCCGAGCACCTGTCGAGCATCTTCCGAGCCGGAACGCGCGACGCCGGACACGTTCGCTCGCGGGCACTGCGGGCCCCCGCGAGTACGGACACGTGCGCGCCGGGGCCCGCGCCGTACGACCGCACCCACGCAACACGTGACGGACCCGACCGGACACCGACACGTCCGGCGCCCAGGCGACACGAGGAGAATGTGCCCATGGCAGGAAAAGCACTGCGCCGGCTGACCGCGGGCGGAATCGCGCTGGCCGCCGCGGGTTGGGCGCTCCGGGACATCCCCGCCGAACTGGGCGGCAAGGCGTCCGGGGAACGCCTCGCGCGCATGCTGCGCTCACCGCGCTTTCGGGACGGTGCCTTCCACAACCCGGTGCCGTCCGGTACGGCGGTTCCCGACGACGTGCCGCAGGTTCTCGCACAGATGCTGCGCGACCGCGAGCAGCGCCGGCCCACCGGCGAAGTGCCGTTGGTGGCCGCCCCGGTCGTCCCGCCGTCCCGTACCGGTGTGAGCGCGATCTGGTACGGCCACGCCACGACACTCGTCGAACTCGAAGGCCGCCGCGTCCTGTTCGACCCGGTGTGGAGCACGCGGGTGTCACCCACCCAGCTCGTGGGGCCCCGGCGCCTGCACCCGACTCCCGTGCCGCTGGGCGGACTTCCCGCGCTCGACGCGGTGGTGATCTCTCACGACCACTACGACCACCTCGATCTCGCGACCATCCGCGCCCTCAACGCCTCGCAGGACGCGCCCTTCCTCGTCCCCCTCGGCATCGGCGCCCACCTTGAGCGCTGGCAGGTGCCGCGGGACCGCATCATCGAACTCGACTGGGAGGAAGAGGCGGTCGTCGCGGGGCTCACGTTCACCGCGACCGCGGCCCGCCACTTCTCGGGGCGCACGCTGCGCCGCAACGACACGCTGTGGGGCTCGTGGGTGGTCGCGGGCGCCGAGCGGCGGGTGTTCTATGCGGGCGACTCGGGCTACTTCGACGGGTTCGCCGGAATCGGCGCCGCGCACGGGCCGTTCGACCTCACGCTCATGCCGATCGGCGCGTACAGCCCGAGCTGGCCGGACATCCACATGAACCCGGAGGAGGCCGTCGCCGCGCACGTCGACCTGGGCGGGGACCTTCTTCTCCCGGTGCACTGGGCGACGTTCAACCTGGCGCCGCACCCGTGGGGCGAACCGGTGGACCGGCTGCGGCGCGAGGCCAAGGCCATCGGCACGCGCCTGGTCGTGCCGCGGCCGGGCGACCGCGTCGACAGCGCCGATGTGCCGCAGCTCGACCCGTGGTGGGAACTGCTGACGGCGCCGCCGGTCCGGCGCTGAGCCCGCCGCCTTCGGGCCGCGCAATGCGAACACCCCGGTCTTCCGCGTTCCTGCAAGAGACGCGGCCGGGCCGGGGTGTTCGGGCTGTCGGGACGAGAGGGGGCGGTTTTCCGCCGCCGTGTGGCGGCCGGCGTCAGGCGCGGGCGAACCCGCGCGCGCAGAACTCCCAGATCTCATCGGCACTGACGGGATGGACGGCGTCGACCTCATTGGTGCCGCTGGCCCGGGCGAGGAACACCGCAGTCTGCATGGTGAGCGCGGCGGCGCGGCGCGGCTTCAGATTCAGCCGCACCTGGCCTGCCTCCGCGGCATCGTTCATCAGTTCGGTATACAGCGTCAGCATCGGCACGTACGCGCTTCGCACCTCGACGGGGTGGGAGATCAGCAGTTGCGGGGCGAAGTCGGAGAAGAGCGGGCGGTCGACGGTGGGATCGGGGCGGCACAGCTCGAACAACAGCTCGACGGCCACCTTGAGGCTGTCCAGGGGGGTCGCCTGGTCGGCGGCGGCGGCGCGGATCTGGTCGGCGGACCGTCGCATCGCGTCCTCGAAGAGCGCGAGCAGCAGTTCGTGTTTGCCGTTGAAGTGTTGGTAGAAGCTCCGCAAAGACTGGTGTGAGCGGTCGACAACCTCCTGCACGGTGAAGTCGGTCGTCCCGCGTTCGGCGATGAGCGCCTGTGCCGCGTCGAGAAACCGCTCCACGCGCTGCTCGGCCCGAAGCCTCGCGGTCTTGGTCGACCGCTCGACCGCCCGCTGTTTCCAAGCCGGTTCCTCGCTCGGCGTGCTCGCAGCCGGATTCGTCTTTGGTGGCATACGTGAACCTTACTGCGCGGTAACGGAAGGACGTTTCAAGAGATGGAACGCACTTACCCCATAAAAGAGAATCTCCCCTACGGATGGGAGAATGATGTTCTCATGTCGAGCGAAGCTTCTGGAGCCCTGAACGCGGATTAGTTTGACCGCGACCTCCGTCATGCGGAAGATCTTTCGCCCCGGCAATCGCCCGCGCGGGCCCGCCGCAGGCTTCGTCGGCGGCCTGCGGCCTGCTTCGCCGCCCCCGCCGACCGTGCGAAACCAAAGAAAGCGCAGACCAGCGGGCCGCAGGACGATCACTCTGCGAAGCCCGACCGCCACCAGCCGTGTCCTGAGCCGACCGGGCACGCGCGGAACCTTCGCGTTTTCCGGCTTTGCGTCCCGCCGCGCCGCGTCGCACCTGCGATCAGCAGGAAATGAGATCCGTACGAACCTTGTGACAGGGCCGAAACCAACCTAATTTATCTTCGGTAGGTTGGTCTGGAGGGGCGGTGTCCCGGGTCAGGGGCGCTCACGGCCGCGCTCCGCGAGGCGGCGCGGAACAGAGCCGCAATTACCGACAGTCGTGCCGCGATGGCGTGTCGCGGATGGCATCACACTCGGCAGACGTCCGGGCGTGCCGGCGAATCGGGGCCGGGCCGACACGACTTTCGGATGCGGTGCGAGGGCGTTCGACGGGACAAGCGACGAGACCATGTGCGCACAAGGCACCAAGCCTGCGGGGCGGACCAGGCAGCGGCGAATGTCGCCTTTCGGTGAGATGGAGACAGCATGGCCTCTCGAACCTTCGAGCACGCGGTGCGGGACGTTCCGGGACTCCGGACAGTTGATGCGGCGGGCGGCGTCAACGCCCGCCTCCGCTTGCGGTATCGGCTGGCCGTCGCGGCGCCGAGCGTGGTCGAGGTCGTACGGTTCGCGGGAGGCTGGCTGTTCGACCAGGTGATCGCAGGTTGGGACGTGATGGTCCTGACCGCGGAACCGGGCGACGACAGGCCGCTCCAGATACTCGGGGCCACCGCCATCGACCTGGAATCCGCGCTGGCCACCCCCAGCCGAGGCGCGCGTACCGATGCCGTCGCCGTCGCCTCCAGGCTGTACGAAACCGACGAGCGGGTCCGCACCCGGCTGCTCGCGGCCGTCGACGAAGGCATGGCCGACGCCCGCCTGTGGGACGCACACCAGCCCGCGGACACCGAAGGCACCCGGCGCATGGTGGCCTACCGCCCGACGGTCGCCGCCCGAGCCTTCAAGGCCCAGGCCCTCGCCGCAGCCGGCGTCCCCATCGAGGAATGCGCCGCCCCCGAAATGTTCCAGAGCGTCGCCTTGGCCCGCGCCTACACCAGCGTCTGAGCCCTCCGTACGCCACGGGACCCCCGCGCCGCGTTCCGGACGGAGCTCCGCGCGGGGGCAGCCGTTCTGCGGGGAAACGATGTCGACGACAGGCAGCGCGGCGCATCGCTCGGCGGAGACGGGGACTTGCGGCGAGGAAGTCCACTCGGGCGGACCGCTTGCAACCTTGCCCCCGGGGCCCGACGCCGCGAGTCGCGTGACATCGCCTTCGACCGACGTCAGACCGACATTCGGCAGAAGTCCGCACGTGGCGCGGCGGTTTGACCCAAACATGCGGTTCATCAAGGGAAGTCCGAGATGAGGGGTAGCATCGGCGGTTCGGACTGCGATGGGAGTGCCTGGTGCGTGCACTGGTTGGCGTGGCCGTTGCCTGCGTCCTTGTGTTGACCGCGTGTGGTGAGGACGACGGGTCGGCCAAGACGTCGTCACCGACGTCGGATACGCCGTCGGCCGCGACTTCCCCGACCTCGTCCGCATTCGTGACGCAATCGCCGACGGCATCCGCATCCCCGTCGCCGAAGACGTCGGCGAGTTCCGCGTCGGCGACCGCGTCGCCGACGTCCGCACCCGCCTCGTCGGCGGTGCCCGGCCCCGCGCCCAAGTCGAAGGAGGGCGCGATCCAGAGGTACGAGCAGTTCCTGCACGCCGTCGGCCGCGAGGACCTCGACACGATCTGCGAAGTCGCCGGTCCCGCAGCCGAGAAGGCGGAAGACGACGGCTTCGGGCCCTGCAGGTCGACGTTCCCCATTACGTTCCGGATGATCCCCGACTCCCAGCAGCAGGCGATGCGGACCGCGACGGTGGATCCGCAACGCGTCGTCGTGCAGGGGCCCACCAAGGTCGTGATCCCGCTCTCGGCGGTCAAGTCCACCTCGCCGCTGTCCGAAGAAGCAATGGGCGACAGCGCGACCGTCGAATACATCGGCAACAACTGGTACGTCACAGACTGACCGGGCGCTGCGGGCCTGGGGTCGAGTCCCGAGCGGAACGCTGTTGCCGGTCACGATCGAAGGGCCTACGCGCGGCGCCCTCGTGGACGAAGCGCATGGGGCGCAGCCGTGGCGACGGCCCTTTTCGGAGCGGCCCGGAGCGGCCTGGCGCGGGCGGGTGCCGTGCGGGGCGCGGTGGACCGGGGTTGCCGATTCGGTGTGCTCGCCCCGGTCTTCGGTCGGGCTTGCCTATTCCGAGCGGTGCGCGGACGGTTCGGCTGCCGATGGGGACGTGTCCGGCGGTGGGGTGGTGGCGGGGTGTGGTTGGTCGGCTGGTGTGCGGGCTCTGGTCGGGGAGCCCGGAATGCGTCGGCTGCCTGCGAAGACCACGCTGAGGTGGAGGATGCGGTCGGCCAACTCCTCGGGGACGAGAGGGTCTTCGCCTTCGATGAGCCAGTTGCCGACGATTGCGGCGATGCCTGCGGCGACGAAGGTCGTCAGGTCCTCGATTGTGTCCGTGTCGTGGTCGCCGAAATGCTCGCGGAGGGCGTTCTCGTCGACGGAGCGGAAGACGTCCCTGAGCGTCCTGGTCATGGCGAAGGAGCAGGACCCGGTCAGCATCGCCCGGTAGAAGGAGCGGTGTTCGGCGAAGTGCCGCGTCATGGCGAGGACGCGCGCGGGGCTGTCGTCGCCCTCGTCGACGCGGGGCAGGAGGTCGCGCCTGATCAGGTCGGCGGCGGCCTCGACGAGGAGTGACTCGCGGTCGGCGAACTGCAGATAGATCAGCCGGCGGCTGACATCCGCCGCGTCGGCGAGATCCGCCGCGGGGACGGCCGTCGTACCGCGCTCGGACACCAGGCGCAACGCCGCCGCGAGCAGGGCGGAACGCGACCGCCGAACTCTTCGGTCTCGGGCGCGGTATTGCCGCGCAGGTTCGAGCCGCACGCCGACATAGTGCACGGATGCGCACAACTGCACAAGTGTGCATTCGTTACCCGCGAGAGGTTGTTTCTCCTCTGAGAGAAAGCTAACTTCCCCCCTGCGAGAGGACGTTGCTACTCGGTTCAAACGTGGTCAGGGACAACACCCGAGGAGGAAGTCCCGTGAAACCGAGACCCATTTTTGCCGCCCTCGCGGCGGTCGCCCTGCTAGCCGTGGGATGCAGTGACCGCGGCGACGAGAGCAGCTCGGAAGAAACGCCAACCGCGCAACCCGCCCCGGTCTCAGGAGACTTCGGCGAACTCAAGAACGTTTGCCAAGGCGGTACGTCGACGTTGTCGCCCACCCAGGGCGTGACCGCGACGGAGATCAAGGTCTCGACGTTCACCGACATCGGGTTCACCAAGGTGCCCGAATTCGACGACGCCGCAGACGTGTTCTCGAAATGGTGCAACGATGTCGGCGGCATCAACGGCCGCAAGATCACCGTGCATATGCGCGACACGCAGATGATGCAGGTCCGGGCGCGGATGGCGGAAGCCTGCCGCGAGGACTTCGCGATCGTCGGAGGCCGCGCCGCACTGGACGCCATGGGTGTGAACGACCGGCTGTCATGCCTGCTGCCGGCCTTCCCCGGCCAGGTCGTCCAGCCCGAGAACATCGGATCGGACCTACAGGTCTCGGTGGGCGGTGAGAACGGCAAGTACGACCCGTACCAGGGCTACTACCAGTGGCTGTTCCAGGCGTATCCGGACTCGAAGGGCAAGGTCGGCCTGCTCAACGGCGACTCGCCCATCACCCGTGTCCTCGGCGAGCGGACCCGGCAGGGCGTCGTGGCCCGCGGCGGGACGATCGCCTACGACGACCTCTACCCGATCGCGGGGGTGTCGGACTGGACGCCGTACGCCCAGAAGATCAAGGACCGGGGCATCAAGGGCCTCCAGTTCTACGGCGAGTATCGCCACCTGGCGGCCTTGGAGCAGGTCCTGACGAACATGAACTACAAGCTCGACTGGATCGACGCGAACAGCAACGCCTACAACCCCGCGTTCATCGAACTCCTGGGGAGGTCCGCGTCGTACCAGAACAACGTCGTCGACCTGTCGGGCTTCGCGCCTTTGGAGAGTGCGGCCACCAACCCGGCGGTGCAGCGCGTCATCGACTTGTACGCGAAGTACAAGCCGGGGGCCGAGGTGAACTTCGCGAGTCTGCGCGCGTTCTCGGCCTGGCTGTTGTTCGCGAAGGCGGCGGGCAGTTGCGGTGACGAGCTGACGCGCAAGTGCGTGTACGAGGCCGCGCGTTCGGAGAAGGCGTGGAACGGCGGCGGCCTGCAGGCGCCGGTCGACCTGTCGTCCCCCGGCCCGCTGAAGTGCTTCAACCCGCAGCAGGCGACCCCCGAGGGCTGGAAGCCGGCCGACTTCAAGCCGGACACGGGCTCCTACCGCTGCGACGCACCGGCCTTCGAGGTGAGCGGCGGCGCCTACGCCAAACCGGCGACGCTCGCGGACGTGGGCAAGAGCATGAACGACGTGAAGTAGTGCGGAAGCCCCCGACTGCACATCGACCGGGACCGGATGCGGTCTCGGCAGGCAAACGCCGGGGGAGCGACCGGTAGGACCCGACGGCCGCCCGGACCGCCATCCGGGCGGCCGTCACTCACGTCATTGCCGACACCGGAGCCAACGCCGGCTGCCGTGACGACCTCGGAGACTTCGGTGTACCGTCCCTCGGCGGTGGGGCACCGGACCAGGCGTGCATGGGGAGGAGGCGTCCAACGCCACACCGGCGGGCTCCAGGGCCACGGGCAGCAGCACCAGATCCGGCGAGCCCGATAATTGCCTTTTCCAATGATTTATCGCGGGCGCGTGGCCGGACCGATCACGGGTGCGGCTCGGGAGTTTCGCGGGTTGCCGGGACCGGGCGAAGCCGCGCCGGAATTCCTGAGAGAGTGTGCGCATGAACTCCCCGCTTCCGCTCGATGATGTGCTCGCCGATGCCACGCCGCTGCTCGACGACGTTGATCCGCTCCAGGCCGAGCTGTGGTGCTCCGACTTCCTCGGGGCGTTCTGGCTCCAGGGCGTCGACGACGCCGCCGCCGGCGAGATCATCGCCGAGGTACTGCCGCTCGTGGAGAAGGCCGCCACCCCCGAGGCCAACCTCTTGTGCCACGCCCTCGCGGCGCTCGGCGTCGAAGGGGCGGCCGACGCGGCCGAAAAGCTCACCGCGTCCGGGGTCCCGGCCCCCGCGTGGGCGGCCGGCACCGGTGTCGACGTGGGCGAGTGCTTCAGGTACGCCGACGACTTCGGCGACCAGGAGTCCCTGCTGTGCACGTTCATCCGCGACGCCGTACCGCACGCGGCGTTCGTGCTGATCGACCATACGCTCGGAGGCATCGCCAAGGACGCGTTCGTGGTCGACGACGTGGCGTCCGTGTTGGCCGCCCTCGAAGAACAGTGCGCCCAGGAGCCGTTCACGTCCCTCGCGCCGGTCGACGCGACGGTGGCCCGCGCGCGGATGGAGCGCGCGTTCGCCTTCACCGACGCGGTCGGCGGCGACGACCCCGACCTTGCCGAGGAACTCGGCGAGGACTTCGCGGCGACACGGGCGTTCGTGCGCGCGCGAGTCGCGGCGCTGCCGGCGGGGGAGGCCGAGGTTCCGGCCGATTCCGAGCACGAAGTCGACGCTCTGGTCCGGGACTTCGTCGCTTCGCCCGAAGCCGCCGGGCTTGCGGACCCGGCGTGGGCGGGTCGCCTGGCCACGGTGTGGGCCACCCACGTTGCCGCCGCCGGCGACGACCCGCGGCGCATGAGCCCGGGGCGGATCGAGGAACTCCTGATCGACGTGACCCCCGGCGGAGTGCTGCTGGACGCGGCCGGACAGCGAGCGGTGCCGGCAGTCGCGGAAGCGTGGCTGACATGGTCGCTGCGCGGCTCGTGGGCGGCCACGCTGTCCGCGGACGCCACCGCGTACCTGGCCGAGGTGCTCGCCGAGGCCGTGGACGAATTCCCGTCCGGCTACCTGGACTTGCAGGCGGTGCTGTTCCGGCACGGAAACCCGGAGACCGTCGACCTGCGCGGCTGACGCGACCCCGGCGCGCTGTCAGGTAACGACGACGATCTTGCCCCGGGTATGGCCGGTGCGGCTGGCGGTCAGGGCGTCGGCCGTGCGGTCCAAGGGGAAGGTCTCGCTGACTTCCACGGTCAGGGCGCCACGGTCCGCGAGGTCCGCGAGTGCGGCGAGTCGGGCGCCGTCGGGGCGAACCCACACCCAGTGGCCGCCTTGCCGGTCGACGGTGTTGTCGGCGATGGAGATGTGCCGGCCGCCGGGAGCCAACACCGCGAGTGTGGTGTCGAGTTGCCCGCCGACGAAGTCGGCCACAGCGGAGACGCCGTCGGGGGCGAGGGCGCGAACGCGGTCGATGACGCCCTCGCCGTACGCCACAGGCTCGGCGCCGAGCCCGCGCAGGTACTCGTGGTTGCGCGGCGAAGCGGTGCCGATCACGCGCGCACCTCGTTCGCGGCCCAATTGGACGGCGATGCTGCCGACGCCTCCCGCGGCGCCGTGCACGAGGAGGGTGTCGCGGACGCCGACCGCCAGGTGGTCCAGGCTGCGCAGCGCTGTCAGGCCCGCGAGCGGCAGGCCGCCCGCCTGGGCCCAGTCCAGGGCGGCCGGCTTGCGGGCGACGGAGGTCGCGGCGACCGCGACGTACTCGGCGAAGGTGCCGGCGTGCACCGTGTCCTTGCGCGCGTACGCCATCACCTCGTCACCGACCGCGAACTCCGGTGTGTCCGGACCCAGCGCGGTGACCACACCGGCCACGTCCCACCCGGGGATCACGGGGAAGACGACGTCCATCATGCCGTCGAGGCCCCCGGACATGACCTTCCAGTCCACCGGATTGACCCCCGCGGCCAGGACCCGGACCATCACCTGCCCGGGCCCCAGCTTGGGGTCGGCCACCTCGCCGTACACGAGGGCGGAGTTGTCGGCGGCGTAGGCGCTGTAGGTCACTGCACGCATGAGCGGGTCTCCGGGGTGGACGCGGCGAACTTCGCACCCGTATGCCCGCGAGCCGCCGGGATACGCGGCGTCATGCGGGCGGGCCGACCGCCGGCGCTCCGGCGCCGGCCACGCCGGTCGTCTGCGTGTCCAAGGCGTTGCGGAGCCAGGTGTGTGCCGCCCCGGCCGTCGGTGGGCCGTCGGTGGAGAGCTCGGCGGTGAGGTGCCAGTAGTGGTCGATGCGGGGGTCCGAGGCCAGCTCCCGGCTCAGACTGCGACGGAATGCGACGGTGTCGTCGGTGCCGCGGGAGGCGGCGTACGCCGCGACGAAGCAGTCGAGCGCCGAGCCCTCGTGCGGCGCGCGGTCGGCGCAGATCTCCGGCGCGGCGAGGGCGAAAGCCTCGGCGAGGCCGTCGTAGAGGACGGCCGGCCGGTAGCCGGATTCGCGGCGGTGCGCGGCGGGTTGGCAGGGGGTGGCCGTGGGGGAGCACGGCCGGGAGACGAAAACGTGCAGCCGGGCGAAAGCCATGACCTGCGAGGGAGTCGGGTCGTCCGGTGGCTGCGGGACCGCGTGGTCGAGGACCGTGGACACCACGCGGGCCGGCAGCCGCGGCGGCAGCCAGCGGCGCCAGAAGCGGACCAGTGCGGTGGTCTCGGGCGGGGTGGTGACAGAGCCGATCAATCGCAGCCGGTCGGCGCGCTCCTCGGGCGGGCAGTCGTGGACGAGCCGCAACGCAGCCTCCTGCCAGCGCAGCGCGCTCAGTTGTGCGCCGATGTGCCGGAGGCGTCCCGCGACGGCGTCCTCCAACGCTTCCCCGTCGTCGAGCACCCGGCCGACCTCGGGAACCGGCAGGTCGAGCGTGCGCAGGGAACGGATCATGCGGAGCCGGTCGAGCGCGTCGGGTCCGTAACGGCGGTGGCCCCCTGAACTGCGGGCGGCCGCGGGCAACAGGCCGGCGTCCGAGTAGAAGCGGACGGTCTTGACGGTCACCCCCGCGCGCGCGGCGAGTTCCCCGATGCTCCACAGGCCATCGGACGACATGGCTTGAACCTCCCTCAGCGGGAGTTCCTACCGTACGGCGCGTGACGGCAGCCGGAGCGGGGGACCCGGGTGCGGACTGTTCGAGGAGGCGATCATGACGGTGTTCATCCTGGTCCCGGGCATTTTCACCGGCGGGTGGGTGTGGGACGAAGTGGCTGAAGGGATAAGGGAGTTCGGCGACGAGGCATACCCGGTGACGCCGAGCGGCACGAGCGGTGGCGAAGCCGGTGCCGCCACCGACCTGGAGACCCACATCCAGGATGTCGTGCACCTGATCGACCGGGTGGCTGCGCAGGATGTCGTCCTGGTCGCGCACGGTTACGGTGTCCACCCGGCGTTCGGTGCGGCGGACCGGCGGCCCGAGCGGATCCGCCGGATCGTCTGCCTGGACACGAACGTGCCCGCGCCGGGGGCGCCCGCGCTCGCGACGGCGGCCGACCCGGCGATCCGGGACCGGGCCGTGGGAGCCCCGGAGGAAAAGTGGGTCGACCCGCCGGCGCCGGAGGGGTGGCAGCGCTGGGGTAGTACGGCCGGCCTCTCGGCGGAACAACTTGACCGCATGAGCCGCTTGGCAGTCCCGCAACCGGTACGCACGCTCACCCAGCCGCTTGCCTTGTCCGGCGCGACCGCCCGCATCCCCACCACCGGAGTCCTCTGTGCCGCCAACGGATCGACCATCGCGCTCGTCCAATCACTCGTGCGGCTCGGGGACCCGCGTCTCCAGGCCCTCGTCGACCCGAATGTGACGTTCTTCGAACTTCCCACCGGGCACTGGCCGATGCTGTCGATGCCGGGTGAGCTCGCCGGCGCGCTCCGCAGAGCGGCGGCGGGCGAAGGCCACCGACTGGACGCGTCGACGGACGAACAGCCCCCGCATCTGCGGCCGTTCCTCATGCATCCACCCGAAGTTCCGCGTGAGCGAGTGAGGCACGTCGACCTCTACCTTCCCGACAGCGAAAAGCCGTGCCCGGCAGTCGTGTTCGTCCACGGCGGCCCGGTCCCCGAGAACGCCCTTCCGACACCCCGCGATTGGCCGGCGTTCGCCGGCTACGGCCGCTACGCGGCGAGCCTCGGGGCGGTCGGGGTCACGCTGGACCACGGCCTGCACGACCTCGCCGATTACGACCGCGCCGCCGCCGATGTCGCGGACGCCGTCGGTCTCGTACGCGCCCACCCGCGCGTCGACGCGGAACGCGTCGCGCTGTGGTTCTTCTCCGCGGGCGGCCTGCTGGCGACGGACTGGCTTGCGACGCCCCCGCCGTGGCTGCGCTGCGTGGCGGCGACGTACCCGGTCCTCGCGCCGTTGCCGAACTGGGGCCTGGCCGACTCCCGGTTCCGTCCCGTCGACGCCTTGGGGGCGGCGGAGAGGCTGCCGATCGTGGTGACCCGCGTGGGCCGGGAGCACCCCGCGATCGCGGCGACCGTCGACGGGTTCCTCGCGGTGGCGACGGAGCGCGGTGTCGCCGTCGAGGTGGTCGACGTACCGTCTGCCCACCACGGCTTCGAGAGCATAGACCACACGGCTGAAGCGCGCGACGCGGTGGCCCGAGCCGTCCGGTCGGTGTTGGCGCACGTGCGGGACTGAGGCGGCGGCGAGACGCAGGAGCCCCCGCGGAGACGTGGCCCGTTCCGCCGCGGCGATTGCTGCCGCCGGTCAGCTCGCCGTGGGCCGCGTGGCGACCAAGCGGCCCAGCAGCGCCGTGAGTTGGTCGCGCTCGGTGGGGGACAGGTCGGCGAACCAGGCGGATTCGCGGGCCGCGTGGGCGGCGAACGCCTCGGCGACCGCGGTGCGGCCGCGTTCGGTCAGTGCGATGACCACGCCGCGCCGGTCGCCGGGGGCCTGGCGGCGTTCGACGAGGTCCGCGCGGGCGAGCGTGTTGACCGCGTTGGTGAGCGCCGATCGCGACATCACCGACAACTCTGCCAGTCGGGAGGGCCGCGTGGGTCCGAGCACCCACAGCTTGAACATCACGCGGAATCCCGGCACGGTCCAGCCGCGCGGCCGGTGTACGTGCGATTCCAGATCGGTGACCAGCATGTACGCAAGGTGCAGCAGGTGGTAGCCGAGTGCGAAGTCGCCCGGGTCGGCGGCCGGGGCAAGCACCGCCAGGCGTTCCCTGGCCTGTTCCGCGTACCGGACATCCGGCAGGCGGCGACCGCCCGGCGCGGGACCGGCGCCCGCGTCGGCCTCGGCTGCATCGTCGGCCGCGTACGCGTCCGTGCCGTCGGCCGCGTTTGCCGCCGCGTCGTCCGCGGTGTCCCTGGTCATGCCTGTCGCCTCATGGGGTCGGTCCGGTGCCTGGCCTTTCACATCCTGCCAAGGCCACTTGCGTGACCCGGGGCCGAGGCCCCAGGATGCTGGCTGATTGTTATAGCCATAACAATCTCCTGGGACGGGTCGGCCCCGGCAAGGAGGCAGCGTGCGCGTCGTGGTGGCCGGAGGCGGTATCGGCGGACTGGCCGCAGCGCTGTCGCTGCACGCCGCCGGAATCGACCGGGTGACCGTCCTGGAGGCGGCACCGGAGATCCGGCCGCTGGGCGTGGGCATCAACCTGCTGCCGCACGCGACCCGAGAACTCACCGAGCTGGGGCTCGCCGACGAACTGGCCGAACTCGGCGTCGCGACAGCTCGGTTGACGTACTTCAACCGCCACGGCCAGGAGATCTGGTCCGAGCCTCGCGGCCTCGCGGCCGGCTACCACTGGCCGCAGTACTCGGTGCACCGCGGCGCACTGCAGATGCTGCTCCTGCGCGCGGTACGCGAACGACTCGGCGCGGACGCGGTCCGCACGGGCGCGGTCGTCGCCGGCTACGAGGACCTGCCCGGCGCGGTCCGGGTCCGCCTGCATGACGGAACCCGCGTGGACGGCGACGTGTTGGTCGGTGCGGACGGCATCCGCTCGGCGGTGCGCCGCCGGCTCTTCCCCGCCGAGGGCCCGCCTCCATGGAACGGCCTCGTACTGTGGCGCGGCACGACGCGGGTCCCGCATCCGGCTTTCCTCGGCGGCCGCACCATGGTCATGGCCGGGGACGGGACGGAGAAGTTCGTCGCCTACCCCCTCGCCGACGTCCCGGACGACGACGGCCGTGTCCTGCTCAACTGGATCGCCGAACGCCCCCTCGACACCCCGCCGCCGGCCCCCGGCGACTGGAACCGGCCCGCCGAACCCGCGGCAATCCTGCGGCACTTCGGCGACTGGAGATTCGACTGGCTGGACGTCCCCGCGGTGATCTCCGGCGCCGAAACCGTATTCGAATACCCCATGGTCGACCGCGATCCGCTGCCGCAGTGGACGCACGGCCGCGTCACCCTGCTCGGCGACGCCGCGCACGCGATGTACCCGATCGGCTCGAACGGCGCCTCGCAGGCCATCCTCGACGCCCGCGTCCTCGCCCACGCACTCGCCACCCACCCCCTGGACGAAGCCCTCGCCGGCTACGAAGCACAGCGCCGCCCCGCCACCACCGCGATCCAACAGGCCAACCGCGGACTCGGCCCCGAGGTCGTGATGAGGATCGTGCACGAACGCGCGCCCGACGGCTTCACTGCGGACAGGGGCCTGGACCACGTGCTGACCGCGCAGGAACGCGAAGACATCGCCTCCGCCTACAAACGCACCGCAGGATTCGACCCGGACGTCCTCAACTCCCGGCCCTCTTACAGTGTTTCGGCACACGCGTCGAACCGGGTCCCGGGAGGCCGCGCATGACCGGTTCCCCGGCGCGCCCCGAACTCGAACCGCTTGCCCGGTTCCGCGTCGCCCTCGACCCGATCCTCGACCTCGGCGCAACGCCGTGGGGCAACCGCCGCATCATCCCCATCATCGACGACCGGTACGCGTGGCTGGGCCGCACCATCGGCATCGTCGGGCGCGCGAACCGCCGACGCGGTCGAGTACGACGCATACACGCTCACCTGAACGCAGCCATCCGGCAGTGAAATTCGAGTCACAGGCCCATGAACCGCCGGCGTTTCAGGCAAGATCCGCGCGGTGGCCCGGACGTACAGCGCGAACCTCCTGCCCTGCAAGCCCGTTGAACTCTCGCCGACTTCGCCCGAGGAGACGCTTCGTGACGACTCTCGACCGCCCCGCCGTCCCGGTCACCGTCGTGCTCGACGAGCCGATCGCCATGCGCGACGGCACCGTGCTGCGCGCCGACGTTTACCGACCGGCGACCGGCGGCCCGCACCGCACTGCGCTGGTGCGCAACCCCTACGCCGAACAGGTCTTCCGCACCACGCCCGTCACGCCCTGGCTGCGCGCCGGGATGGCGGTCGTCCTGGAGTACTGCCGGGGCCGGGGCAACAGTGAAGGCCGGTTCGAGCCGTGGCGCGACGAGGGCCGCGACGGCGCGGACACCGTCGCCTGGATCGTCGGCCAACCGTGGTCCAACGGCGAGGTCGTCGCATCCGGAGGGTCCTATCTGGCGGGCTGCGCACTCCAGTTGGCCGCCGAACGACCCAAGGGGCTCAAGGCGGTGGCCGCGTCGATGACGCCGCACGACTTCTACGACGGACTCAAGTACCACGGCGGCGCGTTCGCCCTGGGCTCCGCGTTCTTCTGGGCGAGCCTCCAAGTCCTCCTGGAGGCCGGCATCGCGATGGAGCGAGGTGGCGAGATGCCGCCGCGCGTCGGCGACGTCCTGGGCGCGCGCGACAACGCCGCCGCGGCGCTCGGCACCGTGCCCATCCGCGACGCCGCCGGACTCGCCGAGGCCTTCCCGTTCTGGGCCGAGTGGATCGACCATCCCGAACGGGACGAGTACTGGCAGGAGTTGGCGGATACCCTTCGCCACGACCGCATCGACGTGCCGGTGCTGCACACCGCCGGCTGGTTCGACCTCTTCCTCAAGGGCACGCTGGAGAACCACCGCCGCATCCCCGGCGGACGCCTCGTCATCGGGCCCTGGAGCCATATGGGCCAGGACGGCTCCGTCGGCGAACTCGACTTCGGCATGGGCGCGTCCGTCCAGGCCGTGCAACTGGAGAAGACACAAACGGACTTCCTCCTCGGCAACACCGAAGCGGGCCCGGCCGTCCGCTACTTCACGATGGGCGCCAACGTCTGGCGCGAGGCGGACGCATGGCCGCCGCCGGAAGCCACCCCCACGCGCTACCACCTGCACGGGGACGGCATCCTGTCCACCGCCCCTCCCGGCGCGGACGCCCCGCCCTCCCGGTTCGTCCACGACCCGGACGACCCCGTGCCCACCTGGGGCGGCGGCCTCCTCATGCCCGACACCAAGAACGTCGGTCCCCGCGACCAGCGGGAGGTGGAGGAACGCCCCGACGTGCTGAGCTTCACCACCGACGCGCTCACCGAGGACGTCGAGGTGACCGGTCACATCACCGTCGTCCTGCACGCCGAGACCAGCGCGCCGGGCAGCGACTGGACCGCCAAACTCGTCGACGTGTGGCCCGACGGCCGGGCCATGAACGTCACCGACGGCATCGTCCGCTCCCCGGGAGACCGTCTGCGCCACGAGATCGACCTCGTCGCCACCAGCCAGACCTTCCCCGCGGGTCACCGGATCAGGGTCGACATCGCCTCGTCGAACTTCCCCCGATTCGACCGTCACCCGGCGATGAAGCGCGCGGAGCAAACCGTCCACCACGACGCCGCGAAACCGAGCTGGATCAGCCTGCCGATCATGCCCCGCTGACCCGGGCCCACCTGGGCGAAGCGGCTGCCGGGGCGGGTTTCCTCCCGGGGAGACGGGGCAGCCGCACGGGTCAGACGGACGGTATCTCGTTCGACCGTCCGCGACCCGAACAACGCGGAGCACACACCATGGCCACAACTTCGAGCCGTCCCCCTGCCTACACCGTCCCGGGCATGGATCCCAGCGAAGGCCTCAACGTCGCCAAGATCCTCCAGGACCGGCTGCACGCCCTCAACGACCTGCACCTCACCCTCAAGCACGTGCACTGGAACGTCGTCGGACCGCACTTCATCGCGGTCCACGAGATGATCGACCCCATGGTGACGGCCGTGCGCGAAATGGCCGACGACACCGCCGAGCGCATCGCGACCCTCGGCTGCTCGCCCGTCGGCACGCCCGGCCGCCTGGTCGCCGAGCGTTCCTGGGAGGACTACAGCCTCGGCCGCGCGGACGCGATCGCCCACCTCGGCGCGCTCGACATGGTCTTCTCCGGCGTGTGCGCCGACCACCGCGCCGCGGTCACCGGAACCGAGGAGATCGACCCGATGACCCAGGACATGCTCATCGGCCAGCTCCGCGAGCTGGAGAAGGCCCAGTGGTTCATCCGGGCCCACCTCGAACGCCCCGGCGGCACCCTGGCCACGGCCGGAGCCAAGTCGGAGTCCGAGGCCGCCGATAAGGCGCTTCACGGGGTCAACGGCCACGGCTGACCGGGCCCGGCGCCAGGTAAAGGGCAGGAACCGACCGACACAGCCGAACGAAGGGAGCGAGATTTTCATGCGCAGCCCCGAGGCCACGCGGACACTGGCAGCCGGATACCACCACGACGACGTCCTGGCCATCCTGCTCCTCCAGCATGCCCGCATCCAGGAGCTGTTCGCCGAGGTCAAAGCGGCCGACGGCGACGCCAAACAGCGCAGCTTCGACGAGTTGCGCCGCCTCTTGGCCGTGCACGAGACCGCCGAGGAGATGATCGTCCGCCCGGCGGCGAAGAAGACGGCGGGGCCGGCGGAGGCCGACGCGCGCAACGACGAGGAAAGGCAGGCGAACAAGGATCTCGCCATGCTCGAAGACCTGCACGCCGGAGCCGCCACGTTCGACGCGAAGTTCGCCGCGTTCGAGAAGGCGGTTCTCCGGCACGCGGACCGGGAGGAGAGCGAGGAGTTCCCGGCCCTGCGGGAGGGCTGCACCGAAGCCGAGCGCCGGAAGATGGGCTCCCGGTTCCGTATCGCCGAGAAGGCGGCACCGACCCACCCGCACCCCACCGCCGCCGGATCCCCGGCCGCGCAGTGGACGGTGGGACCGTTCGCCGCGCTGGCCGACCGGATCAAGGACGCGCTGTCCCGTGATTCCGGCCGCTGAGGCCGCCGGCGTCGGGAAGGCGCATCCCGCACGCGACGTACGCGACGTACGCGAAAGGAGCCCGGTGATGTCCATGGACCGCAGAAGCGACAAACACGGACAGCGCGTGGACGAGGCGTTGGAAGCCGAGGTTGCGGCCGAGCTGCGCAGCGGACAGCGCAGCCGTGCCGAGGAATGGCGTGAGCCGGAACCGGAAGGCGACGACCAGCGCGCCCGATACCCGCGCGGCGGCCCGCCCCCCGGAATCGGCGAGGATCTGGACCGCGACGAGGTCGAGATGCGTTCCGAACTCGCCAGGCACCTGGACCGCCACGCGTTCCCCGCCGACCGGGCCGCGCTCGACCGGGCGCTGACCGCACACCACGCCCCGGACCCGCTGATCAACGCGGTACGCGACCGCCTCCCCGCAAACCGCTGGTTCCACAACGTCGACGAGGCGGTCCACGCCATGCGCTGACAAGCGCTGGCCGGCGCGGACGGTCTTCCGGAGCCCCTCCCCGCGGCGACGCGTGTACGTGCGGCCGCGCGCTCACCGCGGGGAGGGCGGGGACCGCCGGGCCCGAGCGGCGGCGCCGTGTGCTGGCAGCGAAGGCCCTCGCTCTCCGGCCCACAGCGTGTCGTCGTCGACGCCGTGACCCGCCGGTCATGCTCCACCCGGCGGGTCACATACGGTCTGGGGGCCGTTCCGTGGACGCGGGGCTCGTGGGTCAGGTCGTCAGCGCGACCTTCGTCCACTCGTCGTCGCGGTGGTCGAAGTGCTCGTACGCCTCCAGGACGCCGTCGAACCGGCAGTGCCGGGTCAGGATCGGCGAGGGGTCGACCCGTCCGGTGGCGACCATGCCGAGAAGCTCGGGAATGTAGCCGCGGTGGTTGCAATTGCCCATCTTCAGCGTGAGGTTCTTGTTCATCGCGGTGCCGAGAGGGAAGGCGTCCATGCCCTGCGGGTACACCCCGACGACACCGACCGTGCCCGCCTTCGCGACCGCGTCGACCGCCCAGCGGATCGCCTGCGACGGACCGTCGCCCGCCACCCACGTCGGGCCGGGGGCGCCTTGGCCGTTCAGCAGTTCGGCCAGTTCGCGATCGAACTCCGACGCCTCGCTGCCGCCGGCGTCCGGGGCCCGCTCGGAGTCCACGCCCACCGCGTCGATGGTCCGGTCCACCCCGGTGCCGCGCGTCAGTTCGACGATCGTGGCGACCGGGTCCTCCGCGGAGAAGTCGATGGTCTCCGCATGCAGCGAACGGGCAAGCGACAGACGTGCCGGGCGGTGGTCGACGCAGAACACCCGGGCCGCGCCCCGCAGATAGGCCGAGACCACGCAGAACAATCCGACCGGTCCCGCCCCGAACACCGCCACGGTGTCGCCGGGGGAGACCTCCGCGAGCTCCGTCCCGTACCAGGCTGTGGGGAAGATGTCGGACAGCAGGATCGCCTGGTCGTCGCTGACCGAGTCGGGGACGGGGACGAGGCCGATATTGGCGAACGGCACGCGCGCGTACTCGGCCTGGAGCCCGTCGATCGGTCCCGTCGCCTCCGGACCGCCGAAGAACGCCGTTCCCGCGCGCCGGCCGTGCGGGTTGGCGTTGTCGCACTGCGCGTAGTAGCCGGCCCGGCAGTAGCTGCACGAACCGCACGCGATCGTCGACGGCACGATCACCCGGCGGCCGGGCTCCAGATTGCGTACACCCTTCCCGACCGCCTCGACGACGCCCACGGCCTCGTGGCCCAGCACCGTCCCCTCGACCATGCCGGGCATGGTCCCGCGCACCATGTGCAGGTCGGTGCCGCAGATCGCACTCGTGGTCACCCGCACGACCGCGTCGGTGGGGTCTTGTACTCCCGGATCCGGTACGTCGTCCAGGCGAATGTCGCCGATGCCGTGCCAAACGACAGCCTTCATGGTTCCTCCGTGGGGTTCGCCGCGTACGGCGGGGCGGGAATGCGCTCAGGCCGAGTCGGTCCCGTCGGCGGGTTCCACGAGCGGACCGCAAGCTCGTGCGGATCGCAGCACCGCGGCCCTGCGGATCCGGCCGTTGCGTGCGGTCGGTCTTCCCCGACCGCCGGACCGGCCGACCTCCCTGCGGCTACCCGGCGTCGTCGCGGTGACGCGTGCGGGTGTCCGGCGCCTGGGCCTGCTCGCGCTGCTCCGCGCTCCACGTGTGGGTGTCGCGGGGGCGGACGTACGGCTCCTTCTCCGGGGGATGGCCGCCCGCGATAGCCCGCTGGCGAGTCAGTTCCGCGTCGAACTCCAGGCCCAGGAGGATGGCCAGATTGGACACCCACAGCCACACCAGGAACACGATCACGCCCGCGAACGTTCCGTAAGTCCTGTTGTACGAAGCGAAGTTCGCGACGTAGAGCGCGAACCCCGCGGACGCCGCCATCCAGATCAGCAGGGCGACGAAGCTCCCCGGCGTGATCCAACGGAAGCCACGGCCGCGGGCGTTCGGTGCGGCCCAGTACAGGAGCGCGATCATCGTGGTGACCAGCAGCACCAGCACGGGCCACTTCGCGTACGTCCAGACTTGCAGGGCCGTGTCGCCCACGCCGAGGGCGGTGCCGGCCTGCTTTGCGATCCCGCCCGTGAACACGACGATCAGCGAGCTCGCGCAGGCCAGGATCATCAGCGCGATGGTGATCGCCAGGCGCAGCGGCGTGAGCTTCCACACCGGGCGGCCCTCGGCGATGTCGTACACGGTGTTCGACGCCCGGATGAACGCCGCGACATAGCCGGAGGCCGACCAGACCGCGGCTGCCAGGCCCACGATCGCGAGGACCGAGCCGGTTCCGGCACTCGCTTGCAGCTCGCGCACCGCGTTGGTGATCACGTCGCGCGCGGAACCGGGCGCCAACTGCTGAAGATTGTCGAGGACTTCGCGGGTGGCGGACTCCCCGGCGATGCCGAGCAGGGAGATGAGGACGAGCAGCGCCGGAAACAGCGAGAGAACGCCGTAGTAGGTCAGCGCCGCCGCGCGGTCGGACAGTTCGTCGTCTTTGAACTCGGTGACCGTCCGCTTCAGCACCGCCCACCACGAGCGCTTCGGGAGGTCGGAGGGCTCGTCGGGAGCGTTTCGGTCCACGGTCGGAGCCGGTCCGACCGCCGCATCCGGATTCCGGACCCCGGAGTCATCGCCGCGGTCCCGGGAGTATTCGTGGGACATGGTAAAGCGCCTATCCGGCTGCGCGCGGCCCATGCACGCCATCGCCCGCGTCATCGGAAGGGCCCGCCGCGACCCGGATCGTGCGCCCCGTCAGCGCTCACGTCCTCGCTCCGGCTGCCCGCGTTCGTCCGGCGGTCGTTCGCACGCTCGCCTCGTGTCGGTTCAGCCCCTCGACGGATGCCATGCGTGCCCGTCGGCCGACGCCGCGTCACCGGTCGTGTGGGTGACCGGGAACCGGGCAGCCGCAGGGCATGGACCAGACCGAGACCCCTGTGCTGGATGCTTTGGAGGAATACCGGGTCAAGGGCTACACGCCGTTCACGCCCCCGGGTCACAAGCAAGGGCGCGGCATTGATGCGCGGACGCGGGCGGTGGTGGGTCACGACGTCTTCGCTTCCGACCTGCTGCGCACGGCCGGGCTCGACGACCGGACCGCGTCCCGAAGCGTCGTGGAGCGCGCCGAGGCGCTGATGGCGGACGCCGTCCACGCGGACCACGCCTTCTTCTCCACCTGCGGCAGTTCCCTTTCCGTCAAGAGCGCGATGTTGACGGTCGCGGGGCCGCACGAGGAGCTTCTGATCTCCCGGGACGCCCACAAATCGGTGGTCTCCGGGCTGATCCTCAGCGGTGTCCGGCCCGTGTGGATCGAACCCGACTGGGACGCGGAACTGCATCTGGCGCATCCACCGTCCCCCGCCGCGTTCGAGGCCGCGCTCGACGCCCATCCCGACGCGCGCGGGGTGCTGGTGACCAGCCCCACGCCGTACGGGACGTGCGCCGACCTGGCGGCCGTCATCGAGGCCTGTCACGCGCGCGGGCGCCCGGTGATCGTGGACGAGGCGTGGGGCGCGCACCTGCCCTTCCATCCGGATCTGCCGACATGGGCGATGGACGCCGGAGCGGACGTGTGCGTGACCAGTGTGCACAAGATGGGCGGCGGACTGGAGCAGAGCTCGGTCTTCCACCACCAAGGCGACCTCGTCGACCCCAATGCCCTGCGCGGCCGGGCCGACCTGCTCGGTACGACGAGCCCGAACGTGCTCATCTACGCGGCACTCGACGGCTGGCGGGCGCACATGATGCGGGACGGTGAACGCCTCCTCGACTCCGCGCTTACTCTCGCCGCCGGTGTACGCGAGGACATCGAGGCCATCGACGGCATGCATGTGTATCGCGATGAATTCCTCGGCAGCGGACGGGCGTTCGACCTTGATCCGCTGCAAGTCGTCATCGACATCGCGGCGTTGGGCGTCTCCGGCTACACCGCGGCGGACTGGCTGCACGATCACCACCGGGTCAACCTGCACATCGCCGACCACCGCAGGATCAGCGCCCAGTTGACCTACGCGGACGACGCCGAGACGGCCAACGTGCTGCTCACGGCGCTGCGTTCGCTGGCCCGTGAGGCGGGCAGTCTCGCGCCCAGCCGTGCCGTGGACGTTCCCTCGCCCGCCGAACTGCGCCTTGAGCAGGCGGAGTTGCCGCGTGATGCGTTCTTCGCCGAGACCGAGCAGGTCCCCGCGTACGACGCGGTCGGGCGGATCGCGGCCGAGATGCTGACCCCGTACCCGCCGGGGATCCCCGCCGTGCTCCCGGGTGAGCGCATCACGCGGCCGGTGGTCGACTACCTGGTGTCCGGGGTCCGCGCGGGCATGGTGGTGCCGGACGCGGTCGAATCGACGCTGGAGTCGATCCGCGTCACCGCCGAGTAGCGGTCGGGCGTTTCCGGACGCGGGGGACGGTCAGCCGTTGTCCGGAGCGGCGCGTGCGCGGTTGCCGGCTGCGCGCGAAGCTGACGCCGGCCCGAGCACCTTGCTCATTTAATTCACATGTTTTATCGTCTCGTCCCGTGAGTGCGAGAGAAGACTTGCTGGCGGTCGGGGAGCGGTTGTTCGCGCTGCACGGCGTGGACGGCGTATCGCTGCGGCAGGTCGGCGCGGCGGCGGGACAGCGCAATGTCGCCGCCGCGCAATACCATTTCGGCGACCGGCAGGGCCTGATCCGGGCGATTTTCGAGTTCCGGCTCCCGCCGATCGACGCGCGGCGGCGGGAAATGCTGGCGCGCGTACGTGAAGAAGGCCGGGCGGCGGATGTACGCGCGCTGACCGAGGTGCTGGTGTTTCCGCTGGCCGAGCAGGCGAAAACGCCCGGAAGCCATTACGTCCGGTTTCTCAATCGGATGTGCGACCACGAGGGCCTGCGCGTCCTGCCGCTTTCCGACGTGGGGCCGATCGACACCGCCGTCGAGGCCGGCGAAATGCTCGGCGAGCTGCTGCGCGACCGGCTGGGCACGGCCGGTGAGTTGCGCGGTGAGTTCGCCGGGCGGCTGATCATCACGTGCATCGCGGACCTGGAGCATCGGCTCGCGGTCGGGAGTGCGGACGCACCTGACCCGGACGCGTACACGGACAGTGTGGTGGACGCCGTGGTGGCCATGCTGACCGGGCCGGTCCTCCAGGTGCGGAACGGCCCGGGTGGCGGCCGGGGTGACGAGCGACGCTGAACGCCGGAAAACCGGAAACCGGAAAAAGGGGTGGGCCATGACCGAGCCGACGCAGCGGCGGCCACGAGCGTTGAAGGCGAGTGCCGACGGCCTGCAATATCCGCAGGATCCGAAGCCGAAGGCCGGGGCGCCGGATGTTCTCGTGATCGTTCTCGACGACCTCGGATTCGCCCAGACAGGAGCCTTCGGCTCGGATATGGCGACGCCGAACATCGACCGTCTGGCGGCCGGTGGGCTGCGGTACAACCGGTTTCATGTGACGGCGCTGTGCTCACCGACCCGGGCAAGTCTCCTGACCGGGCGCAACCATCACGCGGTGGGCGTGGGATTCCTGGTCGACATCCCGATCGCATATCGGGGATACAACGCGCGGGTACCGAAATCGGCGGCGACCTTGCCGCGCATACTCAAGGACGCCGGTTATTCCACGATGGCGGTCGGGAAATGGCACCTGACGCCGCGTTGGGAGCGGTCGCCGTCCGGCCCGTTCGACCGGTGGCCGCTCGGCTTCGGATTCGAGCGGTTCTACGGATTCCTGCAAGGCGACGCGAACCACTGGGCGCCGGAACTGGTCTGCGACAACCACTACGTCGAACCGCCGAAGGGACCGGAGGAGGGCTACCACCTCAGCGAGGACCTGGTCGACACCGCAATGCGGATGATCCTCGACCAGAAGCAGGCGAACCCGGACAAGCCGTACTTCATGTACCTGCCGTTCGGGGCGATGCACTCGCCGCACCACGTCGCACCGGAATGGGTCGAGCCGTACCGGGGCCGCTTCGACCAGGGCTGGGAGCGCCTGCGCGAGGAGACCTTCGCCCGGCAGGTCGCCGCCGGGATCGTGCCGGAGGACACCGAACTCCCCGAGCGGCCGCCCTGGATCCAGGAGTGGGACGCGCTCGGCGCGGACGACCGGCGGATGTTCGCGCGCATGCAGGAGGTCTATGCCGGGTTCCTCACCCACACCGATGCCCAGATCGGCCGCCTGCTGGATTTCCTGGAACGTACCGGACGCCTGGACAACACGCTCGTGCTGCTGATGTCCGACAACGGAGCCAGCGCCGAAGGCGGCCAACTCGGCACCGTCAACGAACACCGGTTCTCCACGCGCATGGGCGACAGCACCGCGCGCAACATCGCCGAGTCCGAGAACTGGGGCGGCCCCGACACGTACCCGCACTACGCGTGGGGCTGGGCGTGGGCCGGAAACACCCCGCTGCGGCTGTGGAAGCGCTACACGTGGCTCGGCGGCACGCGGGCCCCGCTCATCGCGCACTGGCCCGACGGCATCGGCGCACGCGGCGAGATCCGCAGCCAGATAGCGCACGCGGCCGACCTCATGCCCACGATCCTGGAGGTGTGCGGTGTCGAAGCGCCCGGCGTGGTGGACGGCGTCCCGCAGCAGGAGATCGACGGCCGTTCGCTGACGGCGACGTTCGCCGACGCGGAAGCCCCGGCGCCGCGCAGCACGCAGTACTTCGAGATGCTGGGCTCGCGCTCGATCATCCACGGTGAATGGAAGGCGACCACCGACCACGTGTCCCGCGGCGTCCTCGACGAGGAGCGACTGCTGCTCGGCAGCCGGGACTTCGCGACCGACCGCTGGTCGCTGTTCCACCTGGCCGACGACTTCGCCGAGGCCCGCGACCTCGCCGACGAACACCCGGATCTGGTGGCCGAGTTGGAGGACCGCTGGTTCGACGAGGCGGAACGCAACCACGTCCTCCCGCTCGACGACACGATGCAGGACAGGCTCGCGGCACTGATCTTCCCGACCTACGGGATCCCGTCGCAAGGCCGCTACCTGCCGGGCGGCGGACCGGTTCGCGACGAAACCCTGCCACCGCTGTTCGGCGGATTCACGCTCACCGCCGACATCGAGGTGCCCGAAGGCGACGCGAACGGCGTGCTGGCCGCGCTCGGCGACCTGACCGGGGGATTCGTGCTGCGCGTCGCCGACGGCCGGCTCAGCTTCACGTGCTCGCGGGCGGGCGAGGTCGACCGCGTGACGGCGGACGGGCCTTTGGCGCCGGGGCGGCACACCGTCGGCGTGCGCTTCCGGCCCGGAACCGGAGGCTCCGACGACGCCGGCACCTTCGCTCTGCTGGAGGACGGCAAGGAGATCGCCTCCACCGCCCTTGGCGGCCCCTGGCCCGTCGCCTTCCAACACGGCGGCGCCGGTCTGAGCATCGGTCACGACAGGGGCCTTCCCGTCGACCGCGCCTACCG
This sequence comes from Yinghuangia sp. YIM S10712, assembly GCF_051388935.1. Taxonomy (NCBI): domain Bacteria; kingdom Bacillati; phylum Actinomycetota; class Actinomycetes; order Kitasatosporales; family Streptomycetaceae; genus Yinghuangia; species Yinghuangia sp. YIM S10712. The sequence goes on from NZ_JBPKBI010000023.1 coordinate 92,091, forward strand.
CCCGCCGCACCGGTGGAACGGCGTCCTCCACGAAGTGGCCGTGCACACCGGGACGCCGCCCGAGCCGGATCTCGCCTCGGAACTGCGCACGGCACTGCACAGCGACTGACCGCCGCACAGGACCCCCGCGGGGACGACGGGACGCGACCCGTCGTCCCACGGATCCCGGCATCCAGCCGCAGCCCGTCCGGTCGCACAACCTGCTGCCACTTATGGCGACCCGCCGGTGACGCCTGCCCGCAGGACGGCCGGACGTTTCAGGACATGAAACCCACGATGCCGCGACCCTCGGCCGCGCGGGCGGCGCGCAGCCACGTGGCGGCCTCGTCGACGGCGTCCCGGACCTCGCGGTCGAGGCCGGCGAATTGGTCCTCGGTGACGGCTTCGTACTGCTCCAGGGCCGTCGCGCAGTCCGCGGCCGACCAGACGCCGTGGCCTGGGAGGTCGGTGTAGGGGAGTGGTGACGGCAGCCCGTGGCCGAACTCCGTGGTCTGGACGGCCGTGATGCCCAGGGACTTCAATCCCTCGTCGACGCGCTCCAGCCAACCGGAGCGGAAGGGCGCGAAGTTGCTCGTGTAGATCGTGCGCCCGTGGAACGCGCAGATCATGCGGTACGCGTACCCGTACTGGAACGCGTGGTGCTTCTGGAACGGACCTCCGTCCACCACCGCGGTCAGCGCCTCGTAGCGCGTCGGTGCGCCGTCGGCGATGCTGCTCGCGAAGTAGTCGTCATCCGAGGCCATCTCGCGTTTGAACCGCCCGCCGATGGCGCGGCGCATGCGGACGTCCTCCGATCCGATGGCGTTTTGCGTGGTTGCAGGGTCGACGACGTACAAGGTGAGTGAAAAGCCCATGTGCGGAAGCCTAACCACCCGCCACGACACGGCCGATCATGGAGGCGAAAAGCCGAGCCCCCTTCAACGACCGGTATCCGGAAGGGCGTTGAAGGGGGCGGTCCAAGGGCCGGGCCCGCGGTCCGGCAGATCGGCCCGGCGACGCGACCGGGCGACGCGGTCCGGGATGTGGTCCGGCGACGCGACCCGGTGGGTGCGGTCCCGTGGTGCGGTCCGGGATGTGGTCCGCGCGCGAGCCGTTCGGTCAGCCGGCTGTTTCGGCTGCCTCGCGAAGCGCCTTGCGCAGCAGGAACTTCTGGATCTTGCCGGTGGCGTTGCGCGGGAAGTCCTCGGCCTCGTGCAGCTCTTCGGGCCACTTCTGCCGGGCGAGACCCACCTTTTCGAGGTGCGCGCGCATTTCGTCCAGCGTCGGCATCGCGTGGCCGGCACGCAGGCGCAGGAACGCGGCGGCGTGTTCGCCGAGCCGGGCGTCGGGCGCGGCGACCACCACGGCTTCGGCCACGGCAGGCATGCCGAGCAGGGCTTCCTCGACCTCCAGCGCGGAGATGTTCTCGCCGCCGCGGATGATCATGTCCGACTTGCGGTCGGTGATCGTGAGGTAGCCGTCCGCGTCGATGATCCCGATGTCGCCGGTGTGGTACCAGCCGTCCTCGTCGAAGTGCTGTGCGGTCAGCTCCGGGTCGGTGTAGCCGAGGCACAACTCCGGCCCCCGGCTGAGGATTTCGCCGTCCTCCGCGAGGCGGATCTCGACGCCGAGCAGAGCCTCGCCGTCGGTGTTGAGGCGCTTGTCCTCCGGCGCGGTGTACAACGACGCGGTGATGGAGGGGTGTTCGGTGCTCCCGTAGGCGCGGAAGGCGGTGATCCCGAGGTCCGCGAGCCGACGCGTGACCGAGGTCGGAACCGCCGAACCGCCGAGGCCCGCGTACCGCATGGCGGGCAGATGCGAGGGGCGCCAGTCGGGGTGGTCGAGCAGGGTTGTCAGGTGGTACGCCGCACCGCCGCCGAACGTCAGGTCGTTCTCCTCCATGAGCCGGAGGATCTGCGCCGGGTCCCAGACGTCGGTGAGGTTGATCGGCATCCCGTCGATGACGGGGACGAGGAACGCGGTGAGCATTCCCATGAAGTGGCCGACCGGGGAATTGGTGATCTGGTGCCCGCGGTCGGCGGGGTAGCGCGCGGCGAGCTGGCGCGTCTCGAAGCCGAGCGTGCGGTGGTTGTGCACAACGCCCTTGGGGGCGCGTGTGGTGCCTGAGGTGAAGGCGATGACCGCGGGGGAGTCCGGATCGGTCGGCAGGATGCCGGCCATGGGCTCGTCGGCGAGCAGGTCGTCGAAGTCGCGTCCCACCACGCCGACGACCGGCACGTCCGCGTACAGGTCGGGCTGGTGCTCGGTGCGGCCGAACCGTTCGGCGCACACGAAGACCTTCGGCTTGGTGGAGGTGAGGATGTGGCCGACCTCCTTGCGGCCGTAGAAGTGCACGACCGGCACCACGACCGCACCGAGGAACGACGAGGCCCAGAAGACGGCCGCGGCCTCCATCCAGTTCGGCAGTTGCACGACCACGACGTCACCCGGGCCGACACCGCGCTCGTGAAGGCCGGCGGCCAGGCGGCGCGCGACGAGCTCGACGTCGGCGAAGGTCCCCGACCACGGGCGGACGGCCGAATGCACGTGGAAGCCGGTTCCCGGGGCGTCGGCGAGACCGCGCACGATCAAGTCGCCGAGGGTCTCCTGCGTCCACCACCCCTCCGCCTCGTACTTCTTCACCAGGTCGGCGGGGATCGTGCGCATTCGGGTAACTCCGTCCTCGGCGGATCGTGTGTCCGCCGTCACCGGTGACCCCGTCGGGCCGAGCATCAGATTCTCCTCATACGAGAATTCTTATATCAGTGGTGATCGCGGTCCCTCCAGAGCCGATGAGGAACCGCGACCGCTCGCGCGGGGAAACAGGGCGTCGGATAGGGGGCCGGATCGACCGGCCCACAGGGCAGGGGAAACAGGGGAGGCAGGACCCCGGGAGGCCCGAGCCGGGGGCGCGGGTCTCGGCCGGGGATGGGGCGAGCCCGCGAAGTGGGGGGGGGGGGGGGGGGGGGGGGGGGGGGG
>NZ_JBPKBI010000023.1:95182-97208 GCF_051388935.1 Yinghuangia sp. YIM S10712
CCCCCGTACCGGACCACGTCGCCCGCAACCGCCTCGTCGACACACAGCCACGCCTGCCGACGAACCGCCTCCAGCGGGCGACGTAACCGGTGGTTCGTGCGGAACGCCTACTGGAGGTCGTTCGCGCTCTTGCCGACGTCGGCCAGCGTCACCGGCTTGCCGTAGTCACCGGTGAGCTTGTACGACGCGATGTCGCAGCGGTACGCGCCCTGGGTCGGCTGGAACTCCGGGGCGGGCTTCCAGCCCTCCGCGGTCGCCTTCTCGATGTTCATGCACTTGGCCGGGCCGTCCTGGACCGACAGGTCGAGGGGCGCCTGCAAGCCGCCCCCGGTCCACGCGGTCTCCTTGCGCGCCGCCTCGACCAGGCACTTGCGCGTCAGGTCGTCACCGCAGCTCGCGGCGGACTTCGCGAACAGCAGCCACGAGGAGAACGCCTTCACGGCCGGCAGCGTGACCTCGGCCCCGGGCGCGTACTTCGCGAACAGGTCGAGGACCTGCTTGGTCGCCGCGTTGGAAGCCGCGTTCTCCAGCGGGTAGGTGCCGCTGATGTCCGCGAGGTTGTTCTGCGCGTTCAGGACCGCGGGACCCGCGAGTTCGAGGAACGACTTGCCGTACGCGTTGCTGTTGGCGTCGACCCAGTCGAGCTTGTAGTCCATGTTCGTCAGTTCCTGCTCCAGCTTCGCGAGCGACTTGTAGTCGCCCATGAAGATGAGGCCCTTGACGCCCTTGCTCTTGATGTTCTGCGCGTACGGCGTCCAGTTGGACACGCCCGCCGCCGGGTACAGCTCGGTGTACGACATCGGCGTGCCCAGCGACTGGAAGAACTCCGCGCGCTGGTCCACCGACACCTTCGTCACCGGCGAGTCACCGGCGATGATGCCGACCGCGTTCGCGGTCTGCGGGTACGCCTGCTTCACCAGCCACTCGTAGAAGCCCGCGTACCGGAAGTACGACGGCCCGCCCGGCTGCACGGTGAGCTGGAGGTCCGAGCCCTCGTTCTGCCGCTGGGTCGACTGCGAGGGGAACTCCGGCAGCATGCACGCCACCCGCTCCTTCGCACCCATGCCGTCCAGCGCCGCGCTACCGCCGACCAGCGCGAAGTCGTCGCGGCAGGCCTCCGCGATCCGCTGGCGGACCTCAAGCATCTTGGTGTCGCGGATCGTCGCGTCGATCTTGCGCCCGTTGATGCCGCCCAGGTCGTTGCACCAGCCGGTGAACGCCTTTGCGGCGGCTTCGTATTCGTGGTTCTTGGTGAAGCCGACGTCCGACATGACGCCGACCTTGATCTTGTCGGCGGTGACGCCTTGGGCCGACGCCTTGGTCGAGTTGCCCGAGCNGCCTTTGCGGCGGCTTCGTATTCGTGGTTCTTGGTGAAGCCGACGTCCGACATGACGCCGACCTTGATCTTGTCGGCGGTGACGCCTTGGGCCGACGCCTTGGTCGAGTTGCCCGAGCCGCACACGTTCTTCAGGTCACCGAAGTCGGCGGATACGGGCGTGTTCGCCGTAGGGTTCGCGCCCGCCCCTTCACTGCGGTCGGACTCGCCGCCCCGATCGGCGCATCCGGCCGCCGCGAACAGCGCGGCCACCAGCGCGAGGCTGGTGATGGTCTTGGTGGGTCTCACGGGTTGGCTCCTCGGTGCTGTCCGGCGTCCCTGACGACGCCGGCCTTGTTCTCCTTGGCGGTAACGCCCTCTTCGGGCGGGCCCGGCGGTGCCGGGGGTGGCGCACGTGCTTCAGATCGCCGGAGCCGCCTCGTCGTGCGAGTACGCGTGCCCGCAGGAGCGGGCGACGTGGTCGCGGAAAACGCCGTTGCACGCTTTTGGCGCGCGCGGCAACGGCCGAAGACCCCCCGAGAGGCCGGCGATGTCGGATGGAAATGTGCTGGTGGTGCTGGGTGGTCGGCGCTCAGGGCGTCGGTCGCCCGGGCGCGGGGGTTGAGAACGGATCCGGGCCGCGGGTCAGCCGCCGCGGGTCGCGACGAGCGCGCCTCGGTTGACCTTGGTGGCGGCGCTGCGCGGGACGGC
>NZ_JBPKBI010000024.1:0-14255 GCF_051388935.1 Yinghuangia sp. YIM S10712
CTTCACCCTCCCCGGCCTCACCGCCCAAACCCTCAACGTCGGCACCGCAACCGCCAAATTCGACCTGTTTTTCGCGGTGACCGAAAAGTCGGCGCCTGAGCCTTCGACACCGCCGAACGGCGGGCTGGACGTGGCGATCGAATACAGCGCCGACTTGTTCGACCACGGCACCGTCGAAACCCTCGGCGCGCGGTGGCTCCGGGTGCTGCGGGCCGTCGTCGGCGATCCGGGTCGTGTGATCAGCCGTATCGACATCCTGTCGGCGGAGGAACACCGCGCGCTCGTCGCCGGTGTGGGTGGCCCGCGCCTGTCTGAGGAACGCGACGGGCCGTCCCTTCCTGCGCTGTTCGAGGCGCAGGTCCGGTCCACCCCCGACGCGCCGGCTGTCGTCGCCGAGCAAGCCGGCCTCACCTATCGCGAACTCAATGCCGAGGCCAACCGACTGGCGCATGCCCTGATCGCGCGCGGCATCGGTCCGGAATGCGTGGTGGCCGTGGCGCTGCCGCGCGGGCCGGAGCTGATCGCGGCGATGCTCGCGGTACTCAAGGCGGGTGCGGCGTATCTCCCGATCGATGCCGAGTACCCGGCCGCCCGCGTCCGGCTGATGCTCGACGACGCCCGGCCCGCACTGATGCTCACCCGCGGCGGCGTGGTCGACCTCGACGGGGTCGGTGTGCCGGTGCTCGCGCTCGACGCCCCGGTGTGGGCGCGGGAGAAGGAGGCGCTGCCGGACGGTGATCCGTTGGACGCCGGGCGCCGCCGTCCGCTTCACGACCGGCACCCCGCGTACGTCATCTACACCTCCGGTTCGACCGGGACGCCGAAGGCCGTGGTCATGCCCGCCGGGGCGGTGCGGAATCTGCTGCGCTGGCACCACGCGGCGGTCGGCGGCGGCCCCGGCACGCGCACCGCGCAGTTCACGGCGGTGGGTTTCGACGTGTCCGTGCAGGAGATCCTGTCGGCGGTGTGCCATGGCAAGACGCTGTGCGTGCCCACCGAGGAACAGCGGCGCAGCGCCGAACAGTTCGCGCACTGGCTGCACACGCACAAGGTCGAGGAGTTGTTCGCGCCGACACTCGTCATCGAGGCGCTGGCCGAGGCCGCCGGGGAGGCCGGGCTCGACCTGCCGTCGCTGCGCACGATCGCGCAGGCGGGCGAGGCGTTGCGGATCACTGCGGGCCTGCGTGCGTTCTTGGGCCGGGCGCCGCATCGACTGCTGCACAACCACTACGGGCCGGCGGAGACGCACGTGGTGACCGCGTATGCGCTGCGGGACGACGCGGAAGCGCCGGCGCTTCCGCCGATCGGCAAGCCGATCCCGGGTGCCCGCGTCTATGTCCTGGACGCGGCGCTGAATCCGGTGCCCCCGCAGGTGGCCGGGGAGCTGTACGTCGCCGGTGTGCCGTTGGCGCGCGGCTACCTGGGCCGCCCGGGGCCGACCGCGGAGCGGTTCGTCGCCGACCCGTACGCTCCCGCGCACGAGTCCGGCGCGCGCATGTACCGCACGGGAGACCTCGCCCGGTGGAACAGCCGCGGGGAGTTGGAGTACCTGGGGCGCTGCGACCACCAGGTCAAGGTGCGGGGTTTCCGGGTCGAACTTGGGGAGATCGAGTCCGCGCTGACGGCGTGCGAGGGGATCGCCCAGACGGCCGTGGTGCCGCGTCAACTGCGCTCGGGGCAGGTGCAGTTGGTCGCCCATGTGGTGCGGTCGGCATCACCCGCGTCCCCTGGCTCCCCGGCGGAGGACACGGCCGACCGGAAGGCCACGGCGGACCGTCTGCGGCGCGTCCTGCGCGAGCGGCTGCCGGATTACATGGTGCCGGCCGCGTTCGTCCTGCACGACCGGCCGCTGCCGTTGGGGCCCAACGGCAAACTGAACCGCGCGGCCCTGCCTGCGGTTCCCGCGCAGCGCAGAGGCGACGCGTCGGAGTCCGGGCGCGGTGCGGTTGGTTCGGGGCGTGTGCCGCGTACGCCCCACGAACGGCTGCTGGCCGGGTTGTTCGCCGAAGTGCTGGCGCTCGGGGAGCACGAGGTCGGGGCGGACTCCGATTTCTTCGCGCTCGGCGGGCATTCCCTGCTCGCCACGCGCCTGATCTCCCGGTTGCGTGCCGTGCTGGGCGTCGAACTCCCGCTGCGGGCACTGTTCGAGACGCCGACGGTCGCGGGCTTCGCCGCCGAGTTGGGCAGCGCGGACGCGACATCGCGGCCCGAGCTGCGGCCCGCGGCGCGGCGGCCCGGCGATCCGCTGCCGCTGTCGTTCGGCCAGCGCCGCCTGTGGTTCCTGTACCGCTTGGACGGGCCGAGCGCGACGTACAACATGCCGCTGGTCCTGCGGCTGTCCGGCGCACTGGACCGCGACGCGCTCCGGGCGGCGCTCGGTGACATCGTCACGCGCCACGAGACGCTGCGCACGGTGTACGCGGAGGGCGCCGACGGCGTGCCGTATCCGCGTGTCCTCGATCCCGCCGACGCCGGTGCGGTGTCCGATCCGCGTGTGGTCGAGGCGCCCGGGGCGGATGTCGAGACGCTGGTCGCGGAGGCGGCGGGGCACCGCTTCGACCTGGCCGTCGAACCGCCGTTGCGTGTCACCTTGTTCGCGACCGGTGACGAGGAGCACGTGCTCGTGCTGGCGCTGCACCACATCGCCTGCGACGGGTGGTCGCTGCGGCCTTTGTCGCGCGACCTCGCGACGGCCTATGCCGCGCGGCTTGCGGGCCGGGCACCCGCGTGGGCCCCGCTGCCGGTCACGTACGCCGATTACGCGGCGTGGCAGGGCGAACTCCTGGGCGACGCGGCTGATCCGCGGAGCCTGGCGGCGCGCCGTCTCGACCATTGGCGGCGCGCCCTGCACGGCGTGCCGGAGTTGTTGCACCTGCCCACGGACCGGCCCCGACCGGCTGCGGCATCGTTCCGGGGCGACCATTTCAGCTTCGATATCGACGCCGAGATGCACGCGGCACTCGTGGGCCTGGCGAGGAGTCGCGGTGCGAGCCTTTTCATGGTTCTGCACGCGGGCCTGGCCGCGTTGTTCACGCGCCTGGGCGCGGGTTCCGACATCGCGGTGGGTACGCCTGTGGCCGGGCGCACCGATGCGGCGCTGGACGATCTGGTGGGTTTCTTCGTCAACACACTGGTGTTGCGCGCGGACACCTCCGGCGACCCGACGTTCGCCGAACTCCTCGGACGGGTCCGTGAGAACGCGCTGGGCGCATATGCGAACCAGGATCTTCCGTTCGAGCACCTGGTCGAGGAGTTGAACCCGGCGCGTTCGCCCGCGCACCACCCGCTGTTCCAGGTGATGCTCGCTTTGCAGAACGCCCCCACGGGCCACTTCGGGCTGCCGGGCCTCCGGGTGCGCGGCGTGCGCGTGCCCACCGGTACGTCGCGGGTCGACGTGACGTTCAGCGTCGAGGAGAGGCGCGGCGCCGACGGGTGTCCCGCCGGGCTCGAAGCCGTCGTCGAGTATGCGACGGACTTGTACGACCGCGACACTGTCGCGGATCTGGCAGGTCGGTGGGTGCGGCTGCTGTCGGCGGCGGCCTCGGCACCCGAAACGCCAATCAGCCGCCTGCCGGTGCTGGCGGAAGAGGAGCACGCGCGGTTGACCCGCGCCGGTGACGGCTGCCGGAACGCCGCCGCCCGCGACATCACCCCGGGCGGCTTCCCGGCGTTGTTCGCGGCGCGGGTGCGGGAGTGTCCGGATGCGGTGGCGGTGATGTGCGGCGAAGTCGAGCTCTCGTACCGGGAGTTGGACGAGCGGGCGAACCGCTTCGCACGGGCGTTGGCGGCGCGCGGAGTCGGTGCCGAGGACGTCGTGGCACTGGTCCTGCCGCGTTCGGTCGCGTGGGTCGTGGCGGTGCTCGGTGTGCTGAAGACAGGCGCCGCATACCTCCCGGTCGATCCGGCCTACCCGGCCGAGCGCATCGCGTACCTGCTGGACGACGCCCGTCCGGCACTCGTGATCGACGACCCGGCGAAGGTCGACGACACGGCCGGTTTCCCGGCGACCGACCCCGACATGCCCATCGATCCGGCGCAGGCCGCCTACGTCATCTACACCTCCGGCTCGACCGGCCAGCCCAAGGGCGTCGTCGTCAGCCACACCGGCATCGCGAGTCTGGTCGCGAGTCAGATCGATCACCTGCGTCTCGGTGTCGGCAGCCGGGTGCTGCAAGCCTCCTCGCCCAGCTTCGACGCCTCGTTCTGGGATGTCTGCGCCGCCTTGCTCTCCGGTGCGGCGCTGGTGTTGGCGCCGGTGGACGACCCGCTGGCGGGCCTGCGCGACGCCCGGGTGACCCACGCGACGGTGCCCCCGTCGGCGCTGGCCGCCGTCCCCGAAGGAACCGGCACCGCACTGGAGACACTGATCGTCGCCGGTGAGGCCTGCCCGCCGGAACTGGTCGCCCGATGGGCACCCGGCCGCCGCATGATCAACGCGTACGGACCCACCGAAACCACCGTCTGCGCCACCATGAGCACACCACTCGACGCGTCGGTCGCGGGGAATCCGCCCATCGGCCAAGCGATCATCAACGCCCGTGTGTACGTGCTTGATGCGGCCCTGCGGCCGGTGCCTCCCGGCGTGCCGGGCGAACTGTACGTGGCGGGCCCCGGATTGGCGCGCGGCTACCTGGGACGCACGGCACTCACCGCCCAACGGTTCGTCGCCGACCCCTACACACCCGCCAACCAGCCCGGCACACGCATGTACCGCACCGGCGACCTCGCCCGCACCACCCGCGACGGCCGACTCGAATACCTCGGACGCGCAGACAACCAACTCAAAATCCGCGGCTACCGCATCGAACCCGGCGAAATCGAAACAGCACTCACCACCCACCCCGCCATCGCCCACGCCGCCGTCATCCCCTACGACACCGACCGCCTCGCCGCCTACATCGTTCCCGAGCCGTGCGGCGCGGTCCCGACACCCGCTGAACTGCGGTCTCACGCAGGCAAGTTCCTCCCCGACCACATGGTGCCCTCGGCCTTCGTGGAACTCGACGCGCTGCCGGTGACAGCCAACGGGAAGCTGGATCGCGACGCGCTTCCCGCACCCGCGAGCCGGCACACCGCCCGTGACCGGGGTCGTCTCCCCCGCACCGCGCAGGAACGCACTCTTGCCGAGCTGTACGCCGACGTGCTCGGTGTCGCGGATGTGGGCGCGGACGACTCGTTCTTCGACCTGGGCGGGCACTCGCTTCTGGCGACCAAGCTCGTGGCCAGAGTCCGTGCGGTGCTCGGTGTGGAACTGGAGCTGCGTGCCCTGTTCGAGGCGCCGACGGTTGCCCGGCTGGCGTTGCGCCTCGACGGCGGAGCCGGAACCCGCCCCGTCCCGACGCGTCGTGAGCGGCCCGACGCGGTGCCGTTGTCATACGCGCAGCGTCGCCTGTGGTTCCTGCATCGCCTGGAGGGGCCCGGCGCGACGTACAACATCCCGCTCGCACTCAGGCTGACCGGCGACCTCGACCGCGACGCGCTGCACCGGGCTCTCGGGGATGTGGTGGCCCGCCACGAGACGCTGCGCACCGTCTTCCGCGAGGTCGCGGGCGTACCGTGCCAGGACGTGCTGCCCGTCGGCGCGGCAGGGACGATGCTGCACACGAGGCCCGGCGTGACCCCCGAGGCGGACTTGCCGCGCCTGCTGACCGAAGCGGCCCGGTACGCGTTCGACCTCGCCGCCGAACCACCTTTGCGGGCAACGCTGTTCGCCGTTGCCCCGGACCGTCACGTGCTGCTGCTCGTCGTGCACCACATCGCGGGCGACGGCTGGTCGATGGGCCCGCTGGCGCGCGACCTCGCGACGGCGTACGCGGCACGCGTCGGGGGCCGGCCTCCCGGATGGGGTGAACTCCCCGTCCAGTACGCCGACTACACGCTGTGGCAGCGTGATCTGCTCGGAGACCGCGACGTACCGGACAGCCGTTTCGCAAATCAACTCGCCTATTGGCGACGCGTGTTGGACGGATCGCCGGAGCTGCTGCGGCTGCCTGCGGACCGGCCCCGGCCGGCCGTCGCGTCGTTCCGGGGCGGCGTCGCGCACGTGCGGCTGGACGCCGAACTGCACGCCGCACTCGCGGCGTTCGGGCGTGACTGCCGAGCCAGCCTGTTCATGCTGCTGCACGCCGGATGCGCCGCGCTGCTCGGCAGGTTGGGCGCGGGCACCGACATTCCCATCGGAAGTCCGATCGCGGGGCGCACCGACCAGGCGATCGACGACTTGGTGGGCTTCTTCGTCAACACCCTCGTGCTGCGCACCGACACGTCGGGGGATCCGACGTTCCGTGAGTTGGTGGCGCGAGTGCGGGAGAACGCGCTGGGTGCGTACGCGAACCAGGATCTTCCGTTCGAGCACCTGGTCGAGGAGTTGAACCCGGTGCGTTCGCCCGCGCACCACCCGCTGTTCCAGGTGATGCTCGCGCTCCAGAACGCCCCCACGGGCGAGTTCGCGCTGCCCGGGTTGACCGTCGAGAGCGGGTCCGTCCCGACGATGACGGCCAAGTTCGACCTCGGGTTCAGCCTGGCGGAGACCTTCGACGCGGACGGCGCGCCGGCCGGTGTCGTCGGTGCGGTGGAGTACGCCGCGGACCTGTTCGACCAGGAGACCGCCGAGGCGATCGTCGCGCGCTGGGCCCGGCTGCTTCGCGCGGCCGTCGCCGACCCGGACGCCGCGCTGAGCCGTATCGACCTGCTCGCGCCCGACGAACGGGCCCGGATGGTCGGCGCGTTCCACGGCAAGGTCGACGCCCGCGCGGATGACGCGTGCGTGCCCGCGTTGTTCGCGGCGCGGGTGCGGGAGTGTCCGGATGCGGTGGCGGTGATGTGCGGCGAAGTCGAGCTCTCGTACCGGGAGTTGAACGAGCGGGCGAACCGCTTCGCACGGGCGTTGACGGCGCGCGGAGTCGGTGCCGAGGACGTCGTGGCACTGGTCCTGCCGCGTTCGGTCGCGTGGGTCGTGGCGGTGCTCGGTGTGCTGAAGACAGGCGCCGCATACCTCCCGGTCGATCCGGCCTACCCTGCCGAGCGCATCGCGTACCTGCTGGACGACGCCCGTCCGGCACTCGTGATCGACGACCCGGCGAAGGTCGACGACACGGCCGACTTCCCGGCGACCGACCCCGACGTGCCCATCGATCCGGCGCAGGCCGCATACGTCATCTACACCTCCGGCTCGACCGGCCGGCCCAAGGGCGTCGTCGTCAGCCATGCCGGGGTGCCGAATCTGGTCGCGGCGCAGGTGGAGCGGTTCGCCATCGACGCTCGCAGCCGGGTGCTGCAATTCGCCTCGCCCAGCTTCGACGCCTCGGTGTCCGAGGTGTTCACGGCACTGTTGACCGGTGCGGCGCTGGTGTTGGCGCCGGTGGACGACCCCCTGGCGGGCCTGCGCGACACCCGGGTGACCCACGCGACGGTACCCCCCTCGGCACTGGCCGCCGTCCCCGAAGGAACCGGCACCGCACTGGAGACACTGGTCGTCGCCGGTGAAGCGTGCCCGCCGGAACTCGTCGCCCGATGGGCACCCGGCCGCCGCATGATCAACGCGTACGGACCCACCGAAACCACCGTCTGCGCCACCATGAGCACACCACTCGACGCGTCCGGCACGGCCGGTTCGCCGCCGATCGGGCGGCCGATCACCAACAGCCGCGTCTATGTGCTCGACGCGGCCCTGCGACCGGTGCCTCCCGGCGTACCGGGGGAACTGTACGTGGCAGGCCCCGGGTTGGCGCGCGGCTACCTGGGACGCACGGCACTCACCGCCCAACGGTTCGTCGCCGACCCCTACACACCCGCCAACCAGCCCGGCACACGCATGTACCGCACCGGCGACCTCGCCCGCACAACCCGCAACGGACAACTCGAATACCTCGGACGCGCAGACAACCAACTCAAAATCCGCGGCTACCGCATCGAACCCGGCGAAATCGAAACAGCACTCACCACCCACCCCGCCATCGCCCACGCCGCCGTCATCCCCTACGACACCGACCGCCTCGCCGCCTATGTCGTGCCTGCGTACACGGGTCGGCGCACCGACCTGGAGCAGGAGCAGATCGGCAGTTGGCGCGACACGTACGACGCGCTGCCGATCAGTCCCGACGCCTACCCGGCGGCCGACGCCGACGACTTCACCGGCTGGAACAGCAGCTACGACAGCGCGCCCATCCCCCTCGGCGAGATGCGCGCGTGGCGGGACGGCACGGTCGAGCGCATCCTCGGGCTGCGTCCGCGCCGAGTCCTGGAGATCGGGGTGGGAACGGGCCTCCTGCTGTCCCGCGTCGCACCGCACTGCGAGACGTACTGGGCGACGGACTTGTCCGCGACAGCCGTCGACGCCCTCGGCCGGCGGGTCGCCCGCGACCCGGAGCTGCGGGACCGCGTCGTGTTGCGCACGCAGCCCGCGCATGACGTCGAGGGCCTGCCCGTGGGCGGGTTCGACACCATCGTGATGAACTCCGTGGTCCAGTACTTCCCTTCGGCCCACTATCTGTCGGACGTCCTGCGGCGGTTGCTGTCCCTCCTGGCGCCGGGTGGCGCTCTGTTCGTCGGTGACGTGCGCAACCTGCGGCTGCACCGGCGCCTGGCCACCGCGGTCCAGGTCCGGCGCGCCGCGGCGACCATGTCGGCCGGGCAACTGCGCGAATCGGTCCGGCAGTCGATTGCGTCGGAACGCGAACTCCTGGTCGATCCCGACTTGTTCGCGGTGCTCTCCGACCGATTCGCCGAGGTCGGCGCCGTCGCCGTGGAGGCAAAGCCCTGCGGCTACGACAACGAACTGAGCCGCTACCGCTACGACGTCACGGTGTTCCGGCGCAGCGCCGAGTACGCATGCGAAACCCAGCGGGCCGAGCACCGACTCGCGACCGGGTCGGAGGCCGCGCCCGTCGAGGTCGCGTGGGTTCCGGGCGCTCTCGCAGACGTGGAGCGGCTGCTCGCGGCGCGCACACCCGATCGTGTCGTCCGGGTCGTCGGCGTCCCCAATGCGCGGCTCACGTCCGACGCGGCGTTGGAACGCGCGGTCCGCGAGGCCGCCGACGGGCATCGCGCCGCCGACATCACCGCACGCGCGCAGGCCGGCGCCGCGACCGATTGCGTGGCCGTGGACGCGTTCCACGAGGCGGCGGCCCGGCACGGCTGCCGTGTCGCGGTCACCTGGTCGCCCGATGACGTGGACGCACTGGACGTGGTGTTCGCCGACGGTTCCGACCCGGCCGCCGCACCCGGCGTCCACTACCGCCGCTCCAAGGGCCCGGGCACCCCGTTCGACGCCCTCACGAACGCCCCCACGCGGGCGCACAGCCGTGCCGCACTGCCCGGGATTCTGCGCGACGCGCTCGCGAAGCAGTTGCCGGACCACCTCGTGCCGTCGGCGTTCGTGGTCCTGGACGCCCTGCCGTTCACCGCGCACGGCAAGCTCGACCGGGCCGCGCTGCCCGCGCCGCACACGGACACGGGCGCGTCCGGACGCGAGCCGCGCACGCCTCAAGAGCAGGTGCTCGCCGACTTGTTCGCCGAGGTCCTCGGGCTGCCGCGCGTAGGCGTCGACGACAGTTTCTTCCACTTGGGCGGACACTCGCTGCTGGCCACCCGCCTGACCTCCCGAATCCGTGCGACGCTCGGGACGGAACTCGACGTCCGGACGCTGTTCGAGACGCCGACCGTGGCCGGGCTTGCGGCCCGCCTCGGCGCGGAGGCGGACGGGCAATCCGCGCGTCCACCGCTGGTGCCGGTCGCCCGACCGGAGCGGCTGCCGTTGTCGTTCGCCCAGCGCAGGCTGTGGTTCCTGCACCAACTCGACGACCACGCCGCGACTTACCACATGCCGTTCGCGCTGCGGCTGACCGGGCCGCTGGACGCTGTCGCGCTGCACGCGGCGCTCGGCGACGTCGCCGCCCGGCACGAGAGCCTGCGCACGGTGTTCCGCGTCGACGCGGGCACGCCGTACCAGCATGTGCACGCGCCCGGCAAGGTACCGCCGGACCTGCCGGTAAGCGAGGTCGACGGCGCGAACCTGGCGGACGCGGTGGCCGCGCACGCCGCACGGCCGTTCGACCTTGAGTCTGAAGTGCCCTTGCGGGCACGGTTGTTCGCACTCGGGTCGGCCGATCATGTGCTGCTGGTCGTCGTGCACCACATCGCGTGCGATGGCTGGTCGATGGGCCCGCTGGCGCGCGACCTGGCAGCCGCGTACGCCGCCCGCAGCCGGGGCGAGGCGCCGCAGTGGGCGCCGCTGCCCGTCCAGTACGCCGACTACACGCTGTGGCAGCACGGGCTGCTTGGGGACGAAAACGACGCCGACAGCCGCTTCGCGGTGCAGATCGACCACTGGACCCGTGCGCTCGCCGGGCTTCCGGAGAGCATCACCCTCCCCTCGGACCGGCCCCGTCCGGCGGCGGCCAGTCGGCGCGGCGGCGTGCTGGTCGTCCGCATCGACGCCGAACTCCACGTGCGGCTGCGGGACTTGGCGGCGGCGCACGACGCCAGCCTGTTCATGGTTTTGCAGGCGGGCTTCGCGGCGCTGCTGACCCGGATGGGCGCCGGCACGGACATCCCCGTCGGCAGCCCCATCGCCGGCCGCACCGACGACGCGCTCGACGACCTCGTGGGCTTCTTCGTCAACACGCTGGTGCTGCGCACCGACACCTCCGGCGACCCGGCGTTCACCGAGCTGGTGGGCCGGGTCAAGGAGACATGCCTGGCCGCGTACGCCCATCAGGACGTGCCGTTCGAATACCTCGTGGAGACGCTGAACCCGTCGCGGTCCCTCGCCCACCACCCGCTGTTCCAGGTGATGCTCGCGCTCCAGAACGCACCGACGGAGGACTTCGCGTTCGCCGGCCTGCACGCCACCGCCGAGCCGGTGGCCACCGACACCGCACGTGTGGACCTCACCGTCACCCTCGAAGAGCGCCACGGCCCCGAAGACGATCCGTGCGGCATCGCGGGCGCCGTCGAGTACGCGACCGACCTGTTCGAACCCGCGACCGTCCAGGCGCTGTTCGACCGCTGGGTGCGGCTGCTGCGCGAGGTGGCCGCCGACCCCGGCCGGCCGATCGGCGGCGTCGACCTGCTCGACGGCGACGAGCGGCAGGCCCTGACCGCGACCGCAGCGGGCGGGGACGTCCCCGACGACGCCTGGCTGCCCGCGTTGTTCGCCGCGCAGGCGCGCACGCGTCCCGGGGCCGTCGCCGTCGAGGACGGCGACACGGCCGTCACCTACCGCGAATTGGACGATCGCGCGGATGTCCTCGCACACGCCTTGGCCGCACAGGGGGTACGCCCCGGCGACCGGGTGGCGGTTCTGATCGACCGGTCCGCCGACCTGATCGCCGCGGTGCTCGGCATCGTCAAGGCGGGCGCGGCATATGTGCCGCTCGACCCGCGGTTCCCGTCCGGACGCGTCGAGTTGATCATGCGTCAGACCGGGGCCTCGGTATTGCTCACGCCCGACGTGCTGACCGCCCTCGAAGAAGAGGCGCGGCGCTCCGGTGTGCGGGGGGACGGCCCGCCCGCCGCGACGGGTCACCCGAGTGCGCTCGCGTACGTCATGTACACCTCGGGCTCGACCGGCGAGCCCAAGGGCATCGCGGTCACCCACCACGACGTGGCCGCCCTCGCCCTCGCACCGACCTGGCGCGGCGGCGCACACGACAAGGTGCTGCTGCACGCGCCGACGGCGTTCGACGCGTCGACGTACGAGATGTGGGCGCCGCTTCTGGGCGGCGGCACGGTCGTCGTCGCCCCGCCCGGCCACCTCCACGCCGAGGACCTGCACACGGTGATCCGGCGGCACGGGGTGACGGGACTGTGGCTGACCGCAGGCCTGTTCCAGGTCGTCGCCGAGCAGCAGCCCGAGTGCTTCGCCGGTGTGCGCGAGGTGTGGACGGGCGGCGACGTCGTGGCCCCGACCGCGGTCGCCCGGGTCATGCGCGCGTGCCCCGGCACCGTGGTCGTCGACGGCTACGGCCCCACCGAGACCACGACGTTCGCGGCACACCACCGCGTGACCGAACCACCGCCGCTCGACGAGCCGCTGCCGATCGGACGGCCGATGCCCGGCATGCGGCTGTACGTGCTGGACACACGGCTGCGGCCGGTGCCGCCGGGCGTCGTCGGCGAGCTCTACATCGCCGGGAACGGCGTGGCCCGCGGCTATCACGGACGTCCTGCGCCGACCGCCGAGCGGTTCGTCGCCGACCCGCACGGCCCGGCGGGTTCACGCATGTACCGCACCGGCGACCTCGCCCGCCGCCGCACGACCGGCGAACTCGACTTCGTCGGCCGCGCCGACCAGCAGGTCAAGCTCCGCGGGTTCCGCGTCGAACCCGGCGAGATCGAGGCCGCGCTCGCGGACTGCCCCGGCGTCGGCCAGGCCGTGGTACTCGTACGCGAGGACCGGCCGGGCGACAAGCGCCTCGTGGCCTATGTCGTGCCGCAGGCATCGAAGACCGGCGGCGACGCGGCGGACGCAGGCGGAACGGGCACGACGGGCGCAACAGGTACCGGTCGAACCGGCGCCGCGCAGACGACGGCGGGGGCGGCCGACACGGCCAGGCTCTCGCCCGCCGAAACCCACGCCGGCATGCCCGACCCCGGAGCGCTCGCGCGCCGGCTTCGGCGCGTGCTGCCCGATTACATGGTGCCGACCGCGTTCGTCGTGCTCGACGCGCTGCCGCTCACCGACAACGGCAAAGTCGACCGGGCCGCGCTGCCCGCGCCCGGCGGCGGGGCCGCGTCCGAGGCGGGTCGGTTGCCGCGCACGCCGCAGGAGCAGGTCCTCTGCGATCTGTTCGCCGACATCCTGGGCCGCGAACACGTCCGTATCGACGACGACTTCTTCGCACTGGGCGGGCACTCCCTGCTGGCCGCCCGGCTGGTCGGGCGGATCCGGGACGCCTTGGGTGTCCCGGTCGGCCTGCGCACGCTGTTCGAGACGCCCACGGTCGCGGGTCTGGCCGCGCGGCTCGACGTGGACGACACCGACGAGGCGTTCGAAGTCGTCCTGCCGCTGCGCCCGCACGGCCGTCACCTCCCCTTGTGGTGCATCCATCCCGGCGGCGGCATCAGTTGGTCGTACTGCGGCCTGATGAACCACCTCGGCCCGGAACACCCGGTGTACGCGGTGCAGGCGCGCAGCCTGGCGCGGCCCGAGCCCCGGCCGACGTCGATCGAGGAGATGGCCGCCGACTACGTGGACCAGATCCGCAAGGTGCAGCCGGTCGGGCCCTACCAGCTTCTCGGCTGGTCGGCGGGCGGGCTCATCGCCCACGCGATGGCCGTGGAACTGCGCCGGCGCGGTGAGGACACGGCGCTGCTGGCCATCCTCGACGCGTACCCGGTCGGCGAGGTCGACTTCGACGAGCCGCCGGTGCCGACGGAACGCGACGTGCTGGTCGGGATCCTCGACTGCGATCCCGACGAACTGGGCGCGGGGCCGGTCACGTTCGACCAGGTCGCGGAGGTGCTGCGGAACCGCGGCAGCGCCCTGGCGAGCCTGACACCGCGTCACATCGAGGCGGTGGTCGCCATCATGATCAACAACGCCCGGCTCGCACTCGACTTCGTCCCGGGGGTCTTCGACGGCGACCTCCTGCTGTTCAACTCCACGATCGACCGCGAGGCCGACTCGCCCGGCGCCGCCGCGTGGGAGCCGTACGTCGGCGGCCGAGTCGCGTCGTACGACGTCGCCACCCGCCACGACCGCATGACCCAGCCGGGTTCCCTCGCTCAGATCGGGCCGGTGCTCGCCGCGCATCTCGAACGCGTCGCGGCGTCCCTCTCGGGCCGCACCGACACCCGCCAGACGACCGACACCGACACCGACACCGACACCGACACCGGCACCGGCACCGGATCCGACACCGCGGCAACCACCAACCCCGACAAGAAAGGCTGAAGCACGATGACCGACTCCCCCACCAACCCCTTCGAGGACGACGACGCCCGTTACCTCGTGCTCGTCAACCACGAGGACCAGCACTCGCTGTGGCCCGCGTCCATCGACGTCCCCGCCGGGTGGCGTGTCGCGCACCCCGAGGACACCCGGCAGGCGTGCCTGGACTACATCGAGCGGTCCTGGACCGACATGCGGCCCCGCAGCCTGGTCGAGGCGATGGCCGCCGCGGAGGGCTCGGCGGCGGAACCCGGTGCGCCCGCGGCCGACAGCGCCGCGCCGCCGGACCTCGCGACCGCCGAGCACTGAACGGAACGGGCTCGTGACCTCCACATCGGATCGGGCCACCGCGACCACGGTG
>NZ_JBPKBI010000024.1:14365-17736 GCF_051388935.1 Yinghuangia sp. YIM S10712
CCCCCCGACCCGGTCGCCGCCGCGATGGCCGCACCGGGTTTCGTACGCGACCCCTATCCCGTCTACGCGGCCATGCGGCGGGAGCACCCGGTGCACCGCACCCCGCACGGGGTCTGGTACCTCAGCCGGTACGCCGACGTCGAGGCGGCCCTGGCCGACCTGCGGCTGTCCAACGACCGCGACCGCATGACCGACGCGCTGGCCGCCCGCGACGGCGGCCTGCGCGCGCTCAGCCGGCTGACCGAACGGCTCGGGCGCGTCATGACCAACACGGACCCGCCCGACCACGCGCGTCTGCGCGGCCTGGTGAACAAGGCGTTCACGGCCCGCCGCGTCGAGCAACTGCGCGGGCGCGTACAAGAGATCGTCGACGACCTGCTGGATGCCGCACTCGCTCGGGGATCGCAGGCCGACCTCGTCGCCGATTTCGCGGGCCCGCTGCCGGTGACGGTCGTGTGCGAGCTGTTCGGCATCCCGGTCGAAGACCGCGAAAGTGTTGCCGGGTGGTTCCGCAGCCTCGGCGACCTCACCGGCGACATCGACCAGGCGGAAGCGGTGGTCATCCGGTTCGAGGAGTACCTGACCGGGCTGATCCACGCCCGGCGCGGCAGCGGCGGCGACGACATCATCAGCGCGCTGACCGCCGCGCAGGCGCGCGGCGACCGGCTCACCGACGACGAACTCCTGTCCACCTGCTTCATGTTGGTCACCGCAGGCGATCAGACCACGACGCACCTCATCGGCAACGGCCTGCTGGCCCTCCTGCGGCACCCGGACCAACTCGCCCTGCTGCGCGGCGATCCCTCCCTCGCACCGGCCGCGGTGGAAGAACTGGCCCGCTACGACACACCGACGCAGGCGATCATCCGCGTCGTCGCCGAGGACGTCGCCTTCCACGGGCACACGCTGGCGACCGGCGACCTGGTCTACCTGCTGCTCGGCTCCACGAACCGCGACGACGAGCGCTTCCGCGAGCCCGACCGGCTCGACATCACCCGGGGCCGGCAATCCAGGGCGCGGGCCTTGGTGTTCGGGCACGGTCCGCACTTCTGCCTCGGCGCACCACTGGCCCGGTTGCAGGCCCGGATCGCGATCGACACGGCCGTACGCCGCATGCCCGACCTGCGCCTTGCCGCCCCCGAACACGAACTCGCATGGCACACCAACCCGTTGCAGCGCCGTCTGCGAGCGCTGCCGGTGACGTACTGACAATCCGCCGACCGACGAAAGGAACCGCGCGATGCCCCGGGAATTCCTGCTCGAACGCGAACACACTCTGCCCGCCGGCCCCGACGACGTCTGGCACGCCGTGGCGACCGGCCCCGGCACGTGCGGCTGGCTGTACCCGATGGACGTGGAACCCCGCGTGGGCGGCACCGTGTCCCGGGGGCCCGCCACCGTCACCGCGTGGCAACCGCCGCAGCGCTTCGCGTGCCGCTACGCCGACGACACCGGGTTCTCCAACACCTTGAGCTACGCGTTGTCGGCCTCGGACGCCGCGCAGACGTTGATGCGCATGTCGATCCACTGGGTGCACACCGGTGAGCCGGACGACGGCTGGGACACCCGCGCCGACGCCGCGACGCGGTACGCCGACTTCTACCACCACTCCCTGCGCGAATACCTCACGCACTTCCGGGGCCGGACCACCGCGTACGTCCGCGCCGACCGGCCCGCTCCGGCGACCGAGGGATCCGACCAGTTCGCCCGCGTCGTCCGCGCGGTCGGAGTCGGCGACGACGCGGCCGCAGGCGACGGCGTCCTCTTCGCACCGCAGGGCATGCGCACCCAGGACGCGGTCGTCGACTACCGCGACGCCGACTTCCTGGGCCTGCGCACCGAGGACGGGCTCTACCGCTTCTTCAACGGGGCGGCGTGGCAGTGGCCGCTGTGGCTCGGCCACCACCTCTACGGCGAGACCGTCGACACCGACACGGAGGCACGGTCGTGGTCCGCGTGGCTGGAGGAGGCCGCCGCATGACGACGTTCGCCGACGCCGCCCTGCCGCACGATCACATCCCCCCGGAGGACACGGCGGACGCCGTTCTCCACGGGGAAGCGGACGCGCCGGACACCGTCACCGTCTACAGCGCCGAACTCCAGTGGCAGGAGGGCCGCTACGTGCTGATCGTCCACGACCACCTGACCGGGACCGTCCAGACCACCCGCGTCGCCGGGAAGGCCGTGGACAAACTCCCCGCCTACCTCGCGATGCTCGACCGCCCCGGCCGCTGACCTGCGGCGTCCGGCAGCGGCCGAGAGCCTTCGGGAACGTCCCGGACGAAGCCGTGATCACCGGGCGCAATAGGATCTCCGCGCCTGCACCCGCAACCGGAAGGCGGGTCCGGCGTGGACCGGCGCAGCGCGGCTGCCGGTCGGAACACGGCCGGGGAAAGGGCCGTCGACAGACCAGGGAGTGTCGTGGCAGAGGACATCCAGGCGATCGCGGCGATGGTCGAGGGCTGGAAGCCCGAGCCACTCGTGACCGGTGACGCGCTGGCGGCAGGACCGTGCCGCGCGTTGGCCGCCGTGTTGGGGGTGCCCGAGACGGCACCGGCCGAGGGCGAGCCGCTGCCGCCCCTGTGGCACTGGCTGTACTTCCTCAACTGGCCGGCGCGTGCGGAGCTGGGACCGGACGGGCATCCGCTGCACGGCCGCTTCCTCCCGCCGCTGCCGGAACGCCGACGGATGTTCGCGGGCGGCCGGCTCACCATCCACCGGCCGCTGCTGCTCGGCACGCCTGCGGAGTCCACCACGCTGCATGTGCGCACCGAGCCCAAGACCGGGCGCGGGGGCGCGATGCTCTTCGTCACCATCCGCAACGAGCTGCGCCAGAACGGCGAGCTGTGCGTGGTCGAGGAGCAGGACCTCGTCTACCGTTCCGGGCTCCCTCATCCCGGTGCGCCGGGCAGCGGCTCCGGCCCGGCGGCCGCGGCTGCGCCTGCCCCTGTTGCGCCTCCCCCTGTTGCGGCTGCGCCCGCGGGGCAGCCCGCCGACGCGGGCGAGCTGCGGCTGCCCACCGATCCGCAACTGCTCTTCCGCATCAGCGCGTTGACCGCGAACACCCACCGCATCCACTACGACGAGGCGTACGCGCGCGGTGTCGAGGGCTACCCGGGGCTGGTGGTGCACGGCCCGTTGCAGGCGTGGCTGATGCTGGAGCCCCTGCGCCGGGAGAGGGCGGCGCCGGCGTCGTTCACGTACCGGATCAGCCGTCCGGCGTTCGTCGGTGCGGAGTTGGCCGTCGTACGCGAGACGGCTGCCGACGGGGTGATCGAGCTGCGGGTGGAGTCCGGCGACGGCACGGTGCACGCCACCGGGCGCGCCGAAATGGGCTGATACACGGTGAGGGGCCGCGTCCGGCGGACGCG
>NZ_JBPKBI010000024.1:17888-71989 GCF_051388935.1 Yinghuangia sp. YIM S10712
CCCCTCACCGGCTCATGGAACGTCAGGACTGACCCAGCCTCAGGTCTGTGCGGACGCGACGACACCTGTGTCGTGCAGCTGCGCGATCTCCGTTCCGTCGAGGCCGAGCCCCGCGAGGATCTCCTCGGTGTCCGCGCCCAGCAGCGGAGCCGGTGCGACGTCTCCGTAGGCGCCGTCCCAGCGCAGCGGCCCGCGCGCGGAGAGCATCGGGCCGGTGCCGGGCTGGTCCACCTCGGCCAGCACGGGCAGGGCGTCCGTCTGCCGGTGCTCGGCCGCCACCTCCGGCATCGTGCGGTACGGGCTCCACAGCACCTTGGCGGCGTCGAGTTCCTTGACCACCTGGGACAGCGGCCGCGCGGCGAACCAGGGCCGGATGACCGCGGCGATGGTCTCGCGCAGCTCGTAGCGGTCCGACTCGCGGTCCAGGTCGGCCCCGATGGCGTCCTGGAGCGCGCGGAAGACCTCGGTCGTGCCGGTGACGTTCTGCAACGCCCGCCACTGGCCCTCGGTCAGTGCGACCACCATCACGCGGCGGCCGTCGCCGCACGCGAAGTCGGAGCCGAAGCTGCCGTAGAGGTGGTTGCCCAGGCGGCGCCGCTCGGTGCCGCGCTGCTCGGCCTCGGCCAGCCAGCCCAGCCCGGCCACGGCGGCGGCTGCGACGTCGGCGAGCGCCAGTTGCATGTGGGCGCCCTCGCCGTCGATGCTCCGGCGGTGCAGCGCGGCCAGCAGCCCGGTCGTCGCGGTCATGCCGGCGAGCAGGTCCCACGCCGGGAGCACGTGGTTGACCGGTGCCGCGCTGTCCTCGGGACCGGTGATGGTCGGGATGCCCATTTCGGCGTTGACGGTGTAGTCGACCGCCGGGCGGCCGTCCGCGTGCCCCTGGATGTGCAGGTGGATCATGTCCGGGCGGCGCGCGCACAGCTCCTCGTACGTGAGCCTGTTGCGGCCGACCGCGTTGTCGACGAACAGCCCCCGCGTCGGCCCGGGGCGGGTCGCGAGCTCGACGGCGATCTCCCGGCCACGCGGCGTCCGCAGGTCCAGGGCGATCGAGCGCTTGCCCTTGTTGAGCGCGGCCCAGTAGAGGCTGGCCCCGCTGTCGGCGAGCGGCCAGCGGTTGTAGTCCGCCGCGCCGCCGATGGGGTCGATGCGGATGACGTCGGCGCCGAGCTGCCCGAGCGCCATGCACCCGGAGGGACCCGCGACGAACGTCGCACACTCGACGATCTCCAGACCGCGCAGCGGCGCGGTCCCGGCCGGGGCGGTCACGCGGCCCGGTCCGCGAGTCGGCCGGCGCTGTGCGGGACGGGGACGGTCGGAGCCGACGGTCGGTGGGGCATGGGCGGGTCTCCCTCACGTGCACGGTGGTTCGGTCCGGCGACCGCCGCGGCGGCTCGGACCGATCTCTCCGCCGTTGCAACCCCGAACCGGTCGCCCAAGATCTTCGGTGGGCCTGTGAGCGCTTCCGCAGGACCTGCGGCCGCCTCGCCACCTTCCGATCCGCCTTCGGACGCTATTGAAGGCCCCGACCCGAAGTCAACATCGACAAGGCGTGGCCGACGACGCACCATGATGCGTCGGCCGGCACGGGCCGGGTGCACCCCGGGATCAAACCGGGGCCTCCCGGCCGGGACGCCGCCCGCCGCGGCGACACCGGCGGCAGCCCGGCTGCCACTGTGCCGACGCCGCCCTCAGAGCCGGGGGCCGTGCAGGGGGACGTCGGACGGAATCCACGCGGGCGGGCGCTTCTCCATGAACGCCCGCATCCCCTCGCGCAGTTCGGAGGAGTTCGCGAGCGCCCAGAACATCGTCTGGTAGTCGACCTGGCCGTACCGCTCGTTGAGCATGCGCTTGACCTGCGCGCGGGCGTCCGGCGCGGTGCGCAGCACCTGGTGGGCCGCCTCGACGGCGGCCTCGCGCAGTTGGTCGTGGGGCACCACGCGGGTCAGGACGCCGATGCGCTGCGCCTCGGCGGCGTCGAAGGTCCGCGCGGACAGCAGCAGGTCGCGGGCCATCGCCAGTCCGACGTGGGCGGGCAGGGCGGCGGCGAAGGTGGCGTCGGGGATTCCGCGCAGCAGTTCGGGGACGCGGAAGGTGGCGCGGTCGCTGGCCACGGCGATGTCGGACATCATCGCCACCAGCAGGCCCCCGGCCTGGCAGATGCCGTTGACGGCGGAGATGACAGGGGCGTTGCTGTCGCGAATGGTGAGGAACGGCAGGATCTCGTGGCCCACCGCGTCGGGCACCGATTCCTTCTCGTTGGTGCGTCCGCCGAGGTCGCCGCCCGGCCCGAAGACGTCCCCGACCCCGGTGATGATCAAAGCGGCCAGGTCGGGGTCGGTGTTGACCAGGCGCACGGCCTTCTTCAGGCCGTAGTACATCGCCGGCGTGAAGGCGTTCCGGGCCTCCGGCCGGTCGATGTAACACCAGGCGATCGACCCTTCGCGCTCGATGCGCAGATACGGGGTCCCGAGATCGTCGGTCATGCTGTCCCCTGCCCTTGAGTTCGGTAAGCTGCCCTCATTTTTACGACCTAGTCAACTAATTTCTACCCCCGACGCCCACCGGCACCGCAATCGGTGCCGACGACATCCAGCCGACGACACATAGAGGGGAACAGCATGCAGCTCGGATTCGCCATGCCGCACATGCTGCGACTGAAGGCCACGTGCCAGCCGTGGGAGGCCGCGGTCACCGGCACCGACCAGACGCGTTTGGCCAAGTGGGCGGAGAAGCTGGGGTACGCGATGATCAGCGTGCCGGAGCACCACATCATCCCACGTGCCCACGTCGACCTCTCCGGGCCCCACTACTTCCACGCGTACACGGCCATGTCGTACCTGGCCGGGGCGACGGAGAACATACGCGTCAACTCGTGCATCGCCGTCCTGCCGCTCCAGCACCCCGTCGTCACCGCCAAGTCTCTCTCGACCATGGACTGGCTCTCCGGCGGGCGGGTGACCGTGACCTTCGCCGTCGGATGGCTCAAGGAGGAGTTCGACCTGCTCGGCGTACCGTTCCACGAGCGCGGTGCGATGAGCGAGGAATACGTCCAGGCGATCATCGAACTCTGGACCAAGGATGAGCCCGAGTTCGAGGGCAAGTACGTCTCCTTCCGGGACGTGGCCTTCGAACCCAAGCCGGTCCAACACCCGCACCCGCCGGTGTGGTTCGGCGGCGACGCCGACCCGGTGCTGAAGCGCGTCGCCCGCTACGGATCAGGCTGGTGGCCGTTCCTCACCAAACCGGAGGACATCCCGGCCAAACTCGACTACATCCGCTCGCAACCCGACTACAACGGCGGACTGACCGACGTCTTCTACGGCTTCGCCACCAGCAGGGTGGGTGAGGGCCACAGCGTGAAGAGCGACCCCCGAGCCCGCCCCGGCATGTCGAAGCAGGAGATCATCGACCGCCTGGGCTGGTTCGGCGACCTCGGCGTCACCATCAGTTCCGTGCCGATACCGGCGCTGGAGCACATCGACGCCTACTTCGACTACACGCAGTGGGTCGCGGAGGAGATCATGCCGGCGATCGCGTAGCGACGGGCTCCGGGCGGGGGAAGGAACTCTCCGGCGGCCTTCCTTTCCTCGTCTGGGGGTGGGGAAATCCGTATTTCGCGCCTCCAGCGGGTCGGTTATTCTGGCGGCGCTGTGATGATCCGTCATATGGCTTACGGGGTAGGCGAGTTCGGCACTTCGGCGGGGGGCTCGGGTGCGCTTGTTCGATACCGGCCGCGCTCCTGAGGCCGAAGAGGCGACGCGACTGCTGACGGCTGCCGAGAGCATGGTGCTGGCGGGGAAATCCGAGAGCGGCCGCAAACGCTACGAAAGGCTCGCGCAGCGGCTGGACGGGGTCGCGGGGCTGGAAGACCTGCGCGGACGCGCGCTGGCGGGCGCCGCGGCGGCGACGGCGCAACTCGGGGACGGAAGCGGCGCGCTGGCGCGCTACCGGGAGGCGTTCTGGCTCCTGAACCGCCCGACCTCGGTGCTCCCGGAGTGGGCGCTGCGGCATCTCGCACACGAGCAAGTCGTCGCGGAGCAACCGGCGTTGGCGCCCGTGCTCGCCTTCCTCGCGGTGGAGTCGACACACCCGCTGGCTGCCGCGATGACGGAGTGGGTCCAACAGTGGTGCCGGTCCGGCGACGACACGGTGACCGGGGCAGTGGTCACCGCGCTGCCCCGGACGGAGTGGGCGGTGCTGGCCCGTGCGTCCGCGCTGCGCCGTGCGAAGAGGCTCGGCGAGGCCGCGGAACTGCTCGCCGCCGCGGCGTGCCCGCCGACCGACCAAGTCGCCTTCGCGCACGGGGTCGTTCTTCTGACACTGGGCCGACACCACGCGGCGGTCGATGCTTTCACGCTCGCGCATGGCCGGCCGCGATCGCCCCACCGCCATCCCTGGTCGCGCGGACCGCAGTTGCCGGGCGAGGCGCTGCTGTACCGGGCGATGTCCCGCGACGCCGCGGGCGACGCGGCCGGCGCCGGGGCGGACCTGGCTGCGGCGGCGGAGATCCTGCCCGATGATCCCCGGGTGCTGTACGCGCTGGGGGCGGCCGCGCTCCGCGAAGGGCGCGACGGCGAGGCGCAGCCGCGCTTCGAGGCCGTCCTGGCGGCCGACCCGCACCATGCCGGAGCGCACTTGGGCCTGGGACTGGTGTACGAGCGAACGGACCGCCCGGTCGAGGCCGCGGCGGCGTACCGGAGCGCGGGACCGGTCACGCCGCGCGTCCGCGTCCGCCTGGCGTGCGTGCTCACGGCTGCCGGGCTGCCCGAACAGGCCGTCGCGCTCTGGTCGGACGC
The DNA here is from genome assembly GCF_051388935.1 of Yinghuangia sp. YIM S10712. Lineage (NCBI taxonomy): Bacteria > Bacillati > Actinomycetota > Actinomycetes > Kitasatosporales > Streptomycetaceae > Yinghuangia > Yinghuangia sp. YIM S10712. The sequence continues at coordinate 22,685 of NZ_JBPKBI010000024.1, forward strand.
GCCTGTGCCCGGGGCCGACCGGACGCGGTGGGACGACGCGGAGCCGGTCCGCGAAGACGCCTTCCACTTGGCCGCCGCCTACTTCGCCGCGGGAGACCACGAACGCGCCGCCCGGCTGTGGGGGCTCTCCGTCCCGGGCAACGCCGCGCTGGTGTGGGACCACCAGGCGCGCGGCGCGCTCGCGGCGGGACGCGTCGACGAAGCCCGCGCGCTGTGGCGGCGCTGCGTCGCGTCGGGCGGGAAGGCCGTGTTGTACCGGCGGCCCTTGGGCGAGGCTTCGTTCCGTGCGGCGACGCACGCGTTGGTCGCGCGCGACGCCGGTGCGGCCGAGGAGGCGCTGCGCGAGGTGGCGTCGCTGCTCGGCGACGAGGTGAGGGTCCGTTCGGCCCAGGGCGCCTTGGCGCTGCTCCAGGGGCGGGCGGGCGACGCGGCGTCGCTGCTCGCCGCGATCAAGGGCCGGCCGCGCGACCGCTACCACTTGGCGGTCGCCCGCCTGGCCGACGCGCGTCCCGCGCGTACCCTCGCCCTGCTCGACGCCGACTCGGACGACCTCGCCGCGGTGCGGCTGCGGGCGGTGCTCGCGTTCCGCGCCGGGAACTGGACGGCCGCTTACGAGGGGTTCCGCTTGTGTCTGCGTGCCCTGCGTCCCAAGGTCGAGCGGGATTACGTGGTGATCCCCGCGGGCCCGCGGACAGGGGCCGCCGACGCCTCGGACGGCCTGACGGCCCCCGCGGGCACGTCCGGTGTACGACGGCCTGGTGGCCTCACGGAAGCGGACTCCCCCGAGTGTGGGATCTGCGGCCGTGTGCACGCGGCACCCGGCCCGTGCGGGACCTGTGGCGCGGCCGTGTTGGAGGCCGCGGTCGCCGCCGCCCGAGGTGCGGGGGTTCACCCGGGGCTGCTGCTGACCGGTTGGGAGGGCACGGCGCTGCACGCGGAGGCGTCCCGGCTGCGCGCTCTGCTCCTCGCCGAGGAGGGCGAAATCGACGCCGCGCTGGCGTTGTTGGAACCCGGGAACGCGGCGCGCGCGCCTCTGGTGACCCGCCGGGCCGCCGAGCCCGGACGCTCCCAGGCGGATGTGCTCGCCGACCTGCGCGAGGCGGCCGGACTACCGGACCACCATCCGGGAGTCGACACCGCGCTGGCCGTGCTCGCCGAGGAAGGGGCGCTGTTGGCCGATGCCGACGGCGAACCCGCACGTGCCGTCGAGGCGTTGCGTTCGATTCTGCGTGAGCGCGGCACGACCGAGCTGCGAGTGCTGCATTCACTCGCGATCGCGGCCCATCGCGCGGCGGCCACCGATCCGACCGCCGAGCAGTGGGACTGGGTGCTCGGCTGTTGGGCGGCCGTCCTGCACTCCCCCGGTTTCTGGGAGCAGGTCGAGGAGGCCACCGGGCGCACGGTCGAGGCCGCGCAGCGTGACGCGGCGCGCGATGCGATCGGCGACCGCATACGTCAGGACCTCGCAGCCTGGGACGCATCCCAGAGCGTCTCCCGCGACTCCGCCGACGCGGCCGAGGTCCGCTGGGGCCTGGAGTGGGAGGCCGCCCGGCTGGCCTCCGGTCAGCCGGGGCTCGTGGCCGGGCCGCGACTGCTGGACCTGCTGGCCGGGGATGGTGTCGCCGACGCCGCCGCACGTCGCGCGGCGTGGCGGAAGGACACCGGTGCCGAAGGCGCCGCGCTGTTCGGGCCGCTCGGCACCGCTCACCATCTGCTCGGGCGCGGCAGGCCGGAGGCCGCGGCGGCGGTCTTGCGCGTCCAGGCTGACGAACAGGTGCCGGGGGCAGGGGCGTTGCTGGCCATGACGCTGCTGGCGGTGGCCCGCGAGCATCACCGGCACCGGGAATGGGCCCAAGTACTCGGTGTGTTGGCCGAGTCCGGCGAGCGTACGGCCGAAACCGCGGAGCTGGCCGCGGCGGCGGGTGTCAACGCGGCGCGTGAGTGGCTGCACGACCACATCGACGACCAGAAGGGCGCCGTCGACCTCTTGGAACGCGCACACCATCTCGCCCCCGACGACGCCGGTCTGCGCGAGAACCTGGCCGCCGCGTACCTCCAGTTCGGCCGCAAGGTCAACAATGAGCAGAAGGACTACGCCCGCGCCGTGGACCTCATGCGCAAGGCCCGCTCGCTGACCGCCGAACCCGGTGGCATGGACAAGGAGTTCGTCGCGGTTCTCGGGAACCTCGCCTGGCAGAGACTCGGCGACGGGGAACCGACACGCCGTCAACTGACGCTCGCCGCACCGTTATTCGCGCAGATCGCCGCGATCTCCGGTGCCGAGGCCGACCTGCTCAACGCCGCGGGCGTGTACGCCAGGCTCGCCCACGCGAGTGCGGACGCCGGCCACCGGGATCAGGCGGTGCAGGCCATGATGCGGTCCCTCGACCACGACCCGGAGTGGGACGGCCGCGACCGCCAGGCGGCGGCGAAGACCCGGCTGAGCCGCTTCTTCCGGTACAAGCTGGTCGAAAACCCGGACGCCTCGTTCAAAGCCAAGCGCGCCTGGCTCAACAAGGCCGCGGAGTACGACGAGGAGGACACCGCCTCGGCGTACGGGCTGCTGCTCCACAACGAAGGCGTCGCGCAAGCCGAACGCAAGAAGTTCCCGCAGGCGGTGGATCTGCTGCGGCAGTCGCTGGAACGCACCGGCGACACGCTGACACGGCAGCAGCTCGCGCAAGTGCTGGCGGCCTGGGCGGTGGACCACGCCAACCAGGGCGATTGGGCAGCCGCACACCGGCACATCACGGACGCCCTCCGGCACGACCCGCGCGACTTCCACATCCGCTTGCTCGCCGATCAGATCGAGACCGGCCTGCGCCGGTACCAGCGCTGGTGAGGAGTGTCTGTTGCCACCACTCGACCCGTCGCCCTACGTCGTCCTGGGCCTCCCGCCCGACGCGACCGTCAAGGATGTCAACGCCGCCGTCGCCCGGGCCGTCCGCGCCGGGAGGTTCACGCGGCAGCAGATCAACGCCGCGACCGTCCTGCTGCGCAACCCCGCGCGGCGCCTGGAGGCCGACGTCCGGCGCCACCTGCCGCGCCCGCCCGCAGCGGACGTCACCGCCGAACTGGCCGAGGCGGCTCGCGAACCCCTGCTGCCGACCCCCGTCCCGGGCCAACTGCCGGACCCCGGGACCCTGGTGGTGCTGCGGCACGCCGAGACGGCCGCCGACTGGGAGGACCCGCCCGCGTTGGACACCTCCGCGCAACGCCCGGACACACCCGAGGAGTTCCGCCCGGACCCGGCCTTGCTTCTGCCTCCGCTGCCGCTCCCGGAGTGACCCGTACGCCCGCCTGCCGCCCGCCCCGCCCCAAGGAGCACGATGTCGGACACGCCCGTGACCACCGAACCACCGTGGCTGACCGCCCGGCCGCTGCCGGTCCCGGCAGGAGCGCGCGAAGTCGACCTGGCGAAGTCGTTCGGCCGACTGCTGATCCGCGCGTCCGCCCTGCGGCAGCGGCGCGCGGAGGACGCGCGGGAGGCCCGGGACCGGGAACAGCAGCTCCTGATGGCGCTGATCGAGACGGACGACGACCTCATGGCCCTCCACCGCGGCCGAAGTCTCGCCCCGAGCCGCGCGGCCGGCGTCGACGCGGTGCGCAGGCGGTTGCACCGGCGGCTCGCGGCGTTCGGTGTCAAGGAGATCGAGTTGGTCGGGCGGACGGTGAACACCGCGTACGCCGAGATCGCCGGCACGGAGGAGACGGACGCCGTCGCACCGGACACCGTGGTCGAGACAATGGCCGCGTGCTTCGTCCGGGACGGCGAAGTACTGCGCCCGGCACAGGTGTTCGTCGCAGTGGCGCCGAGCGTACGCCCGCAGGAGGAGGTCGCCCCCGCGGACACCGGCGAACGGAAGTCGCAGGACGGGCAACCGACGGCCACCGAGCCCCCCATCGCACCGAGCGGCGCCCCCGCCGACCCTGCCGCCGCTGCCGACCCGGCCGCCGCTGCACCGACTGCGCTGTCGGTTGACAGCGTGCGGGCCATCGCGGCACCCGTATCGCCGACCAATTCGCTGCCGGGCGCGCAGCCGTCCGGTACACCGCACGCACCGCCGACATCGTCCGACTCGTCCGACTCCTTTGCCGCGCCGCCGGCCTGCGCCACGCAGGCGCCCGGCCCGTCGTCCGACAGCGGGGAGCCGCTCGTCCGCTCCGAGGACGACGCCGAGTCCCGGCCCCGCCGGGCCGGGGCCAAGCGCGAGCAGCCGAAGCGCACCACGCGGGCGAAGCGCAAGACCTCGGCGGCGCGCGACGGAAAGCCGGGGCAGCCCCGCTGACACCAGACCGTTCGGCCACAGCGCACGTCCACGAGGGGATCACCGCAATGCTCCGCACGCTCGGCATCGACCTGGGGACCACCAACTCCGTCATGGCGCAACTCCGCCGTGGGCAACCGGAGATCATCCACAATCGGCGCAACGAGGAGGCCACCCCGTCGGTTGTCACGCGCGGGCGCCACGGCGAACTGCTGGTCGGCCAGGACGCCCGGCGCCGGACGCTGCTGGACGCGGAGAACGTCATCCGCTCCGTCAAGCGCTTCATGGGCCGCAAGTTCAACGACACCGACGTCCAGGCCGCGCTCCGGGAGCTGGACTACCAGGTCACCGCGGGGATGGACGGCGACATCACGATCGCCTTCCACGGCCGCGCGTACACCCCCATCGAGGTCTCCGCGATCATCCTGCACCGGCTCAAGGAGGACGCCGAACAGCGCGTCGGCGCCCCGTTCGACCGCGCGGTGATCACGGTCCCGGCGTACTTCGGTGAACGGCAGGTCGCCGCGACACAGGAGGCAGGCCGGATGGCCGGGTTCCATGTGCTGCGGATCATCAACGAGCCGACGGCGGCAGCGCTCGCGTACGGCCTGACCAAAGACCTCGGCGACGAGGGCCGCACCGTGCTTGTCTACGACCTCGGCGGCGGCACCTTCGACATCTCCATCCTGCTGCTCGTCCCGGGGTCGGTTTCGGTCCTCGGCATCGAGGGCGACAACCTCCTCGGCGGCGACGACTTCGACCGCGCGATCTCCGCGGCCCTGCTCGACGACGTGCGTGCCGAGTACGGGGCCTCCTACCACCCGGACCGGCGCGACCGGCCGACGCTGGCCAAGGAAGCCGAGCAGATCAAGATCCAGCTCTCCCACCAGTTGAGTGCGGACGTGAGCCTGATCGGCCTGGGCGGCGGCCGGCTCACGATGGAGAACGTCTTCGAGCGCAGCCGGTTCGAGGCGTTGATCGCCCCGCAGATCGAGCGGACCATCGAACTCACCCGCAAGGCGGTCCGCGAAGCCAACCTGACCGTCGACGACATCGACGAAGTCCTGCTGGTCGGCGGGTCGACCGCGATCCCGCTCGTGGCGCACCGGCTCGGCGAGGTGTTCGGGCACCGGCGGATCCGGCGCGACGTCAACCCGATGCAGTGCGTGGCTCTCGGCGCGGCCGTGCAGGGCGCGCTGGTCGCCGATGTGGAGTGCGCGACATGCCGAGCGCCCAACGAGCTTGTCGCCGCGTCCTGTTCTGCGTGTGCGGCGTCGCTGGTGGGGGCGCCGCGCGTGTCTTGCGCGACGTGCCACCTGCCGGTGCCGACGGAGGTGGAGTCCTGCCCGAAATGCGGGCAGGCCCCGGCGGGGGCGGACGGGCCCCCGGCGGCGCAGCACGTCCGCCTCGCGAAGAGCCGCCCGGCGGCCACGTGCCCGCGCTGCGGTACGCCGGCCGGCCCGGACGCGGCGTTCTGCGACGTCTGCGGCGAATCCTTCCGGGCCGCGGAGGCCGATTCCGAGCCCAACGGCCTGCGCTGCCCGTCCTGCGAGACCGTCAACCCGCCCGGCGCGGAGGCCTGTGCGTCGTGTGGGACGTGGATGCAGGTGACAAACCCGTTCGACATCACGCCGAAGAACCTGGGCATCGAGCTCAACGACGGCCGGATGGCGGTGATCATCCCGAAGAACACGACGTACCCGACCACCGACCCGGTCAGCCGCGAGTTCGTCGTCACCGGGACCGGCGGCCGGCACCGGCTGGAGGTCGCGGTCTACGAGGGCGAGCACGAGCTCGCCCAACAGAACGAGCTGATCGGCCATCTGACGATGCGTCTGCCCGACGGGACGACGGGCCGCACCCCCGTCGACGTGTCCTTCGGTCTGGACCGCGACCGGACGATCACCCTCGCCGTGCGCGTACACGGGGGTGCCGAGAAGACCGTCAAACTGGAGCGCGTGACCCTCGACCCGGTGCTCAAAGTGCAGGTCGAGGAGAGCCGCCGCCAACTTGAGGACTTCACCGACCGCTGGTCCGACGAGCTCACCCCGGCCGAGAAGTCCGCCGCGAAGAACCTGCTGGACACGCTCGACGACACCGCGGCGGGCCAGACCGGCGGGCGCTCGGTGGACGCCGTGCTCGCCGAGGCTCGGCAGCGCCTCGACGCGCAGTCCGAGGCCCGGTACGCGGAGGCGTACCTCACCGCGTTCATCGCGTGCACCGAGGCGGTCGTCAGCGCCGAGGACCGCGACGTCCTGCGCGGTCACCTCGACAGACTGCGCCGGGCCCGTGAGTCGGGAGATTGGCGGGCGGCGCTCGACGCGGCCCAGCGCGGGCTCGCGTTCGCCGACGAACTGGGCCACACGGCACGGATGCTGACGATGTGTCGGGTCTTTGTCGCGCAGGACATGGTCTCGCCCGCGCTGGCGCACCGGATCCGCGCTGAGCTGTCGGGCCTGGAGGCGGCGGTACGCGCGGTCAACATGGAGCAGGCCAACCGGCATCTGACGATGCTCGTGGACCTGTACGCGGCGGCCATGCGGGAGCGGGGCGAGGTCGCCCCGGACTTCGACGTGCAGACCATCCGCCCGGAGGAGGCCCGGTGAGCGCGGACGCGCCCGCGGTGGTCTGCCCGGTGTGCCGCGTCGAGGCGGATGCGGAGTCGCTCCAATGCCCGGAGTGTGCCGAGGACTTGGCTGCCCTGGCACACCTGGCGTACGCCGGCCGGATGCACTACAACACGGCGCTGGAGCACGCCCGCAACGGCGAGTGGGAGGCGGCCCGGGACGCGGTCGGGGCGGCCCTGGCCCACGAGCCGGGCCTCGCACCGGCGGTGGCGCTGCGGGACGCCTTGGTGACGGAGGGGCGCACGGGCTGACGTGGGCCCGCGCGGGCAAGGGGCACGGGCGGGCAAAGGGGACCGCGCGGGCAAAGGGGCGTGGGCGGGCAAAGGGGCGTGGGCGGGGTCGACCGCAAGGGCCCGGAACGCCGCCTTTTCCCGGTCCGCCGGCGGCCGTGACGCAGATAACTTCCTCTTGCCCTCCACGGCGTTATACGTTCGTGCAGACACGTTTTCATGCACTCGCCTAAAAATGCCTCCCACCGGAAGGACGCCATGTCCGTCGAGGACGAGCTCAACGAACTCCGCCGCGAACTGCGCCACGTCACCGACCGCATGGCGATCCTCGACTGCGTCATGAAGCAGTCGCGCGGCCACGACCGCCACGACGTCGAGCTGATGGCGAGCGTCTACCACCACGACGGCACCGACGAGCACGGGCCCGTCGTCAAGTCGGGCCCCGAGTACGGCGAGTACGCCAACCAGGCCCACTCATCGGTGTTCATCGACCACCTGCACAACATCACCACCCACACGTGCGAGATCGACGGCGACGAAGCCCACTGCGAGAGCTACGTCATCGGCGCGATGCGCGCCCGCGACGGCAAGAGCGTCCACCTTTTCGGAGGCCGCTACCTCGACCGCCTCGAACGCCGCGACGGCACCTGGAAGATCGCCCTGCGCCGCTGCACCCTGGAATGGACCATGACCGGCGACACCTCACTCCTGTCCTCCGGAGCGTTCGCCGGGTTCGTCAAGGGCACCTGGGACAAGAACGACCCGTCGTACGCACGGCCGTTGACGCTGGACAAGACCCCCGTCGAACACTGGTGAGCGACGAGTGTGCGGCCGGTGCGCGCCCACAACGGACGGGCACCGGCCGCCCGTTCGCCTGAAAGCCCGTTCGAGAGACTCGTTCAGGCCGATGTTCGCCCACGAGGAGACCACCGCGCCGCGATGTCGGACTCCTTGCCGTTGTCGCCGGCCATGATCTCGCCGACTTGGTCCTGCGCGGCAGCCGTTCCGGCCGAGGCCCACTCCTTGCCGACGGTCTACGAGGGCGCGAACTGAGTGAAAAGGCAGCGCTCTTGACCTTGAGCGGCAAAGTACCGCATGTCAATATCGATGTCGATTTCGGAATATGCCGCGAAACCGCGACTCGGGAGTGCCGTGACGACTGAGACCTTCCCCGCGGCTCCCCCCACCCTGCGCGAATTCCTGTCGCCCACCTGGCTCGACGCGGCGCTCGGCTCCCGTTTCCCCGGCGTGGCAGTCACCAAGGTCATACCCGGCCCCGTGGTCAGCCGAGTCTCCACCAACGCACGCTTCCGCATCGAGTGCGCGGACGGCCTCCCCGACGGCCTCTCCCCCGACCTGTGCGCCAAGGGCTATTTCACGGACGTGGGCGGGGAAGCGGGCTGGCAGGCCCGCCATGCCGGGGTGTTCGAGGTCTCGTTCTACCGGGACCTGGCCGCTGCCAGCGGCGTCCGTACGCTGCGCAGCGTGTACGCCGGCGTCGACCCGGAAACGCGGCACGGCGCGATCATCACCGAGGACGTCGTCGCGCAGGGAGCCGAATTCCTCGACCCCACCAGCGAGTACACCCCGGACTCGGCCGCCGAGAGCCTTGCGCAGCTCGCCGTCCTGCACGGCGCGACCTGGGGGGATCCGGCGCTCCGCACGGCGGACTGGCTGACGCCGCGACTGGAGACGTACTCGCGGGGGCGTGGCCTTGCCGAGATCCGCGGCAACTTCGAAAGCGACATCGGCGCGGGAGTACCGGAGGAAGTCCGGGACGCGGAAAGGCTTTTCGACGGTCACCGGGCCCTCGCCGCCCAGACGCGCGACGCGGAACCGTGGTCGGTGATCCACGGTGACGCGCATGTCGGCAACCTCTTCCTGGACGGCGACGGGCGGCCGTCGTTCCTGGACTGGCAGCTCGTGCAGCGCGGCCCGTGGTACGTCGACGTCGGGTACCACCTCGCCTCCACACTCACCGTCGAGGACCGTCGGCGCAGCGAGCACGACCTCGTACGCCACTACCTCGACCGGCTGCGCGCCGCGGGCGTCGACGCCCCGTCGTGGGACGACGCCTGGCGGGGCATCCGCCGGGGCATCGTCCACGGCTTCTACCTCTGGGGCATCACCCAGAAGGTCGCCCCGCCGATGACCACCGCGCTTCTGCACCGCCTCGGCACCGCGGCCGCCGACCACGACGCCTTCGCGGCGGTGGGCGTGTGACGAGCGGCTCCTGACCGCGTTCGACCCCACGTACGCGGCGTGGCGAGCGACATCAACGAACCGGGCCGGGCCAGACCGGGCCGAACCGTGCCGTGCCGTGCCGTGCCACGAACTCAGCGCTCTACGTGTCGCGGTCGCGGCGACGTGACCGTAGACGACGGCGCGCGGCCTTGGCGGTCCTGGCGACCGAGCGCTTCAGCGGACCCGACATCGCGACGGCCAACGCGAGCAGGGCTGTGTCCGACGAGTCGGTCGCACACGACCCCGCGGCGTGGCGCAGAGCAGAACCTGTCCCTCAAAGGGGTGTTTCCGACGGTCGCGGCGCCCGCGTGAACGCCACTGCCCGCGCTGCCAGTTCGGCCGGGATTCGTGCGGGCCGCACTGTCCCCCGCCTCGTGCACGCGGTCGGGTGGCGGCCCCGCGGCTGTGCGTGTCCCGGCATGGGCCACGATGACAGCAAGACCGGAACGATCACTTGTGCGGCGCGGAGCCGCCGCACCGTGGCTGGAAGGGGCCCGCATGGACATCGGCCTGCACCTCGGGAGCGTCAACCTCAGGCACTGGGCCTCGGTCGCGGAGGAGGCGGATCGGCTCGGGTTCGAATCGCTGTGGATCCCCGAACACCTCGTGGTGCCGGTCGATGTCGCCGGCAGCCCGCACGAGGGGGCGGACCATCCGCCGATTCCCTCCGACATCCCGATCCTCGACCCGCTCGGCGTGCTGAGCCATCTCGCCGCCCGCACCGAACGCATCCGACTCGGGACGCACGTCTACAACATCGGTCTGCGGCACCCGTTCACCACCGCGCGCGCGGCGGTGACCGTGGACATGCTGTCCGGCGGTCGACTGTCCCTCGGCGTCGGTGTCGGCTGGCTGCGGGCGGAGTGGGACGCGGTGGGCCTGGACTTCGACCGACGGGGTGCGCGGGTGGACGAAGCGCTCGCGGTGTGCCGTCGGCTGTGGAGCGAACCGGTCGTCGAACACCACGGCGAATTCTTCGACTTCGGACTGGTCGCGTTCGAGCCCAAGCCGGTGCGGCCGGGCGGTCCCGACGTCCACATCGGCGGCGACGGCCCGGCGGCGCTGCGCCGGGCGGCGACCGTGGGCACCGGTTGGATGCCGATGAACCACACCATCGACGACCTGCCGCGCTCCCTCGCCCGCCTCTCCGAGCTCGCCGAACGCGCGGGCCGTACCGACCCGATCGAGGTCACGCTCGCCGTCGACGACGTCAGGACGCCGACGGACGTCGAACGCTACGCGGAGGCAGGGGTGACACGCCTGATCGTTACTCCTTGGACGCGTTCCCGGGACGCGTCCGACGGCATGCGGCGGTTCGCCGAGACCGTACTCGCGCAAGCCTGACGGCGGCTCCTTCCAGGCACTGCCGAACGCGGGAGGGGACCGGGAGCCGAGCGCGATCGGTCCCGCACCCGCGGCAGCGGAAGGCGGCAGTGGAAGGCGGACAGGTCAGCCGGTGGTGCAGCCGCGAAGCCGGCGTACGATCCGCCGGACGCCGACGGTGTTGTGTGCCGCATCGCGGACCTCAGCCGAAGACCACGGGGATCTCCGTCACGCCGCGCTCGTACATGCCGATGAAGCGGGGTTGGTCGCGGTCCGGATCCAGTCGCAGATTCGGCAGCCGGTCCAAGAGGGCTTCGATGCCGATCCGGATCTCCGCGCGGGCCACGTGCATGCCGAGGCAGACGTGCGGGCCTCCGCCGAAGGCGAAGGACGCCTTCATGCGCCGGGTGATGTCGTACTCGTCGGGGCGTTCCCAGCGGGCCGGGTCGCGGTTGGCCGATCCCAGGCACAGGTGCACGACCGAGCCGGCGGGAAGGTGCGTGCCGTGGAAGTCGGTGTCACGTGTCACGTGCCGGGAGAACATCGGGTCGGTCGGCATCCACCGCAAGGCCTCCTCGATCGCCGGGCGCAGCAGGGAGCGGTCCTCGTTCACCGCCCGCAGCAGATCCGGCCGCTGCAACAGCGCGGTGATCGTGATGCCCATCTGCTTCCACGTCGTCCCGGACCCGGCGAACAGCAGCAGGAGGGCGAACGAGTAGATCTCGGCGTCGGAGAGCCGGTGCGTGGTCCCGTCGTCGTCCTTCAGTTCGGCCTGCGTCAGCACGCTGATCAGGTCGTCCTGGGGTGACTCCCGGCGGGCGGCGACGATCGGGGCGAGCATCGCGACCACTTCCGCGGGGTTGTGCAGCGCCTCGCGCACATCGAGCGCCTGCTCGACCGGGACCCCGAAGCTGCCGGTGATGGTCAGGACGGGGATGGCCGCGCAGAAGTCGACGTTGAGCTCGGCCCGTCCCTCCTCGGCGAAACCGTCGATGAGATTGTGGACCGTGTGCTGGATCCAGTTGGTGATCCACCATTGCGCGCGGGCCGGGACGAACGACGGCTGCACCAAGGCGCGGTAGCGCCGGTGACGGGTCCCGTCCATCGACAGCATGCTGTTCGCGACGGCGGTGCTGTTCGGATCGGTGTCCCCTTCCGACGAAGAGAACACCTCGGAGTTGCGGTAGATCTCGTCCAGGGCCGCGTACCCGAAGACGGAGAAGTGCGGGCGGTCCGGCAGAGGCAGTCCCTGGAACCTCAACGGCCTGTGAACGCCCGTCAGTTCGTGCACGGTGCCTTCGTGGACGACCGCACGCTCGCGCAGCTCGTGCCAGACCGGGTAAGGGTCGTCGGTGAAGTCGCCGCCGGAGACGGCGTTGTAGCTGCTGCGCAGGTCGAACAGCTTCCGGATCCGGTCGCGGCCCAGCGCCTGGGTCTCGTTCGTGCCGCTCATTTCGCCACGTACCCCCCGTCGACCGGCGGCAGGACGCCGGTGACATTCCGGGCCCTGCCGACGCCTGAGCCGGCATCGGTGACCACGGCTGTCTTTCCTTCGAGCAGCACGATCGTTCACGCTCCCTTGTCGTCGGCCACAAGTGCCAGTGCGCCTGTGGGACATCCCTCCACAGCGGTCCGCACGTCGTCGGGCGGGTCGGCCGCGTGGTCGAGCAGTACGGCCTTGGCCTCGTCGTCGTGGGTGAATGTGCCGGGCGCGTAGATGAGGCACATCCCGCTTCCGATGCACCTGTCCCGGTCGACGATGACGCGACCGTCCACCTCACACCCCGCTCTTGACCGGCGGTTCGGCCGGGGTGAAGCGGTAGAGCCGTTCGGCGTTGCCGCGCAGGATCTTGTACTGCGTTTCCTCGGGCAGGTGGCTGATGCGGTTCTTGACGACGTTGATGGAGTCGGGCCAGGTGGTGTCCGAGTGGGGGTAGTCGGTCTCGCACATGATGTTGTCCTCGGGGATCTCGCCGAGGCTGGCGATGCCGTGGGCGTCGTCGATGAAGCAGCCGAAGACGTGGTCGCGGAACGTCGCCCGCAGGTCGAGGGTGTCCAGGTCGATCGAGCCGCTGCCCGCGTGATCCATGAAGGTCTGGCCGCGCTGGACCCAGTGGCGCTGCTTGTCGAGGACCTGCTCGGCGCGCTCCAGGAAGTAGGGCATCCAGCCCACTTCGCCTTCCGACAGCGCGATCCTCAGCTTGGGGTAGCGCTGGAACAGGCCGCTGAACAGCCAGGACAGCATGGTTCCCGAAGTGCGCGTGGCCCCCCACGCGAGGTTGGCCATGAACGGCGCGTCCGAGCAGATCTGCGGGAGTTGCGACGAGGAGCCGACGTGCATCGACGCGACCATCTCCAGGTCGTTGGCCGCGGCCATGACCGGCTCCCAGTAGCCGTCCTTGTCGTGGATCGTGGGCAGCCCCAGCGGCTCCGGATTCTCCGAGAACGCGAACGTGGTGGCACCCTTCGCAGCGCAGCGCTCCATCTCCTTGACCGCAAGCTGCGGGTCCCACATCGGGATCAGGATCAGCGGGATGTACCGGCCCGGCGCCGCGCCGCACCACTCCTCGATCATCCAGTCGTTGTACGCCTTCAGGCACACCAGGCCGAACTCTCGGTCACTGGCCTCCATGAACAACTGCCCGCAAAAGCGCGTCACCGTCGGGAAGCACAGCGAGGCAAGGATGCCGGCGCGGTCCATGTCCTCCAGCCGCGCCCGCGCGTCGTAACAGCCGGGCCGCATCTCGCTGTACGGCAGCGGCTCGGGGCTGAACTCCTCCTTCGACTTGCCCACCACGGCGCTCAGGCCCGAGCTGGGGAACTTCTTGCCGTCGTAGACCCAGAAGTCCATGCCGTTCTCGTCGTACTCCATGTGCGGCGCGCGGTCGCGGTCCTTGGCCGGGACGCGGTCGACCCACACGTTGGGTGGCTCCAGCACGTGGTCGTCGACGGAGATGAGCCAGTCGAGCGAGAGGTCGGATGTCATGTCATGGGCTCCTTGTCGCGTGGTGCCTGTCAGCGGGGTTCGCCGATGCCGGGTGTTCGGCCTCCGAAAGCACGGACGCCGTCGGGCACGTCGTGACCGGACGCGGAGGCGGGGAGCAAGGCCGGGCCGACGAAGGCCTCGGTCGGCCCTGGTTTCGGTCCGGCGTCGGGGTGAAGGCAGACAGGTGCTCATCCGCCCACCGATTGCCAGGCACAAAAGGAAGCCACGACGGCGGGCGTGCCGCCCCAGGGCCCGGGACAGCGAAAGGTCGAACCAAGAAGTCGGCGTGCTAGTATTTCGGCGCCATAGCAGAAATAATAGCAGCGACCTATCGCACTCCACCAGACTCGTCTGGTGTGGGATCTCTTCGATCCAGCCGCGGCGACGCGAAGAGATTCGCCGGCCAGGGCTTCGGGGTGCCGAAACACGGGGATGTGAGCACATGCCGGTCAACCCGTCTCCGGCGGTCCAACGCGCGGGCCAGATCCTGTGGCTGATGGCCCGTCGGCCCTCCGAGTCGTACTCGGTCTCCGAACTGGCCCGAGCCGCGGGCATTCCGCGAGCGACCTGCGACTCGATCCTCCAGGCCCTCGCCGAGCAGGGCCTGGTCACCCGCCAGGAACTCCGTTACGAACTGGGCGCGTTCTGCGTCGCCCTGGGCGACGCGGCGCGGGCCGCGAACTCGGTGTTGAACGCCGCGGCCCGGGAGGGCGAGGAGTTGGCCCGCAGACTGAACTCGTACGTGATGATCTGCGCGTGCGTGGGCGACGAGGTCCGCGTGGTCACGGTCTGCGACTGGGGGCCGCCGCTCGGCATGCGTATGCGCTCCGGGCAGAGCATCCCGCTTGTCGCCCCCTTCGGCGCCGTGTTCGTCGCGTGGGACGACACCGCGGCCGAGGCCTGGCTGACGCGCGCGGACAACGCCGCCGACGCGGAGCAGGCCGACCGGTGGCGGATGGCGCTCGACGCCACCCGCAGGCGCGGTTACAGCATCTCGGTGACCGCCGACCGCGCCGCGGAGCTCGCGTCCGGCCTGGACGTGCTGATCGACAATCCGGATTCACGCGACGCCCGCCGCAGACGCGACGAGTTGATCGACGCGGTGCAGCACAGCGAATACCTCGCCGTCGACATCGACGACGACGCGGTGGCGCGGCTCTCCCACGTGTCCGCACCCGTGTTCGACCGAAGCGGCACGGTCGCCGCGTCGCTGATGCTGTTGGGCTCCCAGCACGGTCTCACCGGCCGGGAGTTGCACGCCCTCGGCCGACAGGTCGCGCAGGCCGCCGCCCGCGCGACGAAAACCATCGGCGGCAGCGGCACCTGATACGGGAGGGGAGGAAAAGGGCTCGTCGAAAGCCCTTTTCCTCCCCGGGGCCGGCTCGCGTACCGAGCCGTCAGACCAGGCGCAGACTCACGCGGGGATCAGCCGGGAGAGGTTGCCGCCCATGACCTTGGCCTTGTCGGCCTCGCTGAAGCCCTCAAGGTTCTCGACGCAGGTGATCGGGTCGCCCTTGCCCTCGGGGTGCGGGTAGTCCGAGCCGAACAGGACGCGGTCGACGCCGATCAGGTCGGCGAGGTCGCGCATGTTGTCCTCGATGAACGGGCTGACGTGGACCATGCGGCGCACCTGCTCGACCGGGTCCTCCTGGAACGTCTGCGGCATCTTCTTGTAGATGTCCGCGAGCTTTTCCAGCAGCGGCCTGACCCACGACGCACCGGTCTCGACGACGGCGATCTTCAGGCCCGGGAACCGCGACAAGGTGCCGTGGCAGGCCAGCGAGGCGACCGCGTCCTCGATCGGCCGCCACTGGCCGATGAAGCGGAACGGCTGCGGCTGGAACGGCAGGTACTCGCGCGCGACCCCTTCCCACGCGGCGGTGTAGGGCGCGTAGCCGGAGTCCGAGGCGTGGAAGGCGACCAGCGTGCCGGTCTCCTCGACGCGCTTCCAGAACGGGTCGAACTCGGGCAGCGCGAACGACCGCGAGCCACCCGGACACGGCACCGGCGCCGGGCGGACCAGGACCGCACGGGCGCCGCGCTCCAGGCACCAGTTCAACTCCTCGACCGCCTTCTCGACGATCGGCAGCGTGATGACCGGCGTGGAGTAGATGCGGTCCTTGTAGTTGAACGACCAGGTCTCGTCCATCCACTGGTTGAGCGCGTGGATGACGACGTGGGTCAGCTCCACGTCGTCCTTCATCCGCTCCTCCAGCAGGCTCGCCAGCGTGGGGAACATCAGCGTCCGCTGCACGCCCTGCTCGTCCATCAGCTCCAGGCGGGGGCCGGGCTCACGGAACGCGTCGATCGCGCGCATCGGTTCGCCGACCAGCTCGCGGTACGACTTGCCCTCCGGGTTGCCGTTCTTGAAGTAGTCCTCCTGGGCCCCGGGGCGGGCGACGACCTCGAAGGTCGGGTTGGGGATGTACTCGCTTATCTGACCCCGGACCGCGAGCTTCGTGCGCCCCCTCACCTGCACGTACTCGATGGCGCCGCGGTACGCCTTGGGCAGGTGCCGGGTGAACGCCTCCTCGGTCTCGTACATGTGGTTGTCGGCGTCGAACAGCGGATACGGCAGGTCAAGCGTCGGCATTGCGGTTGTCCTCTCGTGACCGGCTCGGCGCAGCGGGCGCACGCTTGGTTGGCACCGTGCCCGGCGAAGTACGTCGCGCCTCCGCCGCCCATCGCCCATCGCCCGGGCCGGTTCGAACCGGCCGGGGCGGCACCGGACATGGGCCTCCCGCTGCGGGGAGTTTTCGCCTCGATGACGGCGGCGTGCAGCGACGCCGATCGCCAACGCTCGAAGCATGGCATCAGTTCGCACTCTTGGCCAGCTTCATGCCGACTATTCGCCGGGGGACGGCGGCAGTTGCCGCCCGGTCCAGATGGTCTTGCCGTGGGTGCCATGCCGCAGCCCCAGCGGTCGGTCAACAGTGCGACCAGCAGCAGCCCGCGGCCTCCCTTATCGGCGCTCAAGGCCCGGCATTCGGGGCGGTGTGTCGCTCGGGTCGCTCACCTCGCACACCTCGCACACCTCGCACACCTCGCACACCTCGCGCACCTCGCGCACGAGGGCCCGGTCGCGGATCAGCCGCAGGCCGATCCGCCCGCGCGCCTGCCGGAACGCATCACGCCCCGGCCGAAATCCTCACCAGATTGCGCGCAGCCGGGCGCTGAGCGCCACCACCTCCCGGATCGTCATTCGAAACAGCGCCTGTGACGGCTTCGCACATGAACACGTCTGTCTTTCGGCGCAGTTCGGTGGTATTGGTGACGGGCTCCCAGGTCCGCGGCCGGGCCTGCCCACAAGGTTTCGAACGTTCCCGTCAGACGAGCAGAAGGAGCAGCAGATGGCCCGAGGTGTGCTCTACGTCGAAAGCCGACCGGCGTCCCCGGAACAAACCGCCGAGTACCACAAGTGGTACGACGAGACGCACATCCCCCAGGTGCTCGCGCTGGACGGATTCGTCTCGGCGCGGCGCCTCGACGCCGGGGACGGCGAGTCGTTCGTGGCGCTCTACGACATCGAGGCGGACGACGTCGACGCCGCCGTCGCCGGGCTCAACGCGGCCATGGGGAACGGCACGGTGGAACTGAGCTCCACGATCGGACTGGACCCGGCGCCGGTGATGCGGGTGCTCAAGGACCGCACGGGCTGACACACCGCCGGCACACGGCACGGCGGTCCGTCATCGGCGGCCCGCCGTGCCTGGCCCCCATCGAAAAAGGGAGACTCGGTGAACCTGCCCGATGCACCGAACGTCCGGGACGCGGCCGGGATATTCACCGACCCCCGGGCCTATGCCGACAACGAGCGCTTCCACAGCTCGGCCGCGCTGCTGCGCCGCGAGCCGCCCGTATGCCGGATCGAGCACCCGGACTTCGTCCCGTTCTGGGCGGTCACGAGGCATGCGGACGTCATGGAGGTGGCCCGCAACCACCAGATCTGGCTCAACGCGCCGCGTCCGGCGCTCGGTCCCAAGGCCAAGGACGCGAACCTTGAGGAACTGCCGGTGCGTTCGCTGGTGCAGATGGACGCGCCGGACCACCCCGTCTATCGGCGCATCAGCGCGGACTGGTTCAAGCCGAGCGGCGTACGGCAGCTCAGCGGCCGCATCGCCGAACTCGCGAAGCGGTATGTGGACCGCTTGGCCGAACTCGACGGCGAATGCGACTTCTTCACCGAAGTGGCCGCTCACTACCCGCTGTACGTCATCCTTTCCCTGCTCGGGCTGCCCGAGGACGACTTCCCGCGCATGCTGAGGCTGACCCAGGAGCTGTTCGGCTCCGCCGACACGGACCTGGCCAGGGCGGCTGGTACGGCCAGTCCTGCCGCCCGGTGCTCAGCCTCCTCGGAGGCCGTCGAGCAACAGCCCGACGGTGAAACGCACGTGCTTGTCGACCTCGGCCTGCGGCGGCAGGCTGCCGCGCTCGACCGTGCGCATCAGGCCGCCGATCACCAGGCTCATGAACGCCGCGGCGGCGCGTCTCGTGCTGGTCGGGGCGATCTCGCCGGCGGCGACCGCACGGTCGAAGACGCCTGCGACGAACTCGATGATCACGCGGCTGCTCTGTTCCGCGTTGGCGGTGAAGATCTCCGGGAAGCGGTAGCTCTCGGTGTTGATGATGCGTTGCAGGCGTACACCGTGCGGGGACATCAGTTGCCCGATGCGCAGGCGGGCGACGTCTTCCAGCGTCTGGGCGAGGTCCCCGCCGTCCAGTTCCTGTAGCGACTCCAACGGCAGGATGTGGCGTTCGATGGCCCGCTGCACCGCGGCCGCGAACAGTTCCGTCTTGTGCGGATAGCGGGCGTAGATCGTGCGGCGGGTCATGCCGACCTCGGTGGCGACCATCTCGACGGTCACCAGGTTGTAGCCGTGTTCGAGGAAGAGCTCAAGCGCGACGTCGAGGAGTTCGCCTTCCCGCGCCTCGGCCTCTTCACGGGTCGGACGACCCGGTTTGCGGCGCTTGGCGGGGCCGGGCCCCGATCGCGACCTCGCCGAGATTGCCTCTTGCGCCATCGTTCCTCCCGTCGCTAAAAATGATACACACGAATGGCCATTTCCCCCGGGTCGGCGAAACGACATTCCAGGGAAGGATGCTGCATGAGCACAGCCATCGAACAACTCACCCGCCTCGCGGAGGACGACGACCGGTTCGACCACGCGTACGCCGAGTTGCGCGAGACACAGATCGCCGCGGTCAACGAGCGGTTCCAGGAGCGCCGCGACCGCATCAAGCTGCTGAGCCGCCGCGCGGACGACGCCGGCACGACCGAGATCCGCAACCGCGCGGACATCGTGCCGCTGCTGTTCCCGCACACCGCCTACAAGAGCTACCCCGAAAGCTTCCTGATCGAGGGCAGGTGGGACCGCCTCGGCAAGTGGCTGGCCTCCGTCTCGCCGTACCCGATCGGCCCGATCGACACCACCGGCATCGACGGGATCGACGATTGGCTCGCGCGGCTCCAGGACGCCGGGCACTACGTGACCTGCTCCAGCGGTACGACCGGGAGCCCCGCGATGCTGTTGTCGTCGCAGAAGGACATCGACTGGTCGTGCAAGGACGCCGTCGCCATCTTCTCGTGGGGCTCGGGCGTGCGGCCGGAGCAGGACCGGCGCATGCTCGGACTCGGGGCCACCGCGGCAGCCGGACGGAACATCGCCATCGGGCAGGCGCTGTGGGCGGCGTTCAACGATCCCGCCAAGGAGCCATACCGGCTACCGGTCCCGCCGATCACGGTCGGCTCGCTGACCTCGATGGTCGTGCTGCGGAAGAAGGTCGCCGACGGCACCGCGCGCCCCGACGAGATCGCCGAGTTCGAGAAGACCTCCCAGGAGCGGCAGGAAGCCCTCGACAACGCCATGGTCGCGGGCGCGGAGGCGCTGATCGGGTTCCGGGACGAGAAGCTCTACATCTCCGGCATGTGGGGTCCGCTGTACCAGATCGCGAAGCTCGTGCGTGACATGGGTTATTCGGGCGAGGACTTCCACCCGGACAACTGCATATACGTCGGCGGCGGCCTCAAGCGTGCGCAACTACCGGACAATTACCAGGAGTTCGTGCATCAGACATTCAACATCCCGGCGTCCCGGGACTTCCAGATGTACTCGATGCAGGAGATCGGCTCCGGCATGCCCAAGTGCCGGAAGGGGAACAGGTACCACGTGCCGCCGTGGCTCGTGCCCATGGTGCTCGACGAGTCCGGCGATGAGCTGCTCCCCCACGAATCCGGCGAAGTCGAAGGCCGCGCGGCGTTCTTCGACATCTCGCTCGACGGGCGTTGGGGCGGCGTCATCAGCGGCGACAAGATCGCTCTCAGCCTCGATCCGTGCGCCTGCGGCAGCAAGAGCCCATCGATCCGCAACAACATCGTCCGGTACGCCGACATCAAGGGCGACGACAAGATCGGCTGCGCCGGCACCGTCGACGCCTATGTGAGGGGGCTGTCGTGACCGCGATCGACGCCGAACCGACCGCGCCCGCGGTTTCCGCACCGTTCTTCCTGCGCGGTGAGCTCGTCGAGGGCCAGGATGTCGTCCAGCGTTCGCGCGACCTGGGCATCGCCTTCGCGACGCCGAGGCTCGACCTCGACCGTGCGGTGCACCCGCGCAGCGAGGTGCCTCCGCTGCTCGATGTGCCGGTCACCGAGATCATCGACTTCCTGGTCGAGACCGGCAGGCGCCTCCGTGACCCCGGCAACACGTTCGTGACCGATTGCATCGACCGCATGTGCGCGACCCACGTGTTGCCGCGCGCGATGCTTGAGGCGCAGGTCGAGGACGCGGCCGGATATCTCGACCGGCGGGTGCTGGAAACCGTCGTCGAGCAGAACTTCCCCGATCCCAGGGCGCTGGACGAGTGGGTCCCCAAGCAGGACTTCACCGGACGCAAGAGCTTCGTCCGCGCCTTCGCACCTCGGCTGATCCACGTCCTGCCGGGGAACGCCCCGGGAGTCGCGGTCCGGTGCATCGCGCAGGCCGCGCTGGTCAAGGCGGTGAACCTGTTCAAGATGTCGTCCAGCGACCCGTTCACCCCGGTCGCGATCCTGCGGACCATGGCCGACATCGACCCGGGCCACGCCGTCGTGAAGTCGATGTCGGCCGTGTACTGGCGCGGCGGCGACGACGCGGTGGAGCGGGTGCTGTACCGCCCGCAGTACTTCGACAAGATCGTCGCGTGGGGCGGCGGCGACGCGATCAACAACGTCGTCAAATACCTCGGCCCCGGCTTCCAGTTGATCTCGTTCGACCCGAAGACCTCGATCTCGATGGTCGGCCGCGAGGCCTTCGCGTCGGAGGAGACCCTCGACGACGCCGCCGAACTTGCCGCGTCCGATGTCATGGTGCTCAACCAGGACGCGTGCGTGGCAAGCCGGTTCGTCTACGTAGAAGCGGACGAGGCCGACGCGGACCGCTTCAGCGAGCGCCTTCAGGCCCGCATCGCCGAAAAGGCAGCCGCCTCAGGCGACATCCGTCCGCTCGACCGCGAAATGCGCGAGCAGATCGACACGTTGGCGATGCTGGACGACGAATTCGGCGTGTGGGGACGGGCGGACGGCAAGGGCGTCGTCATCCGGTCGGACGAGCCGGTGGACTTCCACCCGGTCAACAAGACCGCCAACGTCGTCCGCGTCGACGCGCTCGACGACGCCGTGAAGTACGTCAACGTGGCGACGCAGACGGTCGGTTTCTACCCGTTCGACCGCATGAGCGCCTACCGCGACCGGCTCGCCGCCGGCGGCGCCCAGCGCATCGTGCGGCTCGGCGAAGCCGGTCCCAGCACCATCGGCAACCCCCACGACGCGATGTACCCCCTGCACCGCTTCGTCCACTGGATGGCCCACGAAGACGGCGTCGCCCAACCCTGAGGATTCGCAGGTCATTTCGGTGTCACCCGGCCGCCGTCGTCCCCCGTGCCGGCACGATATTGCCGGGCACTCCCGCACACCGCACCCTAGACTCGGCACGGCCGGCCGCGGGACTTCGGTTGCGACTTTCGACACCGCCTCTTAAGCGATCCCTCGCAGTTCGCTCCTCCACTCCCCGGCCGGCCCTTTGTGTCCGGCCGGGGAGGGCAGGGATGTGGACCGCCGCGAGTGGGTTGCCTGCGAGGACGTCGTGTTGTTCGTCAACGCGGCGGTGACCTCGACCGGCCAGCGCGAATTCCGCGACGGCGAGCAGGCGCAGCGCATGTCGCTCGCCTTCCTTCACGAGTACATGGTCGGCAACTACCGGGAGCTGTACGCGGCGTGCCTGGCGCTGGAGATCAACGACCACAACGCCGCACTTGTCGTCCGGCACCTGCTCCTGACCAGCCGTGACCTGCCGACCGCCACCCGCCGCCGCGAGGGCGCGCTCATCGCCCGCCGCCTCGAACTCATGGCACCGCAGCGCGTATACCGCCTCTTCCGCGAATTGGCGCGCCTCGGTGTCAACAACCGCCGCACGCGGGCCATCATGCGCGATTGGATCGCACAACGGCCCGACCCGACCTTCGATGCGGTCAAATACCGTTCCGGTGTCAAGGCCGCGGCCCGGCATGCCCACCTGCCCGTGCACGGCGAGACAGGCCTGGTCCTCTTCGCGCCCCTGCGCCGGCTGAAGGGCTTCAAGACGCCGCTGTTCGAGGCGTGGCGCCAGGCCCACTACACACAAAGCGCGCTGTACGACCTGCCGTACACCGTCGCCGAAGGCCTCGCGGCCCGACACGGCGTGAGGCGGCCCGAGTTCCTGCGTCGCATCGCCCCCAAACTCACCCGCTTGGAACGTCTGCGCCTCCAGGAGGCCGGCGAGCGGCTGAAGGTCGACGAGGTCCGCGCCGACCTGACCGCGATGCCGCTGACCAGGTTGGCGTCGTACGTCTTGTCGCTGACCCGCGAGGTACGCGCCCGCCGGCACGACGAGTTGCACGCGGCGCTGACGGCCGCGGCGCGACGCGCGGCCGTTGACGCCTCCGGCACGTGGGGGCGGGTGGTCGCGGTGCTGGACGACAGCTTCTCGTCGTTCGGGTCGACCGCCAAACCGCAGCGTCCGCTGGCGGTCGCGCTTGCGTGCCACTACCTCCTCGGCACGCTCGCCGGCTCCTACACGGCGCTGTGGACGTCGGGCGCGCGGGACGCCCTGATGGTGCGGCCGAACGGCCCGACGCGCCTCGGCGATCGGCTGATCGACGCGCTGGAGCTGCGGCCCGATCGGCTGATCGTGGTCTCCGACGGCTGGGACAACGCGCCGCCCGGGCTCGCCGCCGAAGTGCTGCGGGTGTGGCGCGCGCGGCTGGATCCGGCCGGTGCGACCTCCGTCGTCCACCTCAATCCCGTGTACGACGCAGACGACTTCGGTGTAAAGGGGATCGGGGCGGGCGTGCCGACGGTCGGTGTCCGGGACGCGGAAGACATACCGACGCTTGTCGAGCTGGCCCGGTTCGCCGAGGGACGCGCGGGCTTCGAGCAACTGGACCGCTACCTGATGGCCCGTCAAGAACGTTTTCTGGCTGGAGGGGCAGCGCGGTGAGCGGGCGCGGATTCGCACTGACGGGACTGTCCGTCCGGCCGGCGCAGGTGTGGGGCGCGATCCGGCTCGTGCCGCTGGTGCGTGACGAACCGATCGCCGGCCTGCGCCTGGACAAGCGGGTCCACGCAGTCGGCGACCCGTCGATCGTCGACGTGGGCGACGGCACCGTCTACAGCTCCTACATCCCCCACGCTTTCGTCGCCTCGTGGGGCGGGGCCGCGGAGCCGTCCGCGGCGTTCGGCACCCACCTTCAGGAGAAGCCCGCGACACCGCGCCGGGCGAAGCTGCGCGCCCCGGCACGCGCGATCCGTCGCCTGGCACGTCGGACCGCCCCGGAGAGGTTGCGGTTCCTGCCCATGCACCTCGCGATGGACGGCTATCTCGCGCTGCACTTCGGCGGCCCCGAGACGGCGTGGGAGGAGTGGACGGACGCAGCGGTCCGGCACGGTCTGTCACCGCGCGTGGAGGAGGCCTACTGCGGTGCACGGGTGCGCGGACTCGCGGACGCGCTGCGGGCGTTCGAGATCCATCCGGGTCAGTGCGGTGTGGCGCTCTACGTCGCGGACGCGCTCGCAAGCGTGTTCGTGGTGCCGCATCCCGCCGACTACCGCGCGCTGCACACGACGCTGCTGGAGGACATGTACGGCGAAGTCCTGTTCCATTACACGACCTACGTCGCCGAGGTGCCGGACTTCACCGCGGCGATCGACGCCGACCGTGTCTCGTCGTTCGCGGACCTGCGGCGCGAGGCGGTGCGGCAGTCGCAGGACTGGGCGCGGTTCCACGACGGCGCGATGGCCGCCGGGCTTCTCGACGAGGAGGCGTACGCGTACGAACGCGTCTACCGACTCGGCGAGTTCACCCTGTCGCGGATGCTTCCGCCGTTCCGCCTCAACGAGGAAAACCACATCGGCGAGCTGATCACGGCGGCCGACGGCCGCCTCGCGTACTGCAAGACGTTCCGGCTCTCCCCACCGCAAATCAAGCGCGGATATCTGCTCTCGCGCCTGCACGCGCACGACTGGGACCTGCTCTCGACGGCGCGAGCACTCGGCACCGAGCCGTCGCAACTGGCCCGTCGCATCGAGGCAGCGGGCTTCACCGGTCTGCTGCGACGCGACGTCGTGGCGCGGCTGGACCGCACAGGCCGGGCGTAGCCGAGCTGTTCGCCGCCGTCACCCCCGCGGGTGGCGGGCTTCGTCTCGGCGTCCCTGTGCGGTCGGACCCTCGGGGGCGTCGTCGTTCGACGCGTAGTCACGCGGGAGCAGCGGTCCCAAGGGGCCGAGGTCGAGATTGAGGTCGGCGGGCGTCAGGTCGAACCGTCGGCGCAGGGTCTCCATGCGGTCCTCAAGGAGCATCAGGGTCAGGCCGATGCGCTCCTCCTGGTCCTCGGTCAGGTCTCCGGCGTCGACGCGGCGCAGGGCCTGACGCTCCATCAGTTGGCGGAGCAGTTCGACGACGGTGAGGACCAGGCGTACGAGGTCGCGTTCGACGCTGTCGGGGTCCGCGTCCAGCGACCTCCGAGTGCGGCTGCCGGACTTGTCCCTCGCCCGGCCCCGGTCCGGGGCCTCGGGAGCGGGCCACCAGTCGTCGAACGGGTCGTCGCTCGGCCGACCCGAGGGGCGGCCTCGCGGGGTTCCTGCGGTCATGGCCGCCCACCCCCGACCGCCGGCGGCCCGGCCTCCGTGGGCACGAGCAGCGGAAGCGGGTCCGCCGTCCCGCCGACCGTGGCGGGGGCGATCAGCGCCCGCAGGTCGATGCGGACCAGCGGGACGTCGGCGATCGACAGGACCAACTCGCCGTGCAGGACCACGCCTCCGGCGAGCACCCGGTCGAGCAGGTCGACAAGGGAGGTTTCCGCCTGGGGCAGCGGCGGTGGGAACTGCGGGGCGGGGACACTCACGGCGCGGCCTCCCTGCTTGGCTCGCCGAGCCGACCGGGCTCGGGGGCACCACCAAAACCCGCAGTGCCAGGCGCCTCGGATCCGGCGGTGGTCGCCGACGGCTGTCCGGGGTCCGACCCGCCCGTTTCCGGCTGGTCGGTTTCCCGCCGGTCCGGCCCGGTGAACGAGTACGGCACCCACGGGCCTCCGACTTCGACGCGCAGCCCGGGGAGTGTCCAGCGGGTCAGTTCGGCACCGAATGCGTCCACGCGCTCGTCGGCGACCAGGCACGCTGCGTTCAGCATGTTGGCCTCGCCCGGCTTCGACCCCGCGTCCGCACTCGGCGGCCGCAGGGGGAGGTGGCGTACCTGGTCGGCGACCGTGCGCAGCGCGGCGTCGAGTTCCGAGACGGTCCGCAGCAGTTCCGCGCGGGCACGCTCGGCGGCCGCACGCTCGTTCCGGCGGCGGTCGAGGTAGGCGCGTCCCGCCCCGCTGCCTGTCGCCCCGGCCCGCCGCGGTGCGCGGGAGGCCGCTTCGGCCGACACGGTCCCGTAGACCTTGACGCTCCACTCGGTGTGGCCGGCGACCTCTTCCAACGTGCTGCGCAGCCGGTCCGCCTCCGTGCGCAGGACGTTCCGCACTCCGTCGTCGTCGTGGTACATCGTGGCCAGGCGCAGCGGAGCGGTGGCAGCCGACGCACCGACGGTCTGCACCACGTCGTTGTGGGCGCGGGCGATCCGTTCGAGTTCGGGTGGGTCGGTCAAACGCTGCTGGAGGGCTTCCTCGCCGAATGTCTCGACGGGCACGGTCTCCACGACGGCCACCAGGTCGTCGAGTCCGTCGGCGGCGACGGTGTGGACCGGGCCGCCGCCGATGCCGGCGACGGCGTCCAACGTCGCAGTGTCGAAGGGGCGGCACACCGCGTAGACGTAGCTCGCGGTGGGGCGGTCGTCGGGCAGGCTGCTCATCGGTCCTCCCCCGGCTCGTCGGCGTCGCGGTCGGGCGGGGCCTGCGCGTCGAGCATTTCGCGCAACCGGCGGTTCTCCTCGACGAGCGCAGGGTCCGCCGACTCGATGGCGGCGGGTGAGACGTCGCCGCGCTGGGCCAGACGCCGGCGCAGCTTCTCGTTCTCGTCGGCGAGTTCCCGGTCGGCGGCCTTCGAGGACAGGGACGGGTCGCGCTCCCACCAGTCGATGCCCATCTCCCGCGCGCGGTCGACGGATGCGACGAGCAGGCGCAGCTTGATCGTCAGCAGTTCGACGTCGACGAGATTGATCTTGATGTCCCCGGCGATCACGATGCCCTTGTCGAGCACCCGCTCAAGGATGTCGGCGAGGTTGGCCGGGCCGCCGGGCGCCTGTGGTGTGCGGCGGGCAAGAGAATCCGCCGGCCACCCGCCACCTGCGGATTCGGCGGGGGGATTGCGGCGGAACTCTCCCTGAGTCATGCGCGGTGTCCTGTCCCTTCAGAGGCCGGGAGGCCGTGGGTCGGGCGGCTACGGGAGCTCCGACGCGGTCCAGGTGCTCCCGTCGGTCGGTGCGCGGTCTGCGGCGTTGTGCTCCCAGCGGTCCAACAGCTCTTCCTCGCGTTCGTCGTACGTCGCCTCGTCGATCACTCCGTCTTCCAAGTCCTTGAGCAGGGCCGCGAGTTCGGCGCGTATGACCGCCGGGTCGTACATCTCCTGCTCGGCGGCGTCCTCGACGCGCCGCGCGACCCACACGACGCCGCGGACCGGGGCGAGCGGCAGGCCGACGAGTCCCGAGAGCAGTCCCATCCGTGTTCCTCCTCGCGTCCTGTGCGGCCGACGGCCTGCGGCTCGGTCAGCCGCCGACGGGCTCCGGGACAAAGCTGTATGTGGGCAGCGGTCCCGTGGACCGCAGCTCGATGCCGGGGCCGATGTCGCCCTGCAATCCGTCGACCGCCGCCTGGAAGGCCTCCACGCCGCCTCTCGGCACCAGGAACGACAGATTCGCGGCGTGGTCCTGCACCTTCGGCCCTTCGCTCACGTCGACCGCATAGGGCCTCAGCACCTCGGCGATCCGCGCCGAGATCTCGGCTTCGTAGCGGGACACGGCGTGCGCCACCATCTCCCCCAGCCGGACCTGTTCGTCGTAGCCGCCCAGGGTGCGCGTGCGCTCGCGCTGCGCGAGCAGGTTCGGGTCAGCGGCGACGATGTCGGCGAGCACCGCGTCCAGGTCGAGGGCCGCCTTGACGTTGATCTCCGTGTTGCCGGCCGTGCGCGCAAGCGCGTCCGCATACAGCGACGCATGTTCGGCCAGGTGCTTCTCGACTGCCGAGTCATCCGGTACGACCACGCCGAATTGCAGCGGCAGGGCCGGCCCGTGGTCGGCGAGTTCGCGGAGGAGTTCATGGTGCGCGGCGACGTCGCGGCGGCGGGCGCGCAGGTCCTCGGGCGCCGGGCCCACCACGGCGGCCAGCCCTTCGGGGCCCGCGACTTTGCGCGGCCCCTCCGCCGGGGCGCCGACGCCGAGTGCGGAGGTGGGCAGCGGATGGTCGGCCGTGACGACGGCGTACACGTAGGTGGCCATCACTCCTCCTCGACCGCGTGGCGACGGCGACTGGACCGAACCGGTTCGCGCTTTCTCTCACGCTCGCGCGGCCGCACGGCCGACTGCTCCTCCTCTTCGTCCTCGTCGTCGCCCGCGCCCACGGCGCGTCGGACCTTGCCCGCGACGGCGTCGACCGCGCCCCCGACGGCCCCTTCGGCCTTGCCGCGGCTGCCGCCTTCGGTGACCTCGTTGATCAGTCCGGGCAGCGTGGACCGGCGGCCGGTGTGTTCGAGGTCGAGGCGGTTCGTCGCCTCGGCGAACCGCAGGTACGTGTCGACGCTCGCCACCACGATCCGCGCGTCGATCTGCAAGAGCTCCAGGCCGAGGAGCGAGACGCGGACGTACACGTCGATGACGATGCCGCGGTCCAGGATCAGGTCCAGAACGTCGTACAGGTTGCCCGAGCGTGACCCGTCCTGGCCGCGGACCGCCGGCTGGTTGGGCGACCCCATGGAATTCCCGCCTCCCTGTCGGTAGGCCTGGCGACGGCGCCGCACGCCGCCGTCCCGGCCGACTGGTTGACCGGCGTGATCAACTGCCGGTGTCGCTGCGTCTGTAGCGCGCGACGCGCCGCCACCCCGCGAGTTCACCGCTGCTGTCGAGGTTCAGCTCGTACGTGGCCAGCAGACTTGTCGTGTCGGGCACACGCTCCATCTCGACGACGTCGACCCTGACCTCCCACCCGTCCTCCGAGCGCCGAAGCCCGGAGATGCCCTCCACGGGACGGTCGAGCAAGTCGTCGATATACGCCCGAGCCAGACCGACGACGTCCTTGGCCGCCAGCCGCCGTCGGGTCTCCGCCCGATGCTCCGTCCCGGAAACCGTGCGGCGGCGACCTTGTCGCTCCGCCCGGTCCTTTGAAGGGTTTTGGTCGGTCATGCGTCCGCCCGTCCGAAAGCACCGGTCCCGGCGAGGTGTCCTTGGCGACATCCCGCCGCGTGCGATCTGCCGTGGACCGGTTCCCACAATCGACACTAGCCGCTTCGGGTGAATAAACACACAAAAAGTACAATTCATCCGGACCGCCGCCTGATCCCGCACCGGCAGCAGCCCGCGGGCGACGGAACGGACGTGTCCGTGACGGCGCCGGTCGCTTAGCGCGGCCGGCGCGCCGACGCGCATGCGGGCACGCCGGGAACCACCGGCGGCCGACAACCTGCGTCTCGCCGGTCGGGACCGGGTTCCGCGCTGCGGCTGACGGCCGGGATCGCGGTGACGAGGTCCGGCGACGCCGACGCGGAGAGCGAACGGCGGCCCGGGTCCTCAGCTGTCCCACGCCGAACCGCCATTCCCCGTCTTCGGTGGAGGGCGGCGGATCCCGAGGGCTCGGGTCACGGCCGTGGGCCACTCGGCTCGCGTGGCGGCCGCGTATCGCCGTCGGCCGCCCCTGGGATGCCCCGGGTCGCGGTCGCCGCACGGCGGCCCTCCGCAGACCGGACGTCACCGCGGCGGGGGCCGAACGGCCCTGTTCCGCCGGGTTGTTGCCGCGCAGACTCGTCACACGTTCCCGACAACGGCGTTGACGACGGCTCCGCGACCACCGCCCGCCCCGGCGGAGCCCCGAGGAGGCTTCCATGAAACAGCAGCGCGTCGAATCCCTGATGACCGCCGACGTCGTCACCGTCGACACTCGGACCCCGTTCAAGGAGATCGTGCGTGTGCTGCGTGAGCACCGCATCAGCGCCGCCCCGGTTCTCGACGGCGACAAATCCGTCGTGGGCGTGGTCTCGGAGGCCGACCTGCTGCGCAAGGAGGCCGACAACGAGGGCCGTACATACCCCCGCGGCACCCACGGCCACCGGGCGGCCCGCGAAGCTCGCCGCAAGGCCGAGGCCGAGACGGCAGGCGCTCTCATGACCGCGCCCGCCGTCGTCATCAGCCCGAAGGCGACCGCCGGCGAAGCCGCCCGTCACATGGAGCGGCACAACGTCAAACGGCTGCCCGTCGTCGACCAGACCGGCCAACTGCGCGGCATCGTCAGCCGATGCGACCTGTTGCGCGTCTTCCTCCGCCCCGACGAGCACATCCGCGACGAGATCCGCAACGACGTGCTGTGCCACGATCTGTGGGTCGACCCGACGAGCATCGACGTGCGAGTGGTCGACGGAGTGGTGACCCTCGCGGGCGAGTTGGAGAACAAGACCCTGGCCCGCGTCCTGACCGGCCTGGCCCGCGGCGGGGGGGGGGGGGGGGGGGGGGACGAAANAGTGGTGACCCTCGCGGGCGAGTTGGAGAACAAGACCCTGGCCCGCGTCCTGACCGGCCTGGCCCGCGGCGTCGACGGCGTCGTCCGGGTCCACGACCGCCTGACCTACGCCGTCGACGACACCAGGATCCGCCCCGGCAGCCTCGCCTGACCCGGCAGCTCTCGCCGCACCGTCATGACGCCTGGCCACGCTCCCGGCCACCGGAAGCCGGCCAGGCGACTTCCCCGCCGTAACGCATCACCGGGTGGGGTGCGCAGCGCAGATCAGGGCCGACAGCGCAGGCGAGTGCCGGAACCGAGCCCAACAGGACCACGGCGAACAACAGCGTCGCGAACTGCCCGAGCCCCATGTCGCCATCGGTCCCCGCCATGGCCACTCGTCCTACGAACGAACCCGCCCGCCGAGAAGAGCGCCGTTCCGCTTCGGCTCAGCCCATGGACTCACGGATCTCGTCCAGGATGGCCACGGCCTCGGCGGCGTCGCGTTCGCGGGCCGACGACGTGGCCGCTGCCAGGCGGGCGGCGGCCTCCTCGGGCTTGCCGTGCGCGTACTGGTCGATCTGGGCGGCGAGGCCGACCAGGTGGGCGTACGTCTCCTGCAAGTCCGGGAGGCCCGCCTCCAGGCGGGTCGCGGCACGGTCGGCGCGATCGAGGGCGTCGCCTGTGCGTTCGGCGGTCCACAGGGCCTGGGCCCACTGCAGTTCGGTGACCGCCCGCTCGTGGGCGAGGTTCAGGTCGGGGCCGTCCGAGGCGGACTCCAGCGCCGCCGTGGCATCGGAGAACATGGCCAGCGCGGCCTGCACCGCAGCGTCGGCTTCGGCCGCGCCCTCGGTGGCGGCGATGGTGTGCCTGACCTCCAGGAGGTTCCATGCCGCGGCCCGGGTCAGGCGGACCACCGCGCCGGGGCGGTCGAGTGCCGCCGCGAGCCGGATCGCTTCGGTGAAGGCCTCTTCCGCCGCCCGGTACCGGCGCGAGGCGCTGAGTGCATGGGCCGCCTCGGCCGCCAGCAGGGCCTGGGAATCGGCGTTGTCGCCCTCCGCGGCCTGGGCCGCCGCGGCGACCAGGACTTCCGCCGCGTCGGCGGCCTGCCCGGATGCGAGCAGCGACGAGCCGAGGACATACCGGGCATGCAGGCCGGCTTCCGGGCCCATGAGTTCCTCGATCTCCGCCACGGACTCCTCCAGCACCGCGGCGGCGTCGGACGGACGGCCGCGGTCGCGCAACAGCGATGCGAGGCCCAGGCGGCAGTGCGCCGCGCCGTGCCGGTCGCCGAGCCGGTCGAATTCGTGTGCGGCCCGGAGGGCGTACTCGATGGCGGGGTCGAGGCGTCCGTTCGCGGCGGCGGCGTTGGTCAGCGTGACCAGCAGGTTGCCATAGTGCGCCGGGTCGTCGACAGGGCCCCGGGCCGCGTCGAGGAGTTCGGTGAGCACGGACTCCGCGCCCGCCGGGTCACCGCTGTGCAGCAGGTACTCCCCCAGCATCAGGCCCAGTTCGACGGCCTGCCAGGGGCGTTGTGCGCGGAGGCACTCGGCGACGGCGGTCCGCAGCTCGGCTTCGGCGGGCTCCCCGGCGGTCATCGCCAGTTGGGCCCGCACCTCGGCGACCTGCGCCAGGCGGTGCGGCCAGTCGTGCTCCGCGGCCGCCGCGGCGAGGCGGTCCGCTTCCTCGGCGGTCCGTGCGCGGGCGGCGGCCCTGGCCGCTTCGTCCTCCGCGCGGAACAACGCGACGCGGGCGAGGATCAACCGCGCACCCAGCACCGCACCGTATTCGATCGGCAACGCGCTGCCCTGCGTCACGTAATCCGCGGTTTCGGCGGTCAGCGTGTCGAGGTCGGACGCCCACGGAACAGCCAGGTCCGACGGAGCCTCGGGGTGCGCGACCGCGATCAGGCTGTGCGCCCGCGCCGCGTGCGCGGCGCCCAACCGGCCGACCCTGTCGAAGAGTTCGACGGCCTGCCGGAACAACTCGACGCCCTCGGCAAACCGGCCGCCGCTCAGCAGCGCGCTCGCCCGGCACCGGGCCAGTTCGGCGGCGACCTCATCGGTGAGGGTGACACCCTGCGCCTCGGCGGCCTCGGCGTAGCGCTCCCAGGCGGCTTCCGCGTCCGGATGCCCTGCGGGCCACAACGTGCGTGCGCGCTCAAGGAGTTCGTCGATGTCGGCGGCAACCGTGGTAGTGGGTGCGGGGGTTGCCGGACGCGGAGCGGCGACGAGGGTCGAGCGTACGCCGAGCGGCAACGCGTCCAGCAGCGGCTCCTGCGCGAGCCTGGCCC
This sequence comes from Yinghuangia sp. YIM S10712, assembly GCF_051388935.1. Taxonomy (NCBI): domain Bacteria; kingdom Bacillati; phylum Actinomycetota; class Actinomycetes; order Kitasatosporales; family Streptomycetaceae; genus Yinghuangia; species Yinghuangia sp. YIM S10712. Next base: position 54,805 of record NZ_JBPKBI010000024.1, read on the forward strand.
GCAGTTGCGTGCTGACGAAATCCGAACCGTTGCGGGCGTCGAAGCGGGCCGCCAGCGCGAAGGCCTCACGCTCGACCAGGGCGAGCAGCCCCGCCGCCGTGCCGTCGGTGCCCGGGACGTCGGCCACCGTGGTGCCGCCGTGTCCGAGCGCGACCAACCTGCGCAGCAGCACGGCGGCCCCTCCGTGGAACATCATCTGCGTCTCCGCGCTGTCCACCGGGGAGGCCAGCCACGCGCGGTGCTCCGCAAGGATTTCGACGCCGCGTCCCTCGTTGCCGGTGAGCGCGCAGAACTCGATGTGCTGCGCGACGCTCGCGCACGTGCTGACCTTGCCGCGCACCAGGCGGTAGCCGCGCAGGTGGTTCGCGCGGGCCTCGTCGAGCCGACCGAGCCGGACGAGCGGCAACATCGAGTCGGCGATGGTGAGTTGGGGCTCCTCGGAACACGTGCGCATGCCGGAGAGCGTCGGCTCGAACACTTCCAGCGCGTCGGCGTCCTTGTGGTGTTCGGCGTACCAGCGGCCCTGTTCACGGCGTTCGCACGCGTCGCAGTCGGTCAACTCGTCCCGCCCGGCGGCCAGCCAGGCCGCGAACTCGCGTTCCGCGGAGTCTTTTTCACCGGTGTGGTCGTACAGGTAGAAGCGGCATTTGTGCACCGGCCGCAGGCTGTGGCCCGCGGTCCGGAAGCGGCGCTCCATGTCGTCCAGGAACGCCCGGATGGTGCGCAACGGCACCTCCGGCACGGCGAGCAGCGACGACGTGACCCACTTGAGGTGCCAGAAGACCTGGTACGTCAGCTCCTCATCGAACTCGCCCGGCTGTTCGTCGAACATGCGCAGGAGCCGGGCCATGGAGACCGTGCTCTTGTGCGACTCGCCGCCGTAGTTGTAGGAGACGATGGTCTGCACCAGCGCGTCCGCGATCATCGGGGTGCCGCCGATGCGCTCGGCGGCTGCCAAGAGCGCTTCGGCGTGAGCGCTGCGGGCGGTTCCGTACGGCTCCCCGCGCACCGCGGCGCGGGCGCGCGCGTAGGAGTCCGCGTCGACGACGAGGTCTTCTATGCCGTGCGGTTCGGTCATGCGTGATTCCCTCGTCACTTCGTGTCGGCGGCGTTGTCGTGCACGGCGCGTTCCAGCAGTCCCAGGAACGAGCGGTTCAGCAAGGCACTTTCGGCGGTGGTCAGCGGTCGGCGGCTGAGCAACAGGGCTTGACCGTAGAGGCCTTCGACGGTCGTGCGGACCAGGTCCGCGTCGCCGACCGCGATGATTCGGCGTACCAGCGGGTTGAGGTGGTTGAGCACGAGCCGCGCCCGTGGCGCGTCGCCGCGCAGTGCGCCGAGGATGCCGGCCCACAGCGTGTCGCCCGCCGCCGCGGCGTCCGCCTCGGATTGGGCGCGCTTGCGTTCGCCCTGCTCGTCACGGCCGTCGAGGAGCAGCGCCGGCACCGAGACCGGGTGGAACGCGCGCAGCGACGCCTCGCAGGACAGCGGGTCCAGGACGCCTCGGGCCAGGGTCAGGAAAGCTCCGGCGGCCAACTCGACGGACGGGTCCACCGGGTCCAGGTGGGCGGTGACGGTGTCGGGGTCGAGTCCGTCGACCACTGTGCCGGGCCGCAGGTCGGGCAGGCGGCGCACGAGGTCCGCGTCGTAGGTGTAGCCGCCGTTGACGACGCCCAGCCCGGCCGCGCCCGCGATCGGTGCGATCTGCCGGAACTCCTCGACGGTGTCGGTGACATGGACCACCGGGTGGCGGCGGGTGAACTCGTCGAGGTTGACTCGGCCGTCGGTGGTCTCGAAGGGCAGCCACGGCAGCATGACTTCGAACAACTCGTCGTCGTGCCGGGCCATCGCCTTGACGCCGAGGTGGTGCACGGCGAGGAACCTGCCGAGGCGTTCGGGGTCGCCGGCCGCCAGCCCGGTCAGCCAGTCGCGCAGCGTGGCGCCGATCGCGTCGCGGACGGCGGCCAACGCCTCGTCGTCGTACAGTCCTTCGCGCGACGCGGTGGGCCGCAGCGCGTCGGTGTCGACGGCGCAGCGCACGAAGAACGCCCAATCCGGCAGCAGCGCGTCCGCTGACTCGGTGAGCAACATGCCTTTGAGGTGCACGCGGTGCTTGCCGCGCATTGCCGGGCTGACCGCGGACGGCAGCACGAACGCGGCGCCGCGCACCCCGGCGAGGGGGACGTCCAAGTCGACGACGTCGAGCGGCGCGAAGCCGAGGGTGTCCTCGCAGTAGCGGGCCAGCGCGACACGGCGTGCGGACGGGTCGGGGTAGGTGCGTTCCCACACCGCGGGCGTGTCGGTGACCCGGTGGACGTTCCCGCTCCCGTCGGCAACCGTGATGTCGTACGGCAGCAACGCCCCGAAGTCGCGGGCGAGTTCGATGACCCGTGCAGGGGAGAACCACTCCTCGCAGCCGCGCCGGGGCGTCAGCCGGACCGTGGTGCCGGGAGCCGGCCGCGCGTCGTCGGGCAGGGTGCGCACGGTGTAGCGGCCGTCGGAGCCGGCGCGCCATTCGACCGGAGCCGCGCCGGGGTCGGCGGCCGAGCGTGTCACGACGGTGATTTCGTCCGCGACGACGAAGCAGGCGAGCAGGCCGATGCCGAACTGCCCGAGGTAATCGCGGCGGGCCGCCTCCAACTCGCCGCGCTTGGAGCTGCGTCCGATGGTCGCGAGGAAGCGGTGGACGTCGGCCTCGGACAGGCCGATGCCCGTGTCCGCGACCTCCAGGGCACCCTGGGCGGCGGTGACGTGTATCTCCGCGGGCGCGTCAGGGTAGTGCGCGCGCCGCGCGGTGACGGCGTCGACGCCGTTCTGGAGCAACTCGCGCAGGTACACCCGGGGACTGGAGTACAGGTGGTGCGACAACAGGTCGACCAGGCCGCGCAGGTCGACCTGGAACGTATGGTCCAGGGAGAGCCCCGGGGCGGGGACGGCGTCGTTCATGGATGCCAATCATGGCCGATCCGCCTGACACGCTTCCATCGGGCCAGACGGAGCCGCACGGTCTTGTCTCCAAGCCAACTCCCCTGACAGTGTGGGTCGGTGGCGTCCCCGTCGGCGGCTGTCGCGTTCCGCCACCACTTGTCGCGCCACAGGTAGGGCAGGCCCTCCCGGACGAAGTCGCACGTTCCGCCCGTGGAATGAGACCCGGCGGGCGACAATTCCGGTCGGCTCGCGGAACGGTTTCGACGAATCCGGAATTTGGAATTCCGATTCCGTGAATCCCAACCTCAGATATTGCTCAAGTCCAATCGACGGCCGAGTTCATGGTCGGTAGTTTTCCTGCGTACCTCAGGCTGTCTCGAAGAACGCCCTGCACGTGCCCACCCGGCCCCCCGTTGATCGTTTTGCCGGAACAAAGAGTGCTTTTGCCGGCCCGTGCGGCATTTACCGGCGAGCCCGGATCCACGGCAGTACGACCGGGTGGTCCCGACATCGCTGAGACAAGGACACCGAGCATGGCATCCGGAAAACCCGCAAAGCGCCTACCCGCGAAGGGCGCCCGTACCGCCGCCGGGCTCGTCCTGGCCGTGTCCGGCGTCCAGGTGTTGCAGGCGGCGACCGCTGCCGACGCCCACGCCGACGAATCGAACCGGGCACCGGAACCCGACAGGAGCGGCGGGCCCGGCAGGGGCTGGGCGATCAACGACTGGCTTCAGCGAAACGTGCCCGTGACACCGGATATGGTTCCGCCCGACGCCCAATTGCATTGGTCGAAAAAGTTCGTGGCCTGGCTCAACCAACGCGTCATTCTCGAAGCCCAGTTCGGTGTCATGCCCAGCGGTACTCCCAGCAGCTGGGCGGTCCTGGCCAAAGACGTCGCCTACGGAGTCACCTCGTTTCTGGGCGAGCGCGGAGCCGCGGGCGAAACGGCCAGGACCGACGCGATCCGCGAGATCCTCGAAGGACGCAGCGCCGCCATAGCCGACTACGTTGCCGAGAGCCGGACCGGGACGGTCTCACCGGAGACGTTGCAGAGATACGTCACGATGGAGGCGTCCTACCAGGCGGTCCCCGAAAACCACCGGCACCTTGAGATCAACGAATTCGCCCGGGATCTCACCGCCTGGCGACGCGAGGTGGACGGCAGCCCGTTCCGCAGCCCGCAGACCGACCCGATACTCAACGCACGCGTGGACGCCGCGCGTACTGCTTACCAGGCCGCGGAGCGCAACGGGACGCTGACCGACGCGATCGAGTACGAGCTCTACAAGGCGGTTCTCGCCACGGATCCGAACGTCTCCGCGGAGAAGTTGCAGAGCACGAACTTCGTGGACTGGCAGCAGGCCAAATACAGCGGAGAGTTGCCCGAGGGCCGGAACCAAGGCCCCCGCGGCCCCGGAACGGGCGGCGACCCGGCGGGTACCGGCCCGGACAAGCCCAAGCCGGTCACACCCGGCCCCTCGGGCGGCGCGGCCGACCCGTCGCGCGGAACGGCACCGGAGACGGGCAGACCTTCCGGCGGGCAGGCCGACGGCGGATCCGGAGCCGGTCGCGGCGGCGCACCCGACCCGTCCGGGCACGCTGACGGAACCACCCGCTCGGAGCCGGGACGGCCGCCCGCAGGCGACGGCAAGCCGGTTGCGGGCGCCCCGGAGCGCGCGCCCGCAGGCGACCCCGCGACCAAGCCCGCCCCCGGCGCCGAGCCGAAGCCGGCCCGCGCACAACAGGAGACCGGAAAAACCCCACCCGCGACCAAGCCGGAACCGGCACCGGCGTGGGACGAGACCGGCAAACCCGCGGAGAAGCCGAAGGGGCCGCCTCCGGCCACACCCGAGGCGCCGAAGTTCACGCCGGGCAGCGTGCCGGACACACACAACGGCGGGGTCTACCGATCGGTCAAGGTCAACGCGGCAGCCGAGGCGGCGATGTTCGGGCTGGAGGTCCTCCAGGCCCATTTGACGTCGGACGTCCTGAACTGGGTGGTCCGCAGGGCTCAGCAGGACCCTGAATTCGTCGACCGCTATCTGGTGCAATACGAGGAATGGCAGCGCATGAGCTGGCTCGAACGCCAGCAGTACGATTTCACCCGTTTGTGGAAGGACGGCACGGAATTCATCAACTCCGCGGCCTTCTTTGCCGAGATGGCGAATTACATGAGGGCCATGCAGGAGTTCTACCGGGCCAATCCCGGCATCACTCCCCCGGGCCTGGCGCCCCCTCCGGGTGCCGGCGACGAGTCCCAGGGGCCCGGCATTCCCGTCGCGCCGTACACCGGCGGCGCCCAGACCACCGACGCGGCCAACCGCATCACCAGGGACGAAAACGGGATGTGGCACGACCAATCGCGGATCTACATGCTCGCGGACCGCGACAAGGCCCCGGCGGCGCAGGCCCAGCCGCCCGTTCAGCCGCAGACCGGCCCCAAGCCCGCCGAGCCGAAGGCCGACAAACCGAAGACCGACAAACCGAAGGCCGACAAGCACGGAGACGACAAGCCCGGCCCCGGGCAGGTGGGGACCGCCCAGCAGCGCGTGCAGGAGCAGATGCAAGAGAAGAGGGATGCGAAGAAAGAGGAGAAGAAGGAAGACCGCAAGAGTGACAACAAGCCCGGTTACGACAGCCACGGTGATTCCGGGGGCAGCCGGCGCGGGGGCGACGGCCACGGCTCATCCGGGGGCGGTTCGACCGGGGGCGGTTCGACCGGGAGCGGCACCGGCGGGTCCGGCGGCGGCAACTCCACCGGAGGGGGCAACGGCCCCAGCGGCGGCAACGGATCCGCCGGCGCCCCCGGGGCGGACTCCGGCGACCGGGGCGGAGGCGTCAAGGGCAACTTCTCCAAGACGCCTCAGAGTTCGTCCACACGCGTGTGACCCGACCGTCCGCGGACCGGCCCCTGGGGGGCCGGCGGCGGGCGGTGACAACCAACCGAACGACCGTCACGGGGCCGCGTCGAGGTGTCCGTGACGCCTGGCCGCCGCCACGGCCGGGGCGGGCGAACCACCGTTCGCGGGCGGTGCGTTGGCCGAAGGAAAAGGCCCCGGGGCCGGCCTGCTTCGCGCACTTTGTGGCGGGCAGGCCGGGCCCGGGTGTTCCTGTCACCGGCAGGCGTGGACCGGACGCTGCGGGCATGCCGCTACCGGTGACTCGTCAAGGCTTTACGGGGAGCGCGGTATGTGGACACCAGGGACGGTTTTCAGCGGCCGGTACACCTTGGCCGAACAACTGGTCGACGCAAGCGCGGCCGAGGTGTGGTGGGCCCACGACTCCGTGCTCGGGCGGTGGGTCGTGATCAAGATCCTGCATCCGATGCGCGGTGAGAGCACCGCGGACGACCCGGCGCGGTTGCGTGCAGAGGCGGAACTCGTCGCGACCTTTGATCGCCCTGAGATGGTCGGCGTCCGCCGCGAGGGGGCCGACGGCGGTGGGCGCACCCCTTACCTCTTGGCCCGCTTCGTGGACGGCAGGCCGCCGGCCCTGCGAACGGCCGTACCCGTCTCGATGTCGTACGAACAGATACCCGACGTCGTGGCGCGGACTCTGGAAGCGCTGCACGCGGAACATCGGGACGCGTCGCTCGTACACCGCGACGTCGAGCCGTCCGACCCCACGCCGCGCAGGCACACACCGGTCGCGCGCCGGCCGGCGGACGGGCGGCGCGGACGACGGCGCCGCACCGCCGCCGTCGCGCTGCCGGCAGCCGCCGCCGGTGCGGCGGTCGCCGTGACCACGACCCTGCTCGTCCTGCACTCACCCACCGGTGCCGGCTCCGAAGCCCGGCAGGAAACACCGGCGGTCGCGTACGCGCCGGTGCTGCCGGGGTTCGCGACACCCGAGGCGACGCCGACGTTCGCCGCCGTGCCCGAGAGGGGCAGCACCTCGTCGCCCCCTGCGCCCGACGGCTCGGCCACGCCGCTCACAGCCCCGCTACCCGACCCGAACACTCCTGCCCAGACGGCGAGTTCCCTCCCGCCGCCGCCCGCACCACCGCCCGTCAAGCCTGCGGCGCACACCACCTCCGGGCGCACCGGCAACGGCACGCCGGGGGGCGACGCATCCGGAGGCCGCGGTGCGAAGCCTTCGACGCCCCCCGCCCCCAAGCCCGCCGCTCCCGCCGACCCCGCGCCTCCCGCCGCCAAGCCCGCCGCCGCTCCGCCGCCGCCCGTGGTGCCCGCCGGGTGCGGCGGCGCGGGCTGGGGAGCGATCACCAACCTCGGCAGCGGCATGAAGATCGGCATCGACACCGCGAGTCCCGGCGTCGGCAGCAGACTGGTCACGGGCGGACGCACGGAATACGGCTGGGTCGTGGTGCCGACCGTCCTCTGGCAGACCATCCGGTCTTGCGGCGCCGACGGCCTGGCCGTCACGCCGGGGACGTCCCCCAGCGGCGTGTCACTCGGCAACGCCGCCTACGCCGCGGGAATGCTGACGATCAGTGCCGCGCCCACTCCGGGCGCGGCACTGATCACCCACATGGCCGGGCAGCAGTGCCTGACCGACAACGGCCCCGGCCGTCAACTGACCTTCGCCCGCTGCACACCGGGAGACACCGCCCAGCAGTGGTACCTCCCGTGACCGGTCGAGATCGGCGAACCTTCTTCAGATATCCGATGAAGGATGGTTCTGGACGGCTGCGTCGTGAGCGGCAGCACGAGCCGGGACGGGTAGGCGGCGGCGCGGTAGATCTTGTGGGTCACCGGGCGGCCCACCGGGAGGTGGAACGCGTCGGGAGGCCGATTCCTCGGCGCTCGCAGATCCGCCCCGGTTCGTAGTGCGCGGCCGGGCCAGATCCGGCGCCGAAGCGGGCTACGACCGTCACATCTCCCATCGAATTGAACATTCGGACAATGTCAGGGGACCTGCTCAGTGGCCGGTGCCGATCACTTGTTAGGTTGTGGCCCATGGCCCGTCCTGCGCCCGCGTCCGTCCGCGCCGCAAGCATCGTGTCCTTCCTGACCGCACATCCGTCGCGCGGCTTCACGATCACCGAGCTGGTCCGCCACCTCGGCATGAACATCGCGTCCGCACACGCGACGCTCGCGGTGCTGTGCGACTGCGGGTTCGTCATCCGCGACCCGGTCCACCGCACCTACGTCCTGGGCCCGGCCCTCGCCGCGACCGGCTACGCCGCCCTCGAACAGCACCCGGCGATCGAGGCGGCCATCGACGAAGCCGAAAAACTCGCCGCCGAACTCGCCGCCGAGGTCGGAGTCACCGCCGTCGCCGGCCGGGACGTCATCTTCCTCGCCCGCCGCGGGCCCGAACCGCTCGCGCAGACCATCGGCTACCCGGGCGACCGGTCCCCGCTGCTCGCCCCCATCGGCTCGGTCTTCATGGCCTGGGCCGACGACGACGCGATCACCGCCTGGCTCGAACGCGCCGAGCTCCCGCTCGAACTGGCCGTCTACTACCGCAAAGTCCTTGCCGACGTCCGCACCCGCGGATTCAGCGTGCCCATGCCGCCGATCGCCTCCCCCGCCATGATCGAGGCGATGGCCGCACTGCGCAGCGAACCCGCCGACGGCGACGCCGAACCACGCCTGCGCGAAGTGCTCCAGAAGACCGACGAAATGCTGCTCCTGCTCGACGGCCTCTCCGGCTCCGAGGAGGTTGTCTTCAAAACCGTCACCGCGCCGATCTTCGACCCCATCGGCCGCGTGCTCCTGTCCCTCAGCATCACCGGCCCCGACCACCCGGTGAGCATCGACCACATCCTCGAACTCGGCCGCCGCGTCGCCCAGTCCGCCTCTGTCGCCACCCGCCGATCGCGTGGCCGAGCCCCCCAGCCCTCCCCCGGCCCCGGCACCGCCGACTGACTGCGGGGCCCCGACCGAGTCGCATCGCTCCGGTCACCGCGCGACGCGCCCCGGCAGCGGGGAAGCCACGGTCGCGTACCGCTGCCCGATACCGGCGAGGCAGCGCGAGTCGACCACTGCGCGCCGCGCCTTGGCCGTTCGCCGACGCACCAACGTGACCCATCCGCCAACCGGTGAATCCGGCATATGAGTTGACGTCGCGTCCCATGCCGCGCGGCGGCGTGGATCGCTGTCCACCGTGCGCTCCCGGGCGCCTCGCGGCCCCGGCTCGGGCGGTCCCGCCGCTAGCATCACCGTCCGCAGCACCCCGGGCAAAACCGGGCCACCGCCGACCCCAAGCATGAACTGCCTTGCACAGCATGCCCGTTGCCCATGCCCGTGCCGGCAGGGAACCGCGGGGGCACCGACGTCCCGACCACCACACGACCCGCCCGCCATGGGAGGCACCGCGTGAGCCAGGACCTGATCACCCTCGACACCACCGGCCGCGACCTGTATGCCGAGGCCGACCGGCTGCGCGCCGCCGGGCCCGCGGTCCGCGTACGCCTGCCCGGCGACCTGGTCGCCTGGTCCGTCACCCGCGGCGACGTCGTACGCCGGCTCCTGGTCCACCCGGCCATCTCCAAGGACGCGCGCCGGAGTTGGCCCGCCCACAAACCGGGCGACCACCCGTGGCTGACCGTGTGGACCGACATCCAGAGCATGTTCACCAGCGACGGCGACGACCACCGGCGCCTGCGCAACCTCATCGCTCCGGCTTTCCTGCCCCGCCGCATCGACGCCATGCGGCCCCTGCTGGACCGCATCGTCGGGGAACTGCTCGACGAGATCGCCGCCGTACCGCCCGGCACCGAGATCGACCTGCGCGCCGCCTACAGCTATCCGATACCGACCCGCGTGATCTGCGGCCTGTTCGGCGTCCCCGACGACCAGGGGCCGGAGATCATGCGCATCATCGACGGCGTCCTCGACACGACCGCCACCCCCGAGCAGGCCGCGCGGACCGGTGCGGACCTGTACGCCGCCATGCACACCCTCGTCGCGACGAAACGCAGGCATCCGGGCGACGACATGACCAGCATGCTCATCGCCGCACGCGACGGCCACGACCGGCTCAACGACGCCGAACTCGTCTCCACCCTCATCTTGATGATCGGCGCGGGCTCGGAGAGCACCGTCTCTCTCCTCGACCACGCCGCCCACCAACTCCTCACCCAACCCGAGGACTTGGCCCGCGCACAATCCGAACCGGGCATGTGGGACCAGCTCATCGAGGAGACCCTGCGGCTGCACCCGCCGATCATGCACCTGCCGCTGCGCTACGTCACCGACCGCATCGACCTGGGCGACGGCGTGGTCCTGGAACCCGAAGACCTGGTCCTGATCGGCTTCGGCGCCCACGGCCGCGACCCCGGGCGCCACACCGAGGCAGACCGCTTCGACCTCGACCGCGCCGACAAGGAACACCTCGCCTTCGGCCACGGCGTCCACTACTGCCTCGGCGCGCCCCTCGCCCGCCACGAAGCCGCCGTCGCCCTCCCCGCGCTCTTCGGGCGCTTTCCCAAGCTGCGCCTGGCCCACCCGGACCGGACCCCCGCGCCACAGCCGTCGTTCATCACCAACAACTTCGCCCGTCTGCCGGTGCTGGTCTGACGTCCGACGGCCGGGTGAGATGTCACTTGCGGTACTTGCGGACGGCGTCGCGAACGCGGTCGGCGATGGCGAGGAACGGCCCGGCCACGACGTTGGCCGTGGCGCCTTCGGTCCCCGGGTGCGGGTGGGTGGGTGCCATGGCCGCGGCGGCGCGCAGGGCCGGCGCGGCGGAGGCGAGTGCCGCGGCCGGGGCCTCGCGCTGGATCTTCGGGAGCTCGTACCGCTCCTCGCTGCGTGCGTGGCGCAGCACGGCCAGCCGCAGCCGGTCCAGGTCGGCATCGAAGTCGGGGCCGTCGGGACCCCGGCGTTCGAGGTCCGCGAGGAGTTCCTTGGCCTCGCGCTCCTCGGCGAGGCGGGGGGCGACGGCCCCGGCGCCACCGGAAGTGGCGGTGCGGGCGAGGGGATGGACGACTTCCTCCTCGGCGGTCTCGTGAACCGCCAGGAGCCTGACGAGCCGTTCGAACGCCTCCCGGCGCTCGCTGCCCGAGGTCTGGTCGACTTCGTCGAACAGATCGCGGATCTCGGCATGCTGACGGCGAATCAGGTCGAGGGCCGGGCTGCCCTCCAGCGGCGGGCGGGGCTTTTCGGCGATTCCGGCGGCGGTCTTGGCCTGGCGCGTGTCCATGGGCTTCTCCTCGGCAAGGGCTTTCGGCGTGGTGCGCGGCTACCCCGCGGTGCCCCGACGACACCACGGCTCCTTCTTCTCACCGTGTTGCCGTTTGATGCCCGGACGGCCCGGGCAGCCGCCGACAGCACACGGCGGCGCCCGCCCCCGGTCGCCGCCCGGCAGGCGAGCGAAAGGCCGAGAGACCCCATGACGTTCAACCCCCTCGAACACCACGGAATCCCCCTTGACCGGCAGTTGCGGACCTGGCGCGAGCTGGACGTCGAGCCGATCGACCCGGACAAGTCCGACCCGTACACCCGGTGCCGCATCATCGCCATGAACGGCATCGAGACCGAGGCGATCTTCTTCAGCCACAACTTCGCCCGCCACTGCACCGACCCGGTGGTGCGCCGCAAGCTGGCCGAGGTCCGGTTCTTCGAGCAGCAGCAGCAAAAGGCGGTCAACTGGCTGCTTCCGGGGCTGGCGTCAGTGCTGGAGACGACGATCTCGTACGAGCAGGTCGCGGTCGACCTGACGTCCTGGGTCGCGCGCATGGAACCCGACCCGTACCTGCGGCAGTGCTATGAGTTCGGACTGCTGGAGGACTTCGACCACCTGTACCGGTACGCCAACCTGTACGAGCTGATCGAGCACCGCAAGGCCGAGAAACTCGTCTCGGACCTGACCGAGATCATGCCCGGCCGCCCGACGGTCGCGCACCACCGGCACCCGGTCGACAACCTGCGCACCCCGTACGACAAGGACACCGCCTCGCCGTTGTCGAAGCTGCACGCGCTGACGATCATGGCCGCCGAGCAGCAGACGATGAACTTCTACATGAATGTCGGCCCGATGGCCATCGAGCCGATCGCCCGGCGCCTCTACCAGGAAATCGCCATGGTCGAGGAGGAGCACGTCACCCACTACGAGTCCCTGGTCGACCAGGGTGAGACGTGGTGGGAGCAACTGGTCAACCACGAGTACAACGAGTGCTACATGTACTACTCGTTCATGGAGACCGAGTCCGACCCCCGAATCAAGGCCATCTGGGAGCTCCACCTGAACATGGAGCTCGGCCACCTCCAGATCGCCGCGGACCTGATGCGGCAGCACGACGGCCGCGACCCCGCCGAGATCTGCGCCCCCGAACTCCCGCAGCCGGTGAAGTTCGAGCCGAACCGGGAGTACGTGCGCAACGTGCTCGCGGACCAGATCGACCTGACCACGCTCGGTGAGGGCTTCGTCGCCGAGGCCCACGAGCGCTTCGTGAAGATGCAGGAAGCCCTGATGCGGGACGGACAGCCCGCCAGCGAGCAGGTCATCGACCTGGTCCGCGACACCGACGGCCGCGAGTACCGCAGCGAACCGGACGGCCCCCACCCCGTCGAGCGGCTGCTCGCCGACCGGCCGGAGCTGTCCCGCCGCTGACCGTCCCCGAGCCGGAGGACGCAACCCGGCCCCGCTCATCGGTCGGGCGGGGCGCCGTCGGCTGATCACCCGCGGCGCCCCGGTCGCGCGTCGCGCGGATCAGTCGGCGGTTTCGGTGGGCCGGTCCCTCCTGCGGGTGCGGTTCGCGGTGGGCCCCGCGTGGACGTACAACTGGGTCCGCGTCACGGCGCCCGCGGCCGGTGGGAGGGGGAGCTCGTAGGTGACGGGCCTGGTGTGGTCGAACACCTGCCGGCGGGCGTTGTAGACACGGTTGAACCGCCAGAGCATGGACGCGAAGTTCGTCTGGCCGCGGGCCAGGTTGCGGGCCAGGACGCCTGCCGCACCGACCGCCGTGCGCAGTCCGAGGTGCTTCCGGTTGATGACCGCCTGCGTGCGGACGAGTTCCCGGTAGAAGTCCTCCAAGGGCAGGGCTGTCGGCACGACCGCGTGCTGGATGTCGAAGAGGCGGTAGTCCCGGGTGGTCAGGCGGCGTGATTCGGTGTGCCAGATTTCCGTTCCCGGATACGGCGTCATGACCGTGAGGTGGACGATCTCCGGCACCGCCAACGCGAACTCCCGTACCACGCGGAACCGTTCCTCGTCCCACGCGGGATCCACGATCAGGTTGATGGCGACCGTGATGCCCATCCCCCGGGCGGTTTCCAGGGCGCGGAAATTCTCGTCGGGGCTGACGCGCTTGCGGTACAGGTCGAGCCCGTCCGCGTCGATCGCCTCCATGCCCAGGAACATGTATTCGAGGCCCAATCCGGCCCAGCGCCGGAAGACTTCCGTGTTGCGCAGGAGAACATCGCTGCGGGTTTCGAGGTAGTAGCGCTTGCGGATTTTGCGGCGTTCGATCTCGTCCGCGATGCCGTGGCCGTGCTCGGGCCGGATGAAGGCGACGTCGTCGACGATGAACACATTCGGTTCCCGGATGCTCGCCAACTGCCGGCCCAGTGCCTCGGGCGCGCCTTTGCGGTAGCTGCGGCCGTAGAAGGTCCAGGCCGAGCAGAAGGAGCAGTCCCACGGGCAGCCTCGGGTGAACTCGATGGACGCGCAGGGGTCCAACTCACCGATGAAGTACCGGCGCCGACGGCGCGTCAGTTCACGCGCGGGCAAGTGCCCGTCGATCCCTTCGAGCATCGTGGGGGCGGGGCCGGCTCCGTCCGCCGTCACGACGCCGGGCACTTCCGCGACACCGCCGTCGCGTACGGCGTCCAGCAACGGGCCGACCGCCGGCTCGCCTTCGCCGCGTACGACCGCGTCGACGGCTCCGCCGGCCTGGTCGATGACCTCCGCGGCGATGAAGGAGACGCTGTGGCCGCCGAAGAACACGAAGCAGTCCGGCAGCACCTGCTTGGTGCGGCGGGCGATGTCGATGGCCTCGGGGATGTTCGCGAGGTAGTTGAGGGAGATGCCGAGGGCGTCGGGCCGGAACTCGGCGATCTCCTTGGTGAGCGCCGCGTGCGGCAGCACTTGCAGGTCGATGAGGCGCACCTCGTGCCCGGCCGCCCGTGCCGCCGAGGCCACGAGTTCGAGCCCGAGTGGCTCCAGGCGAAGGAAGATCTCCGAGTACATCAGCGGGCTGGGGTGGACGAACAGGACACGCATCGGGACCTCTGACGTCGGCAGATGACGGGCGCTGCCGATGGTTTCCGCGACGCTGTCCGGCGAACCCTGCCGTCCGAATGGGCGTCACCCGATCGGGGGGCGGCGCAGCATGCGCACACGAACCGGGCAGGGGCTACCGGCCGGGGTTTCGCGAGAGCCCGGGTGGGACGGTGGAAAAGGGAAACGACTTGATGCGTTGGACTCGTTCGCCGTACGACAGGGCGGCCCTGCGGGCCGGCCCGTCCGCAGCACCGCCGCGCAAGCGGACCGCGTTGGTGACCGGCGCGTCGTCGGGCATCGGCGCGGCAGTGGCGGAGCGCCTCGCGGCGGAGCACTGGCGGCTGCTGCTCAACGGCCGTGACGAGGATCGGCTGAACAATGTGGCGGCGGCGACCGGGGGCACCGCTCTCCCGAGGGATCTGGCGACGCCCGACGGCCCGGCGCGGCTGGCGCGGGACGCGATCAAGATCGGCGGCCGGATCGACCTCCTGGTGGCGGGCGCGGGCGTCGGTTGGGTCGGGCCGTTCGCCGACATGCCGGGGAGCCAGGTCGATCGGCTCATGGCCGTGAACGTCGTCGCGCTCATGCGCCTCGTGCACGGCGTCCTGCCGCACATGCTCGGCGCGGGCGGGGGCACGATCGTGCTGATCGGCTCCGTCGCGGGCATCGGTGTCCGGAACGAGGCGGTCTACTCGGCGTCGAAGGCGGCCGTCCACGCGTTCGCCGAAGCCCTGCGGTACGAAGTCGCCGACTCCGGGGTGCACGTGGCGCACGTGGTTCCCGGCGTGGTGGACACCCCGTTCCTCGACCGCAGGCAGATCCCGTACACGCGGTCACGGCCGCGGCCGATGCCTCCGGCCCGAGTGGCGGACGTGGTCTGGGAGGCTTGTCGCCACGGGCGTGACGAGGTGTTCGTGCCGTCGTGGATGCGGCTCCCGGGTTGCGTCCGCACGGTCGCGCCCGAGTTGTACCACCGGTTGGTGAGGCGGTTCGGGTGACTTCCCGCCCGTGCCCGTACGCGCGACGCCGCACGCGCGTGGCGGTGCTCGTCGACTTGGTGCGTACGGACAATGCCGGCGGACACGTCAAGTGCTGGGAGCGTTTCGCACAGGTCGCCGCGAGCATGGACGCGGACGCCGTCGCGCTGGATTTGACGGTGTACTTCCTGGGTGCTCGCGAGGGCACCGAAGTCCTCGCGCCACATGTTCGCTTCGTCACGCTGCGGCCGGTTTTCGGCTCCGGCCCGTTCACTCGGCTCGTCGGCGGGGTCGACGCCACCGACTTCTCCCCGTACCACCCCGCGCTGGCCCGGCTGCTGGACCGCCACGACGTTTGGCACGCCACCCACATGTTCGCGCTGAGCGCCACCGCCGCCCGTCTGGCCGGGCGCCGCGGGCACCGGGGCCGCCATGGGTTGGTCGCGTCCGTGCACACGGACGTGCCGGCTCTGACGCAGGCGTACGCCGGCCTCGGCGCGCGCCGCCTGCAAGCCGCCGGGAGCGTGCGGGGCGGCGCCCGCCGCACACAGTGGATCGCGGGCGCGGCGACGGCGTTGATGCGCCACCGCCGCGACCGGCTGCTGAAGGCGTGCGACCGGGTGATGGTGTCGACCACGACCGAACTCGCCGAGTTCCGTGCTCTTCTGGGCGACCGCGTGTCCCTCCTCGGCAGGGGTACCGACCACTCCCTCTTCCTGCCCGACCCCGGAGCGCGTGCCGAGCTGAGGCGCCACGGCGTGCCGGACGGCCACACCGCCGTGCTGTTCGTCGGCCGGGTGGACGCGTCCAAGCAGGTGATGTTGCTGGCCGAAGGCGTCCGGAGAGCCCGCGAGAGCGGGCACCCGGTGCATCTCGTGGTCGCCGGGACGGGCGCGGACACCCGGCGCATCGAGCAGCTTCTCGGCGGCGGGGTGACGTTGCTGGGTTCCGTTCCCCAGCGGGCTCTGGCCCGTGTGTACGCGGGATGCGACGTCTTCGCGTTCCCCTCCCATACCGAGACCGCGGGCAACGTCGTGGCCGAGGCAATGGCGTGCGGATTGCCGGTGGTGCTGCCCGCGGGGGTGCGAACGACCGCATGGCTGCCCGCCGACGGGACATGCGGCCTGCTGGTCGGGAAGCCCGAGCCCGCCGCGTGGGCGCGTGCGCTCACATGGCTCGCCCGGTATCCGGAGACGTGCCGGGCCATGGGCCGTCGAGCCGCGGCGGTGGCCCGGGCCGAGCACCGCGGCTGGGACCGGGTCCTCGCCGACGACCTGCTGCCGGTGTGGCACGCCGCCGCGCCGCATGTCTCGTCCGGGGGACTATGAGGACGCGTGTCCGGTGTCGACCGGCCCGCGGTCTCGCGGCTTCGCGCGCTGCTGCCCGGCGTGCAGTGTCCGGACGGCCGGGGACGTGTCCAGGAGCACGATGCCGACGAGTGCCGTCACGGCACCGGTGGCCGCCCACACCAGGCGCATCGGGCCGCCGGTGATCGACTCGCCGAACAGTGCGATGCCGATGGTGACGGCCACGATCGGCTCGGTGACGTCGACGACCGTCAAGGACGAGGCCAGCGGCCCGGTGGAAAGAGCGCTCTGGATCAGCAGGAGCCCGAGGAGGCTCGCGACGATCAGCAGATAGGTCTGCCATGAGGTGAACACCGCCCCGGCGCCGTCCCGCCATTCGCGGATCGTCGCGGCCAGCAGGACGGACTGCACTCCCATCACGACACCGCCGGCAAGCGCCAGCATCGAGGAGCGGGCGGTGCCGCAGACGGTCCGGGACAGCAGCACAGCGGCCGACACCAGTACGCAGGCGGCCCCCAGAGCGAGGACCCACCCCTTGGCGTCGGCCGTCGCGGCCCCGCCCTGTGGTCCGGCCGCCACCAGCGCGACGGCCAGACCGCAGGCGACCGCACCGATGCCGGCCCATTCACGCGGGCCGGGACGCAGCCGGTGCACCCGGAACGACAAGGGCACCGCGAAGACCAGCTCACTGACGATGATCGGCTGGACGAGGGACAAGGGGGCCCACAACAGTGCCACGCTTTGGAAGCCGTAGGCCGCGAAGGCGCAGCCGATCCCGGCCAACCACCGTTTCCTTCTTGCCAGCGCGGCGACGAGCCGCCACGACAGCGCCTCCGACTCCGGGCG
>NZ_JBPKBI010000024.1:72112-75246 GCF_051388935.1 Yinghuangia sp. YIM S10712
CCTGCTGCTGAAGCACACCGGCGACGGCGAAGCACAAAGCGGAGGCCAGGGCCGCGGCAACAGCGAGTGCGATCACCGGTCCACGATCGTGACGGGGCGTCCGCGAAGCGTGCAGCGACACGGGCCCGGGACGGACCGGCATCGGCGGTCGGTCAGTCGTACGGATCCTCCCGCCCCGCCGCGACGGGTGCGTGCGAAAGACGAGCTGTCGATCGCGTGGCATCGACCGGCACCGCCGCGGAGGGGGCAGGTCTTACTGCGGCGGGAAGACCCGCTCGCCGGTGGTGGCGTCGCTGAGGGTGATGGCTTCGACGGGGCACGACTCGGCGGCGTCGCGTACGGCCTGCGTGGCCGGGAGCGGGTCGGCGGTCGCGCGTCCCTGGCCGCGCTCGTCGAGGTCGAACTCGCCGGGGGCGGTGGCCGCGCACAGGCCTGTGCGCACGCACACCCGCTGGTCGACGGTGGCTTTCCAGTGGTCGGACATCAGATGGGCCTTTCGGGAGTATGCGCGGGAGGCGCCGCGCGGCCGGGAGAGGCGGCTCGGGTCGGGGTCCGACGGCCGCCTCGCCCGGAGGGTCGTAGCGCGTACGGTGGTCCGCTTCAGCCGATGACGAGCGGCAGGGTCTTCCAGCCGCGGACGGTCGACGTCTGGGCCAACTCGGCGTTGTCCCAGTCCACTTCCCAGCTCGGGAACTGCTTCAGGATCTCCTCCGCCGCGATCCGCCCCTCCAGCCGGGCCAGCGCCGCGCCGAGGCAGTAGTGGGCGCCCACGCCGAAGCTCATGTGCTGGGTGACGCGGTGGATGTCGAACCGGTCCGGGTCCGGGAACCGGTCGGGGTCGCGGTTGGCGGCGGCCTGCATGAACAGGATCGCGCTGCCGGCCGGCACCGTCTGGCCGTAGTACTCCACGTCCTTGTTGACGTAGCGGGCGGTGAACGGGCCCGTCGGCTCGAAGCGCAGGATCTCCTCGATCGCGTTCGGGATCAGCGACGGGTCCGCCACGAGTTCGGCGCGCTGCTCCGGGTAGCGGGCCATCGTCGCACCGAACCAGCCGATCAGACGCCCGGTCGTCTCGTTCCCGGCGCCCGCGATCACCGTGCAGTACGTGATGACCTCGTCGTCGGTGAGGGTGCGCGTGACACCGTTCTCGTCGGTGAACTCCGCGTTCATCAGCTCGGTCATGATGTCGTTGGAGGGGTTCTCCTTGCGCCACTCGACGTAGTCGCGGAACTCCTCGGTGCTGAGGTTGTTCGCCTCGGCGCGCATCTTCGGGTCGCGGTTGCCCTCGGTGCTCAGCGCGGCGTCCGTGCGGTCGCGGAAGATCTCCTGGTCGGCTTCCGGGATGCCCAGCAGCATGCCGATCACGCGCATCGGCATCTCGGCGCCGACAGCCTCGACCAGGTCGAACCGCTTCGCCCCGATCACCGGCTCCAGCGCGCGCTTGCAGTACGCGCGCACCCTCGGCTCCAGCTCCGCGATCCGTCGCGGGGTGAAGATCCGCGCGAGCAGACGACGGTGGATGTCGTGGACCGGCGGGTCCTCGAAGATCAGCGACCCGGGCGGGAACTCGATGCCCGCCTGGATCAGTTCGAGGATGTCACCCCGGGCCGACGAGAACGTCTGCCAGTCCCCGAGCCCCTTCTGCACGTCGGCGTGCCGGCTGACCGCGTAGAAGTTGTACTTCTCGTTGTAGTACAGCGGCGCTTCTTCACGCATGCGCTTGTAGATCGGGTACGGGTCCTGCACCAGCGTGTGGTCGTACGGATCCCAGTACAAAGCGGTGGCAGTGCTCACGAAATACACCTCCAGGTAGCGCACGACCCGGTCGGCTGGTCCACCGAGAGGTCGGCTGGCGAAGCTTGGTTCATGTGCGGTCGGCGAGCAGAGGCGCCGGCCGGACTCGGCTCCGGTTCGGAGCGTCGACCGCACCGGTGGCGCCGGATGCCGGCGCCTGGCGGGGGCCGAAGGCCGCCCGCCGCGGGTGACCGTGGATCACCGGGCGGGCGGCACCTCGCGGCCTACTTGGTCAGCGCGCCGGCGTCGATCGGCAGCGTCACACCGGTGATGAAGCGGCCTTCGTCGGAGGACAGGAACAGGATCGCGTTGCTGATGTCCTCCGGCTCCACCCACGGAGTCGGCAGGAGGTGCATGTTCTGCGACACCGCGGCGAAGTCGTCGACGGTCGGGTTCTCCAGGTCCGGGCGGAACAGCCGGAACGTGGCTTCGTTGACCGCCAGCGGGGTGTTCACCTGGGTCGGGTGAACGGTGTTGACGCGGATGCCGTGCTGGCCCAGTTCCATCGCGAGCGTGCGCATGAGGCCGACCACGCCGTGCTTCGCGGCGATGTAGTGGCCGATGTTCTGGTAGCCGCTCAGACCGCCGACGGAGCTGGTCAGCACGATCGAACCACCGCGCCCGCCCGCGATGATGTGCGGGATCGCCACCTTCGTCGTCAGCCAGACTCCGGTCAGGTTGACGTCGATCGTGTCGCGCCAGTGCTTCTCCTCCATCGCCTCCACGGTGGCACCGCTGCTCCCGATGCCGGCGTTGGCCGCGACGATGTCCAGACGCCCGAAGCGCTCAACGCCCTCGTCCACCACGGCCTTGAGTGCGGCGTGGTCGCGTACGTCGCCCTCCACGGCGTGGATGCGGCGTCCCGTCGCCTCGACCAGGCGGACGGTTTCCTTCAGGTCTTCGGGCGTCGACATCGCGATGTCCACGCCGTCGAGCTGCTTGCACACGTCGATGGCGATGATGTCGGCGCCCTCCTGCGCCAGTCGCACGGCGTGGCTGCGTCCTTGTCCGCGGGCCGCACCGGTGATGAACGCGACCTTGCCTTCGACACGTCCGGGCATGGGGTACCTCGTCTTTCTGGGTTCGGTGCCGGCGCTGATGGTTCCTCGCCGGCGGTCTGTGGGGCGCAACAGCAGGTGTTGCGCGGGTCGTTCAGCGCGTGCAGGTGACCGTTTCGACGGCCTGGCGGGAGTGGCCGCAGCAACCCACGACCACAACCTCGACGGTTTTCGAGCGGCGTCCGCGCAGTCCGAGGGCCAGGAGGAGAAGCCCGGCGGCTCCGGCGGCGACGGGCCAGAAGCGTGTGAGGTTTCCGCCGCCGGCGGCCTGGAGCAGGTCGA
>NZ_JBPKBI010000025.1:0-56797 GCF_051388935.1 Yinghuangia sp. YIM S10712
CTGAGGTGTAGATGATGTAGGCGGGGTGGTCGAGCCGGTGCGGCGCCGACCGCGCGAAATCCGGACGCTCCGCATCCGACAGGTCCGCGCCGGGGAGCGCGTCCATCTCCGCCTGCACGGCCGGGTTGTCGAGGCGTACCGCTCCTGCGACATCCGGCAGTGCCGCCTTTGTCGTCAGCACGCAGACGGGAGCGGCGTCTGTGAGCATGTACGCGATGCGGTCGTCGGGCAGGTCGAGTTCGAGCGGCAGGTACGCGGCGCCGGTCTTGAGGACGGCGAACAGCGCGGCGACCATCTCGGCCGTACGCGGCAGCCCGAGCGCGACGGCCTTCTCAGGACCGGCTCCGCGCGCACGCAGCAACCGCGCGATGCGGTTGGCGCGTTCGTTGAGTTCGCGGTACGTCCACACGGTCGGCGCGGGCCCGTCGGGGTCCTGCACGACGGCGGTCTCGTCCGGGGACAGCGCCGCACGCTCCTCCAACAGGTCCGCGACCGTCAGGTCGGGAACCGCCCGGACCGTCTCGTTGAACTCGACCAGCACGCGGTGCCGTTCGGCGGCCGACAGCACATCGATGTCCGCGCAGGGCCGCTCGGGAGCATCGGCGAACGCTTCAAGAACGCGCGTGTAGCGGTCGGCCAGCGCCTCGACCTCGGCTCGGTCGAACACGCCCTCGTGGTACATCGCCCGCAGCCGCGTGGCCTCGCCGGGACTGATCACGAAGGAGACCGGGTAGTGCGTCGCGTCGCGGACCGCGTGGCCGAGGACGCGCACTGCCCGGTCGGGGCCGAACGCGCGGCTCTTGTCGGGCAACGGCAGGTTCTGGAAGACGAAGAACGTATCGAACAACGGACCGATCCCGGCCATCGTCTGGAGTTCGCTCAACCCCAGGTAGGGATGGTCGAGCAGTTCGGTTTTCTCGTCCTGGACCCGCAGCCACAGATCACGTGGGGCCTCCTCGGGCCGTACGCGCATACGCACCGGAACCGTGTTGAACAACAGTCCGACCGTGGTCTCCACGCCCTCGACATCCGGGTGCCGTCCGGAGACGAGCGCGCCGAAGGTCGCGTCGTCGCGTCCGGTCAGGCGGCCCAGCAGCAGGCCCCAGGCCGTTTCGTAGAGCGTGCCGACGGTGACGCCGGCGTCGCGGGCCCGGGCGGCGAGGCGTGCCACCAAGTCGGCGGGCAGTTCGCGGTGGAACTCCCGCGCGGAGTCCAAAGTGGCACCGTCACCGGCACGCCCCGCCTCGGCGAGCAGCGTCGGCTCCTCGACGTCGGCGAGGTACGCTCGCCAGGCTTCGCGGGCCTGGTCCTGGTCGCGCTCGGCCAGCCACTCCAGGTAGCTGCGGAAGGGCGTTGTGGGACGCGCGAGTTCAGCCTGCACATCGGTGTAGAACTCGAGGAGCGAGGTGAGCAACAGCCCGCCGGACCAGCCGTCGAGGAGGACCACCTCGGACGTCGTGACGAGGCGGTACGCGGACTCTCCGACACGGGCAAGGCCGAATCGGATCAGCGGCGGCCGGGCGGGGTCGAACCGCTCCGCGCGCTCGGAGTCGGCGAAGGCCTCGAAGGCGGTGTCGACGTCCGCGGGAGGCGTGCCGTCGTCGGTGAGGTCGGCGTACGTGAACGGGACCTCGAACCGCTCCGGTATGACCTGCATGGTCACGTCGTCGACGGTCACGAACCCGGCGCGCAGGTTGGGGTACTTCTCCAGCACGCGACGGGCGGCCTCGGCGAGCAGGCCCGGGTCCACAGGCCCGTCGAGGAAGAGCACCGCCTGCTGGATGTAGATGTCGCGTTCGTCGCCGCCCAGCAGGAGGTGGAACAGCAGGCCTTCCTGGAGCGGAGACAGCGGCAGGATCTCGGCGACCCCTGCGCCGCCGAGCGCGTCGTCCAACTCACGGGCCGTGTCGGGGTCGAGGGGCGCGCCCGGTGACACGGAAAGGTCGGCGGCGGCCGGAAGAAGGGGTTCGAGTGCCGCCCGCCACGCGGCAACCAGCGCCTGGGTGTCGAGTTCCGGCAGCGCCGACGTGTCGACTGTGACGCTCAGTCGCACGGCGCCGCGCACGTGGTCGACCCACGCGGCGAGACGCACCGCGTACCGCGACGCCGGCGGCGCGGCCGGGTCCGGGAGGGCGACGTCGACGAGCTGCGGGTCGTCACCGAAGTCGGTGCGCGCGTATTCCAGCAGCACCCCGGCCTGGGCCACGTCCGCAAGGGCGGCGGAGGTCTCCGCACCCATGTACAGCGCGGTACCGAAGTCCGCGGCGGAGTCGGCGTCGGGCGGCAGCGCGGCGCCCACCGCCGCGGAAAGACCGGTATCGGGTTCCCGCGGCACATCGATCAGCACCGGGAACACCCGGCGCAGGTCGCCGACCGTGCGGGCGAACCGATCGCCGTGGCGGTCGCGGTCGGCTTCCGCGACGTCGACGAACAGGTGACGGCCGAAGGAACCTTCGTTCCGGGCCAGGGCGTTCGCCGCGGCTGTCAGCAGCGCCTCGCGCAGGAGGGCGTCGGACACCACGGCCGTGCGGCCGTCGACGGGGGCGAACACGACTGAGGCGACAGCATGTTCGGCGGAGTCGGCGGCCTCCGAAAGATCTTCGGCGCCCATGGGCTCGCGGGTCACCCAGGGTTCGGGCAACTCGGCGTCGTCGAGTTCGTCCACCCGGTCCGCAAGCGACAGCCAAGGCGCGGCCCGGTCGATGAGATCCGGAGCGGCGGCCTCGTCGGCCAGTGCGGCAGCGTAGTCCCAGAACCCGGGGTCGGCCGCGTCGCTGTCCGTACCGGCCTCGGCGCCCACCTCGGCCCCGGCGGCCAAGCCGGCCAGTGCCGTCCGGAGTTCGCCGCCCAGGACAACCCATGACGTCTCGTCCGCGCAGGTGGGGGAGAGGGCGACCACGGCGAACCCGGAGGTACCGGCGGCCGTTTCGACCCAGGCCGCGGCAGCGGGCGCACCGGCACGCACCGCAGCCGCAGTCGACGCCTTGGCGTCCGCGAAGACGCCGACGAGGCTGTCACCCACGGAGGCGCCGGGGGCGAACTCACCGCACCAGGCGACGTCTTGGACGGCGTCGTGGCGCATGAGCACGGCCGGGACCACGGCCTGTGCGCGTACCGCATCGCAGCCGGGGCCGGCCAGGACGCGTACTGTCGCGGCGGTTCCTGCGAAGGCCTCACGGCGCCACAGCGTTGCGGGGGTGACCGGTGCTCGGGTCGCGGCCGGTTCGGTCGTGAAAGCGTGGAGCTCGCTCAAGTCGTCCGCCCAGGGTCCGTGTCTGTCATGGAGATCAGGGAGTTCGGAGAATGCGGGGAGTCAGGGGACTCCGAGGAGTCTGATGAGTTCCGGGGCGCGAGGGGCCCGGCGCCCGGAGCCGGGTCCGCCGAACGGCGTGCGACGCCATCCGACGAGACGGCCGCGACCCACAGGTCGAGAAGGTCCCGCAGACGGTCGCCGGGCACCGGGCGGCGCGGGGTCAGGCTCAGCCGGCATGCGACCTTGTCGCCGTCGGCGCCGCACGCCAGGGCGGCATCGAGCGTCCAGCGCGGCGCCGCGCCCCAGGCGGGGGCGAGGTCGACCGCCCCGGCGGCTCGGGCATCGCGGAGCAGCACTCGGGGCACGGTGGTGCGGGCCAACTCGCGCGCGCCGCCACGGCTCGCGTAACGGAGTGACGTGTACGCGGCGCCTCGCGCGTCCAAGTCGGCCACGTCCGGCAACGGTCCCGCGGCGGCGAAGGCCAGCGGATAGACGTAGGTGAACGACCCGACTGTGTCCAGGGATTCGAGAACGACGTCACGGCGGGGATCCACCATGCGGTCGACGACAAGTCGGTCCGCGTCCGTGGGCAGCCAGCCGCGTACGGCGGTCAGGAATGCGGTCACCGCGATGCTCCGGGCGTCGGCGGTCGTGCCGGACAGCAGCACGACCGCTTCGAGTCCGTGGCCGGGCACCGCCGCTGCGGGGTCCGACGCGGCACCGGAGAATTGCTCGGCCACGGGAGGCTCGACGGCCACCGCGTCGCGCAACGCCTCGACCCACCAGGCCACATCGCTCGTGCCCGAGCTCGTGCCGACGCCGACGCCGACGCCGGTGCCGGTGCCGGTGCCTGTGGCTTCGCGTGCGTCCGGCGTCGCCGTCGGTCGCGAGGCCGATGGCAGCTCGTTCGATCCGATCGCGGCACCGGACTCGTCCACGGCCGTGGCCAGTTCGTGCGCGATCCGCTCCACCGACGCTTCGTCGAGAGCCAGCGGATGGGCGATGACGAGCAGGTGGTCCGCCGCGCCGGCGGTGCCGGGGATCCCGACGACACGCAGCGTGCGGGCGGCGGTGAGGTCGAGCTGATCGGCGGCGCGCCGGACTTCTCGGCGGACGACATCCGCTAGCGCGCTGGGGTCGACGGGCTCGGCGACGGTGACGTCGGCATGGGTGTCCGACACGCCCGCCGGCGCCGCAGTGGTCCGCCACAGCCGTCGGCTGACGGGCGTGACCGTGAGCCGCAACGCATCGTGCCGCCGGGCAAGTTCCGTGCTCGCGGGGCCGAGCCGGCCCCAGCGCGCCGAACCGGTGGGGATCCCACGGAGTACGGCGACGTGACAGCCGCGAGGCCCGACGACTTCTGCCTGGTCGCGGAGGATGTGCAGCAGCGGGGGCGCCGGAACGACACGGGGCTCGGCCGTCGTGGTCGGCACCGCATCGCGTGCCGCGTCTCGGCCCGGTTCGGCCGGGGGCCACGCGGGCGTTGACGCAGCGGTCTCCGGCTTCGGGTCGGTGACGACAACGCGGGCGAGTGCGGCGACGCTGGGGTGCCGGAACACGTCGCGGACAGTGAAGCGCAGCCCTGCCTTCCGGGCCCTCGCGGCCAGCAGCGTCGCACCGATGCTGTCGCCACCCAGGGAGAAGAAGCTCTCTTTGGCGCCCACTCCGTCGACCTTCAGCACATCGGCGAACAACCGGGCCAGCGCCTCTTCCACCGGACCGGACGGCGGAACCGCCGCCTCCTGCTCGGTGCGCTCGGGTTCGGGGAGTGCGGCGAAGTCGGTCTTGCCGGTCGCCGTCGTCGGCAACGCGTCGAGCACCACGACCGCGGCGGGCACCATGTGTTCGGGCAGCCGTTCCGCGGTTTCGCCGCGCACCGTCTCGGCGTCGGGCGACGTGCCGGGGGAGGGCACCACGTACGCGATGAGCCGCTGTGCCCCCGTCGGACCGGGGCGGCTCATGACGACTGCCGTCCTCACATCCTGCCGCGATGCCAACTCGGCTTCGATCTCCCCGAGTTCGATACGGACGCCGCGCAACTTGACCTGAGTGTCCGTCCGACCGACGAAGACGAGAGCGCCGTCGGCACGACGGCGGACCAAGTCGCCCGTGCGGTACATACGTTCGCCGGGCGCACCGAACGGATTCGCGGTGAACCGCTCGGCGGTGAGCCCCCGCCGGTTCAGGTAGCCGTCGGCGAGCCCCGCACCCGTGAGATACAGGTCGCCGGTGCGGCCGACGGGTGCCAGGCGAAGCCTTTCGTCCAGGACCAGGGCACCGGTGTTCCATACCGGTCGGCCGATCGGCACCACGTCTTGGGCATCGCCGGTGCCCGGCGCCCACGCGGTGGCGGTGATTGTCGCCTCGGTGGGTCCGTAGGTGTTGTGCGGGGTGAGCCCGAGGACGCGTTCGCTGCGGATGGCGGTGCGCGGGGGCAGTGCCTCGCCGCCGCACAACAGGAGCCGCAGCTCGGGCGGCCGTACGGCTCCCGGTTGGTTCTCGGTCTCGATCGCGGTGAGCACGGCATCGAGAACCGGGGGCACGAAGTGCACCGCGCTGACGCGGTGTTCGATGAGCGCGGCGGCCAGGTAGGCCGGGTCGCGGTGCCCGTCCGGGGCCGCCAGGACCACGGCCGCCCCGGCGCACAGCGGCCAGAACAACTCCCAGATCGATACGTCGAACCCGATCGGGGACTTGTGCAGCATCCGGTCGTGCCCGGTGAGTTCGTACTCGTTCTGCACCCAGGCGAGCTGGTTGGCCAGCGCCTGGTGCGGCACGACGACGCCCTTGGGGCGCCCTGTGGATCCCGACGTGTACATCACGTAGGCGGGATGCGCGGCGAGCAGCGGCGTCACGCGGTCCGCGTCACCCACCGGCGAGTCCGGGAAGTCGCCCAGGCGCTCGGTGTGCTCCGGGCTGTCGCACACCACGAGTCGCCCGGGCATCCGGGCGGCGTGTGCCGAGGAAGTCACGGTGAACGACGGCGCCGCGTCGGCGATCGTGCCCGCGATGCGGTGGTCGGGATGGTCGAGGTCGATCGGCAAGTACGCCGCGCCGCTCTTCAGAACCGCGAGCAGGGCCACCACCAAGGCGGGTGAGCGGGGCACAGCCACCGCGACAATGCGTCCCGGGCCGGCGCCTTCGGCGATGAGGAGGCGGGCCAGGCGGTTGGCCCGGGCGTCGAGTTCCGCGTACGAGATCGTCGTGGTCGTAGTGGATGTGGCATCGACGAGCGCCGCCGCGGCGGGGGTACGCGTGGCCTGCTCCGCGACGCGATCGACGACCGTGCCCGCCGGGATCGGCCGCGTGGCGCCGACCGAGTCCCGGAGCAGGGCCTCGCTTTCAGCGGTCGGCAGCACCGGTGCCTCGGAGACGCGCAGTGAGGGGTCCTTGGTGACCGCGTCCAGCAGGTGGGTCAGCCGGACGAGCAGCCGGGTGACGGTGTCGTGGTCGAACAGGTCGGTCGCATAACCGGCGTGTACTGCAATGCCGTCGTTGCCGGTCTCGACGAGGCGCAGGTCCAGGTCGAACATCGCCGCGGTCGACGTGGGCAGGAAGGCCTCGGCGTCGGCGCCCGTGAGGCTGAAGTCGACCTCCTCCGCACGGTGGTGGGCGATCATCACCTGGAACACCGGGTGGCGTGCCGCGGAGCGTTCGGGGTGCAGCCGGTCGACCACGCGCTCGAAGGGGATGTCGGCGTGGGCGAACGCCGCGAGGTCCGCCGTGCGTACGCGGGCCACCAGGTCGGCGAAGGTCGGGTTGCCCCCGATGTCGGTGCGCAGGACGACGCTGTTGACGAAGAACCCGACCACGTCGTCCAGGTCCTCGTCGGTGCGCCCGGACACCGGGGCGCCGAGGACGATGTCGCTGCCGGATCCGTGCCGGTGCAGCAGCGCCGCGACGCCCGCGTGGAGCACCATGAACACGCTTGCCCCGGTGTCGTGCGCGATGCGGCGTACCGCGTCGGTGAGAGCGGGCGAGAGCGTGTGCAGGACGTTGCCGCCCCGATGGGACGGGGTGGCCGGGCGCGGACGGTCGGCGGGCAACGGTGTTTCGGCCGGGGCTCCGCGCAACGTTTCTTCCCAGTAGGCGAGTTGCTGCTCGGCCAAGGCAGTCGGCCGGTCGCGTTCGCCGAGAAGAGCACGCTGCCATGCGGAGTACGCGGTGTAGCGCACGGGCGGGACGTCGCCGGCGGGCAACGGGCGCCCGCCGCGGCGGCTTTCGTACGCGCGAGCCAGGTCGGCCAGGAGAGGGGTGAACGACCAGCGGTCGGCCGCGGCGTGGTGGAGCACGAGGACGAGAACGCTCGCCGGGGTCCCGTCGGGTTCCTGGCGTAGGAACAGCCCGGCCCGGACCGGGATATCGGTGTCGAGCCGGAACGGCCGCGCGACCAGTGCGGAGATCTCCGCGTCGAGGCGTTCGGCCGGCCAGGTGGCGGCTTCGACGACGTCGAAGCGCAGCCGGGCGACGGAGTCCGCGACCGGCAGGACACGCTGGACGGGCAGGGCGTCGGGGCCCGCGCACAGCACTGTGCGCAGGGCCTCGTGCCGGGCGACCACATCGCGCAGTGCGGCGCGCAGCGCCTCGGGGTCGACCGCGCCGCGTAGTCGGACGCCGAGGGGGAGGCAGTAGGCGGCGGAGGAGCCGCGTACGTGTTCGTCGAACCACAGCCCGGCCTGGGCGAACGAGGCCGGGGCCTCGACAGGTCGCGTTGCCCCGAGGCTGTCGGTCGCGTCGGCGGTCGGTGCCGCGTGCGCGAAGTCGCGGACCCTCGGGCGGACCGGAGGCGCGTCGGCGGCGAGCCGGGCCAGCGCGGCGACCGTCGGGGCGTTGAACACGTCCGCGACGGACACCTCGACGCGCAGTTCACCGCGTATTCGGTTGGCGACGCGGGCGGCCAGCAGCGAGTGGCCGCCGAGGGCGAAGAAGTCTTCGTCCACGCCGAGTTCGTCCGGCGGGAGACGCAGGAACTCCGCAAAGACCGCGTGCAGCGCGCGCTCGCGGGTGTCGGCGGGGGCGCGGCGCTCGGCGGACGACGCACGCGCACCCGGGGCGGGCAGCGCGGCGCGGTCGACCTTGCCGTTCGGGTTCAGCGGCAGCTCGTCGAGGACGACGAACGCGCCGGGGACAAGCTGTGCGGGCAGCTTCTGCGCGAGTGCCGCGCGCAGCTCGGCCGGGTCGGCCGTGGCGCCGGGCGCGGCGACCACGTAGGCGCACAGGATCGGCTCGGGCGGTACGGCGACGACGACCGCGCGCGCGACCTCGGGGCGGGCGAGGAGAAGCAGCTCGATCTCGGCGGGCTCGATGCGTATGCCGCGGATTTTGACCTGGTGGTCGGCGCGGCCGTGGAAGGAGAGGGTGCCGTCGTTGCGGCGGCGGGCGAGGTCGCCGGTGCGGTAGAGGCGGGAGCCGGGCGGGCCGAAGGGGTTGGCGACGAAGCGTTCGGCGGTTGCCGCGGGTTGGTCGAGGTAGCCGCGCGCGAGACCGTCGCCGCTCAGATACAACTCGCCGATGACGCCGGGCGGCACGGGAGCGAGGTGGGCGTCGAGGAGGTACGCGCGGGTGCGGGCGATCGGCCGGCCGATGGGCACGGCTTCGCCGGAATGCGCGGACGCCGCAGTGTGGGCGAGGCTGTCGCCCGCGGCCTCCGAGCAGCCGTACAGGTTCACCAGTCGCGCGTCCGGCGTGCGGGCCGCGACGGTGTCGGCGAGGGCCGCGGGCAGGGCTTCGCCCGAGACGATCCACGTCTTCACCGACGCGAGCGATCCGGGGGCGGCGGTGTCGAGCAGGGTGGCAAGAAGGCTCGGGACGGCGGTGACGACCTCGATGGCGTGGCGGTCGATGAGTGTGGTGAGGGCGAGGGGGTCGGTGGCGGTGGTGTCGTCGGCGATGACGACGGTGTCGCCGTCGACGAGGCCGCCGAGGAGTTCGGTGGTGCCGTCGATGAACGTCAGGGCGCTTTTCGCCACGCGGACGCGCGGGGTCTGCGAGCCGATGTCGGCGGAGTCGCGGCCCCAGCGCAGGCGGTTGGCGAGGGCGCGCTGTGTGCCGACGACCGCTTTCGGGCGGCCGGTCGAGCCGGACGTGAACACGACGTAGGCGGGGGAGTCGGGGCTGATGGCCGGACGGTCGTCGAGCGGCTTGGCGTCCGCTTCCACGGCGTCGAGGCGCAGCACCGGCACGCCCGAGTCGGGTACGCGGTCGTCATCCGTGCCGAGCAGCAGGTCGGGCTGTGCGTCGGCGAGCATCGTGGCGACGCGTTCGCGTGGGTGGTTGAGGTCGAGTGGCAGGTAGGCGGCGCCAGTCCGCAGCACACCGACCAGCGCCGCGACCAGGTCGGCGCCGCGCGGCAGGGCGAGGGCGACGACCGGTTCGGCACCGGTTCCGGGTTCTGCGCCCGACGCGCGCAGGTGGGCGAAGACCGCCGCGGCGATCTCGTCGGCGCGCGCGTCGAGTTCGGCGTACGTCCACGTCGTGCCGTCCGCGACCACGGCCACCCGGTCGGGGGCCTGCCGGATCCGACGGTCGATCAGGGCCGCGACAGGGCTCGGGGCGAGGGAAGGGGCCGTCGATCCGTCCTCGGCCTCGGAGTTCGCGGCGGTGAGGTCGGCGAGTTCGTCCGGGGTCAGCATTGCCAGCCGACCGACGGGTGTGTCCGGATCCGCGACGGCGGCGGCAAGCACGGTCTCCAGGTGGCCCAGCATCCGGTCGACGGTCTCGGCGGCGAGCAGGCCTTTGCGGTATGTCGCCTCGACGACCAGCGAACCGGGACGCAGGAACCCTTCCAGTGCCAGGTCGAACTGCGTGGTGCCGTTGTGGATGTGCCGCCACGTGGTGCGTAGTCCGGGGAGCTCCAACTCGCCGAGCTCCTGCGTCAGCAGCCCGAACATGGTGTCGAACAGGGGAGTCCGCCCGGGCCGCCGGGGCGGCCGCAGCGCGTCGAGGACCGCGTCGAACGGCGTGTCCTGGTGGGCGAACGCGTCGGCGCAGACGTCGCGCATCCGCGCTGCGGCCTGACGGAACGTCAAGGGAGCGTCACCGCCGGACAGATCGGCGCGCAGCACCACCGTGTTGCCGAAGTTGCCGACCAGCGGCGCGACATCGGGATGTGAGCGGTCCATCACGAGGGTGCCCACGGGGATGTCGACGTCGCCGGTGTACCGGTGCAGGACGACCGCGAAAGCGGTGAGTGCGGCGGTGAACGCGGTGACGCCCTCACGGGCCGCGAAATCGCGGAGCGAATCGGCGAGTTCCGGGGCGAAGGAGCGAACCCTCCGGCCGCCGCGCTCCTCGGCCAGGGCGGGCCGGGGGCCGTCGGCGGGAAGCGCGGTCGGCGCCGGCGGCGGGGTCAACCGCTCGCGCCAGAACGCGAGCCCGGCCTCGGGCACGGGCCGGGTGTGCTCCCAGGCGGCGAAGTCCGCGTACTGGATGCGCAGATCGGCGGCGAGGGATGCTCCGTCGGCGGCCTCGCCGGCCGATGAGGGCGCCGCTGCCGCGAAGCGCCCGTAGAGCTCCGCGAGATCGCGCGACAGGACGCCCCAGGTGCCGCCGTCCCACGCGATGTGATGGACGACCTGCACGAGCGCGTGTTCCTCCGGTGCGAAGCGCAGCAGTTCGAACCGGATCGGGTGGTCGCGGGAAAGGTCGAAGGGTCGCGAGGCGAGGCGCACCGCATGACGCTCGGCCTCGGCCTCGCGGTCGTCGGCGGCGACGTGCCCGAGGTCGTGCACCGGCAGCGGCGTCGTCACGTCGGCGGGCGACACGACCTGGTGCGGTTCGCCGCCGGCGTCCACGCGGTAGGTGGTGCGCAGGATTTCGTGGCGGACGACGAGGCCGTGCAGCGCCTGCCGCAACGCGTCCGTGTCGAGCGGCCCGGAGATCGCGACGGCGAGGCAGCCGTTGTACGAAGTGCTGCCCGGGTACATCCGGTGATGCGTCCACAAACTGTGCTGCACCGAGGACAGCGGGGCGCGGTCGGCCCGGTCACGAACCGGGATCGCGTCCTCCTGTCGGTTGGCGTCGAGGCCGGCGTCGGCGCGGAGGCGCCGCAAGAGTTCACGGCGTCGTGCAGCAGCATTGCTCGGGCTGGTCAATGGCGTGGCCTCCTCGGCGCCGCGTGTCTGGGACGGCCGCGAATACGGCCGTCATTTGGGGAAGCCTTGCCTAAGTTAGGTTTGCCTAGCCTATATTTGTGGCGCCTGAGATCAGTGTCAAGGCTGTGTCCGAGCGTCGGGGCATGACTTCGCGGACGATCCGGACAATCGCGGCAAAGGAGTATCAGCGTGCGCTTGACGGCCGAGGAACTACGCCGAGACGTTGCCCAACTGCTCGACGTGGAACCAGGAACCGTGCGGGACGAGGACGACCTCATCACCCACGGTCTCGACTCCCTCCGACTCATGCGGCTCGCCGGAGGATGGCGCCGGCGCGGCGTCGAGGTCACGTTCGCCGACCTCGCCGCCACCCCGAGCGTCGGCGCATGGCTCGCACTGCTCGCCGACGAGGGTGGCGCCGACGACGGCGGCAGCCGCAACGGCACCGAGGCCGCGGCGTCCGACGAAGCGCCCCCCGACACAGAGTTCGCCGATACGGAGTTCGCCGACACGGAGTCCGCCGGGGAAGGGGCCGACGAGGACGGCACGTTCCCCCTCGCGACCATGCAACACGCCTACTGGATAGGCCGGTCCGAGAACCAGGCGCTCGGCGGCGTCGCCGCGCACCTCTACATCGAGTTCGACCACGGCACCGAAGCCGCCGCGGGGCAGGCGGCCGCAGCGCAGCCGGCCATCGACCCGGCCCGCCTCGAAGCCGCCGCGCGGGCGCTCGTCGCCCGGCACCCCATGCTGCGCGCCCGCGTCACCGACGACGGACGCCAGGAGATCCTGGCCGCCCCGCCCGGGCCGGTGCTCCGCGTCGAAGACCTGAGCAAGCTCGACGAAACCGACGCCGCCGCAAGGCTCGACGAGATCCGCGACACCTGCTCGCACCAGATCCTCGACATCGAGGCCGGACAGGTCTTCGACCTGCGCCTGACCCTCCTCCCCGGGGCCCGCAGCCGCGTGCACCTCGACGTCGACATGGTCGCCGCGGACGCGCTCAGCTACCGCACGCTCCTCGCCGATCTCGCCCACTTCTACGAGCACCCCGACCGCCCGCTGCCCGAACTCGCGTACGACTACCGCCGCTACCTCGCCGAACGCCCCCCGCTGCGCGCCGCCGCCGCCGAACGGGCCCGCGCCTACTGGGACGAACGCATCCCCGACCTCCCCGGCGCTCCCGACCTCCCGCTGCGCCCCGAAGGCCACGAGCAGTCCGCCGGTCCCGCCCCCGACATGACCCGTGTCACCCGTCGCCACCTGTGGCTCCCGCCCGAGGCCAAAGCCGGCTGGACCGAGCAGGCGCACGCCCACGGCGTCACCCCCGCGATGGCACTCGCGACCGCCTTCGCGACGGTCCTGGCCGCGTGGAGCGCCGAATCGCGGTTCCTGCTCAACGTCCCGCTGTTCGACCGCGAGGAGATCCACCCCGATGTGCCGCGCCTCGTCGGCGACTTCACCGGGTCGGTGCTCCTCGACGTCGACCAGTCGACACCCGGCACCTTCCTGGACCACGCCCGCGCACTCCAGGCCCGCATGCACGCCGACGCCGCACACGCCGACCAATCCGGCCTCAACGTCCTGCGCGACCTGTCCCGGGCACGCGGCGAACAAGTCCTGGCCTCGGTCGTCTACACCAGCGCGCTCGGCCTCGGCGAACTCTTCGACCCCGCGGTGACACGCCTGTTCGGCGAACCGACCTGGATCATCTCGCAGGGCCCGCAGGTGCTGCTGGACGCGCAGATCACCGAAGTCCGCGGCGGACTCCTCGTCAACTGGGACATCCGCGAGAACGCGTTCCCCGACGGCCTCGCCGACGCCATGTTCGGGGCCTACCGCGACCTCGTCACCCGCCTCGGCACCCGCGCCGAGGACTGGAACCGCCCCCTCGGGAACCTCACCCCCGCCGCCCAACTCGCCGTCCGCGCCCGAGCCAACGACACCGCCGCTCCACGCTCGCACCGACGGCTGCACGAAGGCTTCTTCTCCCACGCCGCCGCGCACCCCGACGCACCGGCCGTGCTGTGGGGCACCGAGGACGCGGGCAACAGCGGTGGAGACACGACCGGTTCCGCGACCGGGCAGCTCACGTACGGCGAACTCGCCGACCGAGCGCTGCGCGTCGCGGCGGCACTGCGCGAACGCGGCGTCCGCCCCGGCGACCGCGTCGGCGTCACGCTGCCCAAGGGACCCGACCAAGTCCTGGCCGTACTCGGCGTGTTGAGCTCCGGCGCGGCGTACGTCCCGATCAGCGTCGAACAGCCGCCCGCGCGCCGCGAACGCATCCACCGCACCGCCAAAGTCGCCCTCGTCGTCGACACCGACGGGCAGGCGGGCGCGTCGCCGCTCGCCGAGGCGCTGCCGCTCGCCACCGCCGCCGCGCACCCGCAACCGCTCGACGCCCCCGAGCTCGGCCCCGAAGAGGCCACCGCCTACCTCCTGTTCACCTCCGGATCCACCGGGGAGCCCAAGGGGGTCGAGGTGCCGCACCGCGCCGCGATGAACACCATCGACGACCTCAACGACCGCTTCGCGATCGGCACCGGCGACCGCGCGCTCGGGCTGTCGGCGCTCGACTTCGACCTCTCCGTCTATGACATCTTCGGCCTCCTGTCGGCGGGCGGCGCCGTCGTCGTCCTGCCCGACGAGGACCGCCGCGAGGCACCGCGCTGGGTCGAACTCGTCCGCCGCCACCGCGTCACCGTCGTCAACTGCGTGCCCCCGCTCCTCGACATGCTGCTCACCGCGGGAGCGGGGGCCGGGCAGGGCGCGCTCGGCGACTCCCTGCGCGTCGTGCTGCTCGGCGGCGACTGGGTGACCGTTGACCTGCCCGGCCGCCTGCACGCACAAGCCCCCGGCTGCCGGTTCGTCGCGCTCGGCGGCACCACCGAGACGGCCATCCACTCGACCGTGTACGAGGTCCCGGCGGGCACTCGACTCCCCGCCGAGTGGCGGTCCGTGCCGTACGGCACGCCGCTGCGCAACGTCCGCTGCCGCGTCGTGGACGAACACGGCCACGACCGGCCCGACTGGGTGCCCGGTGAACTGTGGATCGGCGGCGACGGCGTGGCCCTCGGCTACCGCGGCGACCCCGAGCGCACCGCCGACCGATTCCCGAGTGTCGACGGAGAAGCCTGGTACCGCACCGGCGACCTGGCACGCTATCTCCCCGACGGGACACTGGAGTTCCTCGGCCGCCGCGATCACCAGCTCAAGCTGCGCGGCTTCCGCATCGAGGCCGGCGAAGTCGAGGCCGCGCTCGCGACCCTTCCCGGCGTCCGTCGCGCGATCGTCGGCATCCACGGCCCCGCCCTCGTCGCGGCCGTCGCCGCGGCCCCCGGCACCACGGAAGCACACGCCATCGAACGCGCCCGCGAACTGCTGCCGCCCCACATGGTTCCCGAACACGTCGTCGTGCTCGACGAGTTCCCGCTCACCGCGAACGGCAAGATCGACCGGCGCGCGCTGGCCGCGCTGTGGGACCGGCGGCCCTCGGACGCGACACACAACCCGCCGCGCACCGATCTCGAACGCGTCATCGCCGCGGTCTGGGCCGAGTCGCTGCCCGAGGGCACCGGACCCATAGGACGCGACGACGACTTCCTCGCCGTCGGCGGTGACTCCGTCCTGGCGACCGCCATCGTCGGGAACCTGCGGGAGGCACTGGACACCACGCACGTGACCGTGCGGGCGATGTTCGGCACCCGTACCGTCGCGGCACTCGCGCGCTACCTCGCCGAACGGCACGACGACCCCGCAGAACTCGAACAGGCCGCCGCGCTGTACCTCCAGGTCGCCGCACTCACCGACGAAGAGGTCGAAGCCGCGCTGTTGTGACGGCCGGGTGGCCGCCGGTTCCCGCGGCCCCGACAGGTCTCCCGCGCGCTACGACACCGGAGCCCTCGGGCGCCCGTGCCCGAGGGCACGGGCGCCGCGCGGCGGTCGCCCTGCGGACTCGCCGGAACAACCGCCCCCGGGGCACGCACAAACGACCGACCACAGTCCCGACCCCGACCCGCCCCCGACCGGACGACAAGGACACCCATGCCCGCCACGCCCGCCGAACCCAAACCCGAGGACACCGTCACCCGCAGCCGCCTGGACGGCTTCACGCCGTGGCCGGACGAGTTCGCCGACCGCTACCGCGCCGCCGGCCACTGGCGGGGCGACACCCTCGGCGACCTGTCGCGCGCGTGGGCGCGCACCTGGCCCGAACGCACCGCCGTCGTCGACGAGAAAGGGCGCCTCACGTACGCCGAACTCGACCGGCGCGCCGACCGCACCGCCGCCGGATTCGCCGACCTCGGCATAGCGCCCGGCGACCGGGTCATCGTGCAACTGCCCAACACCACCGAGTTCGTCGTCGTCCTGTTCGCCCTGCTGCGACTCGGGGCGGTCCCCGCCCTGACGCTGCCCGCCCACCGCGCGCACGAGATCGGGCACCTCGCCGCCCTCGCCGACGCCGCCGCGTACATCGCCCCCGACACCCACGCGGGCTACGACCACCGCGAACTCGCCCGCGAAATCCGCGGTTCCGCACCCTCCGTGCGCCACATCGTGATCGCCGGCGACCCCGGCCCCGCGAATGACGGATTCATCCCGCTCGACCGGGTCGACGCCGAGCCGCGCCCGCTCCCGGGGCCCGACGCGTCCGACGTCGCCGTGCTGTTGGTCTCCGGCGGAACCACCGGTCTCCCGAAGCTGATTCCGCGTACTCACGACGACTACGCCTTCAACGCCCGGGCCAGTGCCGAGGTGTGCGAGCTGACCGGCGACGACGTCTACCTCGTCACACTCCCCGCCGCGCACAACTTCCCGCTCGCCTGCCCCGGCATCCTCGGCATCCTCGGGGTCGGCGGCACCGCCGTGCTCGCGTCCGCGCCGAGCCCCGACGTCGCCTTCCCGCTCATCGAAGCCGAACGCGTCACCGTCACCGCGGTGGTTCCCCCGATCGCCGACCTGTGGTCCATGGCGTGGGAATGGGAGGACGGCGACCGCTCCTCGCTGCGTCTGCTCCAGGTCGGCGGCGCCCGCCTCAACGCCGACCTCGCCCGCACGCTCGGCCCCGCGCTGGACTGCACCGTGCAACAGGTCTTCGGCATGGCCGAGGGGCTGCTCAACTTCACCCGCCTCGACGACGCGGAGGACCTGGTCGCGGAGACCCAGGGGCGACCGCTGAGCGAAGACGACGAGGTGCTGGTCGTCGACGACGAGGGAAACCCCGTCGCACCGGGCGAGGTCGGCGAACTCCTGGTGCGCGGGCCGTACACCATCCGCGGCTACTACCGTGTCCCGGAGCACAACGCCACCGCCTTCACACCGCAGGGCCACTACCGCAGCGGCGACCTCGTCCGCCGTCTCCCCACCGGCCACCTGGTCGTCGAAGGCCGCGTCAAGGAGGTCATCAACCGGGGCGGCGAAGGCGTCCCCGCGGGTGAACTCGAAGAACACCTCGCCGCCCACCCCGCGGTCCGCCAGGTCGCCGTGATCCCGCTGCCCGACCAGGTCCTCGGCGAACGCGTATGCGCCGTCGTCATCCCCGCCACCGCGGGAGCGGCCCCGACGCTTCCGGACCTGAAGGCCTTCCTGACCGGGCGGGGCCTCGCGGCATACAAGTCCCCGGACGTCCTCAAGATCGTCGAGGAACTGCCCCGCACCGGCGTCGGCAAGATCAACAAGCGGGAGCTGAGCGCGCGCTTCGCCCCGGCCCAAGGCTGACCGGCGCGGTCACGCGGAAGAGAGCGGGCGCATGTGCGGTCGGCGCCGCAGGCGCCGGGCGGAGGCGACGGCCACCGCCGTGGCGAGCAGAAGCGTCGTCGCCACGCCATGCGCCGCTCCGCGCATGAGGAAACCCGAATCGGTGTGGTCGATCGCGTACGTCCCGATCTCCCGTCCCGACCAGAAGGGCAGCAGCCGCGCGGCGGGAGACGCCGGATCGATCATCATCTGCATGCCGGCCGCGACGAGCAGCAACAGCGCGCCTTCCAGTTCGCGCGGGACCAAGAGGCCCAACAGCAGGCCGAACGGTGCCGCCGCGGCCACGCACAGCGCCATCGCCGCCGCGATGGCGCCGATGCGCACGCCCGGCTGATCGACGGCGACAAGCACGAGGTACGGCGCCGCCACCAGCACACCCAGCGCCCACAGCGCCAGCATCCGCCCCACCCACACCTGTGCGGCGCGGTAGCCGGAAACGCTCAGCCGCTGCTCCAGCACCCGCCCGCCGTGCCCGACGAACAGCGCCGCCGCGCTCACCGCCCAGGCCAGGCCCAAGAACAGAAAGCGGATGGACTGCCCGGTGTGCTCGTTGTGCCGGCTCAGATAGAACGGCAGTGGGAACAACACCAGCAACACCAACACACCGCGCCGGCGCACCAGTTCGCGTGCCGTCGCCTCGGAGACGGCCAGCAGCCTGTGCAGATTGCCCATCGTGTTCATCGGCCGCTGCGCTCCTTGCGGGCCAGGCGTGCGGCAGTCCGGCCACCGGTCGGCGGCGACGCCTCGGTCAGGTCGAGCACCGTGTCCACGCGGTCGAGCCGGTCCAGCAGATGCGTCACGACGACCACGGCCTTCCCGGCGTCGCGCCACAGCCATATCCGCTCCCAGAAATCAAGGTACGAGCCGCGATCGAACCCTTGGTACGGCTCGTCCAGGAGCAGGATGTCCGGATCCCCGAGAACCGCCAGCACGACATTCAGCTTCTGCCGCGTGCCGCCGGACAGCCGCCCGGCCGGAGCCGGGTCGGGCTGCGTCCAGCGCAAGGAACGCGCCTGCCCGCGACCGTCGTTGCGGGACCGGCCGCGCGACAGACCGCGCCCCGCCCCGACCAGGGCGAAGTGTTCGTCACCGGTGAGGAAGTCACTGGTTCCCGACGCCTGCGGGCAGTAGCCGAGCGAACCGTCCACCGCCACATGGCCGGTGTCGGGCGACGCGAGTCCGGCGCAGATCCGCAGGAACGTGCTCTTGCCGCAGCCGTTGGCGCCGACCACCGCGGCCACTTCGCCGGCGTGCACGTCGAGGTCCACACCGCGCAGGACATGACGGCGGCCGTACCGCTTGCCGATGCCGCGCGCGCTCAACCGCAGCGGGCCGCGCGTGCGGGGGCGGTCGGGCGCGGCGGGCTGCCCGAGGCTTTCGGCCACGGCCGCCGCGTACCGGTCCACCGCTCCGAACACCGCGGTCGCGGGCTCGCCGCTGTCCCTCAGGTGCGCGGCGGCCTCGTCGACGACTTGGCGCGCCTGGTCCGGCCCGACTCCGCGCCGATGCAGGTCCTCCGCCAGGGCCGCGAGCCACCCGAGGTCGTCCGTCACGTCACCACTCCTTGCAGAATCGCGTCCACCCGGCCGCTGAAATCCCGCCACTCCGCCGCCGAGTCCCGCAGCACCGTGCGGCCTTTTGCGGTCAGCCGGTAGTACTTGCGGGCGGGACCGGAATCACCGGACCGCCAGCGGGCGGCGACGAACCCGGCCTGCTGGAGCCGCAGCAGAACGGGATACAGCGTGCCGCCCCGGATCTCGCCGAGGCCGGCCGCCTCCAACTTCTGCACGAGCTCGTAGCCGTACGACTCGCCGTCGGCCAACAGGCCCAGCACGCACAGGTCGAGCACACCGCGGAGCCACTGGCTCCGCCGTCCGGAATCCACGCGGCATAAGGTAGCAGCACAAGCTAGATGGCGTTGCAATCTAGCGTCGCAATCTAGATGGGCCCGCGGAAGTCGGAAGGCCTGCAATCTGGATGGCGCAGCGGAAGGCCCGGGAGGTTCGGGACTCTCCGTACAGCCTGTCGTCCGCGCCTACGCGTCGCCGCCGTTTTCCGTCTCCGGCGGGCCGAGGACATCGCGCAGCGCTTCGTCCAGGTGTCGCAGCGCGGCGGCGATCCACGGGAGCGCCAGGGGGTCTTCGGACGCCAGCGCTGCTTCGCGTTGCTCGGGGGCGGTGCCGTACAGCAGCGAGGTCGCCACCCGCAGGCGCAGCGCCTCGGGTGCGTCGCCGAAGACGTGGCCGGGCAGCACGCCGACCCCGTGGCGGTCGAGCAGCAGGTCGGACAGGTCGCCGCCGGTGGTCACCTCCCACTTGTCCGCCAGGTGGGCGCGCCGCGACTCCAGGTCGGGGTAGACGTAGAAGGCCGCCCGCGGCTCCGCGGCCCCCGCCCCGTACGCGCGCCACCGGGCCGCGACCGCGGCGGCCACGCGCGCGTGCAGCCGGGCGCTCGCCGCCACGTGCTCCACCAGCACCTCGGGCTCGTCGTACGCCGCCACCGCGGCGCTCTGCACCGGCAGCGGAGCCGTTGACCAGATCTCGCTGCCGATGCCGATGACATGCTCGCGCAGTGCGCGGCCGTGCGCGCTGTCGGGGAACCGCGCGACGCCGAGCCGCCAGCCGCCCAGCGCGTGGCTCTTGCTGAGTCCCGCGGTGACGATCGTCCGCTCCGGGGCGAACATCGCCGGGAACGACACCGATTGGCCGGGGTGGGCGAGTTCGCGGTAGATCTCGTCGGACACGATCGTGACGTCGTGCTCGCGCGCCACCTCGCACAGCGCGCGGACGGTCTCGGGCGACGCGATGGTGCCCGTCGGGTTGTCCGGCAGCGTCATGACGATCTGCCGGATCTCGCGACCCGCGGCACGCGCCAGGCGCACGGTCCGCGCCACACGCTCCGGGTCGGGCACGCCGCCGCTGTCCGGCAGCGTGTCGACGTGCCACACGCGTGAGTTGAGAAGCTCCTCGTGCGCCGCGTAGCTCACCCAGCTCGGACGCGGAAGGATGACGTCACCGCCCCACGCCAGACGCAGCGCGAACAGCAGCGCCTTGCTGCCCGGCGCGACCACCACCTGGTCGGCGTCCGTGCGCAGACCGCGCCGCGTCCAGTAACCGGCCGCGGCGGCGCGCAGTTCGGGCAGTCCGGCGACGGGGCCGTACGCGTTGCGCCCGGCCGCCGCGCACAATTCGTCGCGCAGCAGCGGATGGACCGGCAACCCCGCCTCGCCGAAGGCCATCGGCAACACCCGCTCACCACGCGAACGCCGCTGCTCCATCGCTTCGTTGGCTGCCAAAGTTGCGGATGTCCGGAGCATGGAATGCCTTCCCGTCGTTGGTTTTCCGCACCGCAATCAGAGCCGCGTCCGAGCCGCACCGAGGGCATCGGAAAATGGATTACCCGGTGATTCGGAGCATAGGAGCGGTTTATCGGCAGGGTCAATATCCGTGCAGGACAGCGCATTTCGGCTATACGGCGTGCTTTTTGCCCGGTGTGCACATGCGCACCTGGGGCTCCGCTCGCGGTGCAGAAATCACCCTCGGCTCTTCTTGCGCAGGTCGGGCGGTACGCACGAGTCTTGTGCCGCATGGGGTTCGACCTGCGCCGGCCAAGGCAGGGAATTCGCCGGGGCATCACGAAAATGACGGCTGCGGGGCCTCGCATATTGTTCTGGCCGGCCCGCGGCGGCCGCGGCGGAGAAATCGGTTCCGATCCCGCGAGCGAAATGCCGCGCGGGATGTTGTCGCCGGATCCGGCTCGTTTGTTCCAGGCCGACGGCCTACGGCGCGCTGCCGAGGGCCTGCCACAGCGGAAGCTTTCCGGTGGCTATGTGGATTCCGCGCGCCACGATGCGCGCGTTGGTCGTGTCGAGCGACGACAGCCGGGTCAGCGGCACGGGGCCGTCGTCGTGCAGCCCGCAGCACAGCAGGAGCAGCGTGCGCAGTGCCTCGTCATACGGGCTGTCGGGGCTCTCGGCCAGCGCTCGCAGCGTGTCCCACTGCACGGTCGCGTAGCGGCCGTCATCGGTCCAGGTCAGGCAGACCGCGTACAGATCCGCGCGGCGCACGAACGAGCCCTCCTCGGTGAGGATGTACGCGGCCGCCTCCGACGCCGCGTGGCCCTGTGCCGCGCGGTAGAGCGCCGCCTCGATCACCTCCGACGACAAGGCGGGCACGGCCGCGCCCGCGCGGCGCTTGGCCGCCGCGTCATCGTGGTCCGTCGTGCTGTGCTGCGTATTCATACGGCGCCTCCGAGCGCGAAATCCGAGGCGGGGAGCGAACTGCCCACAAGCTCGCCTGTCTTGCCTGCCTTGCCTGTCCTGTCCGTCCGGATCGTCGTTGCTGTCCTGTTTGTCCGAACTGCCCTGCTTGTATCAACTGCGCGGACTGTCCGGTCCGTTCTGCCTGTGTTGCGCGTGCCGAGGCCGATGATGCCGGAGTTGCCGGTGCGGCCTCCACACGCAGCAACGTTCGTCGGTATTCGCGCGTTCCCCACGACCATCCGTCTCGGCCCTCCCATCCCCGTTGCACGCGCCGAAGGCGCAGCGACCCTCAACGGAGAAGACTAGAACGTGACAAGGGCGTTCGGCGGTTGCCGTGGAATTGAACACGTGTCCCGCGCAGGTCGTCCCGGCGAAGTTCCGGGCGTCAGCCCGCCATCGGGTACGGCACGGCACGGCTGGAGTCGCGTACGACGAGCTCGGGGTTCAGGACGATGCTCCGGTGCGCGTGGCCCCGCGGCCCCGGCTCGGTGTTCTCCGTCTCGTCCAGCAGAAGTTCCGCGGCGGTACGGCCGATCCGCGCGGCAGGCTGGCGCACCGACGTCAGCGGGACCACCGCCGCCGCGGCGAACTCGATGTCGTCGTAGCCGACCAGCGCCACATCCTCGGGAACCCGCACACCCGCCGCGTACAGCGCCTGCAACACGCCCAGGGCCAACAGGTCGTTGGCGCAGAAGACCGCCGTCGGCCGCGGGGTCAACCCCAGCAGTCGCGCGCCCGCGTCGCGCCCCGAGGCGACGTCGAGCCGTTCGGCCTCGATGTGGACCAGCGCGCTGTCGGGGAGACCGGCCTCGCGGACCGCCGTCCGGGCGCCGAGGTGGCGGTCGCGCACCTGCGTCAGGTGGCCGGAACCGGACACGTACACGATGCTCCGGTGCCCCGCGTCGAGGAGGTGGCGGCCCGCCAGGGTGCCGCCCAGGACGTCGTCGACCGACACCGAACAGCCGTCCGCGAAGGGGAGAGTGCGGTCCACGAGCACGAACGGGATCCCCCGCGACCGCAGCGACTCGACGGCCCGGCCGCTGCCGTCCGCCGGGGTGACCAACACGCCGCGCACCCGCTGCTCCGCGAACAGCGAGAGATAGTCGGCCTCTTCGTCGACGCTGCCGGCACTGTTGCAGACCATCACGCCCAACCCGGCGTTCCGCAAAGTGCGTTCGGCGCCCTTGGCGACATCCGCGAAGAAGGGGTTGGCCAGGTCGAGGACCAGCATCGCCACGATGCGGCTGCGTCCGGCCCGAAGGTGCCGCGCCGATTCGCTGCGGACATAACCGAGTTGCGCTATCACCGCACGCACGCGGAGCCGCGTCTCGTCGGAGACCATCTCCGGGTTGTTGATCACGTTGGAGACGGTCCCGACGGACACGCCCGCCTGGCGTGCCACGTCCTTGATGCCCACCCTGCCTGTCACGTGCTGCTCCCCGCGCCCTTCCCCGCAGCCTTCCCCGTCCCGCCCTGCCGAGTTCCACCCCGCCCAGCGTCATCGTAGGGGTGGGTGCACACGCCACGGCACACCGGTGGCGGCTTCGGTGGAACGCTCGGCCCTCGGCATCGCCGAACGTATGTTCGGTCGGGGCTGGGGCCACGACCGGGACAACGCGCCGGCGTACGGCCGTCTCGGCCGTGAGGGGCCGGCGCGGTGGACGCGGTGCTGCGCCCGCGCAACCTGGGGGCAGGGCGCCCCCGGCCAGGCCCGGTTTCGCGTCTGCGCCGTGGGCCGCGGGCCCAACGAGCGGGACAACTGCACCGGGAAGCCCACGCGCACATACTGGAGATTCGCCGGGGATGCGTCCCGCACCTTTCGAGGGGACCAGGTCAATGGACGGACGACCGCAGGACGGCCCGCCGGACTTCGGGCTGCCCGCGCACTGGGCCGAGCCGTTGGCGCGTGCCGCGTTCACCCAGCAGATCGGGGTGGCCATCGCCCTGGACGCCGAACTGCGCGTACTCGCCGCCAACCTCGGCCCCGACGAGCTTCCCGGCGTGCCGATCCGCCCCGGCGTACCCGCGCGCGAGGTCTTCGCGGCGCTCGGTGCCCCCGACGCCGTCGCCTCACTCGAACGCGTGCTCGACACCGGCGAGCCCTTGGGCGACCGCACGACCGTCCTGCAAGCACGTCGCGCCGACCTCCGTCGCCCCGTCTACCTGCGCCTCGGCGCGCTGCGCATCGGCACCGACACCGAACCGCCGCACGGCGTCCTCGTGGTCCTCACCGACGTCACCGACGGAATCCGCGCCAACACCAGGCTGGAACTCACCCGGGCCGCCGCGCTGACCCTCGGCGCGTCGCTGGACGTCACGGAGACGGCCCAGCAACTGGCGGACCTGTTCGTACCGAGCCTGGCGGACCTGGCGGCCGTCCACCTCGCCGACGCGGTCCTGGTCGGGGAGGAGCCGACCCGGTTCGTCGGTGGCCAGACCAACGCGCGCCGCGTCGCCGTGGCCAGCCACGGGAAACCCTGGCCGGCGTCGCTTCTCCAGCCCGGCGAACCGATCCCCGAACTCCCCGACATCCCGGAGGTCCGCAGCTTCCACAGCGGCGAAACCGTGCTGATCCCGGACCTCGCCGAGCACCTGCGGACCGCCAAGGTGGTCGACATGGACTACCGGGACAGCAGGATCCCCGAGGACGCGCACTCGATCGTCGCCGTGCCGCTCGTCGCACGGGGGCT
This sequence comes from Yinghuangia sp. YIM S10712, assembly GCF_051388935.1. Lineage (NCBI taxonomy): Bacteria > Bacillati > Actinomycetota > Actinomycetes > Kitasatosporales > Streptomycetaceae > Yinghuangia > Yinghuangia sp. YIM S10712. Next base: position 24,058 of record NZ_JBPKBI010000025.1, read on the forward strand.
GGTGCTCGGCGGCGTGCAACTTTGGCGCACCGATCGGACGGAGGCGTTCGACGAGCACGACGCCCGCGTCGTCGAGGACATCGTGTCCCGGGCGGCACTCAGCGTCGACAACGCGCGCCGCTACACCCGCGAACACCGGGTCGCGCTCTCGCTCCAGCGCAGCCTGCTGCCCGCGGCCACGGTCGAGGCGCCGGGCGCCGAGACGTTCGGGATCTACCTTCCGACGGTCTCCTCGGCGGGAGTCGGCGGCGACTGGTACGACGTGATCCCCCTGTCGTCGCTGCGGCTCGCGTTCGTGGTCGGCGACGTCGTCGGCCACGGCCTGCGCGCCAGCGCCACGATGGGCCGCCTGCGGACCGCCGTGCAGACACTCGCCGACATGGACTTGGCGCCGGACGAACTCCTCACCCACGTCGACGACTTGGTGCTCCGCCTCGGCATGGCGCCGGGGGACGAGGCCGTGGTCGGCGCAACGTGCCTGTATGTCGAGTACGACCCGGTCTCCGGCGTCTGCCGCATGGCCTCCGCCGGGCACCCGCCGCCCGCGTTCGTCGCCCCCGACGGCCGCCCCCGGTTCGCCGACATGGAGACGGGACCGCCGCTGGGCATCGGCGGCATGCCGTTCGAGGTCTCCGAACTGCGTCTGGAACCCGGCAGCGTCCTCGCCCTCTACAGCGACGGCCTGGTCGAGGGCACGGACCACGACATCGACAGCGGCATGCGGAGGTTGCTCGACAACCTGCGGCAATCGAACTGCCTGACCCAGGACTTGGAGAAGGTCGGTCGCGACCTGCTCAACGACACGGCAGCCGGTTCCCCGGACGACGACACCACCCTGCTCCTGGCCCGCGTCCGTCCGCTTCCCCAAGTCGACAGTGCCGAATGGGAGTTGCCCGCGGACCCGGCCTGCGTCGGCCGTGCCAGGGAATTGGCCATGGAACGCCTGGCCGCCTGGGGCCTCGACGAACTCGCCTTCACCGCCGAGCTCGTGGTCAGCGAACTGGTCACCAACGCGGTCCGCTACGGCGGAGGCCCGTGCACGCTGCGGCTGTTGCGCGGCAAGACGCTCATATGCGAGGTGTCGGACCCGAGCAACACCCAGCCGCGCCTGCGCCGGGCCCGCACCACGGACGAAGGCGGACGCGGGCTCTTCCTCGTCGCACAGTTGACCGCTCGCTGGGGAAGCCGATATCAGCAGTCCGGCAAGACGATTTGGGCCGAACTCCAGCCGATTCCCGAGATATGACCGCCGCGATCCGTGTCCGGCGCACGGTTCTCCCGGAACTACCGCAGGACCAATGCAGGACCACCGCATAACGACTGGATCCCCGGGTAGCCGCAGACACGTGAACCTGACCTTTTTGCGACAGATGTACGAAAATGACGGTCCGTGGGCCACGGCATACATCGGAACACGTCGCGATGTCGAGAACGCGCCCAAGGAGATCAACTTGCGCTGGCGCGGCCTCCGTGCGCGGCTCGCCGAACGTGGCTGCGACGAGGCGACGCTCGCCGCGATGGGCTCCGTGATCGGCAACGACCGCTTCCGCGGGCATCCGCACGGCCAAGCGGTCTTCGCGGCGCGCGGCAAGGTCGCCGGGGTCTACGAACTACCGGATTCGCCGTCTCTTGACTCGGCGCACTACGGGCCGCTCCCGCACGCGATGCCGCTGCTGGCGCAGTTGGGCGATCCCGTGCCGTGCCTGGTCGTCCACGTCGACCGCACCGGCGCGGAACTCGTCGCCGAGGACGCCGACGGCAACGCGGACGACCGCAGGGTCACGCCGGTGACCGACGCGACCGCGCCGATCCACAAAGTGCAGGCCGGCGGTTGGTCGCATCCGCGCTACCAGCGCCGGGCCGCAAACACGTGGGAGGCCAACGCGCGCGGCGTGGCCGAGGAGGTCGAGCGGACCGCCGCGCGGATCGGTGCCGACGTCATCGCCGTCGACGGCGACCCGCGGGCCCGCGGACTGCTCCGCTCGCACCTGGACCGGCCGTGGTCGGAACGCCTCGTCGAAGCCGAGGGGAGGAACGGCTCGACCGTGCGTGAAGCCGTCGAAAAGGTCCGCGAAACGACCCGCGAGGCGCTCGCGGAGCGGTTCTGCCGACGCCGCGCGGACGGCGACGGGGTCGTCGAAGGCCTCGCCCCCACCGTGGAGGCGCTCGCGGCCGCCCGCGTCGACACGCTGGTGCTGCACAACCACCCCGAGTCCACGGCGCGCCTGTGGTTCGGCCCTGAGCCGGGACAACTGGCCATGACCGAGGCGGAGTTGCTGGCCCAGGGGGTCACCGAGCCGCAGTGCGACCGGGCGGACGCCGTCCTGGTGCGCGCCCTGACCACCAGCGCCGCCGCGCTGGAGGTGCTTGAGGAGCACCACCTCGGGCTCAAGGAAGGTGTCGGCGCGCTGCTCAGGCAGATGGAACGCGCGGAAGCGACCCGCTGAACCGCTGCCCCGCCCACCGCGGGGACCACAAGCGGGGGGGGGGGGGGGGGGGGGGGGGGGGGGGGGGGGGGGGGGGGGGGGGGGGGGGGGGGGGGGGGGGGGGGGGGGGGGGGGGGGGGNCCCGCTGAACCGCTGCCCCGCCCACCGCGGGGACCACAAGCGCGTCGCGGCCGGGACCGCTCCGGAAACGGTGGCGGTCCCGGCCGCGACGCGCTTCTGCGTTTCCCGCACCCTTGCTCGGGCCGTACGGGTCACGGGCGCGGCCAGGGGCGTCCCGCGAGGTGTTCGATCGTGGTGTTGAAGCGCTTGAGGTAGGCCGCGAAAGCGGCGACATCCTCTGGGGTCCAGTCCCCGAGGATCTTCTCCAGGCCGCTGACCATGGTGTTCCGCTCGAAGTCCAAGAGGCGTTCGCCCTCGGCCGTGAGGCGGAACTTGCGCGCGATGCCGCCCTCGGCGTCCGAGATGCGTTCGAGCAGCCCGTCGCGCACCAACGCGCTCGTCTTGCGGTTGAGGGTGGATACGTCCAGGCCGAAGGTCTCGCTGAGCTGCCGCAGCGAGAGGGGCCCGGCGAGCCTGATCCGGGTGAGCAGCACGTACGTGCTGCTGTCCAGGTGCCCTTCGCGGCCGATGGACCGGGCGGTCATGGTGAAGTGCCGACCGAGCAGCATGGTCTCGTACTCGATCAGATCCGTGGCCTTGCCCGCCATACCTCTTCCTTCCCGGTCTCCGAGCCGACGACCGCCCCGAAGCGCCCCACGGTGTCACCGGCGCACCTCTTTTATGCAGCTTACACATGTTGTGTGCTGCACATAACATGTGTAGTGTGCACACATTGTGCAGGGTGCACATCAGGGCGCGCATCGCGGGCGTCCGAATGCGGGGATGGAGCCGGGTGCATGACGCCGACTGAGCGGCCTGCCGGGATCGTCGTCGTCCTCGCATTCGCCGGTATCACCGCCTCGCTGATGCAGACCCTGGTCGTACCGCTCCTCGGCGACCTGCCGCGCCTGCTGGACACCTCGGCCTCGAACGCGACATGGGTCGTCACCGCGACGCTTCTCGCCGGATCCGTCGCCACCACGGTGATCGGCAGGCTCGGCGACCTCTACGGCAAACGCCGCATGCTGCTCGTCTGTTCGGTGCCGCTCGTCGCGGGCTCGGTGGTCTGCGCACTCGCCGGATCCCTCGTCACCATGATCGTCGGACGGGCCCTCCAGGGCATCGGCATGGGCATCGTGCCGCTCGGCATCAGCGCGCTGCGCGACCTGCTGCCCCCCGAGCGCCTGGGTTCCGCGATCGCGCTGATCAGCTCGTCGCTGGGCATCGGCGGCGCCCTCGGCCTGCCGCTCGCGGCGGTGGTCGCGGAGAACTCCAGTTGGCGCGCGCTGTTTTGGGGCGCCGCCGTGCTGAGCGCCGTCGTCGCGCTGCTCGTGTGGCTGCTGGTGCCGCCCACTTCGCCCGGCGCGGTCGGGAAGTTCGACTTCGTCGGGGCGGGGATTCTCGGCGTGGGGCTGATCTGCCTGCTGCTGGCCGTGTCCAAAGGTGCCGACTGGGGGTGGACGAGCGGCACCACACTGGGCCTCGGCGCGGCGGCCGTGGTCGTGCTGCCGGCGTGGGGCTGCTGGGAGCTGCGGACCAGGTATCCGCTGGTCGACATGCGTGTGACCGCCCGGCCGCAGGTGCTGGTCACCAACATCGCCTCGATCGCGCTCGGCCTGTCCATGTACGCGCAGGCGCTGATCCTGCCGCAGCTGCTCCAACTGCCCGGCTCCACGGGCCACGGCCTCGATCAGTCGATGCTCGAAATGGGCCTGTGGATGGCCCCGGCCGGCATCGTCATGATGCTGCTCTCGCCCGTGGGCGCGCGACTGTCCGACGCGCGCGGTCCGAAGGTGACGCTGGTCGTCGGCAGCCTGGTGCTTGCGCTCGGCTACGGAAGCTCCGTCGTGCTGCTCGGTTCGCCGTGGACCGTGATGCTCGTCTCGGCGGTCTGCGCCATGGGCGTGGGCCTGGCCTACGGGGCGATGCCCGCACTCATCATGGCCGGCGTACCGGAGACGGACACCGCGGCGGCCAACAGCTTCAACACCCTCATGCGTTCGATCGGCACGTCCGTTTCCGCTGCGATGGTGGGTGTGGTCCTGTCGCAGATGACCGTCGAACGAGGCGGAGTCCTGGTGCCGTCGGAGGGCGCTTTCCGGACCGGCATGCTGATCGGCTGCGGACTCGCCCTCGTCGCGGCAGCGGTCGCCGCGGCGATTCCCGTGCGGTCGGCCCGCCGTACGTCCGACCACGGCGTGGCCGCCGCCGAGCGTTCTGCCGCGTCGGTGAGCTGACCTGCGCACCTGGGCGACGGGCTGGGGCTGAACAGGTGTTGTACGGCGGGCTAGGATGCGCGCATGTCCCCCCAGCATCGCCCTGACCACAGCGGCGAGTCTCCGACGCTCGCGCAGCGGGCGGTCCGCCGCCGCGTGGCGGGCCTGGAGGAGACCGCGCAGTCCGACGTCGAACGCCTCATGCAAGCCGGACTGGCGCTGATGGTCGACAGCAGCGGACGCCGCGGCCCCCGCGTCGCCGACATCGTGGCCGCCGCCGGGCTCTCCAACGACGCGTTCTACCGCTACTTCGGCAGCAAGGACGCCCTGGTCGAGGCGATCGTCGAGCAAGGCTCGCGCACGGTGGTCAGCTATGTCCGGCACCGCATCGCGGCGGCCGACGGACCCCACGAAAAGCTCGAGGCCGGCGTCGACGCGATCATGAAGCAGGCCTCCGACGCCGACCTGGCCGGCAAGACCCGTGCCGTGTTGAGCAATTCCACGATGGTCTCGACGGGATCCCGCTACGGCACCGCCGAGTTCGTCGACGAACTCGCGGCACTGTTCGTGGCCTCCCTGACCGACCTGGGCGCCCACGACCCGGCCCGCACCGCCCGGGTCATCGCGACCACGGCGGTGGCGTCGATGCAGTACTACCTCTTCCGAGGCGAGGTGCCGACCGAGGACGACCTGGCCCACCTCTCCGCCTTCGCCCTCGCGGGCGCGACGGAACAACGCGACGCGTCCCCGACCGCCTGAGGCGCCGACACGGCCCACCGAGGGGCGGTCCCGACGCCGGCGCCGACGAACACTCCCGCCTCGGGGCGGGAGACCGCGCGGTGTCGGCCGGCCATGCGACTCGCGGTGTGGGGTGCGTCCTCCAGGAGCATCCGGGTGGCGGCGGGTGCCACCGCCGCCCGGACCGGCCGGCGTCGGCTCGGCCCTTGGTTCGCTGACCCCGCTCCGCCTGTGCGGTCGGCATACCCGCCTGTGGCGCCCAACACCGCTCGGCGCGGGCGCAGTTGCGGATCTGCCGTCTCGCCGCCGGCTTGCGTGTGACCTTGCGCCCTTCGCTGTGTCCAGTCGTCGCGGCGGTGCTGCCGCCGGTCCGTCGGTCGGGTCTGCGTTCTCAGGCCAAACCACTCCGCACCGACCGCCAACAAGCATTCCTGGATCGCAGAATGTCATTCTGCTATCTTGCGAAGGGCATTCCGCGCGTGCTTCCCGCGCCGCGTCATGAAGTCGCCCCGTTACACCGCCGAGGCAGAAGGAGCCGCCCGATGTGGGATTTCAGCACGGAACCTGAATTCCAGGCCAAACTCGACTGGGTGGCCAAGTTCGTCAAGGAGGAGGTCGAGCTGATCGACATCCTCTTCCCGGGCCACGGCGAGCCGTACGACCGGGAGAGCGAGGTCTTCCACAAGGTCATCAAGCCCATGCAGCAGAAGGTCCGGGACCAGGGGCTGTGGGCCGCGCACCTGCCGCCGCACCTTGGCGGCATGGGCATGGGCCAGGTCAAGCTCGCCCTGCTCAACGAAATCCTCGGGCGCACCTCGTGGGCGCCGATGATCTTCGGCACCCAGGCCCCCGACTCGGGCAACGCCGAGATCCTCGCCCACTACGGCAACGAGCGGCAGAAGAAGGAGTTCCTGGAGCCGCTGCTCGACGGCAAGATCGTGTCGACGTACGCGATGACCGAGCCCACCGGCGGCTCGGACCCCGGCGGCTTCTCGTGCACTGCCGTCCGTGACGGCGACGAGTGGGTCATCAACGGCCAGAAGTGGTTCGCCTCGAACTACCCGTACGCCGCCTTCGTCATCGCGATGGTCATCACCGACCCGGACGTCCCCGTGCACCGTGGTTCGTCGATGCTGCTCATCCCCGCCGGCACCCCGGGCATGGAGATGATCCGCGGCACCGGCCTGAGCGGCGAGAAGCTCGGCGAGGAGGGCGCGCACGGTTATCTCCAGTTCACCGACGTCCGCGTGCCCGCGGAGAACTGCCTCGGCGAGCCCGGCACCGGTTTCGCGATCGCGCAGACCCGTCTCGGCGGCGGCCGCCTGCACCACGCGATGCGTTCGGTGGGCCTGTGCAAGCGTGCGCTGGAAATGATGACCGAGCGCATGGTCAGCCGTACCACCCGCGGCAAGGTGCTCTCCGCGCAGCAGTCGGTGCGCCAGGACCTGGCCGACACCTGGATCCAGCTGGAGCAGTTCCGCCTCCAGGTGCTGCACGCCGCGTGGCAGGTGGACCGCTCGAAGGAGACCGGGGACCCGGCGCACGCCGAGCTGGCCCGCCTGCACATCTCGGCGGTGAAGTCCGCGACGCCGAAGACGCTCGTCGACATCATGTACCGCAACATGCACCTGCACGGCGCGCTCGGTGCCTCGAACGAGCTGCCGATCATCCGCTGGTGGAACGCCGGCCCGGTGCTCGGCGTGGCGGACGGCCCGACCGAGGCGCACAAGGACGTCGTCGCCAAGCTGCTGCTCAAGCACGCCGTCCCGGCCGAGGACAAGCTGTTCGGTTCGGAGCACATCCCGACCCGGCTGGCCGCCGCCCGCGAGAAGTTCGCGGACGTGCTCGGGGGATTGGCGGACGCCAAGTGAGCGAGACCCCCAAGAAGTCGGACGCCGCTCTCGTCGACCTCGACCGCCTCAACCAGTGGTCGCAGCTCGGCGACCTCCCGGGCGAGGGGCCGGTCGAGTCGCTCACGCGCCTGACCGGCGGAGCGCAGAACCTGCTGTTCACGATGCGCCGGGCGGACGGCACCGAGCTGGTCCTGCGTCGTCCGGGACGGTACGCCGGCCCCGAGGCGGCGGGCCCGTTCATCCGGGAGAGCCGCGTTCTCACGGCGCTGGCCGGCACCGGAGTGCCGCACCCGCGCCTGTACGGGTACAGCATCGACGACTCGGTCATCGGTGTCCCGTTCTCCGTCCTGGAGAAGATCGACGGGTTCATGCCGAGGGGCCAACTGCCCGGCACGTACGCCACGGACGTCGAGTGGCGTCGCTCGCTCGCGTTCGAACTCGTCGGCGGGGCCGCGAAGCTCGCGGCGGTCGACCCGGACGCCGTGGGTCTCGCAGATCTCAGCAAGACCGAGGACTGGGCGCAGCGTCAGGTCGCCCGCTACCTGCGGAACCTGCACTCGTACCGTGACACCCAGGGCTACAGCGAGACCGAGTCGCCGCTGGTCGACGCGATCAGCGACTGGCTGAAGGCGAACGCGCCGGGTGAGGTGCACATCGGTTTCGTGCACGGCGACCTGCAGTTCGCGAACGTCATGTTCAAGCACGACAGCCCGCACCTCGCGGCGATCGTGGACTGGGAGATGACCAGCCTCGGCGACCCGCTGCTCGACCTGGCGTGGATCCTCACGGCCTGGCGCGAGGCCGGCGACCCGCCCGGCAGCGACCCGCAGCTCCAGCCGTGGGACGGCATGCCGAGCCGGGCCGAACTCGTCGAGCACTACGGCAAGTTGACGGGCCGTGACACCTCCGGCTTCCGGTGGTTCCAGGTGCTCGCGTGCTTCCGGCTCGCGTCGCTGCTCGAAGGCAGCTATGTCCGCTCGCTGAACGGCAAGATGGACGCCGCGCTCGGCCGCGGCCTGCACGACTACGCTGCGTGGCTGTGGACGTTGGCCGCACAGGAGGTCGGACTGTGACCGAAGAGAACACGGGGCAGCGCAAGGGCAAGGCCATCGCGATGACGGCCGACGAGCGCGACGCGTTCCTGCGCGAAGCGCCGATATGCCGGGTCGCGACGGTGGGCGCCGACGGCCGCCCGCACGCCACCGCCCTGTGGTTCGTGTGGGATGGCACCGCTCTGTGGCTCAACTCGCTCACGCGCAGCCAGCGGTGGGTCGACTTGGACCGGGACCGCCGGATCAGCGTCATCGTCGACGACGGCGGCAAGGACTTCCTGAGCCTGCGCGGCGTGGAACTCCAGGGCAGCGCCGAGGTCGTCGGCGAGGTGCCGCGCAAGGGCGAGCCGGTCGACGAACTCGTGGAGCCGGAAAGCCTGTTCGGTGACAAGTACGCGGGCGGCGAGTTCCGCTACGACGGCCGCCACGGCTGGCTTCGCCTGGTCCCGGAAAAGATCGCGAGCTGGGACTTCAACAAACTGCGCCGCTGACCTGGAGCGGCGACCGTCGGTCGGTCGCCGCATCAGCGGCCGTGCCGTGCTGCAACGCGAACGTGCTTCGTGCGACAGCCTTTCCGCCCCCCGGGACCGCCGTCCCGGGGGGCGGAGGCGTTTCGGGCCGCGAAGCCGGTCCGCGTCGCAACGGGCACGCGCGGGGTGGCGCGGGGTCGGGGCCGTAGCCTTCGGCGCCGCGTCCCTCGGCTTATGGCAGCGCAAACCTTCTGCGTGAAGCCCTCCTCTCGCGGGTCTGGCGCGTCGCCGGCAGACTTTGACGTCGCCGCATGTTTGCGCAAACATTGGTGCCGGCAGCGGTGCCGTGAGACAGGGAGGCTGGATGGGCGCGTCGCGGGAAGGGGCTCCCAGGGCGCGCTCGCGCCCGACACGACGGGCTTCCATGGCCGACGTCGCGGCGTTGGCGGGGGTTTCGGCGCAGACGGTTTCCCGGGTGGTGAACGGCAGCGCGCGGGTCGAGCCGGAGACCGCGCTGCGGGTGACGCAGGCGATGCAGAAGGTGGGGTATCGGCCGAGCAGCGCCGCGCGGGCGCTGGCCACGGGGCACAACCGGATGATCGGGGTCATCAGTTTCGATCTGAAGACGTACGGCAACGCCCGCGCGTTGGAGGCGGTCGTCGACGCCGCCCAGGGGCGCGGATATTCGGTGCACGTCGTGACGGCGTCCGCGCGCACCCGGAAGGCGGTGGCCGAGGCCTTCGAGCGGTTGGGGCGGCACGACGTCGACGGGGTGATCCTGAACCAGGCGGACGCGCTCGACGCGCGGTTGGCGTTGCCGAGCGGAATGCCCGTGGTGGTGTTCGACGGCGACGACGACAGCCGGTTCCCCTGCGTGCAGACCGACCACGGCGCGGGGGCCGCGGCGGCGGTGGAGCACTTGTTGGGGCTGGGGCACCGGACGGTCTTCCACCTGGGCGGCCCGGCGGAATCGTTCCCGGCCCGACACCGTGCCGAAGCGTGGCTGCGGGTCCTCTCGGCCGCCGGGTGCCCGGTGCCGCGCGTCGTCTACGGGGACTGGACCGCGGAGAGCGGTTACCGGCTGGGCCGGTCGCTTGCCGAACGCCCGGAGATGACAGCGGTGTTCGTTGCGAACGACCAGATGGCGCTGGGGCTGCTCCGGGCCCTGCGGGAGGCGGGGCGCGATGTGCCGGGCGACGTGAGCGTGGTCGGTTTCGACGACATTCCCGAGTCGGCGTACTTTCCGCCGCCGCTGACGACGGTCGACCAGGACTTCGGGGGCATCGGGGACACGAGCGTGCGCCTGCTGCTGGACCGGCTCGCGCCGGGTGAACTCCCTGATGGCGAAGGGGAGTCGGGCGGTACGACGTACATCGCGCCGCGCCTGGTCGTCCGGGACAGCACGGCGGCTCCTGCGGGGCACCAGGCCCCTCGAACATGAAGGCGAATCCATGCAACGCGTGACGACACGGCTCGCCGACGGCCGTGAACTGCTGTACTACTTCGACGGTTCGGCTCCGGAAGGCCCGATGCCGCAGGACCGCCGCGAACTCGCGGCACACCGGCCCGCGTCCGAATTGCGCTATGACGCACTGCGCGACGAGTGGGTGGTCGTGGCGACGCATCGGCAGGGGCGCACACACCTGCCCGGCGACGACGAGTGCCCGCTGTGCCCGTCGACCGCGGAACGCTCGTCCGAGATTCCCGCACAGGCCTACGACGTGGCGGTTTTCGAGAACCGGTTCCCTTCGTTGGCCGAGAGGGCGGGGCAGTCGGCGGACGACCGGGGTCCCACCGGGGAAGCGCCGGAGCTGTTCGCGGTGCGGCCGGGGCACGGCCGGTGCGAGGTGGTGTGCTTCACCAGCGATCATGACGCGTCGTTCGCCGACCTGGCCGCGAAGCGCGTACGCACCGTCGTCGACGCGTGGTGCGACCGCACCGCCGCGCTGTCGGAACTCCCCGAGGTGGAACAGGTATTCGTGTTCGAGAACCGCGGTGAGGAGATCGGCGTCACGCTCGCGCACCCGCACGGGCAGATCTTCGGCTACCCGTTCGTGACTCCGCGTACGCGCCGCATGCTGGACAGCGTTCGCGGTTACCGGGCGCGCACCGGACGAGACCTCCACCACGATCTGCTCACCGCCGAACTCGTCGACGGCGCCCGCGTGGTGGCGCGTGGCGAGCACTGGGCGGCCTTCGTCCCGGCCGCCGCGCGGTGGCCGTTCGAGGTGCACCTGTATCCGCTGCGGCGCGTCGCGGACCTGCCGGCGCTCGACGACGCGGAACGCGACGAACTCGCCCTCGTGTACCCGGAGATCCTGCGCGGGCTCGACCGCGTTTTCGGAATGCGCATGCCGTACATAGCCGCATGGCACCAGGCGCCCGTGCGGCTCGACCGCGAATCCGCTTGGCTGCACCTGGAGTTGTTCTCCACCCGGCGGGCGCCCGCGAAGCTGAAGTACCTGGCCGGATCGGAGTCGGGCATGGACGTCTTCATCAACGACATCGCCCCCGAGCACGCCGCGGCCATGCTGCGCGGCGACACGAAGGCGGCGTGACGTGGGCGTGATGCGTGTCCTGGTGACCGGCGGCGCCGGATACATCGGTTCGGTGACCACGGCGATGCTGCTCGGCGCCGGCCACGACGTCACCGTGCTCGACGACCTGTCGACCGGGCACCGCGACGCGGTCCCGGACCGTGCGCGGTTCGTCGAGGCGGACGTGCGCGCCGCAGGCGACGTCCTCGCACGCGAACGCTTCGACGCCGTCATGCACTTCGCGGCGCGCTCCCTTGTCGGAGACTCCGTCGCCGACCCCGCCGACTACTGGCACACCAACGTCGGCGGCACGACGGCCCTGCTCGACGCCGTCCGCGCGCACGGTGTGGGGAGGTTTGTCTTCTCCTCGACGGCCGCCGTCTACGGCGACCCCGCGGCGATCCCGATCCGCGAGACGTCCGAGACGCGCCCGACCAATCCGTACGGCGCCTCCAAGCTCGCCGTCGACCACATGATCGGCTCCTACGCGACCGCGTACGGCCTCGCCGCCGTGTCGCTGCGCTACTTCAACGTCGCGGGCGCCCACGCCGGGCTCGGCGAGCGGCACGCCCGCGAGACCCACCTGATCCCGCTCGTGCTGGAGGTCGCCCGGGGGCTGCGCGAGCACATCGTCATTCACGGCACCGACTGGGACACCCCCGACGGAACGTGCATCCGCGACTACATCCACATCGCCGATCTCGCCCGCGCGCATCTGCTCGCCCTGGACGCGGCGGTTCCCGGACGGCACGAAGTCTGCAATCTCGGCAACGGAACCGGCTTCTCCGTTCGCGAAGTCGTGGACACCGCACGGCAGGTGACGGGCCATCCGATCCCGTCACGGGAGGGGCCGCGCCGCGCCGGAGACCCCGCCGTCCTGGTGGCCGCCGCGGAGCACGCCGCCGAGTTCCTCGGCTGGCGGCCCGAACTCCCGGACCTGGCGGGCATCATCGCCGACGCATGGGCCTTCCACAGTGCGCCGGGCACACCGGCCGACACGGCGCCGGGGGAGCGATGACCTCCGCCGCTTCTGCCGCCTTCGCCGGGGTCTACGGGCGACCGCCCGAACTCGCCTGGCATGCTCCGGGACGCATCAACGTCATCGGCGAACACACCGACTACAACGACGGATTCGTGCTCCCCGCGGCGATCCCGCAGGGGGTCACCGCCGCCGTCGGCGCCCGCACCGACGGACTGGTCCGCATCGCCTCCGCGCAATTCCCCGGCCCGCCCGCCGCCGTCCGGCTCGACGACCTCGCGCCGGGGAGACTGCCCGGGGGTGCCGGATACGCGGCAGGCGTGGTGTGGGAACTGGCCCGCCGCGGCCTGCCGGTCACCGGCGTCGACATCCACCTCGACGGCGACGTACCGCAGGGGGCGGGCCTGTCGTCGTCGGCGGCACTCGAATGCGCCGTCGCCGGGGCCCTGGACGACCTGTGGCGGCTCGGTCTGCCGCCGGCGACCCTCGTCGACGTCGCCCGTCGCGCCGAGAACGACTTCGTCGGCATGCCGTGCGGCGTCATGGACCAGTCAGCCGCGCTGCTGTCCCGCGCCGGGCACCTGCTCTTCCTCGACACCCGCGACATGACGACCCGTCATGTGCCTTTCGACCCGGGGGCGTTCGGCCTCGAACTGCTCGTGATCGACACCCGTGCCCCGCACCGGCTCGTGGACGGCGAGTACGCGCGCCGCCGCCGCGAGTGCGCCGAGGCGTGCCGCATCCTCGGCGTCTCCGCGCTGCGCGACCTGGATCCCGGCGACCTTCCGGCCGCGCTCGCCCGCCTCGCACCGCCCGTCGCGTCGCGCGTCCGGCACGTCGTCACCGAGAACGCGCGCGTCCTGGCGACAGTGGCCCTCCTGACCGAAGGTGCCGACCCGCGCCGCATCGGACCACTCCTGGACGCCGCCCACCGGTCGCTCCGCGACGACTATGAGGTGAGCAGCATCGAACTCGACACGGCCGCCGAATCGGCCGTGGCCGCAGGGGCGTACGGTGCGCGCATGATCGGCGGTGGATTCGGCGGGTCGGTGCTCGCGCTCATCGACAGCGATCGGCGCGGGGCCACCAAGGACGCGGTACGCAACGGCGCCGCCCGCGCGGGACTGCCCGAACCGGCCTTCCTCACCGTCACGCCGGCCGCGGGCGCGGGCCCGGTGCCACCCCGGGCGGGGTCCGCCTGACACTCTGGCCCACACCCCCGATTCGAAGCACCAGAGCGAGGCACGATCATGACGATGACGGTCACCAGCCGCCCCTTCGGCACGGCGCCGGACGGAACGCCCGTGGACCGCTGGGTCATCGACGGCCCCGGGGGGCTCGGCGCGGCCGTGCTGACCTACGGCGGCATCCTGCATTCGTGCCGAGTTCCGGACCGGGAGGGAGTCCCCGGCGACGTGGCTCTCGCTCTGGCGTCGGTCGGCGCGTACGCGGAGGACGAGTCGTATCTCGGGGCGCTCATCGGCCGGTACGCCAACCGCATCGCGCACGGCAGGTTCGCCCTCGACGGAACCACGTACCGACTCCCGCCCAACGAGGGCACCACCACGCTGCACGGAGGCCCGGACGGGTTCCACCGGCGCGTGTGGGCGGCGACCGGCTTCGAGGACGGAGATCGTGCGGGTGTTGTGCTGCGGTTGCACAGCCCGGACGGCGACATGGGGTTCCCCGGCAACCTCGACGTCGAAGTGACCTACAGCCTGGACCGGCACGGCACCCTCGCCATCGCCTACAGCGCCGAGACCGACCGGCCGACCGTCGTCAACCTCACGCAGCACGCGTACTGGAACCTCGCGGGCGACGGAACCGTGGACGGTCACGAACTCACCGTCGACGCCGACTTGTATCTCCCGGTGGATGCGGATGCGATTCCTCTCGGGCCGCCCGCGCCCACCGCCGGAACACCCTTCGCGCTCGGTGGGAAGCTCGCCGATGCCCTGCGCGATCCGCACCCGCACATCACGGCGGCCAAAGGCGTCGACCATTGCTATGTGCTGCGCCGCGGGCGTGCGGCGGAACCGCGCCCGGTCGCCCGGCTCGCGGAGCCGGCCTCGGGCCGCGTCATGGAGACGTGGACGACCGAGCCCGGCCTTCAGGTGTACACCGCGAACCATCTGGGAGCGCCCCATGGCCCGCACACCGCCGTCTGCCTGGAGACGCAGCACTTTCCCGACGCGCCCAACCGGCCTGAGTATCCGTCGACGGTGTTGCGCCCGGGGGAGGTCTTCCGCTCGGTGACCCAGTACCGCTTCGGGGCCGTGGCGACGACGCGGTGAGCGGCTGCCGCCGCAACCGGCGGCAGCACGGCAAGGAGACCTGAGACAAGATGGGCGACCACCGCCAAGACGTGGTCGCCCGACTGAGGTTCCGCCGAAGTGCCGCCGGTTCCACCGATGTGCCGCCGCAGTGCCACTGAGGTGGTTGCCCCGGTCCCGGGCGCGCTATCCCGCGAAGGACGGCTGCGGCAGGCCCTGGCCCGCGTCCGGCAGCACCAGCAAGGAGCCCGACAGCGGATGCGGCTCCGTCAGCCCGACGCGGGCGGTGGTGATGTACAGGTCGGTGAGACCCGGGCCGCCGAAAGCGCACGCCGTCGGGCGGGGGACCGGCAGACGCACTTCGCCGTCGAGGCGGCCGTCGGGGGAGTAGCGGCGTACCGCGCCGCCGTCCCACAGCGCGACCCACACCGCGCCGTCGGCGTCGACGGTGAGGCCGTCCGGCGATCCGGCGCCGGCCTCGATGCGCACCCACGGCCGACGGTCCACGGCGTGCCCGTCGGCGTACGTGAACACGTCGATGCGCCCGGTGGGCGAGTCGATGTAGTACATGAGCGTGCCGTCGGGGCTCCAGCCGGTTCCGTTGCTCACGGTCGCGTCCGCGACGACGACCGAGACCGAGCCGTCCGCGCCGACGCGCGACAACGTGCCGCCGCCCGGAGCCTCGTCGTACCGCATCGTGCCGGCCCACAGCGAGCCGTCCGGTGCCACGGCGGCGTCGTTGCCCCGGCGGCCCGGGACCGGATCGTGGTGCAGCCAGGCGAACTCGCCGTCGGCGCCGTACAGTCCGATGCCGTCGCGCAGGTTGACCACGAGCCCGCCGCCGGAGCGCGGCTTGACGGCGCCCACGTGCTCGTCGGTGGCGAGCACGTCGTCGGTGCCGGACACCGGGTCGTAGGTGTGCACGCGCGAGCCCAGGATGTCGACCCACAGCAGCCGCCGCGCGGCCGGGTCCCAGGTGGGCCCTTCGCCCAGCTCGGCGCCGGCGCGCAGCACTTCGTCGACGTCGAAGGTCATGTTCCGGCTCCTGTCGAAGTCACGTCGCGGGGGGCGGAGACCACCGCGTGACCAGCCGGGTCATCGGGTGGGTGACCCGGCGTGTCGCTTCCGGGCGCGAAGGTCAACCGGACCTCCGGTGTCCGAGCCGGGCCGACAGCTCCTCGGCGCCCGATGCCGCCAACCGCCGCAATTCCTCCCGGCGTTCGTCGTTCCACCGCTGTGTCGGGACGGAGATCGACAATGCCGCGACCACGTCGCCGCCGCGGTCGCGCACCGGCGCGGCCACACAGGACACGTCGGAGTTGGACTCGCGGTCCTCCAACGCCGTGCCGCGCTCCCGGGCTGTGGCCAACTCGGCGTACAGGACCGATGGTTCGGTGATGCTCTGCGATGTCATCGCGGCCAGCGGCACCCCTTCGGGGACGCGTGCCCGCAGTTCGTCGTCGGGCAGCGAGGCCAGCAGCATCTTGCCGACCGCGGTGCAGTGCGCGGGCAGGCGGCGGCCGGTCGCGGAGACCATGCGCACCGCCTGCGTGGAGTCGACCTTGGCGATGTAGATGACATCGGTGCCCTCCAACACCGCGACGTGCACGGTCTCATGGCACGACGCCGCGACACGCCGGGCGACTTCCTGGCCCTCGGAGGCGAGGTCGAGGCGCTCGGCGTAACTGCTGCCGAGCTGGTAGAGACGCACTCCCAGCCGGTAGCGGCCGTCGGCTTCCTGGACGAGATAGCTTCGTGCGACCAGCGTCGCCAGCAACTCGTGCACGGTTGTGCGCGGAAGCTCCAGCCGCCGCACGATCTCCGGTGCGGCCAAAGGGTCTTCGGCGTCGAGGAACAGCTCCAGGATGTCCAGCGCCCGCGTCACCGCGGGCGTGAGCCGGGCCACTACGCGCGGCTCACGGCGCCGGCCGCGGGCGCCGGGATCACCGCGGCGGGCACCGGGAACCGCTGGAGTTCGCCGGGCAGGCGGGAGCCGAGCGGCGACATGCCGTCGGCGGCGCCGTGGCGGGCCAGCAGGTCGAGCACCAGACGGCCGCGGCGCACGCGTTCGCGGGCGGTGGCGCGGACGGTCTCGCCGACGTGCGCGCCGGACGGGTAGAGGCCGGGGGCCTTGGACAGTCCGAACTTCAGGTACAGCGGGGCGCCGCGCCGGATGAGTTCGGCGGCGTCGTACATCCGCACGTATCCGCCGAGGTCGTCGGGGGCCTCGATGTAGAGGTCCATCGGCGCCCGGCTGACGCGGCGGATCTCGGTGAGGTGATCCAGCGTCAGGTCCGAGGGGATGTTGATCGAGTCGCCGCCGAGTTGTTCGAACACCGCGTAGGAGGCAGGGTTGACCGGGCCGATCAGCGCGGACACCTTGAAGGTGGTGTCGGCGGGCAGGACCCCGGCGACGCGCAGCCTGTGCAGCGTCCACAGCACGCCCTCGTCGGCGACGAGCAGGCACTTGACGCCCAGTTCGGTGGCGCGTACGGCGTCCTCGACGCAGCCGGCGAGCGCGTCGTGGCCGCGCGCCCGCAGCCCCGCGCCGCCGGACAGGGTCCGGGTGCCCGCGCCGATGTCCCACGTGCCGCGCGGGCCGGTGAACAGGCACAGTTCGATGTCGTGCTCGGCGCACATGCCGACCATGTCGGCGATTTCGGCGTCGGTCAGCATCCAGACGCCGCTGCCCTGGCTGACCCGGTGGACCGGCACGCCCAGGCGTGACGACTCCTCCAGAACCACGGCCAAGGCCTCGGGGCCTTCCACGGAAGGGACTTCGGTGCGCCAGGTGCCGCCGTCCGGGAAGGAGTGCGGCGAGGCGTCGGCGGGATCCGGGGCGGGCGCGGCGAGGCCGACGACCCCGAGGGGTTGTTCGCCGGGGCGGCGGCGGCCGGGAGGCGGGGAGGAGGGTGAGGCAGACATGGCTGTGGTGGACATCCTTGGCACGAGGGGAGGCGGGTCAGCGGTCGCGCGGGTGGTCACGGAAGGAGTCACAGGAGCGGTCGACGGGAGCGGTCGACGGCAGCGGTCACGGGCGAGCCGGGGTCACGCGTCGGTGCCGTTTGGGACGCGGCCGGGGAACAGCAGCACCTTGCCCACCGCCGGGTCGCCGCCGCCGACCAGGTCGACCGCGCGGGCGAACTCGGTGAGCGGAAGCCGGTGGGTGACGAGCGGCAGAGGGTCGAGCAGCCCGGCGGAAAAAGCGCGTACGGCGTGCGCCCACGCGGCGGGTGGCGCGCCGAATACGGTGCGCACGTCCAGTTGGCGCACCACGAGGTCCGTCGGGTCGAGGCCCTCCGCGCCCGGCGCCGGGATGCCGGTCAGGACCAGCCGACCTCCGCGCCGCAGCAGCGCGGCGGCGGCCCGGGCGCTGCCGGGAGCTCCGGCGGCTTCCACGACAACATCGAACTCACCTCGGGTGTCCGGGTGTTCCGCCGTGACAAAGCCGGTGGCACGGCATGCCCGGGCGCGCTCCTCATGGCTGTCCAGTCGGCCGACCGCCAGCAGCTCCGCAGGAGACGACGCCGCGAGCAACTGCATCGTCAGCAGGCCGAGCGCGCCGGTGCCGACGACGGCGACGCGGTCGCCCGGGCGCACGTCGGCGCGCAGGGCCGCCGCCGCTGCGCACGCCGAGGGCTCCAGCAGCGCGGCCGCGGTGAGGTCGGCGTCGTCGGGCAGCACGTGCAGCAGGCGCGCGGGCAGGGTGACGGTGTCGGCCATCGCGCCGGGCAGCGTGAAGCCGGTCTCCTCGTAGCCCGCCGTGCACAGCGTGGTCTCGCCGGCCCGGCACCGGTCGCAGGCCTGGCAGTTGCGGAACCCCTCGGCGACGACCTTGCGTCCGGTGAGGGAGTCCGGCACGCCCTGGCCGACCGCCGCCACCGTCCCGGACCACTCGTGGCCCGGAGTGACCGGGTAGCGCACGTAGCCGTCCGGGCGCGTGCCCTGGAACACCTCGCGGTCGCTGCCGCAGATGCCGACGGCGTGGACGCGTACCAGCGCCTCGCCCGGCTTCGGCGCCGACGCCGTGTAGGCGGTCAGCCGGGACGAGCCCGGCCCGTCGACGACGATGGCCTGGGCCCTGGGGTTGACATTCACTTGCGTGCCTCCGGGTCGCGCTTTTCCCAGCCTTCCGCCCACAGATCGAAGTGGGCGCGCTGCTGGGGGAATTCTGCCGCTGCCTCAGGATCGAACGTGACACCGAGGCCGGGCACGTCGCTGACGGCGAAGTAGCCGTCGACGACTTCGGGGGCACCGGTCACGACGCTTTTGATGCCTGCGTCGGCGAAGTCGTTGAAGTGCTCCAGGATTTTGAAGTTCGGTGTGCTGAAGCCCACTTGCAGCGACGCGGCGGTCAGCACGGAGCCGCCGACGTTGTGCGGCGCGACGAGCATGTAGTGCGTCTCGGCGGTCGCGGCGAGCTTGCGCGTCTCCAGGATGCCGCCGATGTGGCCGACGTCGGGCTGAAGGATGTCGGCGGCCTGCGACTCGAAGATCTCGCGGAACTCGATGCGGTCGTGGATGCGCTCGCCGGTCGCCACCGGCAGGTCGACCTTCCCGGCGACCTTGGCGAGCGCGCGCAGGTTCTCCGGCGGTACGGGCTCCTCGATCCACGCCGGCCGGAACGGCGCCATCTCGTGCGCGAGGCGCACCGCCGTGGCGGGGCTGAACCGGCCGTGCATCTCCAGCATCAACTCGGTGTCCGGGCCGATCGCGTCGCGGACCGCCTCGATGAGCGAGATCGCGTACATCGTCTCCTCATGCGGGAGTTCGAAGTGCCCGGCGCCGAACGGGTCGATCTTCAAAGCGCGGTAGCCGCGGGCGACGACCCCGCGCGCGGCCTCCGCGTACGCCTCGGGGGTGCGCTCGGTGGTGTACCAGCCGTTCGCGTACGCCTTGACCCGGTCCGTGACCTTTCCGCCCAGCAACTGCCACACGGGGACGCCGAGTGCCTTGCCCTTGATGTCCCAGCAGGCCATCTCGACGCAGGCGATACCGGACATGACGATCTCGCCGGCGCGGCCGTAGTCGCCGTACTTCATGCGGCGGACCAAGTCCTCGATCGCGAACGGATCGGAGCCGAGGATGTGGTTCACCTGGGCCTCGTCGAGATATCCGCGCAACGCGTCGGTGTGCCCGAGCATGCGCGTCTCGCCGACGCCGGTCAGGCCCTCGTCGGTGTGCAGGACCACGTACGTGAGGTTTCGCCACGGCGTGCCGACGACGTGCGTTTCGACGCGCGTGATTCGCATGGACGGGGCCCTTCTTGTCGTTCTGCTTGTTCGAAATTTCGACACTGGTTCGAAATACTGACGAGAAGGTAGGCTCCCCAAGAACCAAATGTCAACGTCAAAGAAGGGCGTTTCCGTGTCCGAAGCCCCCGTATGGAGCGTCGACCCGCGTACCGGTGAGCACCGCGCAAAAGTCACGGCGGAAGCCACGGCCGCGGACGTCGACACCGCGGTACGCGCCGCGCACGCCACCCGCGACGCTCTCGCGGACCGCCCCACCCGAGCCGCGTTCCTGCGCACCGCCACCGCCGAACTCGAAGCCGCACGCGAGGAGATCGTGGCGGAGGCCGACGCGGAGACAGCGCTGGGAACCGTCCGCCTGAACGGCGAACTCGCCCGCACCTGCACGCAGTTGCGCGCCTTCGCCGACGTCGTCGACGCCGGCGAATACCTCGACGTCATCATCGACCACCCCGACGACGCGATCGTGCCGCCGGTCCCCGACCTGCGCCGCTACAAGGTCCCGCTCGGCGTCGTCGCGGTCTACGCCGCCTCCAACTTCCCGCTCGCCTTCTCGGTCCCCGGCGGCGACACCGCGAGCGCCCTCGCGGCCGGCTGTCCGGTCGTGGTCAAGGCCCACCCCGACCACCCGGCCACCTCCGAACTCGTCCTCGCCGCGCTGCGCAAGGCCGCTGCTGCGCACGGCCTGCCCGAGACCGTGATCAGCGTGGTCCACGGTTTCGACGCCGGGCTCGCCCTGATCCGCCACCCGCTGGTCGCCGCCGCCGGATTCACCGGCTCCGTACGCGGCGGGCGCGCGCTGTTCGACGCCGCCGCGGCGCGCCCCACGCCGATCCCGTTCCACGGCGAGCTCGGTTCGCTCAACCCCGTCGTCGTCACGCGGGCCGCCGCGGCCGACCGTGCCGAGGAGATCGGCGCCGGCCTCGCCGGGTCGATGACGCTCGGCGTCGGCCAGTTCTGCGTCAAGCCCGGCCTCGTCCTCGTGCCCGAAGGCACGGACGGCGACCACCTCGTGGACACCCTGTCCCAGTCCGTGGCGGCCACCGCCCCCGGCGTCCTGCTCGACCACCGCATGCGCGACAACTTCCTCGCCGGCATCGCCGAACGCCTCGGCCTTCCCGGCGTGGACGCCCCGGTCACCGCAGGCGCCGACGGCGACCACGGCGTACGCGCCGGCGTGCTCAGCGTTTCCGCGGCGGCGCTCGCCGCAAGCGGTACGCACGACGCCCTGCTCGAAGAGTGCTTCGGCCCGGTCACCGTCGTCGCCCGCTACACCGACGACGGGCAGGTGAACGCCGTCCTCGACCGCCTGCCCGGCAACCTCACCGCGACCCTGCACGTCTCACCGCGCGAATCCGAGGGCGAGGGCGACGCCGGCGCCCTGCTGGCCCGGCTCACCGAACTCGCCGGGCGCATCGTCGTCGACGGCTGGCCGACGGGCGTCGCCGTCGCCCCCGCACAACACCACGGCGGCCCCTACCCGTCGACAACCTCCACCTCGACATCGGTCGGCACCACCGCGATCGAACGCTGGCTGCGCCCCGTCGCCTACCAGAACACCCCGGAGGCCCTCCTCCCGCCGGAGCTCCGCGACGCCAACCCCCTGGGCCTGCCGAGGCGCGTGGACGGCCGCCGGGAGGTCTGAAAGCCGGCGTGGCGGACGGTGCTTGCCCGCAGCGGTCGCTGCCCCCGGCAGTCGGTCTTCATGGTGCTTGTGTGGGGGCTGCCGGGTGGGTGGTGTTGTTGCGGGGCGGCCAGACGAAGGTCGCTGCTGCCCCGACGGCCGGGTCTGTGCGGTGATCGTGTGGCTTGCGGCTGTCGGGGGCGGTGGCCGACCGGTCGCCGCCGCCCGCCCGACAGCCGGCGCTCACGCGGGCCTCGAAGGGCGGCCCGCTCGATCTTGTGTCACGCCCACGCTCAGATTAATGTTCTCCGAGACCAGAATATTATTCTCCACAACGGATGCGGTTGGTCGTGCCGGGCGAAGCGTTCGGGAAGGCCGGCGGGAGGAGCACAGTGGGCTTCGCTGACGAACTCTTCGACATGACCGGCAAGGTCGTCCTTGTCACCGGCGGCAGCAAGGGGTTGGGCCGTGAGATGGCCTTCGGTGCCGCGCGGTGCGGTGCCGACGTAGTGATCGCCAGCCGCAACCACGACGCCTGTGCGGAGGTCGCCCGCGAGATCGAGGCGGAGACCGGCCGGAGCGCGATGCCGTACGCCGTCCACATCGGTCGCTGGGACCAGCTCCCCGGCCTGGTCGACGCGGTGTACGAGCGGTTCGGCAAGCTCGACGCCCTGGTCAACAACGCGGGCATGTCGCCGCTGTACGACTCGCTCGACTCGGTGTCGGAGAAGCTGTTCGACGCGGTGGTCAACCTCAACATGAAGGGCCCGTTCCGCCTCTCGGTCCTCGCCGGCGAGCGCATGGCGGCAGCGGGGGGCGGCGTGATCGTCAACGTGAGTTCGACCGGGTCGATCCGCCCGAACCCCACGATCGTGCCCTACGCCATGGCCAAGGCCGGCCTCAACTCCATGACCGAGGGCCTGGCCAAGGCGTTCGGTCCCACGGTCCGGGTCAACACGCTCATGTCCGGTCCGTTCGCGACCAGCGCCCACGACTGGGAGCCGGAATCCGTCGCCGAGGGCGTCCGCCCGCACGCCCTCCAGCGCATCGGCAACCCGCCGGAGATCGTCGGCTCGATCCTGTACCTGATCTCGGACGCGTCCAGCTACACATCGGGTGCGACTCTGCGCGTGGACGGCGGCATTCCGTAAGCCCGCCGGGCCTTCGCCGGCGAGACGGCCACGAACGCTGCGAGACGGTCAGGAGCCGGTCGGCAGGCGGTCCACCTCCGGGGCCGCCTGCCCGGCCTCGACCTCGTCCAGGCGCTTGACCTTCGGAATGAGTAGCGCGGCGATCGAGGCGGCGAGTGCGACGCCGGCGATCACGAGGAAGGCGTTCGTGTAGCCGGCATCGCGGTAGAACAGCACGTCGTGGCGTACCGCGCCGTCCTTCGCCATCACCACGAAGGCAACCTGGAGGACCACGGCCTGCACGATGCCCTGGACCATCGACTGCGCGCCGTTGCCGAGGGCCTGTTCGGCCGGGGAGACCGCCTCGATGACCAGGATGGGCACGACGGCGACGATGATGCCCAGGCCCACCGCACCCACCAGCCCCACGAGCATCAACTGCTGTGCGGAGTGGTGGAATTGCGAGGTCAGCAGGAACGCCACCGCGAACACCAGCGAGCCGCACGCGAGCAGTCTGCGTGCGTCGATGCGCCGCGCCAGGGCGCCGGTGGTGATGGCCACGGCCAGCACGAGGACGCTGGCGGGCGCGTTGATCATCGCGTTCTTCGTCGCGGAGAACCCCAGCCCGTCGGAGAATCCCGGTACCCGGGGCATGAGGGCCAGCAGGTAGAGCACCGTGCCGACGGTGTACGCGGTGCCTGCGGCCAGCGATGTGGCCAGAAGCGTCGTCCACACCTGCCGCCGTGACAGCAGCGACAGCGGGAACATCGGATGGGCGACGCGGCTCTCGACGAGCACGAAGGCCACGAGGGCGAGAAGGCCCCCGCCGACGAACAAGAACGTGCGGCCGCTGAGCCAGCCCCACTCGGTTCCCTCGCCGATGCCGTACACCGCCGCGGTGAGCCCGCCGCCGAGCAGCAGCCCGCCGAGCCAGTCGACTGGCGTACGTTCTTCGCGCACCGGGCTCTCGGGAACGAAGAGCATCATCGCCACCAGACTGAAGGCGGTGGCCGCGACCATGAACCAGAGCGCGCCGCGGAAGCCGTGGTCGTCGATGAGCCACGCGGACAGGAACGGCCCGCCGACCGCGACCAGACCGACGCTGCCGCCGAGCAGCCCGCTGGCCGGACCCACCAAGTGGCGTGGGAACACGTCTCGCGTGAGTGCGTACGCCAAGGCGCCCGCCGGAATGAAGACACCGGCGATGCCGCGTCCGAGGATGAGCATCCCGTAGCTCGTGGCCATGGCCGCGATCAGGTCCCCGACCAGGCCGATCGCGGTGATCACCACCATCACGCGCTTCTTGCCGTACATCCCGGCGGCCTTGACGACGAAGGGCGTCACGAACGTCCCGACCAGGGCCGACGAGAGGGTGAACCACGCGATGTCGGTCGTTCGGAAGTGAATCGCGATCTCGGACTGCGCGTTGCCGGAGAGGAGACCGATCACCGCCATCAGATGGGCGGCCCAGACCAACGCGACCAGGACCAACGCGTAGCGCGCGCCGAAGCCGGCCTTCTCGGGCTCGGTTCTGTGGTCGGGCTCCGGGCTGGGGCGGGGAGGTGCGGTCGTGATCGTCATGGAGAGTCCTGGCGGGGTGCGACGGCGATGGGAGATGCCGTGCGGGCCGTGGGTCGTACGTCCGAGGCGGGATGCGCGAAGTGGACGACGGCCGAATGCACGTGATTCAGGACACTAATCGGTGAAATCGGACGAATCCAGGTTTGGGGGCGAAAAATTACAAATCGTGCGCAAGGTGAGGTTTAGGGCGCAGGGCTCGTGTGGGGACGGTTGCCTGGGCGCTGGTGGGCGCTGGTGGGCGCTGGTGGGTGGGCGCTTGGGTGACCGCCCGCGTACCTCCACGATTGCGCGGCTGACGGCCGCCCGCATGACCGCCTGAGTCAGCGGCCGTCTGGGCGTCTGAAGACTGCGACGGTGCGTGGCCACGTGTGACGCGCGCAGCCGAGGCTTTGTCCCCGGTGCACCTGCCCCCTGCCTGCTTCAGCGTGATCTTGCGAGGAACCCCGGGGCTTCAGCACCCGGAGGAATCGCATCCTTGGTCCGGAGGCGCGGAGCGTCGGAGTTCTGTGCGTCTTTGTTGTGACGGTCGGGTCCGGGTGCTTCTGATCTCGAGGATTCCTTGATGGTGCCGAGTGGTGCGCCCGTGCACGATGCCGCGCAGGAGGGGGACGGTGCGGACGTCGGAGTTTGGTCCCCTTGTTGTGTCATGGGCCATACGATGCCGGGTGTGAAGGTCGTGGCGCGGGTGAAGCTGGTGCCGGAGGCCGGCCAGGCCGCCGCGCTGCGGTCCACTTTGCGTGCCCGCAAGGAAGCCCGGCACACCGCCGACGTCAACCACACCATCTCCAAGACCATCGTCACCGCCGCTGAACGCACCGGACGCGGGATCGCCCTGGAAGACCTCACGGGCATCCGCGACCGAGTACGGCACCGCAGGGACCAGCGGACCTCTCTGCACGCGTGGAGCTTCCACCAACTCGGCCGGTACATCGCATACAAGGCGAAACGGGCCGGGGTGCCGCTGGTGTACGTCGATCCGTCGTACACCAGCCGGCAGTGCTCCCAGTGCGGTCACACCGACCGACGCAACCGCGTCGACCAGGCAACGTTCGCCTGCCGGTCCTGCGGGGCCGTCATGCACGCGGACGACAACGCGTCCCGCAACATCGCCCGCAGGGGCGAGACCGTGTGGACCGCGGGGCGCGAGTCACGCGTCCCCGCCACCCCATAAGGGTGTCCGGACGGAGGAGGCCACGCGGCAGCCAGCCGCGCCCTACCTCCAAGCCCGGTCCTTCAGGACCGGGTCAAGTTGACCGGCCCGTCATGCGTACGCGCGGCGCTCCCGGTGTCGAGCGGCGGATCCGCGCCGTCGACCCCCGCGTGACCAGCTTGACCGGCAGCGTCATCGGGCGTCCCGCACGCGGCGACGGGGTGCCGCGCGACGACAGGACCGCCTCGACGGCGTTGTGCCCCTGGGCGCGCAGCGGAGCGGCGATGGTCGTCAGTGCGGGGGTGACGATCTGCGTGGCGAAGATGTTGTCGAAGCCAACAATGCTCACGTCCTCCGGCACCCGCACGCCACCCGCCTGCAACGCCAGCATCAGGCCGATCGCCACTTGGTCGTTGTACGCCACGACCGCCGTCGGCAACTCGTCGGCGAACGCTTTCGCCGCCGCCTCCCGGCCGCCCGCGACCGTGGGCGCGAACGGCCCGACGCGGTGCACCCGTTGCCCGAGCGCCGCCGCCGCGTCCCGCAGGCTGCGCCAGCGCATCCCGTCGACCCACGACGCCTCGGGGCCGGCCACGTACGTCAGGTCCCGGTGTCCGAGCTGGGCCAAGTGCTCGGCGGCCAGCCGCATGCCGTACGGGTTGTCCAGCACGATGCTGGGCACGTCCGCGACGTCCCGGTTGAGCACCACGAGCGGCCGTTGCTTGGCCGCCATCCGGATCGCCGAGTCCGACAGCCGGGTGCCGGCCAGCACGACGCCTTCGACGGCGGGCAATGTGCGCTCAAGGCTGCCGCGTTCGACCCGGTCGGACTCCTGGGTGTCGATGAGCAGCAGGACGTAGCCCGCCTCGGCGGCGGCGGTCTCGGCGCCCCGGATGATCTCGGCATAGAACGGGTTCGCCACATCGGAGACCACGAGAGCGAGCATGGACGTACGGCCGGTCGGCAGCCCGGACGCGAGCGGGTTCACCCGGTAGCCGAGCTCGGCCGCCACCTGCCGGATGCGCTCGGCCGTCGCGGCGTTGACGCGGCCCGGTCGCGCGAAAGCACGCGACACGGTCGACGCCGCGACGCCCGCGGCCTTGGCCACGTCGTAGATGGTCGGGGCCTTGGGGCGGCCCTCCGCATCCGTCGGTGTCCCGTCCTGCTCAGCCACCTATGCTCACTTTCGTCAACCCGATGGGTAACCGCTGTTTCACGCGGCGACAACTGACGGCAACCGCTTGCCACGCTACTCGACCCGAAGACTTAATGGGCCCGAAATCCAAGGACAAAAAGGAGCCCTCATGCTTCGCCCCCAGGACAGCGCGACCCGCGAGCGGAAGTCCCTGAACGGCCTCTGGGCCTTCCGGCTGGATTCCGCCGGCGCGGGGCGTGCGGAAGGCTGGTGGCGTTCCCGGCTCGACGGTTCCCGCGAGATGCCCGTTCCCGCGAGCTACAACGACATCGTGCCCGATCTCGCCGTACGCGATCATGTCGGTGACGCCTGGTACCAGACAAGCGTCCGCGTGCCCCGGCACTGGACCGAGGAGCGGATCGTACTCCGCTTCGACGCCGCCACCCACCGCGCGGTGGTGTGGGTGAACGACGTGCAGGTGGCCGAGCACGAGGGCGGTTACACGCCGTTCGAGGCCGATGTGACCGACCACGTGGAGCCGGGCGGTGAGGCGCGCGTGACGATCGTGGTCAACAACGAGCTCACCTGGGCGTCGGTGCCGCCCGGCCAGCTCGGGGAGGGGCCCGACGGCAAGCGCACACAGAACTACTTCCACGACTTCTTCAACTACGCCGGCCTGCACCGCTCCGTCTGGCTCTACGCCACGCCGAAGACCCGGGTCAGCGGCATCACCGTCGACACCGGCCTCGACGGCGGCACCGGAACGGTCCGGTACGCGGTCGAGCACGTCGGCAACGCGTCCGTGCAGGTCGCGCTGCGTGACGCCGCGGGAGCCGAGGTGGCGATCTCGGAGGGCGCGGAGGGTGTTCTCACCATTGCCGACGTGCATCCGTGGGCGCCCGGCGACGGCTACCTGTACGAGCTGGAGGCACGACTTCGCGACGCGGACGGCGGGCTGGTCGACAGCTACGTCCTGCCGGTCGGTGTGCGCACGGTCGAGGTGCGCGGCACCGAATTCCTCATCAACGGCGAGCCGTTCTACTTCCGCGGCTTCGGCAAGCACGAGGACGCACCGATCCGCGGCAAGGGCCACGACGACGCCCTCATGGTCCACGACTTCGAGCTGATGGAGTGGATCGGCGCCAACTCGTTCCGCACCTCGCACTACCCCTACGCGGAAGAGGTCCTGGACTACGCCGACCGCCACGGCATCGTCGTCATCGACGAGACCGCCGCCGTCGGTTTGAACGCCCGTATGACAATGTTCGGCCGGGCCGACGCGCCCTCGACGTACACCGAGAAGACCGTCGGATCCGAGACGCAGCGCAACCACCTTGAGGCCGTACGGGAGTTGGTCGTGCGCGACCGCAACCACCCGAGCGTCGTGCTGTGGTGCATCGCCAACGAACCCGACGGCGGAGTGCCGGAGGCCCGCGACTACTTCGCGCCGCTGTTCGCCGAGGCGCGCAAGCTCGACCCCACACGACCCGTCGGCTTCGTCAACATCATGATGGACGGCCCGGACAAGTGCGTGCTGTCCGAGCTCGCCGACGTCCTCATGGTCAACCGCTACTACGGCTGGTACTCCCAGACCGGCGACCTCGCCGCCGCCGAGCCCGTGCTCGAAGCCGAGCTGCGCGCCTGGGCCGACAAGCACGGCAAGCCGATCATCATCACCGAGTACGGCGCCGACACCCTCGCCGGGCTGCATTCGGTCGTCGACAACCCGTGGTCCGAGGAATACCAGGTCGACCTGCTCGACATGTACCACCGGGTCTTCGACCGCATCGACGCGGTGGTCGGCGAACACATCTGGAACTTCGCCGACTTCGCCACCCGTCCGGCGATCATCCGCGTCGACGGCAACAAGAAGGGCGTCTTCACGCGCGACCGGCGGCCCAAGAGCGCGGCGTTCTCGGTGCGGCGCCGGTGGCGGAAGGACCTCTGATCCTCAGTGGTCGCGGGTGCGTCGCGGGCAACAACGGTGTCTCACGGCCTCGTTGCCCACCTGACCGCCCGCATGCCGAGGTCTTGCGGCTTCGGCTCGTGCCCCGGGCACACCGGCACGCCCGGCCCGGGGGACGCAGCGCCCCGGACGGATCGACATGCGGTGCGGTGAGAGGCTTGCCACGCGATCTTCTCGCCACACCGGCCACCGGACGCGCCGGGCTTTGCCCCCGGGGGCACCGAACAGCGGCCACGGACTGCGCGCCCACGCAGGACGCCGGCCAAGGGCCCGGGGGCGACAACACCACCGACCGGGCCGCGCCGCCCACCGCACCACCGAACCAACCGGGCAACCCCCAGGAGGCACCATATGCTCCCCGAACTCACCGGCGTGAACGCCGAGTTCGCCGATCGGGCCGGCGCCCTCCTGCGTCCCCTGGGCGCCGGCCGCCTGGGCATCGCCTTCTCCGGGGGAGTGGACTCCTCGACACTGCTGGCGATCGCCGTACGGGAGCTGGGTGCGGACCGCGTGGTCGCGGTGCTCGGCGTCTCGCCCAGCCTCGCCGCCGACGAGCGGGCCGCGGCCCACGAGGTCGCCGCGTACGTCGGCGCCCGCGTGATCGAAGTCATCACCCACGAAGGGAACTTGCCCGAATACCGGGCCAACGGCCCCGACCGCTGCTACCACTGCAAGAACGAACTCTTCACCAGGATCACTGCGGAAGTGGCCGCCGCCCACGGCATCACCGCCGTCGCGTACGGCGAAAACGCGGACGATGTCCTCCGCCCCGACCGGCCCGGCAGCCGCGCCGCGACGGAACACACGGTGCTGCGCCCACTCGCCGACGCCGGCCTCGACAAAGCCGCGGTACGCCGAATCGCCGCCGAACTCGGCCTGCCGTGCGCCGACAAGCCGGCCGCGCCGTGCCTGGCCTCCCGCATCCCGCACTTCGACGAAGTCACCCCGGAGAAGCTGGCCCAGGTTGAGGAAGCAGAACACGCGCTGCGCAGCCTGGGGTTCACCGACTGCCGGGTACGCCACCATGGCGACGTAGCGAGAATCGAAGTGCCCGTCGCGGAAATCCCCTTGCTCGCAGGGGAGTTGCGACAAGCCGCGCTGACCGCCGTGCGCGCCGCCGGCTTCCGTTCGGTCGCCGTCGACCTGGCCGGCATCCAATCCGGGGCCTTCACCCTCCCGCTCGTGGGCGTGCACCATGGCTGAACCCTGGTCCCCGCCCCCGTCCTTCGCGCAACTCGACCACGACCGCACCGCCCGCCGCGGCTACCCCGAAGCCGTCTACTGTGCGGGAAAAACCTCCGACCAGGTGCGTGCGATCGCCGCCGAACTCCGCGAACGCGCCGACGCGGCAACCCTGTTCACCCGGGCGGACCCCGAACACGCCCGAGCCGTCCTCACCGAACTCCCCAACGCCCTCCACGCCGCGGACGCCGGCCTCCTGGCCTGGCCCCCCGAGCCCCCGCCGACTTCCGGCGGGTTGGTCGCAGTCCTCGCCGCAGGCACCTCGGACCTGCCCGTGGCCCGCGAAGCGGAACTGACGGCCCGCTACCTCGGCCGCCCCTGCGAACTCGCCGTGGACGTCGGCGTGGCCGGCCTGCACCGCGTACTGAACCGCCTGGACCTGCTCCGCTCCGCCCACGCCATCGTCGTCGCGGCAGGCATGGACGGCGCCCTGGCCAGCGTCGTGGCCGGCCTTGTCTCCGCCCCCGTCGTCGCCGTCCCCACCTCAGTGGGCTACGGCGCCGCCTTCGGCGGCCTGGCGCCACTGCTGTCGATGCTCAACGCCTGCGCCCCCGGCGTCGCGGTCGTCAACATCGACAACGGCTACGGAGCAGGCCACATGGCCGCCCAAATAGCCGCGAACCGATGACCTACAGCGGCGGCCCTGGTGTGTCCACGCGGGCGAACAGTCCCCGCGTGGCTGATGCAATGATCCGCGTACCGACTCAGGTGCGCGACCGCTTGGCGGTGCTCGCGCAGTCCCGGGGTACGTCCATCCGGTCTCTCGTGCAGGAGTTCGCCGAGTCGAGGGGCAGTTGGACGTCATCCACACCCTCGACTTGGACTACGCCGCGATGCGGGCGACAGCGCAACTCCATCGCGATGACGTACCTCTCGGCATCGGTGCCGACCGGCAACATTCCGCGCCTTCGACGCGCGACGCCGACATGCGAGCAGACACCGAGAGGGGAAGGGCTTTCACGGGGCTCGTGATGCGAGCGGGTCGACTCCTGCGAGAACTGTTGCGCACCGGTCGTCCAGTGGAGCCGGTCAATCCGTTGTCGGGTCGATCGGTGCGATGCCCGTTCCGGCGTAAAGCTTCGGGTCCAAGGAAATCAAGGGGCGACCATGCGGGTGGTCGACGGTTGGCCGGGCGAGGTGAACGGCGTGGGTGACTCGCCAGTCGATCCCCGCACGCAACAACTCTCCGGCGGCCAGTGAGGCGGACAGATCGAGGGGTTCGATCTCGATGCCGGGCAGCGACGCCACATGCTCCCCGAGGTGTGCACGATGGCCGACCGCTACGGTCAGCGACAGCGCCGGAACCTGCAAGCTGCCCCGACCGGCAGCCGCCGCGACGATGAATCCGGACAGTTGCCGGTGCCTGCCCAGTGCCAACAAAGCACTGTGATCGAGCAAGACGGGACTCACGCGGGATTCGCCGAGCCTTCCGGCCCGTGTGCGCCCGTGATCCTGTCCCACAGCCGGTGGCCGACCGCCTCGTCTTCGGCCGTCACCTCAACGCCAAATCGTTCACGCAGCTCAATTCGCGCCTGTTCGGCGCGAGCGGCCAGTTCGGCCCGCGTGGGAACGGACGCGGCCAGGCCGGCGACCAAGTCCCTTATCGTCGTGCCTTGTTCCGCGGCAAGCTCACCCAAACGCGATCGGGTGTCCTTGGAGACCTTAATACTGGTGTCCTGCTCTGTGCCCATAAAGCGTGACTCTACCAGCGGTAGAGCGGACCAGTGTCCTGAGCACCGCGCGGGACGCGCTGAGGACCTGTTGACGCCCTGCGCATGGGAAGGTTGACGTCACGAGAGATTGTCAAGATCGTGGCCGGGAGCCACGTCGAGCAGGCGGTGGTAGGTGCCCATGTCGACGTTGCTGCCGCAGACGATGGTGACGACGTGGCGGCCGGCGAAGCGGTCGGGGGCTTCGAGGATCGCCGCGATGCCAAGGGCGGCCGATGGTTCGACGATGAGTCCGGCGTGGTCGAGGAGCATCCGCATGCCGGCGATGATCGACGCCTCGCGGACCAGGACGGCGTCGTCGGTAACCAGGAGGAGGTCGTCCAGGACGGCCGGAATGGGGTGGCGGCCGGCGACGCCGTCGGCGATGGTGTCGGTCGATTCGGTGGTGACGACGCGTCGTTCGCGCCACGAGTACGTCATCGCCGGTGCGCCCAGCGGCTGGACACAGATCACCTCGACCTCGGGTGCCATGGCCTTCACGACGTGGCCTACGCCGGTGGCCAGTGCCCCGCCGCCGAGGGCCACCAGGACGGTGTCGAACGACGGTGCCCTGTCGACGAGTTCGAGGCCGATGGTGGCCGCGCCCTCGCAGGTCTCGATGTCCAGGCTGTCCTCGACCAGCCGGATGCCCTCGTACCGTGCGATGGCCGCCGCCCGCTCGCGCGCCAACTCGTGGTCGCCGTCAACCAGTTCCAACGTGGCACGCAGGGCGCGGATACGGTCGAGCTTGGCCCGGGTCGCGAAGCGGGACGCCACGACGGTGACGTCGAGCCCCCGACCGCGACCGGACCACGCGAGGGCTTGGCCGAGGTTGCCCGCGCTCGCGCAGACCGCGGCCTGCGAACCGTTGCCGGCGAGCAGGCTCGCGACCAACTCGGTACCGCGGCCTTTGAAACTGCGGACCGGGTTCGCCGTTTCGAGTTTGATGCTCACCGTGCACCCGAGCCCGGGCTCCAGCGCCTCGCAGCGGTACAGCGGGGTATCGAGAAAGACCGGGTTGATCACCCGGCGAGCCGCCCGTATCCGAGCTGTGTCGAGGCGCGTCTTCTGCACGACACAGGAGCGTATGCCACCCGAGCCGGTCGCATGAGCAACTGTCGGGACTCGTAGGTCGGTGGGGACGCGCGGGCGTCCGGCGGGGAACCGACGAGCGGTGCTGCGGTGACCGGGCCCGGTAATGCCGGCGATGGCACTCGTCTGTCAACGCTCCCTGAAATTTGACCCCTTGCGGGTCTCGGAAAATTGACCCCCAGCGTCGGTTCAGTG
>NZ_JBPKBI010000026.1:0-690 GCF_051388935.1 Yinghuangia sp. YIM S10712
GATGTCGAGCAGAACCCGCCACGCCTCCTCCGCCGAGACGGGGATGCTGAACGTGTTCTCCAGTTTCATGCGGAATCCTTCATGGCGGATCTTGCGGTGGAACGAGTGGTGAGCGCATGGCTGACGGCCCGTCAAACGCCGTCCGCCGCGCCCGGAAACGTCAGACGCCGCCCGCACCGACGCTCGGAAGCCGAGCGGCCGAGATCGATCTCGGGCACCTGGCAGGACAGTTGCTCATCCGCTCTTTCCAAGTGGTCGTCGTGCGTTTGCGGTTCGTGCCGTCGGGCTGGCCCTCCGTCTCTGCGGACCCCGGTCCGACAGGCGTGCGCGGCCCCGCGAGGGCCGGGGCTGCGACGACAAGGCCGAGGATCCGCCCTGCTCCCGGCCACAGGGTCCGAGGCAGTTCGGCGATGCAGTTCAGCGGTGCGGGCCGACTCGACCCGCACATGATTAAACAATTGTTTACACAGGGACCATGGGCCGTCAAGGACTACGTCGCCGCGACTGCGCCGGAACGCCGCAGGACAGGGCACCTGGCGGCGGCGAGGGGTACGGCCGGGCCGCGTGAGGACTGCGCCCGTGGTCGCCGCGTCCGCGAGATGAGCGGCTGCGGGAACGGCGGCGGGGGGGGGGGGGGGGGGGGGGGGGGGGGGGGGGGGGGGGGGGGGGTGGGGGGGGGGGGGGGGGGGG
>NZ_JBPKBI010000026.1:718-54255 GCF_051388935.1 Yinghuangia sp. YIM S10712
GGCGGCGGGCCCGGCCGGGACTTCCCGGTCGGGCCCAACTCACCTGCCTGGTTTGCCGCGTCGCTCAGCGGCCGAGAGCGCAGGTGTCCTGGTGGTCGCCCGGTCCCGCGTCGTAGGTGCGGCCGTCCGGGAGGGTGACGGTGGCGGTGGTGCCGGGCGGGACGGTGAACGCCAGGTCGAAGCGGCCGTCCTCGATGGACCACCGGGTGGAGATGCGGCCGTACGGGGTGTCGAGTTCGGCTTCCGCCCGGGTCAGGCCGCCTCCCGGTTCGGGGCGGATGTCGAAGTGCCGGTAGGCCAGGGCGTCTTCGCGCGGGCGGATGCCGGCGGTGTGGCGGTGCAGGAAGGAGACGACGGCGCCCTTGCTGTAGTGGTTGAGCGAGGCGTGGGCGGTGCCGTCCGCGTCGATACCGTCCCAGTCCTCCCAGACCGTGGTGGCGCCGCGGTCGATCATCACGAGCCAGGAAGGCTCGGTGTCCTGCATCAGCAGTTCGTAGGCGACGTCCAGGTGCCCGGTGTCGGCGAGCACCGGCAGCAGGTACGGCGTGGCCAGGAACCCGGTGGCCAGATGGGTGCCGGCTTCGCGGATGAGGGCGACCAGGCGCGCCGCGGTCTGTTCCCGCAGATGCTCCGGCACCAGGCCGAAGGCCAGCGCGCGGACGTGGTTGGCCTGCGTGTCGACGGTCAGGTGTCCGTCCGGGCCGATGAACTCGGTGCGCCACGCCGCGAGCACGTTGTCCGCGTATCGCCGGTAGCGGTCGGCGTCGTCGGCCCTGCCGAGCACCGCGGCGGTCTTCGCGAGCAGTCGCGACGAGTAGTGCAGGTACGCGGTGGCGATGGGACCGGGGTCCTGCGCGTAGAACGGGGTGTCGTGGGTGCCTTTGGGTTCGCACCACTCGCCGTAGTGGAACGCGGAGTCCCACAGGAACTCCTCGTGCGCGGCGGGCTCGGGGCGGGCCTCGGCGCGGGCGCCCCAGCGGCCGGTGCGGGCGATGCCGGCGGCGTAGTCGTGCCAGCGGACCATCGAATCGTACTGATCGGCGAGAACCTGCTCGTCGCCGTACGCGCGGTACGTCTCCCACGGCACGATCACCGCGGCGTCGCCCCAGCCGGCGGAACCCTGGATGTATGTGAACAGGTCCTCGCCGCGGCGTTTGTGCCCGCCGTCGGGGATCACGTTGGGGACCCGCCCGTCGGGCCACTGGTCGGCGGCGAGGTCGCGCAGCCACTTCGCCGAGAACCCCGCGACGTCGTACAGGAAGGCGGCGGTCGGGACGAAGATCTGCCAGTCGCCGGTCCAGCCGTCGCGTTCGCGCTGCGGGCAGTCGGTGGGGATGTCGCAGGCATTGCCGCGGAAGCTCCACAACGCAGCCTCGTGCAGGCGGTTGACCCGCTCGTCGCTGCACCGGAACCAGCCGGTTCGCGCGAAGTCCGTGTGGACGACGACCGCTTCGATGTCGCCAGGGGTGAGAGTCCCGGGGTGGCCCTCGACGCGAACGTACCGGAAGCCGTGTGTGGTGTGCCGTGGTTCGAAGACCTCGCCCGTCCGCCCGGACGACACCACTTGGTCCCGCTGGTCCGGGCCGCGCGTTCCGTCGCCGTCGGTGATGAAGAGGTGATCCAGTGTCACATCGCCGTCGGGGCCGAGTGTTTCGCCGTGGGTGAGAGTCAACTCGGTGCCCTGCGGCCCGAGTTCGTTCAGGCGTACCCAGCCGTTGATGTTCTGGCCGAAGTCGACGACCTGCACGCCGGGCCGGGGCGCGGTGATCGCGACCGGGGTGAGTGCCTGTACGCGGCGGACCGGCGGCGCGGGGCTTGCGGCGAGGCGGTCGGTCTTCGCATAGAGGCCGTCCTGCGCGACGACGGCCTTGCTCCAGGCGCTGTCGTCCGCGCCGGGCTCGGACCAGCCGGGGACGGCCAGGCGGAAGTCGGTCCGCTGGCCGTCCATCAGGTCGGCGGCGGTGATCTCCGCGCGGGTGGACCGCCAGCCCGGTCCGGTGCCGACCATGGTCACGTCGCCGGTCTCCGTGGTCGCGCGCAGTTGCGCCAGCAGGGCCGTCCGGCTGCCGAACGCGTCGGGCGTCAGGCGGGAGGTGATCTGTCCGCGGAACCAGCCGTCGGACAACACCGCGCCGATCGCGTTCGCCCCCGGACGCAGAAGCGCCGTGACGTCGTACGTCTGGACCATCAGGCGTGAGCCGTACGCCGTGAACCCCGGCGCGAGCTCTTGGTCGCCGACCCGGGTGCCGTTGACGAACAACTCGTAGACGCCGTGCGCGGTGGCGTACACCCGGGCGGTCGTCGGCGCGGCGTCGAGGGTGAACTCGTGTCGCAGAAGGTAGGCGGGGCGCCTGCCGGCCTCCGGCACAGTGTCCTCGGCGGGTTCGATCCACGCGGCCGTCCAGTCCGCGACGTCGAGCACGGGCTCCCAGGACGACGGCTGCGACCAGTCGCTCTCGCCCAGATCCGTGCGAACCTTGACCTGCCACACGCAGCGCTGCCCGGGCGCGGGCACCGGCCCCGCGTAGGGCACGAGGACGCTTTGGTCGCTTTCCACCCAGCCGGAGTCCCAGTCCTGCGTACGAATCCGGTAGGCGGACTGCCGCAGCGAGCCGGCAGGCAGCCACCACGACAGTCGCGGAGCACGCACGTCGGTGCCCAGCGCCTCGTCCAGGTGTTCGACGCGCAAGCGTGTGGGTACTGCCACGGCGGCCCTCCAGCCCGCCCCGGGCACTCTCCCTGCACGGAGCCGCCGGGGCCACCCGTTATTGGAACGTTTCACTGATCATGTGGCAACGAGCGCCGGACCTCCGGACCGATGGCGGGGCGCACACGTCCTCACATGCCTCGGCCACCGTTCCGGAGATCGCCCTTCGCTCGGATCGATCCCGGCACGGTAACCGCCGGGGGACACACCGCGGCAATCGGTTGCCAGATGTTGCTTCGCCCGGAAAACCCGTCGGTGACCGGGTCTGGCGCGGCCCTACCGCAGCGTTTACTGTCGACGATCACACGTCCTCACGCTCCGATTTTCTGCACCTCACAGCCAGGACATTTCATGACAGCCGTAGCACCGTCTCCGGAGCGCGAGACCAAGACCGACGAGGCACCGCGATCAACGCTTGGCGCGCGGTATGCGCTGATGGTCTTCTCCCTTGTATGGGCGGCGCACCTGACCGCGCTGCTGGGCATCCTCGCCGGCAACGCGCAGTCCAAGATCGCGCTGCACTTCCAGACCACGGAGATCGTCTGGTTCACGCTCGCCGGCAGCCTGGTCGGCACGTTCGTCACGCCGTTCGTGGTGAAGGCCGCGGGCATGTTCGGCAAGAAGCGCGTGATGGTCGTCGTCGCCGTGCTCGGCCTGGTCGGCGACCTGATCGCGGCGCTGGCGACCAGTTACGGCATGCTTCTGGTCGGCCGCGGGATCGCCGGCGTCTACCTCGCGGCCGGCCCGATCGCCTACGCGCTGACCCGCGACATCTTTCCGCGCCACATGGTCGGCACCGCCACCGGTCTTCTGGGCGGCACCGTCGGTCTGGTCGCCGTCGGCGGGCCGTTCCTGACCGGCTGGCTCCTCGACGACTTCGGCTTCCGCGGCGCACTGTGGTTCATGGTGATCGGGGCGGCGATCGCCCTCGCCGCCCTCGTCGCGTTCGTCCCGGAGAGCCCGGTGCGCGAACCGCGCACAAGGGTCGACTGGCTCGGCGGGCTCCTGCTCGGCGGCGGCCTGACCGCCATCGTCTACGGCTTGGGCGAAGGCTCGGAGTGGGGCTGGAGCAGCGGCAAGACCTTCGGCTACATCTGCGGCGGCGTGGTCGCGATCGTGGCCTTCGTGGTCGTCGAGACGAGGGTTCCCCACCCGATGTTCCCGATGGCCCTGCTGACCCGGCGCCCGGTGTGGACGACGCTGCTGGCCGGCGCCCTCGCACAGGCCTCGGCGTTCAGCGTCGGGACGTTCATGTACCTGATGTCGCTGATGCCGAGCATCCCCGGCGTCTCGGACGGCCTGGGCTTCTCGGCCACGCACAACGCCCTGGTCAACGCGCCGAACAGCACTGTCGTCCTGCTGTCGGCGGTGGCTGCGGGGACACTCGCCCGGCGCTTCGACGGACGCAAGGTGCTCTGCTGCGGTGCGCTCATCTTCGCGGTCGGTTTCCTCCTGACCTCGCAGTACCACCACTCCGAGGGGCAACTGATCGCGGTCGGCGTCGTCGGCGGCATCGGCATGGGCATGATCGTCTCCACCGTCCCGGTCCTGGTGATCCAGGCGGTCGAACCGTCCGAACAGGCCCTGGGCAGCGGTGCGCTGTCGATGCTCGCCGGGGTCTTCGGCGCTGTCATCACCCAGGTCGTCTTCACGGTCATGGCCGAGGACGCCAAGGTCATGCACGGCGTCGAGTTCTACCGCGACGCGGCGTTCACCAACGCCTACCTGCTCATCGCGGGACTCGCGGTGGTGACGGCCCTTCTCGCCCTGCTCATCCCCAAGACCCAGCGCATCGACGAGGTGGAGGCGGGACAGGCGGCGCCCTGACCTTGACTCCTGCAACGCAGAAGCCCGGCCGCCCCCGCACCGTGGGCCGGCCGGGCTTCCGCGTTGCGCGGTGAGGGACCGGCTGATGTTCACCGGGGTCGGGAACGGCTCCGGTGTCGCCTGTCAGGCGATCTGTG
The DNA here is from genome assembly GCF_051388935.1 of Yinghuangia sp. YIM S10712. NCBI lineage: Bacteria > Bacillati > Actinomycetota > Actinomycetes > Kitasatosporales > Streptomycetaceae > Yinghuangia > Yinghuangia sp. YIM S10712. Next base: position 5,390 of record NZ_JBPKBI010000026.1, read on the forward strand.
TTCCGCCGTCGATGGACAGGATCTGGCCGGTGACGAAGGCGGCGGCGTCGGAGGCGAGGTAGACGGCTGCGGCGGCGATTTCGGAGGGGTGGGCCGTCTGGCGCAGGAGGAGGGTGCGGCGGCCCACGGAGTGGAGTTCTTCGGCGCGCGTCGCGGCGAGGCGGGCGAATATGCCGTCGGGGTGCCAGCGGCTGCCTGAGCTGACGTCGCGTTCGCCGTCTTCGGGGAGGGTGCCGTAGGGGGCGATGGCGTTGACCGTGATGTTGTGCCGGCCGACCTCCTTCGCGAGGACTTTGGTGAACGCGTGCACTGCTCCCTTCATGGCCGAGTACACGGCGAGCAGCGGGTCGCCGACGATTCCCGAGACCGAGCCGATGTTGATGACGCGTCCGCTTCCGCGCTCGATCTGGCCGGGCAGGACCGCGTGGGTGCAGTTCAGGGTGCTCGTGATGTTGAGTGCGATGTCGCGTTCCCAGTCGGACGGGTCGGATTCGGCGAAGGCGTCGAGGCCGACGTTCCCGCCGACGTTGTTCACCAGCACGTCGATCCCGCCGAACTTCTCCCGCGCCGCGTCGACGAGGGCCTGCACCTGAGCACGGTCTGTGACGTCGGCGGCGTACCAGAGTGTGTCCTTGGCGCCGTGGCGCGGGAGTTCGTCGCACACCCGCCGGCCCTGGGCAGCATCGCGGCCGCACACCACCACGTTCGTCCGTTCCGCGGCGAAGGCCAGGGCAATCGCCTTCCCGATATTGGCATTTCCGCCGGTGACCAGCACCGTGCGGCCGTCGAGACCCGTCTGCAAAGCGTCCTCCCGTGATCGGACGAATGCGCTTTCCCGGTTCCGCGGAATCCGCGTTCGCGGACGCGCGTCCGTGCTTTGTGCCCTTGCCCTCGCATGCCTGCCCACCGACCGGCGCTCGGCATACGTCGACCGATGCCACTTCGGAAAATAGTTGAGTCAGTAGCCTATAACAGCTAACCTACCGAAGCGCAGGGCACAAGGCAGGCGGTTCCGCGGAAAGGCCGAGACATGAGCGACCGAGCCGGCCGCCTGTGCCGCCATCGCCGGGAATCGGCGTACCCGAAGGGCGTGACATGGCCGACACGACGCTCTACCTGGTCTTCTCGAACCCGGTCGAGGGCAAGGACCGTGAGTTCAACGAGTGGTACGACACCGTGCACGTCCGCGACGTGCTGGCGGTGCCCGGCATGGTGTCGGCGCAGCGGTACGACCTGAAGGACACGGAGATGTACCGTCTGGCCGGCGGCGGCGCGCACCGGTATCTCGTCGTGTACGAGATGGACGGCGACCCCGACGTCGTCATGCCGGGGATCCGCGAGGCGGTGGCGGCCGGCGACATGGTCATGAGCGAGACGCTGGACCTGCAAAGCGTGCAGATGTCGTTCTGGTCGCCGCACGGCCCGCGCATACAGGCCCGGCAGCAGCGGACCACATGAGGGCAACCGACCGTAGTCGTCAGTGTGTTGACGTAGGACAGGCGAGAAGGGCGGGCCAGTGGGCGCTGAGCCGTTGAAGGGCAAGGTCGCGATCGTGACCGGCGCGGCGGGGGGTATCGGGCGGGCGTACGCCCGAGGGCTGGCCGGCGCGGGTGCGTCCGTGGTGCTGGCCGATCTCAATGCCGACGGAGTGCGTGCGGCGGCCGAGGAGTTGGAGCGCGACGGGTACGACGTCGCCTCGGTGCAGGTGGATGTGAGTGACGAGGCGAGCGTCGCCGAAATGGCAGGGTCGGCGGCGGACCGGTTCGGCTCGGTCGACATCCTGGTGAACAACGCCGCGCTGATGGCCGAGATCATGGGCCAGACTCTGACGACCATCCCGATGGACACCTGGCACCGCACGCTGGCCGTCAACCTCACCGGTCCCCTGCTGTGCGCCCGGGCGGTGGTGCCCTACATGGCGGAGAAGGGCTACGGGAAGATCATCAACCAGTCGTCCGGCGGCGCCTTCCTGCCGTCGGCGCACTACGGCATCACCAAGCTGGGTGTGGTCAGCATGACGATGTCGCTGGCCAAGGAGCTCGCTCCCCGGGGCATTCGCGTCAACGCGATCGCTCCCGGCTGGGTCAACACCGAGGCGGGCCTGGCCACCACACCGCCCGAGGTCCGCGCCGCGCTCGCCGTGTCCATCCCCATCCCCTTCGGCGACCCGGAGGACCTCGTCGGCGGGCTGGTGTTCCTCGCTTCCGCAGCGAGCGACTGGGTCACCGGCCACACCCTCAACATCGACGGCGGGTGGATTCCGCGCACCTGACGCGGACCCGGCAAAGCCGACGGACCCGGTCCGGTCGACGCCGAAGCGGCACCGAACCGGCACGAACCGGCACCGGCCGGTCACACCGATCGGACCTTGCCGGCGACCGGCCGGCACAGCCGGGGAGCGGGGGCCGTCGGACTGCGGTCCGGCGATCCCGCCGTGTCGCGAAGTGCCTTATGAGGTCGTCGGTTTCAGTCCCGCCCCGTCCCACGTACAACGCCCCTGCGACAGAATCGAGCGAGCCCCGATGAAACCCCCTGCTGAATTGTTCGACCTCACCGGCAAGGTCGCGATCGTCACCGGCGGGAGCCGCGGCATCGGCCGCGCGGTCGCCGAAGGCCTCGCCGTCGCCGGTGCCGACGTCGTCATCGCCAGCCGCAAGGGCGACGCCTGCGAGAAGGCCGCCAAGGAGATCGAGGCGTCGACCGGCCGGCGCGCGCTGCCGGTCGCCACCCACGTGGGCAAGTGGGAGGACTGCGACCGCCTCGTCGAGACGGTGTACGACGCCTTCGGCCGCTGCGACGTCCTGGTGAACAATGCCGGCATCGCCCCCCTCTACGCCGACCTGCCGTCGGTCACCCAGGAGCTGTACGACAAAACGCACGCCGTCAACGCCTCGGGCCCCTTCCGTCTCTCCGCGCTGATCGGCACCCGGATGGCCGAAGGCGACGGCGGGTCGATCATCAACGTGACCACAGCCGGATCGCTGCGCCCGAACCCCGACGACCTGCCCTACGCCATGGCCAAGGCCGCCCTGAACGCACTCACCCTGGGACTGGCCGGCACCTGGGCCCCCAAAGTCCGGGCCAACCTCGTGCTGCCGGGCGCCTTCGACACGGACATCACCAAGCCCTGGGGCCCGGAGAACAAGGCCAATGCCGGCCGTATCAACCCGATGAAGCGCATCGGCCTGCCCGAGGACATGGTCGGCGTGTGCGTCTTCCTCGCCGGCGCCGCCTCCTCCTACATCAACGGCGCCCAAATCCTCGTCGACGGCGGCCTGTTCCGGACCCTGTGACGCGCACCACCGAGGAGAACCACATGCAGACGATCAACGGCCGTACGGCCTTCGTCACCGGAGCCGCGAGCGGCATCGGACTGGCGGTCGCCGAGTCACTGCTCGCCGCGGGGGCGCGGGTCGTACTCGCCGACCGCGACGAGGCGGCACTCGAACGGGAAGCCGGCCGGCTCGGCGCCGGCGCACTCGTGTGGCACCTGGACGTCACCGACCGGGACGGCTGGCAGGAGGCCAAGCGCGCCACCGAGCAGGCCTTCGGACCAGTCGACATCCTCGTCAACAACGCCGGGATCGGGCACAACCTGGTCGACACGGTCGATCTGCCCGCCGAGGTCTTCGACCGCATGATGGCCGTCATGCCGACGGGCACGTTCAACGGCGTCCACACGTTCGCCGCCGGCATGCGTGACCGGGGCGAGGGCCACATCGTCAACACCGCCTCGATGCTCGGGCTGGTGGCCAACGCCCGCTTCGGCGCGTACTCGGCGGCGAAGTTCGCGGTCGTGGGACTGAGTGAGGCGCTCGCCGCGGAGATGGCTCCGCACGGGGTCGGTGTGTCGGTGGTGTTCCCCGGCCTGGTCCGGACCAACTTCGGCAAAGCGGGTGACCGCGGCATGAGTTCGGCCGACCTGACATCCTCCGTCGGGGAGGGCATCGACCCCGGGCTGGTCGGCGCGCAGGTGGTCGACGCCATCCGCGACAACCGGCTGTACGTCCCCACGCACGGCGAGTTCGGCCCGACCGTCGCGGCACGGGCAGCCCGGCTGCAGGAAGCCTTCGCCACCGCGCCCCGGCACGACGGCGCCTGAGCACGGCGACGTTGCCACGGCGGTTCCGACGCGCCCCGGACGGCACCGGGCGCGTCGGAGCGCGCGGCATCGGGTTCCTCTGGGCGGAGGAGGCTCCGGCGCCCCCGTGGAGCGAGGCGGCGTCGGAGCCCCGGCCCCCTCGCCCGCCTACTCGATGAGGTCGACCACCAGGCGCCGGCCCAGGTCGGACGTGTCGAAGAAGGGCGCGCTGGCCTCCAGGCACTCGGCCCATGTGCTCGCGGCCCGTGCGGGGTCGTGGTCGGCGAGGGCGGTGACAAGCTCCGCGAACTTCGCGTGGGCGTTGCGGTTGGTCGTCGTCACCCACGGCAGGCTGGTCGCGCCGATGCTCACGGCGGGTCCGATGCCGACCTTGACCCACTGCAACATCTGCGCGATGACGGCCAGAGCCGGGTTCCGGGTGCCGGCGAAAGCCACCATGACGGCGTTCCGGAAGAGCTTCATGAACCGCGGCGTGTCCTCCACGGCCTCGGCCATCTCCGCCTCAAGGGCGCGCAGTGCCTGGAGCTGGTCCGCGTCGATTCGCGCGGCGGTCAGTTCCATCACGGCGGGTTCGACCATGCGAACCGCCCGGGAGAAGTCCGCGAGCGTGGTTCCCCGGGCCTCGAAGACCGTGCCCGCCAGTTGCGCGGCGACTCGGGACGACGGATACCGGACGATGGCGCCACCGCGGTCGCCGGGCCGCAGTTCCAGCAGCAGTTCCATCTCCAGGATGCGCAGGGCCTCACGCAGCGTCGGCAGCGAGAGACCGAACTCCTGGGTCAGTTCCGCGAGTGGCGGCAGCCGCTCACCGTCGTGCAGGCGTCCGTCGGCGATGCGGGACCGGATCTCCGTCGCGACCGCGGTCGCCACCCGGCGCGAGCTCTCGCCCCCCGCCTGTTCGACCTGCGCCCTCCACATCGGCACGACGTCGATCGGGCGCCGGCTGCGGCTGCGGCTGACCATCAGCCGGCCCGCGCTGTCGAGATAGTCGCTCCACGCTTCCGCGGCGAGTGCGCCGTCGCGACGTCGGGCCGCTTCCAGGAACCCGTTGTGCGCGATGACGACCCTGCGTGCGAACCGCTCCGCGGTGCTCCGGTCGGCGGTGCCGACCGCCGTGTACACCTGGCCCGCGTAGATGTGGCGGAGCACTCCGGCGACCACACCGACGGACAGGTTGCCGGAGAGCTCGGTGACGGCCTGGTCGAAGATGGCGACGGCTGTCGCGAACGACAGCGCGTCCCCGGCGGCGCCGCGTTCCGCATCGTGCAGCGCGACGAGGCGGTCAAGCCGTTCCTGGTCGCACGCGAGGGCGAACTGCGCCGCGGCGGGGGGCTCGATGACCAGGCGGGCCTCTTCCAGGTCCGCCAGCGTCGCGTGGCGCACTTGCAGAAGCAGCGCGACGTACCGCCCCACGGAGTCGAGCCCGGGCCGGCGGACGACGGCGCCGCCGCCGCGACCGCGCCGGATCTCGATGAGCGACTGCGATTCGAGGATCCGCAGGGCCTCACGCAGGGTGTCCCGGGAGACCTCCAAGGTGGTGGTCAGCTCGGCCTCGGCGGGCAGGCGCCGGCCGACCTCCAGCTCCCCGCTGAGGATCTGCCTCCGCAGCCCGGCCGCGAGGATGTGCGACGTCTTGCTGATCCGGCGCCGATGCGGCGGCGTCCAGCCCTCGTCGAGGGAGGCGAGCCCCGCGCGCGGCGACGGGACCGGCTCCGGCGCCCTGTCCGCGTGTGACGTGGCAGCCCCCTCGATTTCGGGTCGGCCTCCGTTCATGTCCACCTCGTTCCCTTGACAGTCCGGACGCCCCGGCGGTCCGGTCTCCGAGAACCGCTGATCGAACCCTGCGGCGGCGGACCGGATCCCGCCCACCCTATGTGTGGCGGCAGACCACGATCACCACGGCGGCGGGTCCGCCGTGACGAACGGCGTCAGGCGGGCGGCACGTCCCGCCGCGGCCGGGTTGTGGGCACCGAGCCCGTCGGCGTCGGCCGCACGCTGGTCCGCGCCGAGCCACGGGCGCGGGCTTTTCCGGGACGTCGGACGGGACGGAGCCCGGCAGGCGGCCTCGCCCGGTAACGCTCGTCCTTGTCCTCGACACAGTCGCGGACGCGGCGGTTCCGAGTGCCAGAGCCTCGCCGGTGGGCCCTCGGAGGTCGGCGCCCCCGAACCGGGCGTTCGCCGCATCTCAGCACCTTGTCGGCCGAAATCGCTTGTGCTGAAGCGGAGTTGGCCGCCTTTCGGCGTTCGCCTCCTCCCCCGCGCACTCGCTCCGCGGTGCTCCGTCACGAGTGGCCGTGGTGGCGCTGTTCCCTCCTTGTGCTGCGCCCATGGGTAAGCTAGCCTCATACTTACGACCTAGTCAACTATTTAAACCCGCGCCGCGGCGGACCTGCGCCGGCCGTGGGTCCGGTGCGCTCCCCGGCCGTTTCCGGATTCCCACGCCACGGCACGCCCGGCCTCACGGCGCTCCTACGACCAAGTTCTTCAGCCGGAAAGCCGCTTTCGACAGCGCGACACCGTCGGGTGGCCGGTGAGAAGTAACTTCGTTCTCGGTGAAGGATTTCCTCGATGGACTTGGACGACCTCATTCTGATCAGCGTCGACGACCACCTGATCGAGCCGCCGGATCTGTTCGTCAACCACCTCGACGCCAAATACCTGGACCGGGCCCCGAAGCTGGTCCGCAATGAACAGGGCAACGACGTCTGGGTGTTCGGCAAGCTCGTCATGGAGACCGCCGCGCTGAACGCCGTCGCCGGGCGACCGCCCGAGGAGTTCGGCATGGAGCCGCAGAGCCTCGACGAAGTCCGGCCCGGCTGCTACGACGTGCACGAGCGGGTGAAGGACATGAACGCCGGCGGGGTGGTGGCCTCCATGAACTTCCCGTCGTTCCCGACGTTCACGGCGCGGACCTTCGCCTCCGACGACCTCGACCTCTCGGGCGCCTTGGTGCGCGCGTACAACGACTGGCACATCGACGAGTGGTGCGGCGCGTACCCCGGCCGGTTCATTCCGATGGCCGTCCCTGTGATCTGGGACGCCGAACAGACCGCCGATGAGGTCCGCCGGTGCGCGGCCAAGGGCTGCCACTCGCTCACCTTCACGGAGAACCCGGCCGCGCTCGGCTACCCCAGCTTCCACAGCGAGTACTGGGACCCGGTCTGGCAGGCGTGCTGCGACACCGGAACCGTGCTGTCGATCCACCTCGGCTCCTCCGGCCGCCTCGCCGTACCCGCCGCGGACTCGCCGCCGGACGTCCTGCTCACGCTCCAGCCGATGAACATCCAGTCAGCCGCCGCCGACCTGCTGTGGTCCCGGGTCCTGAAGCAGTTCCCCGACCTGCGGATCGCCCTGTCCGAAGGCGGCAACGGCTGGATCCCCTACTTCCTCGACCGAGCCGACCGGACGTACCGGCTCCACCGGGCGTGGACGCTCCAGGACTTCGGGAACCGGCTGCCCAGCGACGTCTTCCGCGAGCACTTCCTGACCTGCTTCATCAGCGACCCCGTCGGCATCGAGATGCGCGACAGGATCGGCATCGACAACATCGCGTGGGAAGCCGACTACCCGCACAGCGACTCGCTGTGGCCCGGTGCCCCCGAGGAACTGCACACCGTGCTGACCGACAACGCCGTCGCGGACGACGACACCCGCAAGATCACCCACGAAAACGCCATGCGCTGGTACTCGTTCGACCCCTTCGCGCACATCCCGAAAGAGGAAGCGACCGTGGGTGCCCTGCGCCGGTCCGCGGCCGGGCACGACGTCTCCGTCGTCCCGCGAAGCACACGCGCCCGGACCGCCGACGAAAAGCTGGAGGGCTTCCGCGAGCGCGCCCGCCGCGCCGTTGCGGCCCAAGGCTGACACGGGAGCAGGCCGGCACGGGAGCGGCCGGCACGGGAGCAGGCCGGCACGGGGGCGGCCGGCAGCACGCCGCATCTCCGACGGCGACCGACGTACTCCGTTCGCGGCAGCCGAGACGCGCGAAAAACATCACGAGCGACATTGCGCAAGCATGGGGAAGGGACCGCCATGTCATGGGACTTCGAAACGGAGCCCGAATTCCAAAAGCTGCTGGATTGGGCGGATGACTTCGTCCGCGAGGAAGTCGAGCCGCTGGACTACGCATGGCCCGACCTCCAGTTCACCCCGCCCGACGAGACACTGCGCCGGGTCCTCGACCCGCTCAAGGAGGAAGTGCGCAGGCACAACTTGTGGGCCACGCACCTCAGCCCGGAACTCGGCGGCCAAGGCCACGGACAGCTCAAGCTGTCGCTGCTCAACGAGATCCTGGGGCGCTCGGAGTGGGCGCCGATCGTGTTCGGCTGCCAGGCCCCGGACACCGGGAACGCCGAGATCATCGCCCACTACGGCACCGAGGAGCAGAAGAAGCGCTACCTGCGGCCGCTGCTGAACGGCGAGATCTTCTCGTCCTACTCGATGACCGAGCCCGAAGGCGGCTCCGACCCGACGGCGTTTCGCACCCGGGCCGAGCGCGACGGCGACGGTTGGGTCATCAACGGCTGGAAGTACTTCTCCTCCAACGCCAAGACGGCCGACTTCCTCATCGTCATGGTCGTCACCAACCCGGATGTGAGCCCGTACCAGGGCATGTCGATGTTCCTGGTGCCCACCGACACGCCCGGTGTGCACATCGAACGCAACATAGGCCTGGCGTACGAGCCGCTCGGCGACGGCATCCACCCGCTCATCCGCTACGACAACGTCCGCGTCCCGGCCGACGCGCTGCTCGGCGGGGAGGGCCAGGCGTTCGCCATCGCGCAGACACGCCTCGGCGGCGGTCGCATCCACCACGCCATGCGCACCATCGGCACCGCGAAGAAGGCTCTGGACATGATGTGCGAGCGGGCCCTCAGCCGCCGCACGCAGGGCGGCCCGTTGGCCGAGAAGCAGTTCGTGCAGGGCTACATCGCGGACTCGTACGCCCAACTCATGCAGTTCCGGCTGTTCGTCCTCTACACCGCGTGGACCATCGACAAGCACCAGGACTACCGCAAGGTCCGCAAGGACATCGCCGCCGTTAAGGTCCTCATGCCCGGCGTACTGCACGACATCGTCCACCGGTCGCTCCAGGTCCACGGCGCACTCGGCACGACCAACGAGATGCCCTTCGGCAAGATGCTGCTCGGCGCCGCCGTCATGGGCCTGGTCGACGGTCCCACCGAAGTGCACAAGGTCACCGTGGCCCGCCAACTCCTGCGCGACCACAAGCCCAGCGACGACCTGTGGCCCACCGCGCACATCCCCAAACGCGTCGCTGCGGCACGCGAGAAGTACGCCGAATACCTGGAGCACGAGGTGGGAAACCAGTGACCGACACCGACACCCCCCGGACCGCCGACACCCCCCAGACCGCCGAGGCCGCCGTCCCGACGCTCGACGGCGAGCCGGCGAAACGGCTCGCGGCCTGGATGGACACCGCCGGCCTCCCCGGCACCGGCGAGCCCCTGGAGTCCCGATACATCTCCGGCGGAAGCCAGAACGAGATCTTCGAGCTGCGCCGCGGCGACGCGCTCCACTGCGCCATGCGAATCCCGCCCGGCACCGCGCCCGCCGACCGCGACGCGGGCATCGTCCGCGAGTGGCGGATCATCGAGGCCTTGAACGGCACCGATGTGCCGCACACCGAGGCCGTCGCGGTCTGCACCGACCCTTCCGTGCTGGGGCGCACCTTCTACCTGATGGGCTTCATCGACGGCTGGTCGCCGATGGGCGTGTCCGACAGGACGCGCTGGGCGGCGCCGTTCAACACCGACCTGAAGGCCCGTGCCGGCCTGGGCTACCAACTCGCCGAGGGCGCCGCGCTGTTGTCGACGGTGGACTGGCGGGCACGGGGCCTCGCGGACCTCGGACGCCCGGAAGGCTTCCACGAGCGGCAGGTGGACCGCTGGTCGACGTTCTTCGCGCGCATCAAGGGCCGCGAACTGCCCGGCTTCGACGAGGCGTCCGCCTGGTTGCGCGCCCGCAAGCCGATCGACTACGTCCCCGGACTCATGCACGGCGACTACCAGTTCGCCAACGTGATGTACCGGCACGGCGAACCGGCGCGGCTGGCCGCGCTCGTGGACTGGGAGATGGGCACCGTCGGCGACCCCAAGCTCGACCTCGCCTGGCTCCTGATGGGCTGGCCGGAGGACACCAACGCCCCCGAGGCCGCGACATCGACCTACGTGGACATGACGGGGATGCCGTCACGGGAGCAAATCCTCGCGCACTACTCCGAGTTGTCGGGCCGTCAGGTCGACGACATCGACTACTACAGCGTCCTCGCCAACTGGAAGCTCGCCATCATCCTCGAACGCGGCTTCCAGCGCGCGGGCGACGACGTCAAACTTCAGGCGTTCGGCCCGATCGTCCTGGAACTCATGCAGACCGCCGCCGACTTGGCCGAGAGCAGCAGGTACACATCGTGACCGAACAGATCGACAACGCCCGGCAGAACGACGAACTGGTGCGCGAACGCCGGGGTCCGGTGCTCGTCGTGCGTCTGAACCGTCCCGAGGCACACAACCAGCTCACGCCCGCCATGATGCGCGCCATCGGGGCGGCCGTGGCCGAAGCCGAGTCCGACCCGGACATCCGCGTGGTCGTCCTCACCGCCACCGGCGACCGGACGTTCTGCGCGGGGATGGACCTGCGCTCCTTCGCCGGCGGCGCGGACTTCACCGTCGGCAGCGACTCGGACATGAGCCACTACATGCGGTTCATGACCGGCCGCGCGTCCATCCCGGTGGTCGGTGCCGCCAACGGCACGGCACTGGGCGGCGGCTTCGAGGTGCTGCTCGCCTGCGATCTGATCGTCGCCTCCGAGAAGGCGCGGTTCGGGCTTCCCGAGGTGAAGCGCGGGCTCTTCGCGGCCGGCGGCGGTGTGTTCATCGGCACCAAGATCCCGATGAACGCCGCACTGGAACTCCTGATGACCGGGGACTCGATCACTGCGGAGCGCGCCCACGGGCTCGGGCTGGTCAACGCCGTCGTGCCGCCCGAGGAGGTCGCGGTCACCGCGCTGGGGCTCGGCGAGCGGGTCGCGGCCAACGCCCCGCTCGGCGTGGCCGCGAGCCGCGACCTGGCGCGCCTCGCGGTCGCGGATCTGCGGGGTGCCGAGGCCCGCATGCAGGAATTGCAGGAGTCCGTGTACGCCAGCGAGGACGCCCAGGAAGGCGCGATGGCGTTCATCGAGAAGCGCAAGCCGGTGTGGAAGGGACGCTGAGCCGACGATGCGAGCCGCCGTCTGCCGGACCCACGGAGGCCCGGAAACCGTCCGGATCGAGGAGATCCCGGCGCCGGGAATCGGCGCGGGCCAGGTCCGCGTGGCGGTGCGCGCCGCCGCGGTGAACTTCTCCGACGTGCTGGTCGTCGCCGACCGCTACCAGGCGAGCGCGCCGACGCCGTTCGTTCCCGGCAGCGAGTTCGCGGGCGTGGTGCGGGAGGTCGCCGAGGGGGTGCGGGGCATCGGCGTGGGCGACCGGGTGATCGGCACCGCGTTCGTCGGCGCCTTCGCCGAGCAGGCCGTGGTGGACGCCGCGGCGGTCACCCGCATCCCGGACGGTGTCGGCGACCGTGTCGCGGCGGCATTCGGCGTCGCCCACCGCACCGCGTACCACGTGCTGCGTTCGGTGGCCCGGCTGCTGCCGGGCGAGGAACTGGTGGTGCTGGGCGCGGGCGGCGGGGTCGGCCTCGCCGCGGTGCAGATCGGGGCGGCGCTCGGGGCATCGGTGACCGCGGTGGCGTCCACGCCCGAGAAGCTGAAGGTCGCCGGGGCGTACGGTGCCCGCAACCTCATCGGCCACCGCTCGGCCGACCTGCGCGCGGCGCTGCGCGAGCACCTGCCCGGCGGCGCGGACGTGGTGGTCGATCCGGTGGGCGGTGCCCTGTCCGAGCCGGCGCTGCGGTCGCTGCGCTGGGGCGGACGGTTCGTGACCGTCGGCTATGCGTCCGGCGTCATCCCGCGCATCCCGCTCAACCTCGTGCTCCTGAAGGGCATGCAGGTGCTCGGTTTCCAGTTCCGCGACTTCGCGGCGCACGCCGCCGAGGAGTACCGCCGCAACGAGGGTGAACTGCTCGCCCTCCTCGCCGAGCGCCGCGTCGAACCCCACATCCAGGCCGTGTACGCCTTCGACGACACGGCCGCCGCCCTGCAACACGTGGCGGACGGCCACGCAATCGGCAAGGTCGTCCTGGAGGTCGCCGGCTGACCCGCACCTCGGCGTCGGGGACCGGACGACGAAACCGCGTCCGGTCCCCTGACCTGGCCGATGCGGGCGACAGCATGAACGACCTCACATCGACGCTGCGGGGGGCAGGGCGATCGGTGTGCGGTCCGGGCCGCCGTCCGGTGGCAGGCCGACGGCGTTGAGCACGGCCGCCAGGCACAGGTAGCCGCCGATCACGAACAGCACCTCCAGCAACTGCCGTTCGTCGAAGTGGCGGGCCAGGCACCGCCAGGTCGGCTCGTCGACCGTGTGGGCGGCGACCATCTGGTCCGCAGCGGCGATCAGCGCGCGCTCGCGGTCGCCCCAGCCCGGGTCGTCGCCGGCCCCGCCGATGGCGGCGATCTCGTCGTCGTCGAGGCCGGCCCGGCGTCCGATCCGGACGTGCTCGGTCCACTCGTAGCGGGACTGTGTCCGCCACGCCACTCGGAGCACCAGCAACTCGCGGTCGCGTGGCGGTAGTTCGGGGTCGGTCGTGAGTCCGCCGGAGAAACCGATCCAGCGGGCGGCCAGTCGGGGGTGGTGCCCGAACAGGCCGATGACGCCCGGCATCGCCGACTCGTCGGCGTCGTCCGCCAGGTAGGCGTCGGCCGAGGGGATGTGGCCGCGCAGCAGCGCCCGCCCGTTCGGCGACCAGTGCCGGGCCGGCAGGGGTGCGAGCCGGGGTGCCTCGGTCGAGGTCACAGCACCGCCCCGCCGTTGACGCCCAGCACCTGTCCGGTGACGAAGCCTGCGCCCTCCGAGCTGAGGTACGCCACGGCGGCGGCGATGTCGTCGGGGGTGCCCAGGTGGCCGATCGGGATGGCCCGGGCCATGGCGTCGTTGTCCGGCAGGCGACCCTCCCGCTGGGAGCGGTGCTGCATCGGCGTCTCGATGCCGGAGGGCGGGATGGTGTTGACCGTGATGCCGAGCGGCGCGTAGATGCGGGCGAGCGACTTCGTCAGCACGATCACGCCGCCCTTCGCGGCGGCGTAATGGGCGCAGTTCGGCGACCCGCGCTGGGCGCTGGAGGAGGAGATGGTGATGATGCGCCCCCATCCCGCGGAGGTCATGTCGCCCACGGCCGCCTGGCAGCAGTGGAACGTGCCGGTCAGGTTGACGTCGAGGACGCGTTGCCATCGTTCGGGGGTGATGTCCTCGAACGTGTCGAACGCCATCAGGCCCGCGCTGGTGACCAGGATCCCCACCGGCCCGAGGTCGGCGCGGACCTTGTCGAACGCCGCGTCGACGGCGGTCCGGTCGCTGACGTCGACGCCGACGGCCAGCGCCGCGACGCCCTGGGTGCGCAGGTCGTCGGCGACCGCGGCGGCGCGTTCGGCGTCCAGGTCGAGTACGGCGATGCGGTGTCCCGCGGCGGCGAGGTGGCGGCAGCTCGCCTCGCCGATGCCCGACGCCCCGCCGGTGACGACGGCGACGCGGGATGTCGTGGTTGCCTGAGCCATGCTGGGTGTCCCCTATTCGTAGACCACGCTGGTGCGCGCCGAGGTGGGCACCGCCTGACAGGTCAGCACCCAGCCCTCGGCGACCTCCTCGGCTGTCAGGGCCTCGTTGTTGCGCATGTCGGCCCGGCCTTCGACGACGCGGGCGATGCAGGTGCCGCAGCTCCCGGTCTCGCATGACGCCGGGGCGAGCAGCCCGGCTGCGCGGGCCGCCTGGAGGAGCGTCGTGCCGGGGCGGTGGGCGGTTACGACGGTCCGTTCGCCGAGGCGGATCGCGACGGACGCCGGGACGCCGCTTGACATGTGTTCTCCATCCTGGGGTGGGACTCAGACGTTCTTGTGCACGCGGCCGTCCTTCATGACGAACCGCACGTCCTGGGTGACGGTGATGTCCTGCGTCGGGTCACCCGGGACGGCGATGACGTCGGCGAGGAACCCCTCGCGCAGGCGGCCCAACTCGTCGTTGAGTCCGACCAGTTCGGCGCTGGTGACGGTCGCCGCGTGCAGTGCCTGCATCGGCGTCATCCCCCGTGACACAAGCGCGGCCAACTCCTTGGCGTTGTCACCGTGCGGGACGGCCGGTGCGTCGGTGCCGCACGCGATCCTCACTCCCGCGGCGACGGCCTTGGGCAGCATCGACTTGGCGCGGGGGAACACCTCGGCCGCCTTCTTCCGCAGCTCCGGTGCCGCCCGTGCGATGTCCATCGCGTCGGTCAGGTACGTCGTCGAGACCAGGAACGTGCCGTGGTCGGCCATCATCTTCAGCGTTTCCTCGCTCGCCAGGAAACCGTGCTCGATGCAGTCGATCCCGGCCCTGATGCACGCTTGCACGGCACTGTCGCCGACGGCGTGCGCGGCGACGCGGATGCCCGCGCGGTGGGCCTCGTCGGCGATCGCGGCCAACTCCTCGTCGGAGTACTGCTGTGCGCCCGGCCCGGTGCTGTGCGACATCACCCCGCCCGAGGCGGAGACCTTGATGACCTTGGCGCCGTGGCGGATCTGGTAGCGCACACAGGCGCGGACCTCGCCGACGCCGTTGGCGATGCCCTCGCCGATGCTGAGCGGCATGATCCCCGGGGCCAGCCGCTGGAACACCGTGGGGTCCAGGTGGCCGCCGTACGGGGTGATCGCGTGGCCCGCGGGGATGATGCGCGGGCCCTCCACCCAGCCCTGGTCGACGGCGCGTTGCAGCGCGACGTCGAGCAGGTAGCCGCCGGTCTTGACCATGAGGCCGAGGTTGCGGACGGTCGTGAAGCCGGCCATGAGCGTCGTGCGGGCGTTGAGTGTCGCGCGGATCGTGCGGTACGCGGGGTCGTCCTGCACGCCGTGCATCGGCAGCGGCAGTCCGGTCGGCGTCTCCGGCCCGCCGATCAGGAAGTTGAGCTCCATGTCCATCAGGCCGGGCAGCAGAGTGACGTCGCCGAGGTCCAACTCGGTTGCGCCTTGGGGTATTCGGTCCGGGTTGACCGCGGTGATCCGGTTCCCCTCCACGACGATCACGGCCGGCGACCGGACCTGCCCCGCGTCGCTGTCGAGCCACCGGGCGGCGCGCAGGACCACGGGCCCGGTCACGGCGTCGGCTCGATGAAGCAGTCGAACGCCGCCGATCCGGTGTCGGGGACCTTGGGCTGGTGCCACACCTCGACGGGGAAGGACACCTGGATCATCGAGTAGAGCAGGTGCAGCAGGTTGAGCGCGTCGTCGGGCAGTGCGTCGTACGGAAGCTTCTCCAGGTACGCCATGGCCTGCTCGGCGCGGGGCATCGCCGCGTCGTACAGCGCCTGCATCTCCTCCATCGTGCTCGCCAGCCGCGTGTGGTGGCGCTCGTGTTCCGTCGGCAGGCACCACTTGGCGGCGAACGGCTCCAGGTCGGCGAATTCCTCGGGCAGGTATGCGGTCACCGGGCGGCTCCCTCGTACTCCTCGACCCAGTCGCCCACGACCTTGTGGAGGTGCCGGCACAGGATCTCCTGGTCGTTCAGCAGGAAGTGGTCGACGTAGCGGGTCTCCAGCATCGTCTGGGTGGCCTCCAGGGTGTTGGAGTCCTGCAACGCGAACTCCTTGAAGGTCACGGCCGCCATCTCCTGCGCGACCCGCTCGCGGACGTTCGTCGCCGGCAGGAAGTAGGCGCTGCCCTCGAAGACGTGGGTGTTGTAGGACGTCGGCCAGTACTGGTAGGTGATGTACCAGCCCTGGCTCCAGATGAGGATCACGAAGTTGGGGAACAGCTGGAAGGAGTCCAGGCCCCACGGGTCGCAGTTGGCCGGATTGACACCCGGCGGCATCGGCCCCAGGTCCGGTTTGTCCCACGGCCCGAAGAGCCCGCTCCGGGTCAGGGCGTCGACCGGTTTGACGGATTCGGCGTCCAGCTCCCAGAAGCGGATGCCGGACGTGCTGACCAGCCGGTGGGGCCCGTCGAGCTGGTAGTGCGGCGCCTCGAAGCCGGCCTGTGCGGCGGCGACCGAGAACTTCTCCGGCGACTGCTTCGCGTGCAGGATCGGCGCGTGGTAAAACTCGGCGAACGCGTCCATGTACAGCTTCCAGTTCGCCTTGATCTCGGTGCTGTAGCCGAACCGGGACGTCATCTTGTCGAACGGATAGCCCTCCAGCGCGGTCACCATCGGACCGAGGAAGTCACGCAGCGACTGCGCCGGTTCGTCCGCGAGGTTCACGAAGATGAACCCGGCCCACACGTCGCAGTGCACCGGTGCCAGGCCGTACTTGCTCTTGTCGACGTCGAAGAACTCCCCCTCCTGCTGGATGAAGTTCAGTTTCCCGTCGAGGCCGTAGCGCCAGCCGTGGTACTTGCAGGTGAACTGTCGGCACGAACCCTCGACGTCCAGCGTCGGATCCTCGTTCCACACCAGCTTGTTGCCCCGGTGCCGGCAGATGTTGTGGAAGGCACGGACCGTGCCGTCCTTGTCCCGAACCACGATCACCGAGGCGTTGGCTGCATGGATCGTCTTCGTGAAGTGACTTCCGGTACGCGGCAGTTGCTCGACACGGCCGACGTGCAGCCAGGCGCGCTTGAAGATCGCCTTCTTCTCGCGCTCGTAGAACTCGGGGTCGATGGAGTCGTCGTAGGACACCGGCCCGGTCCCGAGTTCCGGGTAGTGCCGGGTCCAACTGCCTTCCGGTGGCTTGGGGAAACGCGGCATGGCCTTCCTCCTTGGTCGGTGCGGTGTCCCGGGCAGGCGGCCGACGGTGTTCATCGAGTGATCAAGACACGTTCATCACATGATTAACACAGTCGGATCGGTCGGATCGGTCGGCTCAACCGGCCGTTCGTCATGCGACGCGGCGGCACCGCGATACTGGTCGGCGGATCTTGATCTGGGAATGAGGACACGTATGGCTCGGGCACGGCGAAGCCCTGTTGACAATTCGGCCACGCGCACCGCACTGCTCGACGCCGCCGAGGCGATCATGCTCGACGAGGGCTACGCCGCCGTCAGCATCCGCCGCCTCGGCGCCAAGGTGGGCGTCAACAGTGCCCTGGTTTCCTACTACTTCGGGTCGATGGACGGACTGTTCGTCGAGTTGTTCCGCCGGGGCGCCGAGCGGAGTCTGCACAAGCTGACCGAGGCCCTGCGGTCGCCGCAGCCGCTGTGGGCGCTGTGGGACCTGACCCACGACTACTCGGGTAACGCGCTCACCATGGAGTTCCTTGCGCTGTCGAACCACCGCAAGGCCATCCGGTCCGAAATCGCCGCGTATTCCACGAAGTTCCGCACCCTCCAGCTTGAGACACTCTCGGACGTGCTGCG
The DNA here is from genome assembly GCF_051388935.1 of Yinghuangia sp. YIM S10712. NCBI lineage: Bacteria > Bacillati > Actinomycetota > Actinomycetes > Kitasatosporales > Streptomycetaceae > Yinghuangia > Yinghuangia sp. YIM S10712. The sequence continues at coordinate 22,928 of NZ_JBPKBI010000026.1, forward strand.
TCGCCACGGCGTGGACCTGGACCGCTGGCCGGCCGTGTCGCTGATCCTGGCCATGGCCGGCATCTCCCGCTACCTCCACATGGAGGAGGCGTTCGGCGTCGACATCGGCCACCGGGAGACCATCGCGGTCATCGAACGCGAGATCCGCACCTTGGAAGGCGAACGCCGACCGGCCGGCGAGCAAACCGTCGTCCATCCAACCCCTTAGATCTGCAAGCCGAAAGACGACGCATCGGGTTGTTCGCCCTTCCCCTCATCGGATCGGCTCGTTGCCGAACACGGTGGTGCGCAGCAACTCGCGCGGTGAGTCCGGCTCGTACGGTGCGGCGCGGTGCACGACGCCGGTGTTGTCCCAGATGACGGTGTCCCCCACCGACCAGTGGTGCCGGTGGACCCGATCGGGTTCCGTGGCCCGGTCGAGCAACTCCCCGAGCAGCGCCCGTCCTTCGTCGAGGTCCATGCCGACGACGCGGTCGGCGTGGGCACCGACGACGAGGGACTTGCGGCCGGTGCGGTGGGTCCATACGAGCGGATGGGTCGACGTCGGCCGGGCGCGCCACCGGGCGAGCTGTTCCGGGGTGGGGTCGGGGACGACCCGGCGCTGGGACGCCTCCAGGGAGTGCACGACCCGCAAGGAGGCGAACCGCTCCTTGTCGTCGTCGCCCAGCGCGTCGTACGCGGCGTACGTACCGGCGAACTCGGTTTCCCCGCCGCTCGCCGCGACCTGCACCGCGCTGAGTATGGTGGCCTTCTGCGGCGGCTCGCCGTGCAGCGGGGTGCAGCCGTCCATGTGCCACTCGAAGGTGGCCTTGAGGTAGGCGGCCGAGGTGTTCTTGGCCTGGTCGAGGCTGACGCGGTAGATGCCTTCGACGGGGTGGTGTCCGTACTCGTGGTCGATGTCGCCGAGCCGCCGCGCGAAGGCGACCTGGTTCTCGGGGGCGAGGTGGAGGTCGCGGAAGACCAGGACGCCGTACTCATCGAGCGCTTCGAGAACGGCAGCGACGGCGGTGTCGTCGTGGGCGAGCTGCTCGGCGTCGACGCCGCGCACCTCGGCGCCGACGGTCGCCGCGAGCGGTGTGCAGGTGATCGTCGTCGTCACGGGTGCGGCTCCAGGTGACGTTCGAAGTAGGCGGTGCCGGCGTCGATGACCTTGGGCTGGTGCCAGACGTCCACGGGCAGCGACACCATGATCAGCGAGTACACGAGGTGGAGCAGGTTCAGCTCCCGCTCGGGCAGGTCGTGCAGCGGGAATCCGTCGAGGTGGGCCATCGCGTCCGGCACGCGCGGGAAGGCGGCGTCGTAGAACTCCTGCATGTCGGCCATCGTGCTGTTCAGCCGCTCGGTGTACCGGGCCGCCTCGGTTTCGATGCACCAGCGGGCCGCGAACGGCTCCAGGTCGGCGAAGGTGTCGGGCAGCATCGGCGTGGTCACGCGCGCACCGCCTCTCCGTCGCGGCGCCCCTCGGGTTGTCCGTCGCGGAGATGGGACTGCACCCAGTCGCCGACCGCCTTGTGCAGATGACGAACCGTCACCTCCTGGTCGCACAAGGGCCATTGGTCGATGACGCGTGATTCGAGGCCCATCTGGGTGCCGTCCAGGGTGCCGGCGTCCTGGAGCCCGGCCTCCTTGGACACGACCGCGGTCACCTCGTGGCGGATGCGCTCACTCGCGTTGCGCGACGGCGGGAACCAGTACGACATCTCCCAGGTGTGCGTGTTGTGCGAAGTCGGCCAGTACTGGTACGTCAGGTACCAGCCCCGCTCGTACAGCAGGATCACGAAGTTCGGGAAGATCTGGAAGTTCGAGATCGACCAGGGGTCGAGCCCGCCGGGGTTGATCCCCGGCGGCAGGTTGGCGGGGTCGAGCTCGGGGATGTCCGGGCGTTCCCACGGACCCATCATGCCCGCCTGGACCTGGTGTTCGATCGGGTACAGGTTCTCCGGCGGGGACATGTGCCGCGGCACGCCCTTCCAGCCGCCGGTGCTCACCAGCCGGTGCGGCCCGTCCATCTGGAAGTACGGGACCTTGAACCCGGTGTCGAAGCTCCGCAGGGCCGGGACCTGCTGCTGTGAGTGCAGGATCGGCGCGTGGTAGTACTCCTGGAACGCGTCCAGGAAGATCTTCCAGTTGCTGAGGATGTCCGCCTTGAACGCGTACCGCTCCGTGAACAGGTGGAACGGGTAGCCTTCCAGCCCCCGCACCATCGGCCCGAGAAAGTCGGGCAGCGACTGGCTCGGCTCGCGCGAGAGGTTCACGAAGATGAACCCCTCCCATACCTCGCAGTGCACCCGCACCAAGGGGAACTCGGACCTGTCGAAGTCGAAGTACTCCTCCTCCTGGAGCACGAACTTCAGCTCACCGTCCAACCCGTAGCGCCAGCCGTGGTATTTGCACATGAACTGGCGGCACACGCCGCTGGTTTCATCGCGCGGCGTCTCTCCCCACAGCAGCTTGTTGCCGCGGTGCCGGCACACGTTGTGGAACGCGTGCACCCGCCCGTCGAGGTCCCGTGTGACGATCACCGACGTCGCGGCGACCGTGAGCTCCTTGGTGAAGAAGCTTCCCTTGCGCGGAAGTTGCTCCACGCGGCCGACGTTCAGCCACGCCCGCTTGAAGACCGCCTCGCGTTCGAGCTCGTAGAACTCCGGCGATATCGAATCCTCGTACGACACCAGGCCGGTTCCCAGCCCGGGAACGCGCCCGGTCCAACTGGCCTCCGACGGCTTGCCGGAACGCACCATGGCCATCCTTCCGCTCGAAGCCACCCGTTCGCCACGCCGCATGTGTTACTCGACCGATTAACAGACACCTGAGTAACACAGCGCGGACGCGGCCCGCAAGGCTTCGAGGGTCACCGGGCTGCCGTGGACGGTCGCGGACGCCTCACGCACGCGACCGCCCGACAGCGGCCCGGCGCGCCGGTCAGGTCCCCGGAGTGGCCGGCACGGCGCTGTCCGGACGAGGCGTCGGCACGTGCCGGTCGCTTCCCTGTTCGCGTTCGCGCCAGAAGGCGGCGTAAGTGCCGTCGGCGGAAAGCAACTGGTCATGGGTGCCGCGTTCGCTGATGCGCCCTTCGGTGAGGACGAGGATCCGGTCGGCGGCGACCACGGTCGACAACCGGTGGGCGATGACCAGCAGGCTCTTGTCTCGGGCGAGGGCGGTGACGGTTCGTTGCAGGGCTGCTTCCGTGGCGGCGTCGAGGGCGGCGGTGGCCTCGTCGAGGATCACGATGGGGGTGTCCTTGAGGATGCTCCGGGCGATGGCCACGCGTTGGCGTTGGCCGCCTGACAATGTGGCTCCGCCCTCTCCCACCCGGGTGTCCCAGCCGTGCGGCAGGTCGGTGACGACGTCGTCCAGCCCCGCGAGGTGTGCGGCGTGCAGCACGCGGTCCCAGTCCGCGTCCGGGGCGCCGAGGCGCACGTTGTCCGCGAGGGTGCCGGCGAAGAGATAGGCGTCCTGGAAGACGGTGGACACGTGGCGGGACAACTCGGCGGTGCCGATGTCGCGTACGTCGACGCCCCCGATCGTCACCGCGCCCGCGTCCGCGTCCCAGAACCGCGCGAGCAGTCGGGCGACCGTCGTCTTGCCCGCGCCGGACGGGCCGACCAGCGCCGTCATCCCGCGTTCGGGCAGGCGGAACGAGACGCCGTCGAGGACGGTGCGGTCGTCGTAGCCGAAGACGACGTCGCGGAACTCCACGGCGCTGCCCGCGGGTTGCCTCGCCGCTTCGGGCTCCGGCAAAGGGGCGGTCTCCAGCACGGCGGTCAACCGGCTCAGGCTGTTGCCGGCGAGGCGCACACTGGCGCCCAGCTCGGCGGCCGTCGACACGGTTTCCGCGAGCCGGGCGGTGAGCACGACGAGGGCGAGCATCGTCGGCGCGGTCAGTGCGCTGTCGAGCACAAGCTGCGCGCCGACGACGAGCACGGCGGCGAAGGCGACGCGGACGGCGAACGCGAAGGACACCAGGCCGGGCACCCCGCGTGCGATCATCCTGCGGTCCGCGAGTGCTTCCGCCGCGAGCGCTTCGTCCAGGGCGCGGTGCCCGTCGGCGGTGCGGCCGAAGGCGCGCAGCACGGGCTGGTTCTGCGCGTACTCCACGAGGTGTTCGGCCGCGTCGTGGATGGCCTGTTCGCGGTGCCGGTCCAGGCGGCGTACGACGGCCCCGCTCGCGACATGGGCCGCCGCGAGCACGGGGGCGGCGATGGTGAGGACGAGCGCGATCCGGTGGTCGAGGAGCCAGCAGGCGGCCACGATCGTGACCGGTGTGACGACCGCGTTCGTGAGCGGCCGGACGAGGTGGGCGGGAACGTTCATGATCTGGATGACGTCGTTGCCCGCGAGCCGCCCGAGCGACGCCGATCGCCCGCGCGTGAACCAGCCCAGCGGCAGGGTCACCGCGTGGTCCGCGAGCCGGTGGTGCAGCGCGCGGGACAGCCGGGCGCCCGCGGTGAACCCGCCGGCGATGCTCGCGGCCTGCGCGACCGCGTACGCCGCCGAGACCACCGCCAGCCACCACAGCCAGGGAACCGCGGAGGCAGGGTCGTCGCCCAGCAGGCGGCGCAGCACCGGCACCAGGAACGCGAACGCGACTCCTTGGAGCACGGCGGCGGCGGCCGTGGTGGCGAGCACGCGGCGCAGCGAACCGGCCTCGTTCGGGCCGCGCGCCCGGGACAGTTGGCGCATCATGCCGATCACACGGGCTCCTTGCCGGTCGCGGTGTCGAGTACGCGGCGCCGCCACAGGCGGGCGTAGTGGCCGTCGGCCGCCAGCAGGTCGTCGTGGCCGCCTTGTTCGGCCACCCGGCCGCCGTCGAGGACGATGATGCGGTCCGCGGCGCGCACGGTCTCCAGGCGGTGGGCGATCACCAACACCGTGCGTCCGGCGGTGAGTTCGCCGAGCGCTTGGCGGATGCGCGCTTCGGAGCGGGGGTCGGCGAACGCGGTCGCCTCGTCGAGGACGAGGATGGGGGCGTCGGTGATGAGGGCTCGCGCGATGGAGACGCGTTGGGCTTCGCCTCCGGAGAATTCGGCGTCCTCGCCGACCACCGAGTCGTAGCCGCGCGGCAGTTCGAGGATGCGGTCGTGGATCTGCGCTGCCCGGGCGGCTCGTCGGACTTCCTCCGGCGACGCTTCCGGGCGGCCGAGCCGGATGTTGTCCACGACCGTTCGGCGCAGCAGACGCACATCCTGGAAGACGAACCCGACGGTGCGGTAGAGGACTTCGGGGTCGATGTCGCGGATGTCGGTGCCGCCGATGCGGACGGTCCCGGCGTCGGTGTCGTGGAATCGGGGCAACAGGGCGGCCAGCGTGGACTTTCCGGCGCCGGAGGTGCCCACGAGCGCGGTGACGGTGCCGGGTTCGAGGTCGAGGTCGACTCCGCGCAGGGCGTCGTGGTCCCCGTCGTAGGAGAAGCGCACGCCGCGCATGCGCACATGGTGGCCGTCGGGTCGTCTCGGCTGAATCGGGCGCGGCAGCGGTGGTTCGGCCAGGAGCGCGACGACGCGGCCGGCGGCGGCCTGGCCCGTCTGGATCTGCTGGAGCCGGGTGCCGACCGCGCCGACGGGTGCCGCGACGGCGGGCGCGAGCAGGGCGAAGGCCACGAGGTCGGCGGGCGGCAGCCCGTCGTGCAGGACGAGTGCGCCGCCGGTGCCCAGCACGACGGCGAGGACCACGACCGGGGAGACGACGAGGAAGGCCGCGGTGGTGACCTTGAGTGTGCCCCGGGACCACGCGCTGAAGAAGCGGGCGAAGTCGTCGGCCGCGTCGGTGAATCGGCCGTGCGCGGTGCCGTGTCGGCCGAAGGACTTGACGACGGGGATGCCGTCGGCGAACTCCACGGCGCGGGCAGCCAGTTCGGTCCTGGCCTGCTGGTACTGGGCCATTTTCGCGCCGGCCCCGGCCATGGCGCGGCGGAACAGCAGGAAACCGGCGACCGGGACCGCGGTCGTCACCAGCGCGAGCCGCCAGTCCACGGCGAACAGGTATGCCAGCGCCGCGACCGGCCCGACGAGTGCCGCGGTGGCGTCGAGCAGGGTGTGCGCGACGAGGTGGTGCAGTGCGTGGACGTCGTCGTGCACCGCCGTTGTGACGCGTCCGGTGCCGCGGGCCGTGAACCAGCCCAGCGGGAGGCGTCCCAGGTGCGACGCGAGCTCTCGGCGCAGGTCGAGTTGCATGCGGTTGTCGGCGTAGTGGCTGATCGTGGCAGCCGCGTACGAGCCTGCCAGGGCGACGACGGCCGCGCCGCAGGCGACGGCGACATACGGCCACACGCGGTCCCCCGGCGCCGACGGGTCGTCCGCCAGGACGGCCGCGAGTTCCGCGACCGCGATGTAGGGGACGACTCCGGCGAGCGCGGCGAGGGCCTGGAGGGCCACGGCGAGGGCGAGTTGCCCGCGTACGCCTGCGGTGACCGTGCGCAGGGGGGCCGCGGTCGGCGCGGTGGTCATGCGGCGAGCACTCCGATCTGGGGGACGACATGCCCGCCGACGTGGGTGATGTGCCGGACCGTCAGGTCCGTTTCGCGAGCCAGGGTGCCGATGTCGTACGCGTGCCACTCGTAGCTGTCGGCGACCTGGCGTACGACCTGTCCGTCGCGCAACACCTTCCACGTCGTCGTGAAGCGCGTGCGGTCGTCCCCGACGGGTTCGGCGGCCATCCACCACTCGTACTCCTGGCGGCCGACGGTCTCGCGCAGGGAAAGCGTCGGCGGCATCGCCCTGGGGACGGCGGTGCCCATGAGTTCGACCGCGATCAGTCCGCCCGGGGCGAGGCGCTCGGCGAGGCGCTGCCACAGGGCGGCGCGCTCGTGGGGTCGGAGGTGGCCGGCGACGCCGAAGACGACGGCGGCCGAGATGCGCTCGGGCAGGTCCATGTCCTGGGCGCTGCCGTCGGTGACGGTGACGCGGCGGCGCAGGTCGGCGTCGCACGCGATGCGGGAGGACAGGACCGCGCGCATCGTCGCCGAGGGCTCTGTGGCGACGATGTCGGCGGTGGGCAGGGTCCGGGCGATGACCTGGGTGACGCGGCCGGTCCCGGCGCCGATTTCGACGACCGGCCCCGCGGCCGGGTCGACGGCGGCGAGGACGGCCGCGAGCGCCGGGCCGCTGCTCGCGACGTGCCGGGCTGCGACCAGGTCGTAGAACTCGGCCGAGGTCGAGTAGTAGTCGATCACGTGGGGTTTCTTTCGCGAGGAGCGGGCGACGGCGGTCAGGGGGTGCTGGGCCACGGCCCGGCAGTGTGTGCGAGGGACGGGTCGAGGCGTGCGACGAGGGTTCGGACGACGTCGCGTCGGGCCGGTCCGAGGTAGAAGTGGCCGCCGGGGAAGACGTGCACGCGGGAGCCGCCCGTGGTGAGCTCGCCCCAGGGGCCGGCCTGGTCGGGCCCGAACTCGGGGTCGGCGTCGCCGGTGAAGATCTCCACGGGGCAGTCGAGTGGGTCCCGCGCGGCCGGTCTGTGGGTTTCGATGAGGCGGTAGTCGTTGCGTACGCACGGGAGGATGGCGCGGCGCATATCGGTGTCGGCCAGCACCTCGCTGTGGGTGCCGCCCAGGCGGCCGAGTTCGGTGCACAACCCGTCGTCGTCGCGCAGGTGCACCCGGCCGGGTCGCGCCCGAGTCGGCGCCACGCGCCCGGACACGCACAGCCGCAGGGGCGCGGGCGCGCCGCGCCGCCGCATTTCGTGGGCGAGATCCCAGGCGACCGCCGACCCCATGCTGTGTCCGAACAGGGCGTAGCGGCGGTCGGCCGGGTCGGTCAGGGGCGTGACCGCGTCGGCGATGTGGGCGACGAGTTCGTCCATGGTGTCGACCATGGGGTCGGTGAAGCGGTCTTCGCGTCCGGGGTATTGCACGGCGTGCAGTTCGATTCCGGGCGGAAGCAGCCCGGCCCATGGGCGGTACGTGGCCGCTCCCCCGCCCGCGTGCGGAAGGCAGATCAGGCGCAGGGACGCGGCGGGCCGGGGCAGCCAGCAGCGCAGCCACCGCGCGCCCGAGGTGCCGCTGCCGTTGGACGTCGTCGCGCCGCGGTCGTACGTCACCATGCGACGGGCAGCCGCTCGACGCCGAACGTCGCCGATTCCTGCCGGTAGACGAGGTCGTCGAACGGGACGGCGAGGCGCAGCGTGGGGACGCGTGTGATCAACGTGCCGATGGCGACCTCCAGTTCGAGGCGGGCGAGGTGTTGTCCGACGCACTGGTGGATCCCGTGGCCGAAAGCGAGGTGCTGCCGGTTCTCGCGGCGGAGGTCGACGCGGGAGGGGTCGGGGAAGGCCTCGGGGTCGTGGTTGGCCCCGGCGAGGAGGGCGATGACTCCGTCGTCGGCGGGGATGACGGTGTCCGCGATGTCGGTGTCGCGGGTGGCGACGCGCAGCGGGATGGAGTCGGCGACGGAGAGGACGCGCAGCATTTCGTCGACGGCGGCGGGCAACAGGGCGGGTTCGGCGCGGAGTTCGGCGAGCAGGTCGGGTTCGCGGAGCAGCAGCAGGGTGCCGAGGGCGATCATTTGGGTGGTGGTCTCGCGGCCGGCGATGACGGTGATGCCGATGAGGGACAGCAGTTCCTGGTGGGTGACGGCACCCGTGTGCAGGTGGTCGACGACGAGTTTGGACAGCAGGTCGTCGCCGGGTTGGCGTTCGCGCAGCGCGATGAGGTCCGCGAAGAGTTTGAACATCGCGCCGAGCGCGGCGGAGACTTCCTCGGCGGTGCTGCCCCGGCCGCCGGATACGCGCGTGATGTCGTGGAAGAACGCGAGGTCGTCCTGCGGCAGCCCGATGAGTCGGCACATCGTGGACGTGGAGACGACATTGGCGTAGTCCGCGACGAGGTCGGTCCCGGCCTCGGTCCCGGCCTCGGTCCCGGCCTCGGTCCCGGCCTCGACGGCGAGCATGGCGTCGAGGGCGGCGTCGGTGATGGCCTGGATGGCCGGGCGCATCATCCGGACGCGCTTGACGGTCAGTTCGGGGACGAGCAGGCGCCGGTTGCGGGTGTGCTCGGGCGGGTCGGTGCGGATGAAGGGGCGGCTTTTGGCGCCGGCTTCCTGTTCGCCGATGCCCATGGCCGGGAAGTTCGGGCGGCGTATGTCGGCGCTGATGCCGGGGTCGGCGAGCAGGGCGCGCACGTCGGCGTAGCGGGTGAGGATCCAGGCGGTTTTGCCGGTGGGCAGGGTGACCTGGGCGGCGGGCGCTTCGGCGCGCAGTTTGGCGTACGCGTCGGGCGCGGCGAACGGGCAGGTGCGGGGCACGGGGAACGACGGCGGGCTGCTCACGGTGTGGCCTTCGGGGTGTCGGTGGGTTCGGTGTGCTGTCACGGTGTCGGTCGGGTGTCGCGGCGGCGCAGCACCGCGAGGGGCGGGCCGCCGGGCCGGGTGGGCAGGGGTTGGACGTCCATGCCGGTCTCGCGCGCGAGGTGTTCGAGGTCGAACGGCAGCCAGGTGTAGGTGTCGTGGACCTCGCGGATCAGCGCGCGGCCCTGGTGGACCGTCCATCGGCTGCGCAATCGCATGCGCTCGCCCTCGGGTTCGCCGGAGAACCACCAGGTGTACGACTGGGTGCCGATCTCGGCCTGTGCGAGCGGGAGTTCGGGGACGGCGGCAGGTTTGTCGAGGCCCATGAGTTCGACGACGACGGGCGCGCCGGGGGCGAGCCGTGCGTCCAACCGCCGCCACAGCGTGGCGCGTTGGCGGTCATCGAGGTGGCCGAGGACGCCGCACAGCACGACGGCGTCGAGGCGGTCGGGCAGTTCGAGGTCGGGGGCGGCACCGTCGGTGACGGTGACGCGGCGGCGCAGGTCGGGATCGGAGAAGACGCGGCTGGTCAGGGCGGCGCGCATGCCGACGGCTGGTTCGGCGGCGAGGATTTCGGCGTCGGGGAAGGCCTTGGCGACCGCTTCGGTGATCAGCCCGGTGCCGGCGCCGAGGTCGAGCACCATGCCCGCGCCGAGGCCGGCGAGTGCGCGAACAACTTCGGGACCGGGGCCGGTTGCGGTGTACGGTCCGGCGACGAGGTCGAAGAATTCGGCGGAGGGCGAATAGGAGTCGGTGGCCGCGGTGGCGCGTCGTTCCGCCGCCGCGACCGGGGCTTGCACAACCGCGTGCGCCGCGCGGCTCACGTGCGGTGCTGCGGGCGCGACCGCGTCGTCCGTGGTCGGCGCGGCCGAGCCGTGATCGGCCGGCCGCGCCGGCCACTGCCCGGCGATCGGGCCCAGTTCGTCCGCGGCGACCGGCCGGGGAGCGGGTGGGCGGACGACTTCGGGCGGTCCGAGCCGCGCGGCGATCTCCGACCAGATCCGACACACCGTCAGGTCGTACTGTGCGGACCGCAGTACGTCCGCCCGGGTGTCCGCGGCCGACCGCAGTCCGTCCAGGGCGCGGCCGATGGCGTCGGGCCACAGGTCGGTGAACACGTCGCGGAAGGTGACGGGTGTGTGGGGGCCGAGAGCCGACGTGGTGGGCTGGTCGAAGTGGCCGGTGTCGGGCCCGTCGAGGACGAACCGGTGGTCGGGGTCGCGGTGCGCGTGCAGGCGGGGGCTCCACAGGACCGGTCCGTGGGTGTCGGCCAGGGTCAGCACGCCGCCTTCGGTGCCGATCATGATGCGGTGCCACAGCAGTGCGTGGTTGTCGCGGTCGGCGGGGTCGAGCTGGTGGTGTACGCGCAGGGTGAGCGGCACGCCGGCGACCACGCCGTGCAGGGTGCGGAACGGGTGGCCCGGCTCTGCCTGCGGTGGTTCGCCGATGCGCCAGGGCCGCAGTCCGCCGAGCGCGGCCCCGAGGATGTCGACGAGGGGGTGCAGGAGGTGGACGGGGGTGGCCGCGTCCACGAACAGCGGGGCCTGGCGCTCGCGCAGCCTTCGCGCGGCGTCGGTGAACGCGCGCACGGGTGCGACGTGCGGGTAGTGGGTGTTGACCCGGTACTGCACGCCGTGGGTGCGGGCGGTGCGCAGCGACGCGGTGAACTCGTCCAGGTGCAGGGGGTGTTCCTGGAGGACGTGGATGCCGCGCGCCATCAGGGCGGCGGCGAGTTCGGTGCCGTTGCCGGCGGAGATGGCGGAGCCGACGGCGACGCACGCGAATTCGACGTCGTCGGGGACGGCTTCGACATCGCTGTGGAAGGGCACGCCCAGGCGGTCGGCGTACTCCCGTGAGGCGGCGGAGCCCCGGGCGAGAATGCCCGCGAGTTCGTAGTCGTCGGGGCGCCGCAGGACGGCTTCGGCGTGGAAGCGGCCGAAGTTGGTGCCGCAGACCAGGACGCGGCGGGGACTCACAGCGTGCCCTCCTCGTGGTCGGCGCCGCCGGGGTCGCCAGGGGTGTCGGGGGTGTCGGGGGTGTCGTCGACGGTGACGTCGAAGCGGTCGCAGACCCCGGTGTCGCGCAGCCACGCGACGACCGGCTCCGGGTCGAGCGCGTCACAGGCGAAGTGGAGGCCGGGCGGCACCTGACCGGAGGCGACCGCGCGTACGGCGAGCGCTCCGACGGCGGCGGTGAGCCGGTAGCTGCTGGGGGTGCGGACGGTGACGCGGCGGGTGCGGGCCCGGCCGCCGGACTCGCCGGTGAGGGTGAACACCATGGCGTAGTACGGGCTGCGCCCGGCGAGGTCCAGGTTTGCGGCGCGGATCATGTCCTCGGCGAGGGTGTCGGTGTCCGCGCCCTGCGCGAGCTGTCCGGGGAGGCGGCCGAGGGCGGCGCGTACCTGCGGCCCGGGGTAGACGTTGAACCAGTCGGCGGTGACCAGTCCGATGTCCGCCGCGAGGCGTTCGGTCTCCCCGCTCAGGAAGGGCACGAGGGCGGCGCGGTCGGGGAAGCCTGGGACCGCGGCGTCTTCGACGGCACGCAGGGCCCCGGGTTCGCGGCGGCCGTCGCGCCACGCGGCCAGGGCCTGTCCGTAGGCGGCGCCGTCCGCTCCCCCGGTGGTCAGCGACAGCATCATGTCGGCGGCGACCGTGGGCGAGCACTCCTCCATGCCTCCGGTGTGGGCGGTCAGGGCGGTGACGCGCTCGAAGTCGCGCCGGGCCGCCCACCGCGGCAGCAGGCTGGACAGTCCGGGGAGCGCCCCGGCGGACAGCACGACGCTGCTGTCCCCGGCGGGCATGCCCTTCGCGGTGAGTTTTTCCGCGGCGGGGTCGTCGCCGGCGACATCGACGTAGTGCGCGCCTTCGGCGAGTGCCGCGACGGCGACGGTGTCGACCAGGCGGTAGGTGGGGCCCGCGCAGTTGAGCACCACCGCGCATCCGCGCGCAAAAGAGCGAAGCGCTTCCGGGTCGTCCGCGTCGACGGTGAACGGCTCGCAGCCGCCTCCGAGTTCGTCCGCCACGCCGTGCAGCGCGGCGGTACGGCGGCCGCCGAGGCGCAGGTCCGTGAAGCCCATGGCGCGCAGCTCGCGCAGCGCCGCCAGACCCACCGACCCGGTCGCGCCGAGCACGCCGATCAGGAGGCCCGCGGGTGTGTCCGGCCGGCTGGTCGTGGGGCCGGGTACGGAGGTGTCGGAGCCGCTGACCGCGGCAGGGGCTCCTGCCGAGCTGCCCCGGGCCTTGTCCGCGGCGTTCATCGGGTGACCGCCCCTTCGGTCAGGTCGTCGAGGGTCCCCAGGACGCCGGGCGCGTGGTCGACGGACAGGCAACTGAAGTGGTCGCCTTCGATGTCGAGGATGCGCAGGTCGCCCAGGGTGAGGTCCTGCCAGTGCGCGGTGACGGCGTCCCTGCTTCCGGGGAACGGGTACGCGCCGCTGTGCCGCAGGAAGGTGATGTCGCCGGCGTACGGCTCGGGCTCGTAGCGGGTGATCGCGAACACGCTCTGCCGGAAGGTGCGGAACAGCCGTGTCATGTGGTCGTGTTCGTATGTTCCCGCGGACGCGGGCACCGCCTCGCACATGCGGGCCACGCGCTGGTGCCGGGATGTGGCGCCGAGTGCGCGGAAGCAGGCCGCCACGTCGGCGTGTTCGCCGGACAGGGCGGCAAGGCCGCCGTCACGCAGGACTCCGGGGCTGTCGGCGAGTACGGCGTCCGCGGCGGCGGCGACCGCGTTCTCGTCGGCGGGGAAGCCGAGGTCGGCCGGGTTGATGCCCATCATGACGGCGAACGAGTATTCGGACAGCAGTTCGTCGTCGAGCCGGAACCGCGGGCTGTGGCTGCTGATGACGGTCAGGCTCGCCACATCGGCGCCGGATTCGGTGAGTCCGCGGGCGACTTCGGTGGCGATCAGGCCGCCGAGGCAGTACCCGACCAGGTGGAACCGCGTCGCGCCGGTGTCGGCGAGGGCGCGGGCGTAGTCGGCGGCCAGGGTCTCGATCAGCCCGGCGGGCGGTGCGTCGAGATAGTGGTCGAGGGCGGGGATCTCCAGCCCCAGCAGGGTGTTCTCGCTCGTGGGGCGGCGGCGTATCTCGGTGATCAGCGCGCGGTAGGGCATCACGGTGCCGGTTCCGGCGTGGACGAGCACGGTCGCCGTCCGGCCCCCGGCCGGGGGTCCGTGCAGATGGACGACCGGTGAGGCCGGCGCCGCGTCGGGTCGGGCGGGCTCGACGTCCCCGGCGCTGCGCAGGTACGCGGCGAGCCCGGCGACGGTGGGGAGCAGCAGCATGTTGCGCAGCACCGACTCCCATTCCAGGTCGGCCGCGCCGGGTATCTGTTCGCGCAGCCGGCCCACCATGCGGGCGACGAGCAGGGAGTCGCCGCCGAGGGCGAAGAAGTCGTCGTCCCTGCCGACCTGTTGGCCGACGAGCAGTTCGCGCCACACGTCGGCGAGCTGCCGTTCGAGGTCGTCGGCGGGCTCCGCGGACGGCGCGGGCCCGGCGGGGGCGGTGCCCTGAGCGGGCAGCCAGGAGACGAGGCGGGCGCGGTCGACCTTGCCGTTGCCGGTGTGCGGGAGGGCGTCGACGAGGTGGAAGGCCGAGGGCACCATGTATTCGGGCAGCCTGGTTGCGGTGTGCCGCGCGAGTTCCGCCGGGCCTACGCGGGCGCGGTCGGTTTTGGCGGTGCCGAGGAAGAGTTCCTGGCCGGTTCGGGTCATGGGGTCGTCGTCGGGCGGCAGCACGACCGTGTCGCGTACGCCGTGTTCGGCCAGCAGGCCGAGCCACTGGGGCCGGGTGATGAAGGACTGGCCGCTGTCGGCGCGCAGGTCCGTCCATGCGGGGCCGGTCAATTCGAGGAATTCCATGGAGACCATGAGCGGGTAGTGCTGGTCGCGGGTGTGTTCGACGACGGCCAACCGGCCTTGGGGGGCTAGGAGTTCGCGCAGCCGCCCGAGTGCGGCGCCCGCGTCGGGGGTGGCGTGCAGGGCGTTGGCGCACACGATGACGTCGAAGCTGTTCGGCTGGTGGCCTTGCGGGCGCGGGTCACGGGTGATGTCGAGGAGGCCGAAGCGCACCCACGCGTGGTCCGCGAAGCGTTCGCGGGCTTCGGCGACGAAGAACGGCGAGGCGTCGGTGAACAGGTAGTCGACGCCGAACTCGGCGAGTGCGGGGACGAGTCGTGTGGTCACGCCGCCGACGCCGCCCGCGACTTCGAGGATCCGCAGGCGCTCGTCGCCGACGTGTCCGGCCGCCAGGGCGCGGAGCGCGGCGACCAGCCCGCCGCCCAGGTGGCGGATGGCGAGGTTGTCGCGGTACGCCGATTCGATGGCGTCGGTCGCCGCGCCGGGGAAGAGGACGTCGCGGATGTCGGCGGTGCCGCTGACGAGTTCGCGGACGCGGTCGGCGCACGTGCGCATCGTGGTGAGGAGACCGCTGCTCCAGCCGACTTCGCGTTCGAGTTCCGCGGCGTGTCCCCAGGCGGCGGACAGGTCGTCTGCCGAGACCGTCCGCAGTGCGGTGTAGGCGCCCGCGGTGTGCCGCAGTCGTCCGGTGTCGGTCAGCGCGCGGAGCCAGCGGCGGACGAGGTGCCGGTGGCGCGGCGTGGCGGCGAGGCCCGCGCAGATCGCGTCGAAGGACAATGCGGCACCGTCGTCGGTGAACAGGCCGGCGTCGGTGAGGGCGCGGGTCATGACGCCCAGTGCCGCCTCGTCCAGGGCGGTGAGGAAGTCGCCGAGTCGGTCGGCGTCGATGTCCGCCGACGCCTCCCGGACCGCCCGCGCGGCGGCGCCGGCGACCGGGTCGGCCCGTCCGGTCACGGGCGGTTCGACGCGCGCCGGTTCGACGAACGCCGCGAGGCGCCGGCCGGCGCTGCCGTCGTCGTCGACCACGACCGCGCAGCCGCCGACGGCCGGGTGGTTCTGCACCGCGGCCTCGACCTCGGCGAGTTCGATGCGGTAGCCGCGGATCTTGATCTGCGCGTCCTCGCGGCCCAGGAACTCGATGTCGCCGTCGGGCAGCATGCGGCCCAAGTCGCC
Source organism: Yinghuangia sp. YIM S10712 (assembly GCF_051388935.1). Classification (NCBI taxonomy): domain Bacteria; kingdom Bacillati; phylum Actinomycetota; class Actinomycetes; order Kitasatosporales; family Streptomycetaceae; genus Yinghuangia; species Yinghuangia sp. YIM S10712. The sequence goes on from NZ_JBPKBI010000026.1 coordinate 38,236, forward strand.
TGTGCGGTAGAGGCGTTCGCCGGTTTCGGGGTGGGTGACGAAGCGTTCCGCGGTGCGTTCGGGGTCGCCCAGGTAGCCGTCGGCGACGCCGGTGCCGCCGATGTGGATCTCGCCGGGCACCCAGTCGGGGCGGGGGCGCAGCCGGTGGTCGAGCACACGGACGACCTGGTTGGTGAGAGGTCGGCCGTACGGGATGCTCGGGCGGCGCGGGTCGACGTCCCCGACCGGGTGGAAGATCGACCAGATCGCGCCTTCGGTGGCCCCGCCGAGACTGACGACGTCCAATCCGGGGACGAGCGCGCGGGCGTCGCCGGGGAGGGTGACCGGGATCCAGTCGCCGGACAGCAGGGCCAGGCGCAGGCTGTGCAGTGCGGTGCCGTCCTGGCCCAACCAGTCGAGGACCATGCGGAGTTGGCCGGGCACCGAGTTCCAGACGGTCACTTCGTGGGCGGCGACGAGTTCGGCCCAGTGGGAGGGGTCGCCGCGGCGGTCCGCGTCGGGGAGGACGAGCGTGCCGCCGACCGCGAGCGGGCCGAAGATGTCGTACACCGACAGGTCGAAGCCGAGACCGGCCACGCCGAGGACGCGGTCCCCGGCCGATATTCGGAAGCGGCGGTTGATGTCGAGCACGGTGTTGAGTGCGGCGCGGTGGCTGATCATGACGCCCTTGGGCGTGCCTGTCGAGCCGGAGGTGTAGATGACGTACGCCAGGTCGTCGGGCTCGACGCTGCTCTCCGGCAGGGAGCCCGGCAGGGAGTCCGATGCCTCCCGTGCCCCCTCCGCGGCAGACTCGACCGCAACGGCGGCGACGCCGTCCGGGAGCGGCGACGCGTCGACAAGGTCGTCGCGGGTCAGGACGAGGCGCACGCCCGCGTCGCGGAGGATCGTGTCACGGCGCGCCGGGGGCTGCGCGGTGTCGACGGGCAGGTACGCGGCACCGGCCAGCAGCGTGCCGAGGACGGCGACGATCTGCTCGCAGCCCTTGTCGAGGTGCACGCCGACGGGCACCCGGCCGTCCGCACCGAGGCGGCTCAGCGTCGCGGCAACAGCCCTTGCCTGCTCCAGCAGTTGCCTGTATGTCAGCTCTCGGTCGGAGGCCTGCACCGCGACGGCGTCCGGGGTGGCGCGTGCCTGGGCGAGGATCGCGTCGTGCAGCAGTGCGTCCGATACCGGCCCGGCGGTGTCGTCGACCCTCGCGCGCAGCGCGGCCTGGGCGGGCGGCAGCGGAACGTCGGCGCGGACGTCCCACGCGGTCTCGTCCCGGGCGAGCCGGCCGACGAGCGCGGCAAACGCCGCAAAGGCTTCCTGTGCGAGCCGGTCGGGCAGCACATGGTCGCGCACGTCCCACGACAGCGCGAGGGTGTCGCCGCGCTCCATGACCTGGCAGTCGATCCACACCTGCGGCGTCTGGGTCACGGCGTGGACCACACCGGACGCGGCTGCTCCGCCGAGGGCGCTGGTGAACACCACGGGCATGAGGGTGCGCGCGCCGGCTCGGCGGGAGATCTCGGCCAGTACATCGCCGCCGCCGAAGGAGGAATGCGCGAGGTCGTCCAGCAGTTGCGCGGTGATCGTCCGGACACGTTCGGCGAACGACTGATCCGGCTCAAGATCCACCGCGAGCAGCTCGACCGACGTGAACTCCCCTACCACCGACTCGATTTCGTCGTGGATCGCCGGACGGTCGACGACCGGCAGGTTGAGCGTGAACGCCGGGTTGCGGCTCCAGCGGCCGATGGTTTCCGCGAAGGCGGTGAGCAGCGCCCCGGAAGCGGTGAGGCCGCGCACCGACGCGTGTGCCTTCAAACTCGTCCACTCCGCTGCCGTGAGCACGGTCTCGATGCGGGTGAACCTGGGCGTGTCCGGGGTGTCCCGCGTGGCGGCCCACGGTTCCGAGGTGGGGAGTTCGGGGGCGGGCGGCAGGTGGTCGATGCGGTCGAGCCAGTAGGCGCGGTCGCGGGCGTGACGCGGGGTCTCGGTGAGGGCTCGACGGGCGAGCACGAAGTCGCGGAAGGCGACGTTCGGCGGCGGCGGGAGTGTACCCGGCGCGGTGTACGCGGTGTGGAACTCGGCGAGCAGAATGCGCAGGCTCGCGTGGTCCACGGTCAGCAGGTCGACCGAGAGGTGGAGGGTGGCGCCGTCGTCGCCGCGTGTGACGTGCAGGAGGTGGGCGGGCCCGTCCGCGCGCCCTGGGCGATGCGAGAGCCTGCGCCGGGTGCGGGCCACCGCTTCCGCCGCCGCTGCGGGGCCTTGGCCGCGTACGTCGTCGACTCCGACGACCGGGTCGGGGACGTCGGGCCGGACCTGCTGGTACCCGTCGGGGTGGACGGTCGCCCGCAGCATGTCGTGCCGTTGCGCGAGTTCCCGCCACGCGGCGGCGACCCGGTCGGGATCGAGGTCGGGGTACGCGAGTTCGAGGTAGGCGTGGCAGGCGATGCCGCCGTACTCGTACGCGTCCGCCCGCCCGACGAGGTAGGCGGCCTGAAGGTCGGTGAGGGGGAAGGGCTCGTGGCGTGCGGCCGGGTCCGGGGTGATGCGCAGGGTCTCGGCGGATGCGAGGTGTGCGATGAGTTCGTCGCGGCGGGCGCGGAGCACGGCCTTGCGTTCCTCGGTCATGACGCCGCGCGGCGCCCGGAACCGCAGACCGCCGTCCTCGGCCCACAGTGTGACTCCGGCCTTCTCGAACTCGGCCAGCAGGTCGGTGGTGTTCACAAGACCCCGTTTTCGTAGTCGGGTGCCGCGTCGGCCGCCGTGTGTGCCGCGATGCGTGCGGCGAGCGCGGCCACGGTCGGTGCGGCGAGGAAGGTGCGGGTGGGGACGCGTACGCCGAATCGGTGTTCGATGGCGGCGGCGACCCGGATCGCGGTGAGGCTGTCGCCGCCCGCGGTGAAGAAGTTGAGGTGCCGGTCCGTCGGTGCTGCGCCCAGGTGTTCGGCCCACAGTGCGGCCAGTGCCTGTTCGACGCCGCTTTGCGGTGGGTCGGCGGCGGTGTCGGGTGGTACGGCGTCGCGGGCGCGGGCGCGCAACGCCGCCCGGTCGGTCTTGCCGTTGGCGGTCAGGGGCAGGTCGTCCAGCACGGTGATGCGGGTGGGGACCGCGTAGGGCGGCAGGCGGTCGACGAGCCATCCGGTGAGGATGTCGGTGAGGGCATCGGCCGATCGGCTCTCGGCTTCGGCGGTGACGAACGCGACCAGCGTCGCCGCGCCGCGCTCCCCGACCGTGACCGCCGCGGCTCGGGCGACTGCGGGATGGCTGCGCAACGCGCTTTCCACGTCGCCGAGTTCGATCCGGTTGCCGCCGATCTTGACTTGTTCGTCGGCGCGGCCCAGGAACTCCAGGGTGCCGTCGGGCCAGTAGCGGCCGAGGTCGCCCGTGCGGTACCAGCGGGTGCCGTCGTGGTGGACGAACTTCTCGGCGGTGCGCGGCTCGTCGCCCCGGTAGCCGAGCGCGACACCGGCGCCGCCGATCCACAGTTCGCCGGGGACCAGGTCCGGGGCGTCGCGTCCGGCGGTGTCGCAGACGCGGTAGCGCTGGTTGGCCAGCGGGCGCCCGTACGGAATCGACGCCCAGTGCGCGGGGACCGCGTGCACGTCGTACGCGTTGGACCAGATCGCCGCCTCCGTGGCGCCGCCCAGGGCGGTGAAGCGGCAGCGGGCCGCGGTGGCCGTGCGCAGCCGCGCGGGCAGGTCGAGGCCGATCCAGTCGCCGGAGACCAGCGCGACGCGCAGCGCGGCCAGGGCCCCGACGTCGGAGGCGTTCCGGTCGGCGTCGAGCAGCATGTCGAGCAGCACGGGGACCGTGTTCCACACGGTGACGCCGTGCTCGCGCACGAGTTCGCGCCAGCGGGCGGGTTCGCGGCGGTCTTCCTCGTCGGGGAGCACGAGCGCTCCGCCGGCTGCGAGGAGTCCGAAGATGTCGTACACCGACAGGTCGAAGTCGAGCGCGGATAGTGCCAGCACCCGGTCGCCGGGGCCGACGCCGTGTCGGGCGTTGACGTCGGCGATGGTGTTCCAGGCCGCGGCGTGGCTGACTTCGACGCCCTTGGGCTCGCCGGTGGAGCCGGACGTGAAGATGACGTACGCGAGGGTGTCCGGGTTCACCGCCACCGGAGCGGCCAGTGGCTCGGCCCGCGTCGCGTGCTCGGCCGCTTCGCGGTCCAACACGGCGCTTGTGTCGGCGACTTCGAGGATTCGGCGGCGGCGCAGCGGCGGCTGTTCGAGACCGACCGGCACGTAGGCGCCGCCCGCGGCGAGCACGCCGAGGACCGCGGCGATCTGCTCGGGTCCCTTGGGGAGGGTGACCGCGACTCGGTCGCCGGGGTGTATCCCGCGTCGTTGCAGCGTGGCGGCGATGCGCAGCGACCGGTCGGCGAGTTCGCCGTACGTGGTGGCGGTGCCGCGGCCTGCCGCGTCGGCGTGCACGAGCGCGACGTTGTCGGGGTTGCGCCGGGCCTGTTCGAAGAACCCGGCGTGCAGGGGGCGGGCGGGGATGTCCGTGTCGGTGGCGTTGGCGTCGGCGCGTACGGCTCGGGACGTGTCGGGGCGCAGGTCCGGCAGGGGCGCGTCGGGGCCGTGGTCGGCGACGTGGTCGAGCAGCCGCCGGTAGGCGTCGAACATGGCGTCGAGGACGCCTTCGGCGAAGGGTTCCTCGACGGCGTCCCAGGTGACGCACAGGGCGCCCGCTTCCTCGGTGACCTGGTTGTCGAGGCAGACCTGCGGGGATTGGGAGACGCCCCACAGGCGGGCCGGGAACCCGTCGGACAGGTCCATGGACACGCCGTCGCCGACGCCGAGCGCGCTGGTGAAGACGACGGGCGCGGCGAGTTCGCCGCCGAGGTGCCGGGCCGTCTCGCGGAGCAGCCAGGCCGCCGACACGTCCCGGTGGTCGAGGTCTTCGGCCTGGTGGCGCTGGAGTTCGGCCGCCGCCGGCGACAGGGCGCCCGAAGCCCGGCGGTAGCCGGCCGGGGCGAGGGAGGTGAAGTCGCCCAGGACGCGGTTGATGTGGGGGTGGGCCTCGCGGCGGTTGAACAGGGTGAGGGTGACGGTCACCGCGTCGGTGCCGCTCCAGGCGGCGAGGACTTCGCTGTAGAGGGCGAGCAGCAGGGTCGACGGGGTCAGGCCGTGGCGGCGGGCGTGGTCCTTCAGGGCGTTCCAGCGCGTGGGTGCGAGCCGCGTGGTGCGGCGGGTGAATGCCGGCGACTCGACGTGGGACAGGGGTTTGACGAGCGGGAGTGCGGGGGGCGGCGGCAGTTCGGCGACGCGTTGCCGCCAGTGCGCGGTGGCGCGGCGCTCGTCGTCGGGGTCGGGCCGTACCTGCGTGAGGTAGTCGCGGAAGGTGACGTCGATCGGAGGAAGGGCGGCTGCGGGGTCGGTGTAGAGGCGGTCGAGTTCCGAGTAGAGCGTCATGATCGACAGGGCGTCGAAGACGATGTAGTCGAAGCCGATCGCCAGGCGGGTGCGCAGGCGTCCGTCGGTGCCGGGGTAGCGCACGGCACGCAGGTCGAACAGCGGCCACCGGCCCAGGTCGAGCACCCGGTGGGAGCCTTCCGCGCGGAGCTCGGCGAGGGCGTGTTCGGCCCCTTCCGCGGTGGTGTCCACGACGGGGATGGTGACGTCCGGTACGTCGGCGAGCACGCGCTGGGTGCCGTCGGGTTCGACGACGGCGCGCAGCATGTCGTGGCGGGCGACGAGGGCGCACCACGCCTTCTCCATGCGGGCCAGGTCGACGTCGGTGTCGTCGAACTCGGTGTAGTGCCACGTGCCGACGTTGCCGAGGGTGAAGGATGCCGCGCGACCGCTGAGGTACGCGGCCTGGACTTCGGTGAGCGGGAACGGTTCGTGGCGCCGGGCGGGTTCGGGCGCGATGGGGTGGTTCGCGGGCAGGTCGCCGAGGCTCAGCGAGGTCGCGAAGTCCCGCAGGCGCGGGGTGGCGAACACCGACGCGACGCGGGCTCCGGTGATCCCGGCGGCCCGGAGGCGGCCGAGCATGCGGGTGGCCACGAGCGAGTCGCCGCCGAGTTCGAAGAAGCCGTCGTCGCGGCCGACGAAGGGGACGTCGAGGAGTTCGCCCCAGATTTTGGCGACGGCGGTCTCGACCGCTCCTTCGGGGGCTGCGCCTTCTGCGGACCGGTCGCGTTCGGCGCGTTCGGCCGCGCGGTGGACCGCGCGGCGGTCGAGCTTGCCGTTGGCGGTCAGGGGCATGGCGTCCCATATGTGGATGGGGTCGGGCAGCATGTACGGCGGGACGCGTTCGCCGACCCAGGCGCGCAGTTCGCCGGCGTCGGGAGTGCGCGGGCCGGGCGCCGAGACGGCTGCGGCGAGCCGCCGGGCCGCTCCCTCGACGACGGTGGCGACCGCGTGCACGACGTCGGGATGGCTCTCCAACGCGGCCTCGACCTCGCCGAGTTCGATGCGGTGGCCGCGGATCTTGACCTGGTGGTCGGCACGTCCGAGAAACTCCAGGACGCCGTCGCTCCGGTAGCGGGCGAGGTCGCCGCTGCGGTACCAGCGGTCGCCGTCGTGCTCGACGAACCGCGCGGCGGTGCGCTCCGCGTCGCCGCGGTATCCGGCCGCGACGCCGGCGCCGCCGACCCACAGTTCGCCGGTGACCCAGTCGGGGCAGTCCCGGCCGCGTGCGTCGGCGACGCGGGCGCGGGTGCCGGGGAGCGGTGCGCCGTACGGGATCGACCGCCACGCGGGGTCGACGTTCGTGACCTCGAAGACCGTGGAGTGGACGGCGGCTTCGGTCATGCCGCCGAGCGCGGCGAACCGGCAGCCGGGCACGAGCGCGCGCAGCCGGGCGGGTTGGTCGAGGCCGACCCAGTCGCCGCCGAGCATGACCAGGCGCAGGCTGTCGCACAGCCCGTCCGCCCGGCCGTCGTCGGCTGCGGCGCTGACCAGCATGTCGAGCAGCGCGGGCACGCACGAGACGACGGTGACGCGGTGCCGGCGGACGAGTTCCGCCCAGTGCGCGGCGTCGCGGCGGTGGTCCTCGTCGACGGAGACGACCGACCCGCCGACGGAGAGGAACGCGAACAGGTCGTACGCGGACAGGTCGAAGTCGAGCGCGGACAGCGCGAGGGTGCGGTCGTCCGGCCCGATTCCGAACAGGTCCCCCACCGCGTCGATGGTGTTGGCGACCGCGCGGTGCGGGACTTCGACGCCTTTGGGGACGCCGGTGGATCCGGAGGTGAAGATGACGTACGCGATGTCGTCCGGGGTGGCGGAGGCGAGGGGGGCGGGAGGTTCGTCGTCCGCTTCGGCGATGCGGACGACGGTGGTGCCGGGGACGGCTTCGGCGAGGTGGGTGTGCGCGTCGTCGGTGAGGGTGGCCCGGGCGCGTGCGGCATCGTGCATGGCCGCGCGGCGGTGCGGGGGCTGGTCGACGCCGACGGGCACGTAGGTCGCGCCCGCCGCGAGGACGCCGAGGACGGCCGGGGCCTGGTCGGCCCCCTTGGGCAGGGTGATCGCGACGGTGTCGCCGGGGCGTACGCCGTTGCGGGCGAGCAGCGCGGCGATCCGCCGGGCGCGCAAGGCGAGTTGCCCGTAGGTGAGTTCGGTGTCGGCGTCGATCAGGGCCACGCGTTCGGGTTCGGCGCCGGCGATTCGGAAGAACCGCTCGTGCAGGGTGCGCGGGGCCGCGACACGGGGTTGCGGTGCGGGCCGGGCCGCGAGCTGCGCGGGCGGGGCGAGCGAGGGTACGGGTGTGCGCCACGCGTCGTCACCGTCCACGAGGGACCGGACCAGGTCGCGGTAGGCGGCGAAGGCCGCTTCGGGGACTTGGGAGGCGAACATCGCGTGACGTACGTCCCAGTTCAGCAGGAGCCCGTGGTCGAGTTCGGTGACCTGGGCGTCGAGCCAGACCTGCGGGCCCTGCGAGATGATCCAGACCGGTTTGCCGAACACGGCCTGCACGTCGTCGGAGAACGCCTCGCCGAGGCCGATCGCGCTGGTGTACACGACGGGTGCCAGGACGGGTTCGCCGTTCGCGCGTGACAGGTCGCGCAGCACGTCGACGCCTCCGTACGCGCCATGCGCGACGCCCGCGCGCAGGTCTTCCTGGACGATGCGGGCCCGGTCGGCGAACGGGATCGCTTCGGAGGTGTCGACGCCGAGCAGGATGGAACTGCTGAAGTCACCGACGAGGTGGGCCACATCGGGGTGCAGCGGCTGCCGGTCGAACAGCGGCACGTTGAGCAGGAAACGCGGCTCGCTGCTCCACGCGGCGATCACCTCGGCGAACGCGGCGGCCAGCGCGGCAGCGGGCCCGACGCCGAACTTCCGCGCTCGGCGAGTCAGTTCCGCCTTGGCCTGAGCGTCGATCCAGTGATGGAACCGCTTGGTGCGGTTGAGCGCGGTGTCGTGCGCGTGGACGGGGGTGAGGGGCGGGACGACGGTCGGCAGGCGGGGTGGTGCGGGAAGGTCGGACAGACGCTCGGTCCACCACTGCCTGGCGCGTTCGCGTTCGGGTGCACGGGCGGCGGCGTGTTCGGCGAGGTAGCGGCCGTAGCTGACGCCGATGGCGGGCAGCGGCTCGTCGGGTGCCGTGTAGAGCCGGTGCAGGTCGGCGAGCAGGATGCGCAGGCTCACCGCGTCGCCGGCCATCATGTCGAGGTCCACGTGCAGGCGGTGGCGGCCGTCGGGCAGCAACGTCAAGGCGACGCAGAGCACTTCGCCCGCGGCCGGGTCCATGCGGTGGTGCGACCGGCTCTCGCGCAGGTCGGCGAGCCGGGCGTCGGCTCCGTCCGCGTCGAGGCCCCGCAGGTCGTGCACGATCAGGCGGCCGGGGGCCGACGGGAGGTGGTCCTGGGTCCCGTCCTCGTGGAAGCGGGCGCGCAGCATGCCGTGACGCAACGTCAGCGCGTCCAGTGCGGCGCCGAGTCGGTCCGGGTCGAGCCCGGTGCCGTCGAACTCGGTGTAGAAGTGCGCCCCGACGCCGCCGAGCGGCTGGCCGTCCTGGCGGCCGGCCCAGTAGGCGTGCTGCATGGTCGCGAGCGGGTACGGGGCCGACTCGTCGAAGGCGGCCTGGTCCGGTGGCGCGGTGTGTCCGCCCGCCTCGGCGGCCCGTTCGGCGAGCAGGAGACACCAGTCGGCGAGGGTCGCGCGCTCGACCAGGTCCTCGAAGGTGACGGCGATGCCGGCACGGCGCCAGCCGCCGGCCAGGCGCATGAGCGTCAGTGAGTCCAGCCCCAGGGCGAACAGGTCGTCGTCTGCGGTGAGTTCCGTCTCCGGCATGCGCAAGGCGGCGGCGACCGTGCACAGCACGGTGTCCGGATGGATGGTCTGGCGCTCGTCTGGCACGTGCGCTCCCCTTCGTCGGTCATCCACACCCCGCTCCGGAGCCTCGTCCGGGCGGGTTCATGGGTCGGTGGAGCCGCCTGGCCGGCGGCCCGCCGGCAGGCTCCCGAGCAATTGAAAATGACTTTCATTTCGGGTATTCACATCCTAAGCACATGCCGCAGACGAACACCACCCCGGCCGACCCCGGTGTGGCGTACGGCATGTGACGTCCCGTGAAACCCGATCGAGAGGCACCGTTGTGAACCAGGAGTGGCCGGGCTGGCCCCCCGAGTACGCCGAGCAGTACCGAGCCAAGGGCTACTGGGAGGGCCGTACGCTGGGTGCCCGCCTGCGTGAGTGGGCCGACACCTATGCCGACCGCACCGCGCTCGTGGACGGCGACCGCCGCTGGACGTACGCCGAACTCGACGACACGGTCGACCGCTTCGCCCACGGCTTCCGCGGCCTCGGGCTGCGGCGCGGCGACCGCGTCGTGGTGCAACTGCCCAACGTGGCCGAATTCGTGCACGTGTGGTTCGCACTGCTGCGCATCGGCGCGGTCCCCGTGCACGCGCTGCCCGGCCACCGGCGCGCCGAGATCGCGCACCTGGTGCGCCTCGCGGGCGCGGTGGCGTACGTCGTCCCCGATCGCCACCAGCGTTTCGACTACCGGGAGTTGGCGTCGAAGGTGCGCGACGAGGAAGGCTGCGGGAGCCTGGCCCACGTCATCGTCGCCGGAGAGCCCGGCGCACACACGCGGCTGGCGGATCTCGGCACCCGCGACGCCGGCGCGTACGACGACCCCGATGTAGCCGCGTCGGACCTCGCGATCCTGCTGTTGTCCGGAGGCACGACCGGGCTGCCCAAGCTGATCCCGCGCACCCACGACGACTACGCCTACAACGCGCGTTCCGGCGCGGAGGCGTGCGGGCTGGACGCGGATTCGGTCTACCTCGCGGTCCTGCCGATCGCGTTCAACTTCACCCTCGCCTGCCCCGGCGTGCTGGGCACGCTCCTGGTCGGCGGCACAGTCGTCCTCGCCCCCTCCCCGGCACCCGAGACCGCGTTCGCGCTGATCGAGCGCGAGAAGGTGACCATCACCGCCGTCAACCCGCCGCTCGTGCCGCACTGGTTCGACGAGTACGCGGCGACCCGGCCCGATCTCTCCAGCCTCGCCGTCCTCCAGGTCGGCAGCGCGCGCCTCGCCGACGACCTGGCACGCCGCATCCAACCGACGCTGGGCGTACGGCTCCAGCAGGTGTTCGGCATGGCCGAAGGGCTGCTCAACTACACCGCGCTCGACGATCCCGACGAACTGGTCACCACGACGCAGGGCCGGCCCGGCAGCCCCGCCGACGAGATCCTCGTCGTCGACGACGCGGGCGCGCCGGTGCCGCCCGGAGAACCGGGCGAACTGCTGACCCGGGGCCCGTACACGCTGCGCGGCTACTACCGCGCGCCCGAGCACAACGCCGGCGCGTTCACCCCCGACGGGTTCTACCGCACGGGCGACGTCGTACGGCAGCTCCCGTCCGGGCACCTCGTGGTCGTCGGGCGCGTCAAGGACCAGATCAACCGCGGCGGGGAGAAGATCGCCGCGACCGAGGTGGAAGGGCACATGTCCGCGCACCCCCGCATAGCCGTCGCCGCACTCGTGGGGCTGCCGGACGAGCGGTGGGGCGAACGCCCGGTCGCCTTCGTCGTGTGCCGGCCCGGCCACGAGGCGCCCTCCGCACGCTGCCTGGCGGCGTTCCTGAGGGAACGTGGCCTGGCCGCGTACAAGCTCCCCGACGAGGTCGTGGTCGTCGACGCGATGCCGCTGACGCCGGTCGGCAAGATCGACAAGAAGGCGCTCGCAGCGTCCTGGGCGGGACGGTGAGCGGGCCGCGCGACGGCGCTCGGGGCGTCCAAGACCGGGCAGTCACCCCGACCCCGGACGCTGCCGACACCCACGGCCGAGCCACGAAGACTTGGGCTCCGAACGCTTCCAGCGACCGCGACCGAGCGGCGTACCCTCCAACCCGAACCGCTTCCGACAACCCCGGCCGAGCCACGAGCCCCCTCCCCCGAGTCGGGCCCGACCTACGCCGTGAAACGGTCGGGGTCGGTGAAGCCCACGTCGACCGGTGGCTTCTCTCCGACGGTGAGCGCCGCGAGCACCTCGCCGATCCCCGTCGCGTGCTTGAAACCGTGGCCGCTGCACCCGCCGCCGACCAGCAGGCGCGGGTGGCCGTCCGGTCGGCCGAGCACGAACTGCCGGTCGGGCGTGCGCGTGAACAGGCACACCTCCGCCCGGGCCGGCACGGGATCGAGACCGGGGAACGCGGCCGGAAGCCGCTCGGCGGCGCCCGCCCAGTCACGCCGGTGCACCGACCGGTCCAGCGCTTCGGGATCGACGACGTCGAACGTCCCGCCGCCGTCCTCCAATCCGAGCTTCACCGGGTCGCCGTCGCGCTCGCTGCCATGCCCCCACAGGCTCGTGCCGTCGCCCAACTCCCGTATGAAGACCGGGAATTCTTCGAGCCGGAAGTCACCGGTGCGGCCCACAAGCGGCGCGAACCAGGTCGTCGGCATCCGCACGGCCTCCAGCGGAAGGCCGGGCACGAGCGCCGACAGCCACGAGCCCGCGGTCACCACGGCCTGCCGCACCCGGAACTCGCGGACCGGCGTACGTACGACGACGTCCCCCGCACCGGGCTCGACCGCGATCACACGGGTGTCGGCATACACGCGGGCCCCCGCACCCACGGCGGCGTCGACCGCGGCCCGCACCGTCTCCTCGGGCCGCACCAGCCCCGCCCCGACCTCCCACACGCCCGCGTCGCGATCGCCGATTCCGGCGTGTGCGGGGAACCGGCGGCGCAGCTCGCCGGCGTCGAGCACGTCCACCTCAAGGCGCCGCGCCCGCGCCACCGCGAGCGCCGCCGGCACCAGGTGCCCGTCCCGGGGACCGGCCAACAGGCCTCCGGACGCGGTGAACAGCTTGCGCCCGGAGGCCGACTCCAGTTCGCGCCACAGCTCGCGGGAGAGCCGGGCCAGGTCGACCAGGCCGGGGTGCTCCAGACACGCCGTGCGGAACATCCGACTGCCGCCGTGCGACGAGCCGTACGCGTGTCCGGGGGCGTGGCGTTCGAAGCCGACGACGTCGACTCCGCGTGCGGCCAGCCGCCACAGGGCCGACGAACCCCACGCGCCGAGTCCGATCACGGCAACGTCCGCGTCCATGCTGCTCATGTCCTGCTCCTGTCTGCGGAAAGGGGTGGCTCGCGGTCAGCGCCCGGCCAAGGCGGGGGCGACCCGCGCGGCGAACAGCCGCACGGAGGCCTCGGCGCGGTCCAGGGCAGTGGCACCGGGGTTGAATTGCAGGCTGACCGACAGGTCGGGCCCGAACCAGTCGGCGACGGTGTCCAGTTGCCGCGTCACGTCGGCGGCGGTCCCGGCCAGGACCTTGTTGTCGGCGAGCGCGCGATCGAAGTCGTACGCCTTGACCTTGTCGACCAGTGCGGCGTACCCGGGGTAGTCGCCCCCGCCGGCCCCCGGAGCGGCCCAGGATGCGACGGCGGCGCTCATCTTCTCGATGTAGTTCGCCTCCCACCGCCGGCCGGCGGCGAGTGCCGCGCCGCGGTCCTCGTCGAGGTAGCACGTGTACTTGATCTGCACACGCCCCGGGCCCGCGTGCCCGGCGGCGGCCCGCGCGCTGCGGTACGCCGCGAGCATGGCCTTCAGGCCCTCGGTCGACGTCACCGACGGAACGACCTGGAGGTGGTGGCCGGCTGCTCCAGCCGCCGCGCACGAGTCCTCGCTCGTCGTGGCGGCGACGAATATCGGCGGGTGCGGTCGCTGGACCGTGCGCGGCAGCATCGTCACCGGCCCGAACGAGCTGAACTCGCCCTTCCAGACCACGTCTTCGTGCGCCCACAGCCGACGGCACGCCTCGACGTTCTCGGCGAAGCGCGACCGGCTCTCGGCCATCGGCACACCGAACGCCGCGAACTCCTCGGGCAGGAACGCCCGGCCGAAGCCCACATCGAGGCGCCCGTGCGCGAGGTTGTCCAGCATGGCGAGCTTCCCGGCGAGCTTCACGGGGTGCGTGAACGCCGGGACCACCGCCCCGGTGACCACCCGGATGCGCGTCGTCCGCGCGGCCACGGCGGCCAGCAGGGTCACCGGGTCGGGGCTGTAGCCGCCGTACGCCGAGAAGTAGTGCTCGACGGTCTGCACATGCTCGAACCCGAGCTCGTCGGCGACCTCCGCCAGCCGCAGGCAGTCGTCGAAATAGTCCGAGGCGGAACGCTCGGAAGGCGCGAGGACAGGGAAGAACGTCAGCCCGAATTTCATGTCTTCTCCGGATTCGGCGGGGTCGGGAACGGCAATATTGAATAGACCTTCGTGCGGCGATGTCAACTCTCGGAATTCAGTACGGAGAGGCAATCCACCCTGCCCAAAAAATTCACCACTCACCGAGTCCGCAGCAGGTCAGACGCTATGAGCTGCCGATAAGAACCATCAGGGCGCCGTTTCGCCCCCACCACCAGGAGGTTTTTCCGCGCGCATGAAAATATCCTTTCCGACCCGCGGGACCATTCTCGGACGGGCCGAGTCGAATGCCGTCTCGGCCGTCATCGAAAGCGATGCGTCATTGACCCAGGGAATCTGGCGCAAGCGTTTCGAGGAGCAATTCCGCGAGCACATCGGCGTACGCCACGCGATTTCGGTGACCAGCGGAACCGTCGCTTTGGAAACGGCCCTGCGCCTGCTGGACCTCCGGCCCGGCGACCAGGTGATCGTCACCCCCCAGACGTTCCAGGCCACCGCCCAACCGCTGCTCGACCTGCCCGCCGACGTGGTGTTCTGCGACGTCGAACCGGACACCCTCAACATGGACCCGACAGCCCTCGCCGGGATGATCTCCGACCGCACCGCCGCTGTCCTGCTCGTGCACTACGGCGGGCTGCCGGCACGCATGCACGAGATCGTGCCGCTCGCCCACCGCCACGGAGCGGTCGTCATCGAGGACTCCGCCCACGCCCTCGGCGCCCTACACCGGGGACGACGCCCCGGCGCGCTCGGCGACATCGGATGCTTCAGCTTCCACGGGTCCAAGGCGATCACCACGCTCGGCGAGGGCGGCATGCTCACCTTCGACCGCGACGACTGGGCCGAACGCCTCGACCGCGTGCGGTCGAACGACACCGACTACGAGTCCCTGCCGTACGCCGGCCCGCAGACCACTCCCCCGGCACTCCTGCCGTGGATGCGCTACGCGGACGACGTCTACCGCCGCACCTGCACGCGCGTGCGCCGCGCAGGCACCAACGCGACCATGTCCGAGGCAGCCGCGGCCGTCGGCGTCGTCCAACTCGGCCGCCTGCCCGAACTCACCCGCCGCCGCCGCGAGATCGCCGAACGCCTGGACGACATCCTCGCCGAGTTCCCCGACACAACGCGCCCCCACCGCGCCGCCCCGGGAGACGTCCACGCCCACCACCTGTACACGTTCTTCGTGAACGACCCCGCCGCCCGCGAAGACGTCGTCCGCCTGCTGGACCACCACGAAGTCGAAGTCCAGTTGCGCTATTTCCCCCTCCACCTCGTCCCCGAATGGCGAGCCCGAGGCCACGGCCCCGGCGAATGCCCGGTGGCGGAACGCTCATGGTTCGACCACCAGGTGAACCTGCCCTGCCACCCGGGCATCACCGACGCCGAACTCGACTACCTGACCGACACCCTGCGCACATGCCTCCGGGCAACCACCCGCTGAACCGCCCGACCAAGGAGCCGAACCATGCCGTTCATCGAAGTCAAGCTGTACGAGGAACGCCTCACCCCGGAAACCGAAGAGGCCCTGATCACCAACATCACCGAAGCCGTCGTAGCCGCCCTCGGCGAATCCGTCCGCGAACAGACCTGGATCCTGCTCTCCGGCACCCCAGCCACCAAATGGGGCATAGGCGGCCACCCGGGAAAGCCGTAAACACCGCCTCCCACACGGCCGTCCGCCCTCACCCTAGGCGGACGGCCGCACACCTGCCACGCAACGCCACAACGCGCAGTCAACGCCAACTCGTTCACCCCCGCGACCTTCAGGAACGGCCGCTCCGTGCGCACGATGTCCTTGTAGGCGATCGGCGACACCTCCTTCAGGCGCATCAGGAACGCTGCCAGGTTGCGGGCGTCGGGGTGGAGCATCTCCGTATCGGAGGTGTAGCCGGACTGCTTGACCGGCGCCTGCCGCGAGGTGTCCTGAAAATGGAATACCCGGCAACCGCGGAGGACTTCGCGGGTGAACCCGGCCACCGAGGCCGATGTCTCTTCTCCTGCCTGGGCGAGCAGCGACTCCCGGTGGCCCAGACCGAGAACCTCTTTCACCGGTTCCGCGGACGTGCAGCGGTCGTGGAACTCGACGGCCTCGTGCCGGAAGACAAGCTCGTCGTTCACTGCCGGCGCGAGCACGGCTTCGTAGGTGTTGACCAGCTCCCCGCGGGCGGCTTCCAGGCGCAGCTTGATACGGCTCGACTTGGCGTCGGCGTGCACAAGCGCGCCGGCTCCGCCGCCCAGGCCCACTTCCAATTGCAGATTGCCGTCGGCGATTTGCCCCAGCAGTTCGAGGGCTTGGTTGACTTCCTCCCCCTCGTGAACGAGGGGGATTCCCCTCGGCCTCGCGGCCGAGCCGCCGCGCGTCAGCGCGGCGGTCGGGACCTTTCCTGCTTCACCGACGACCGCCCCGTCCGGGAGGACTCCC
>NZ_JBPKBI010000027.1:0-50451 GCF_051388935.1 Yinghuangia sp. YIM S10712
AACCCCGCCCTGCGACAACTGGGCAACCGACTCGTCGGCATCCTCCACGGCTGCCTGAAGACCCGAACCTTTTATAACGAGGCCACCGCCTGGGCCCACCACGCGAACCTCACCGCGGCTTGACGCCTAACGCCATGGGATGTCTGACAGCGCGGCAGCGGCGGGTTCGGGGGGGACGGCTCCGCCAACCGCGGACCGCAAGAGCTCGACACGTCCTCCGGCGAGACGCGAGCGCCCGGGCGGACGATGCGTCCTCGACCGCCGCTGTTCGTACATCCGCCCGATTCGGCGGGCACGCCGCCCGCGACATGACAACGGCGCGGGCTGCGGTGCCGAGGTGCGGCACCGGCGCCCGCGCCGTCTCGCCGGGTTCGTTCCGGCCGGATCACTCGATCCGGCCCGTTCGCTACCCGTTCGCGAGGACGAACTTCCTGGTCGTCGGCTCGTACTTCCACAGCACCGGCGGGATAGCGCCGTGCGGTGCGTCCTTGCTGTAGTTCGCCTTGTCGACGAAGCGCGGCAGCGGGAACGCGCCGAGCGAGAAGCCCGCCTGCTGGAACGTCTGGTGGTTGAGGTCCTTGCCGGCCTTCGCGGCGATGGCCTTGAACAACGCCACGTTGCGGCACGCGCCGTCCAGGGAGACCTGCGGTGTCGGCGTGGTGCCCGCGGGAAGCAGGTTCGGGTCGGTGAGCTTGCCCTTGAGGTCGGGGATGGCTGCCTCGACGGTGGCGATGCACTCCTGGAGCTGCGGCTCGTTCCAGTCCAGGTTCGGCGCGATCGCGATGGCGTTCGTCATCGTGGTGTAGTCGTGCTGCGCCGTGTCGTTGATGTACGCGCCGATCGTGTTGGTGTTGGTGAACAGCAGGCGCGGGCGGTAGTCGGTCTTCTCCAACTCCTTGGGCAGGGAAGCCGCCATGCCACCGACCACGACCACCGTGTCGGCACCGGACGCCTCGAACTTCTGGATGAACACGCCGGTCTGCTGGGCGACCGCGGCCGCGTCGCGGAAGTTCGCGTCCAAGATCCCTGTTTCCACGGGGGTGACGCCGAGCTTCCGGAGGGCGGGGACGACGATGTCCTGCACCAGCGACTGTTCGTTCACCACTCCGACGACCGCGACCTTCTTGCCGGCCAAGGCTTCCTTGAACAGGTCGATTCCCGGGCCGACTTCGTCGCCACCGCGCTGGTCGGAGAACCACGGGGCCTGCGCCTGCCCGTAGTTCTTCGCGGTGAGCGGACCGCCGATGACCGCGGTCTTGTTCGTCTGCACGTAGCACAGCGGCTCGTTGGCATTGAGCGTGCCGATCACCGCGAAGACCTTCTCGTCCTGCGTGAGCTTCACGCAGGTCTCCTGCGCCGCCGCCGGCGAGGCGACGTTGATCGCGCCGAAAACCGGTTCGATCTTGCGGCCGCTGATGCCGCCCGCGTCGTTGATCTTCTTGATCAGGGCCCTGTACGTCGCCTCGTAGTCGCCGTGGTCGGACTTGAGGATGTGCTTCACCGCGGTCAGGTCCGGGTAGACGACGCCGATTTTGACGGTGTCCGCGGTCACCCCCGGGGCGACGGCGGCAATCGACGGAGCGCCGGACGCGGCGTTGCTCGTGTCGTCCTTGTCTTCGGCGGCACAGCCGGCGGCGACGAGCGCGGCGGCGGTGGCGAGTACGGCCGCGATGCGGCGTCTCGAACGGAGCGGCGTCATATGCGGGTGGTCCCTCCTGGCCTGGAGATGCGGGTCCCCGGTGAAAGCCTCGTACCGCGCCCCACGACCCCTGGCAGGGCTCGGGGGTGTGTCGAAGCCGGTGCAGTGAGGAGCATCACAGTGCCGGGAGAGGCCGGACGGCCATCGATTGCCACTTGTTGTCGCCCCGCACGTTCTTTTGATGCGCGAACGTGATTTCCGCGAATGCGACCCGTTGTGTCCGCAGAAGAAAGCCGTGCGTGGCGGTCACCGGGTCGTGAAGTCAGGGCCGGGTCAAGGCCCGAGTCAAGGCCCGGGGCCAGGACTCGGGTCAAGGCCCGGGGTCAAGTGCGGGTCAGGGTGCGGTGCCCGTGCGCCGACTCGGGTGAGCCTTCTCGGAACGCGGCGCCGGGGCCCGTTTCAGGTCGCAGGTCGGCGTTGCGGGAGCGGGAAGCTCACGTCCGGCAGCAGTGGCGCCAGGGACCGGTTGCGCCAGGCGGACGCGGTGACGCCCGTGCCGTAGCACAGGTCGTCGGCGAGCCTCAGGACGCTCCACCGGACGACGTCCAATCCCGGCGCGGGGCGGCGGGTCAGCCAGTCCGCGACCACCGGTCCCAGCATGGTCGCGGCCGCGGCTCGGGCGGTCGCGCTGCGGCCCGACGCCGCGAGGCACAGCAGGCCGACCGGCCACCATTCCCGGCGCAGCGCGTGGCCCACGGCGATCGCGTCGGCGCTCAGGCCCTTGGCGACGACGGTGGCGCTCAACGCTGTCGCGGAGGGGGTTCCGGCGAGTCCGCGGCGCAGCAGAGCGGCGGCGAAAACCGCGCTTCCGGCTGCCGGCACGAACTTGCGCCGGGTCAGCAGCGCGAGGGTGACGAGATTCCATCCGGACGCGCGGACCGGAGCAAGTCGGCCGGGGTGGCGGGCGGCGAGGGCCGCGGCGGAGGTCCCGTATTCGTGCCGACGCCGGGCCCAGGCGGTCCAGGCCAGGCGCGGGGTGTGTGCGACGCGTGCCTGGGGCTGGTAGCGGACGTGGTGGCCGCTGTCGTCGAGCCGCCAGACGAAGTCGACGTCCTCTCCCAGCCGCATGTCCTCGTCGAACGCCCGGTCGTCGACCGCGTCGCGGCGCACGATCAGGGTCGCGGTCGGGACGAAGCCGACCTTCCCGCCCGGGCGGACGAGAGCGGGCGCCGTGCCCATGTCGAGGGACGAGCGGGCGCGTTCGTAACGGGCCAGTGCGCCGGTCGCGCACGCGTTCGAGTCGGCTTTGGTACCGGCCTGCGTGAGGTTGTCGGCGCAGTCAGGAACGACGCGCGGTGCGACGGCGGCGACCCGGGGGTCGTCGAAGTACGGGATGAGCGTGTCGAGCCATCCCGCCTCGGGGCGGCAGTCGGAGTCGACGAAAGCCACGAAGGGGCTCCGCGCCAGCGCCAGCCCGGTGTTGCGGGCGGCGGCGGGGCCGCGGTTGGCGGAGTGCCGTACCAGCACGGCTCCGTGGGCGTCGGCGACGTCGCGCAGCGCGGTGGGGTTGGGTGAGCCGTCGTCGACGACGATGACCGGCAGCCCGGCCAACGCCGTGAGGCAGCGGCCGAGTTCGTCGGCACGCCGGTACGCGGGAACCACCACCGTGACCGGGTGCGGGCCGGGCCTCGGGGCGGGCACGGGGTGCGCGAGGCCGCGGTCGAGGAGTTGCCGGGCCAGGGCTCGGCCCAGCGGTGAACCGGGGGCGAGGCCCCGGCGTCCGGCGCGGCGCAGGGCGGAGAGGTGGGGCAGGGCGGCGTCCTTGAACCGGGCGAGCCGCCAGGGGGAGCCGCCGGTCGCCACGCGTCCACCGGCCCACAGGGAGACATTGTCGTCGAGCGCGACTGGCAGTCCGGGCGGCAGCGGCCGGGTCACGGCAGCAGCCTTCCGTGCGCCCCGACCTGCCATCCGTTGATCCGCCGGACGACGTCGGACACCATCGCGTCGAGGATCCGCCGTCCGTCCTCGGAGGTGGCTCCCGTCGGGTCGCCGAGGACGCCGTTCGGTGCGACGAACCGCACGCCGTGCGCCCGGAGTTCGGGCATGATCGCGGCGATCGGCCGACGCTCTCCGGGGGCGGCATGCCGCATCCGCACCTGCTCGGGCGCGAGATGCAGCATGACCGACGTCTCGGTGAATCCCGCGTGCGCGTCGCCGCCCGGGACTTCGCAGGCCACGCCGGCGATGTCGTGGCCCTCGTCGCGGAGTTGGCGGACCACCGCGCCGAGCGTGGCGGTGTTGCCGCCGTGGCCGTTGACGAAGACGACCCGCGAGGCCCACAGCGTGAGGGAGCGCACTTGTTCGACGAGCAGGCTGTGCAGGGCTTCGTGGCCGATCGAGACGGTGCCGGGGAAACCCGCGTGCTCGCCGCTCGCGCCGTAGGCGACTGCCGGTGCCACCAGCGGAGTTCCCGGCAGGGCCGTCGCCGCGTGGTTGGCCACGGCGGTGGCGATCACGGTGTCCGTGGACAACGGCAGGTGCGGTCCGTGCTGCTCGGTGGAGCCAAGGGGCACGAGAACGGCAGGCCTGTCGACCCGGCCGTGCCGGTTGTCCGGCCCGGCCAGGTCGGTCCAGGTGGTGTCGGCGAGTCGCGGGGTCATCTCAGGTGGCTGGGCCCAAGGTTCCGCCGCCGAGGGTCACGGGGAAGCCCGGCGGGATGTACAGGTCGTCCGGCGACAGGTCGCGGACCGAGTTGTGCCCGAGACCGAGCACGGCCGAGTCGAGTCCGCTGCGCATGATGTCGAGGACGTTCTCGACGCCGGCCTGGCCGTTCGCGGCGAGCCCCCACAGGTAGGCGCGGCCGATGAGCACGGCGCGGGCGCCGAGCGCGAGGGCCTTGGCGACGTCGCCGCCGCGTCTGACGCCGCCGTCGAGGAGAATCTCGATCTCGTGGCCGACGGCGTCCGCGATGGCGGGCAGCAGGCGGATCGTGGCGGGCGTGGTGTCGAGGTTGTTGCCGCCGTGGTTGGAGACGGAAATGGCGCTGACGCCGGCGTCGACCGCGCGGCGGGCGTCGTCGACACGGGCCACACCCTTGAGCAGGAAGGGCCGGTCCCCCCACTCGGTACGCATCCACTTCACGTCGTCCCAGCTGGGCGGCGGCGTCTGCATCCACTCGCCGTAGGCGCCGAAGAACGTCGGGGCCTCCCCGTGCGGCGGACGCATGTTGGGAGCCGTGAGGTCGGGGAACCCGCCGCTGCGCGCGAACCGCCACAGCCACCCCGGCCGGGGCACGACCTCGGGTGCCATGCGCACCATCGTGCGCAGGTCGACCTTTTCGGGGATGACGGGGCTGCCCCAGTCGCGGCCGTGCGAGAACGACCAGTCGAGGGTGAGGATGAGTGCCTTGGCCCCGGCTTCGCGGGCGCGTTCGAGGCGGTACAGCATCGCGTCCCGGTCACCGGTCCAGTAGACCTGGTGGAAGACGTTCGGGTTGGCCGCGCAGACCTCTTCGACGGGCTTGCTGGCGAACGAGCTGAGGCCCATGATCACGCCCCGGTTGGCGGCGGCGCGGGCGACGGCGAGTTCGCCGTCGGGGTCGACGGCCTGGACACCGGTCGGCGAGATGACCACCGGCATCGAGGTTTCCACGCCGAGCACGGTGGTGGAGAGGTCGCGTTCGGCGTGGTGCCCGGCCACCTTGGGAGAGAAGCCGAGGTCGGCGAACGCGGCGCTGTTGTCGCCGATCGTTCGGCCGCGCTCGGACCCGGCCAGCAAGGCGCTGTAGACGCTTGCGGGCAGGCGCTTCTTCGCCCGGCGCTGGGCCTCGGCGACCGTCTCGAACCAGGGGTTCCTCATCATGCGGGATGACTCCTCACGGTTGAGTGCTTCAGTCGGCTGGTCACAGCGCGAGCCCGGCGACGGGGTTCTCGTCGCAGGCGGACACGGGCGGACGGCGGGCGATCGTGACCGGGACCGCACGGGAGTGGTCGGCGCCCGGGCGCGGCAAGTGGGTGCGGTCGTCGGGGCGTTCGGCGAGGAGTTGTTCGCCGAAGCCGCGTACGCACTCGGGGTCGGGGCCGTCGAGCGGCAGGCCGGTGAAGAACTTCGCGGCCATGCAGCCGCCTTTGCAGGTGTCGTAGAACGAGCAGGACGCACAGGCGCCTCCGGTCTGCGGCTCGCGCAGCTCGCGGAAGAGCTCGGATGTACGCCACACGCCCGAGAAGCCGCCGGTGTCACGGACGTTCCCCGCCAGGAACTCGTCGTGGATGGCGAACGGGCAGGCGTAGACGTCGCCGACGGGGTCGATCAGGCACACGACCCGCCCGGCACCGCACAGGTTGAGTCCGGGCAGGGATTTGCCGTAGGCCGACAGATGGAAGAAGGAGTCGCCGGTGAGGACTTGGTCTCCGTGGGCGAGCAACCACTCGTAGAGTTCCCGCTGTTGGGCCGCGGTGGGGTGCAGGTCGTCCCAGACGTCCACGCCGCGCCCGGAGGGACGCAGCCGGGTCAGGCGCAGTTGAGCGCCGTAGTGGTCGGCGAGTTCCTTGAACCTGCCGATCTGCGGGATGTTCCGGCGTGTGCACACGACGGACAGCTTGAAGTTCTTCATGCCGGCGTCGGCGAGGTTTGCCATGGCCCGGATCGCGGTGGCGTACGAACCCTCCCCGCGCAGCGCGTCGTTGACGTCCGCGGTGGCGCCGTCGAGGGAGATCTGGACGTCGACGTAGTCGTTCGCGGCGAGGCGCCGGGCGGCGTCGGGGGTGATGCGGACCCCGTTGGTGGAGAACTTCACGCCGACGTGGTGGGCGGTGGCGTAGTCGAGCAGTTCCCAGAAGTCCGGGCGGACGGTGGGTTCCCCGCCGCCGATGTTGACGTAGAAGACCTGCATCGCCTCGAGTTCGTCGATGACGGCCTTCGCCTCGGCGGTGCTGAGCTCGCGCGGGTCGCGGCGCCCGGAGCTGGACAGGCAGTGCGCGCAGGCGAGGTTGCAGGCGTACGTCAGCTCCCAGGTCAGGCATATCGGCGCGTCGAGACCGGCCTCGAAGAGGTCGGTCAGCCGCCGCGGCTCGGTGGCGTGAACGGTCATGCGGCACCCGGTCCTTCGGGTCGTGGCTGGTGGTGGCTCCGGTGGTGGATGGGGCCTTCGGTCGTTGTCAGCGGCAGTGCGGTGCCGCCGCGCCGGGTGGCGATGAGCTCGGCGGCGATCGACACCGCGGTCTCTTCGAGCGTCCGGGCCCCGACATCGAGCCCGATCGGCGCCCGCAGACGCGTCAACTCGGCTTCCGAGACGCCGACTTCGCGCAGCCTGTCGAGGCGTTCGGCGTGCGTGCGGCGGGACCCCATGGCGCCGACGTACGCCACGGGCAGCCGCAGCGCGACCTCCAACAGCGGTACGTCGAACTTCGCTTCGTGGGTGAGGACGACGACGGCGGTGCGCGCGTCGATCTCCGTCGCGGCGAGGTAGCGGTGCGGCCAGTCGACCACCACCTCGTCCGCGTCCGGGAACCGCGCGGGTGTGGCGAACACCGGCCGGGCGTCGCACACCGTCACGCGGTAGCCGAGGAACTTGCCGATGGAGGCGACCGATCGGGCGTAGTCGGTGGCGCCGAAGACCAGCAGCCGGGGCTTGGTGGCGTAGGAGGCGATGAACACCTCCAGGCCCGGACGGCAGCGGACCGAGAGTATCCCGCTCAGGCCGCTGTCGAGCATGGCTCTCGCCTCGGTGACCACGACGGCGTCGACGTCCGCCGAGCCGGTCGTGCCGTGGTGGCCGTCCGGGCGGACGGCGAGGGTCGGACCGGCCCCGTCGAGGAGGTGCGCCACCGCCACGGGTGTGGTGCCCTCGACCGCGCGGACCACGTCGATCGCGGGTGCGGGCTGGACGAACACCTCGATGGTGCCGCCGCAGGTCAGGCCCACTTCGAACGCGGTTTCGTCGGAGTAGCCGAAGCTTTCGCGCACCGCGGTGCCGGTTTCGATGACCTGCCCGCACAGCTCGTAGACCGCGCCTTCGACGCAGCCACCGGACACACTGCCGACCGCTTCGCCGTTCTCGGCGACGGCCATCACCGCTCCGGGCTCGCGCGGGGCGCTTCCGGCCACCGATATCACGGTGGCCAGCGCGTAGCGGATGCCGGCTCGGTGCCACGCGGCGAGGCGTTCGGCGACCTCACGCATGATGCGGGCTCCTCAAGTGGTTTCGACGAGCATGGCCGATCTCGCCAAAGTGGTCAACGCGGCGCGGAATCGGGGCAGTTCGTCGGTGGAAATGCCGCAGCCGTCGCATGCGGCGCGTGCGGAGGGCGCGTCGGGGAGACGGCGTATGACCTCGACCAGCCGACGGTCCTTCAGGAACGACAGGCGGCGTGTGCCGAAGTGGTAGAGCAGCGCCCCGAACGGCTCGGGCCGCATGGAGACCTGCGGGTGCAGGGCCCACGGGCGGTCGAGGTCGATCGCCGTCCGCGCGGGCGGCACGTCCCCGTTGGGCTTCGCCCGACCGTCGCCGTCCTGCTGCCGGTCCGTGCTCCCGTGGTGCCGAGGCGGCCCGGCTGCGTCCCCGGGGGCACCGGGCCCCCGGGACGCGCCGGACCTCTCGCGGGACTCGGGCCTCTCCGGGCCGCCCGGCCCGTACACGGCGTCCGGTCCCGCGGAGTGCTCGTTCGGCCTCTCCGGCATCAGTAGACGCCGCACATGCCGTCGATCGAGACGTCTTCGATCAGCGACTCGGCCAGGGTCTCCTCCGCTGCGGCGTCCGCCGCGGACGTGTCGGGGGTCTCGGCAGTCCGGGCGGTCTCGGCGGCCGGGCTTGCGGCGTCCAGGACCTCGGCTTCGACGACAACGGCGTTCATGCGTGCCTCCTCGTGCTGGTCTGCTGTTGCGGGATCTGCTGTTCTTGCAGTGCGAGAATGTTATTTGCATCGAGTGCCAAAAGGAAGTCCTCACACGTGCGAACCTTGAACGGCGTGCGCATTCCCGACGTACTGGTGGTCGGCGCCGGCGCCGCCGGCTGCGCGCTGGCCGCCCGGCTGAGCGAAGAACGCGACGTGCACGTCATGCTCGTCGAGGCCGGCCCCGTCCCCCGCGACGGCTTTCCCGAACACGCTCTCGACGCCCGGCTCGTTCCCGGCGCCCGGGCGGCCGGTCACGCGTACGTCCGGCCCTGGCCCGCCCAACTCTTCCCCGAACGCCCGTACGGCGCTCCGCGCGGCCGGGTCCTCGGCGGTTCCACCACGGTCAACGGCGGCTACTTCATCCGCGCCCGGCGTACGGACTTCGACCGTTGGGCGTCCGTTGCGCGGGACGAACGCTGGTCCTACCCAAGGGTGTTGCCGTTCCTGCGCGCCCTGGAGACCGACCTCGACGACCCCGATTCGCCCGACCACGGCGGCGACGGCCCGGTTCCCGTGCACCGCCCCAACCGGGACCACCCCGCCGCGACGGCGTTCATGGACGCCGCGCGCGAGCTCGGCCACGCCTCGGAACCGGACAAGAACGCGCAGGCCTCCCCCGGAGTCGGCGCCGTTCCGACGAACACCCGCGACGGCCTGCGGGTCAACGCGGGACTCGCCTACCTGCGCGGGGCGGCGCATCGGCCGAATCTGACCGTGCGCGGCGGATGCACCGTGCTCTCCGTCGTCTTCGAGCACGGCCGTGCGGTCGGCGTGTCTGTCGCGGAGGGCGGGCGCCACGAAGTTCTTCCGGCGGGCGAAGTCGTCATCTGCGCAGGGGCGTTCGGCAGCGCGCACCTGCTGCACCTGTCCGGCGTCGGGCCGTCGGCGCTGCTCGCCGATGCGGGCATCCGCGTCGTATGCGACCTCCCCGCGGTGGGGGCGGCACTCAGCGACCACCCGCAGGTGGCCGTCGACTGGACGCCCCGGCGTCGGCCGCCCGCGCCGGAAGGATCGTGGCTCGGCGCCGCGCTGCACCTGGCCTCGCAGGGCGGGGAAGCCGCCGGGGACCTGGAAATCCTCCAGTCACTCCTGCCGATGGCCGCGCTGACCGGCGGAACCACCGCTGTCGACGTCGGTCGGCCGCTGTCCTTCCTCGTGTCCGTGCAGACACCGCGCCGCGCCGGCAGTCTGCGCACCGTCTCGGCTGACCCGGCGACGCCGCCGCGCATCGACTACGACTACCTGGCCGGCGCCGCCGACCGCAGGCTCCTGCGCGAGGCCGTGCGGGCGGCGGCGGCTGTCGTCGGCACAGCGGCGTTCGCCGAGATCGCGCATCCCTTGTCCGACCCGGTTCCGGCCGTCCTGGACGACGACCGCGCCCTCGACGCGTGGATCCGCGTACGGCTCGGCACCTCGCAGCACACGTGCGGCACCGTTCCCATGGGTCCTTCAGGTGCCGTCGACGCGCACGGTCGGGTGCACGGGCTGCCCGGGCTGCGGGTGGCCGACACGTCCGTGCTGCCGACGGCTCCGCTGCGCGGTCCTGCGGCAACAGCCGTTCTCATCGGGGAACTTGCCGCAGACTCTCTGTTGCGCCGGTGACCGCGTCGAGGCCGGTGGCGATGTGCCGCAGGGCCTGGTCGAGGAACTCGGGCAGGTCGGCTTCGTCGTCGTCAAGCCAGCTTTCGTACGCCGACAACGCGGCGGCCAACGAGGCGTGTCCAATAAGCCGGGGCACCAGGGCGTCGGGAGGCAGACCCGTGCGTTCCGCCGCGAAATCGGTGATGATGCCGCGCCACGTGGCGTAGCGGACGGTCGCGTCGCCCTGAAGGGTGGGCACCCGCAGGATCAGCCGCATCCGCTGCCGGTGCCACGGCACGTCGGCGACATCGAAGCGGTTGAACTCCATGATCGCCTCGCGCAGGACATCCATGACGGGTGCGTCCGCGGCGGAGGCGGCAAGCAACTCCCTCAGCCTGCCGAGGTGTTCCTCGAAATCGCCCCACACGAGGTCGTTCTTGGAAGCGAAGTACCGGAAGAACGTACGGCGGGCGATCCCGGCCGCCGCCGCGATGTCGTCGATCGTGGTGTCGTCGAAGCCGTTGCGTGCGAAGAGCTCGAAACCGAGGCGTTCCAACGAGGCGCGGGACGTGGCAGGCGGCCTGCCCTGCTTGCTCCGACCGCGCGCGGTGCCGGTGGCTTCCATGACGGCCACTCCTCGCGGCGAGTCGACGTCTCCCAACTGAGCAGAACCTTACTCTCGCACCACGGAAGGCCGTGTCTGGGGAAGGAGAGGGGTTCCGTCGCGTTCACAGGCGTGCGGCCCCGGCGGGGGCACGCGTACTCGCCTCGTACCCCGTCTCCCCTCCCCGGCTCACCTGCCCGTCAGCGGCCAGGAGTCGACGTCCTGATAGCGCGTGGGCCCGGACCCCGTGATGCTCTGCACGAGATGGAGGCGGTCCGCTGTCCACCGAGTGCCGGTGAACCCCGAGAGGTCGGCGACCGAATCCCGGAGCGCGAACGCCGCCGCTCGCGCCTCGGGCTCCGGCAACCGGGGTACGCGTGCCAGGGTCAGGTGGCCGTGCCACGGCCGGTCGTCGACGGAAATGCCGCTCTTGACCGCCGCACGGCGGGCTCCGGCGGCAAGTGCCGACAGCGCACGTTTGTCACCGTCGATCCCGGCCCACAGGACGCGGTACCCGAACCGGCCGCCACCGGCCAAGCGCAGCGACTGCGCCGGATGCCGCGACGCGACGCGCGCGAGGCGTTGCGCGAGCACGGCCCGGACGTCGGCGTCGACCTCCCCGAGGAACACCAGAGTCAGATGCCAGCCCCCGGAGTCGGTCCAGCGCAGTTGCGCGTACCGGCCGCGCGCGCGTTCCACGGCGCGCTCCAATTCCGCGACCGCTTCCGTCGGCGGAGTCAGCGCCACGAACAATCGCATCCTGACCCCAATCAGCGCCGACCGGCGCGCACGCCCGACGCCGGACACGGTTGTCGAGGATCCGGTTCGCAGCGAGCATGAGCGTGTTCTCCGTCGATCACCCCGTCGAAAGGCATCCGCTCGTTCACCTCGATCCGTCCCCTCGCCCCTATGCCCGATCCTCGGCCGTCACCGTCTGTTCCGCATCCCGCGGTTCCCGTCTCACGCCGCGGCGGCCACCGGAAAGACGACCACGCATTCGCCTCGATATCCCACGGTGCCTCCACCCGCTGTTACGGGCGGTGACCGCATCGGCCCTCAACCGAAAGGCGTCACGCGTCAATTCGCGAACCCCCCGACGACTTCCGCAGCCCACTCCTCCGCATCGTCGAGTACGGCCGCGAGCGAGTCCGAGGTGGTTCCCAACGCGGCGAACAGGGCCTGCGCACGCACCGCGAAATTCTTCTGTTCCGTGGGAAGTTCGTCCACTCCCTGGACTGCGCCCTTTTCGTTGAACACCCACACACGCGCGTCGGCGTACTGGGCCTGGAGGAGGAGTCCAACCGCGCGGAAGAGACAGCCCGCGACATAAAACGCGTCACCCCGCGACGCGCCCTTGCGGGCCACGGACAAGGTGAACGGCACCTCCCACCGCGCGTTGCCGACGAGTGCCTCGCGCAGCGGCTCCGGATAGTGCCGCAATTCCGCCTGCAATTCGCGCAGTTCATCTCCGGGATCAGCCAGGATGCGCCCCACGGCCAACTCGCCGACATAGGAATGCGAGTACACCCCCAGGGGATGCCCCGCCTGCACTCCGACCTCGAACTTCCCCGCCTGGCACTCCCGCCAGATGCGCCGCACACGGTCCAGGTCGCGGTAGATCCAGTCCACCCGGTGGCCGGCAACCGTCAACCACCCGCCGCCGTCCACCCACGGCCCCCAACCGCCCGGCTCGGTGACCTCGGTCACCTCACCGGTCAACTCGGCCGCAAGCCCCCGCAGCGCGGCCGTGTCCAAGGGCTGCCGGTAGTACAGCCCCAGGTCGAAGTCGGAATCGGGCCGATGCGTGCCTCTCGCACGGCTTCCCCCCAGACATACACCGAGGATGCCCCCGACCTGCGCCAGCCGACCTGCGATCTCCACCAAACGGTCCTCATCCATGCAGAGATCTTGCAAAGGGCCCGGTCCACGCGCGACTGGATTTCCCCGCCGCTTGGCGGAGGCGATCTCGGGCCTGGTGCTGCTGATCGTGGGTTCCGACGCCGCGCGGCCCTCGGCAGTGCTCAGGCGCCGCAGGTCGTGACGTACCGACCGAGTGAGGCGGCCGGGGCTGCTCGAAGGCCGCGCTGACGTCTTGGGCCGCCTTCAGCAGTCCCGCAACGTCGGTGACTGGTTGAGTAGTTGGCCGCGGATCGAAGTGAATGCGGCATAACGCTCGGTGTCGAGGGATTCCGCCGGGAAGACGGCGACGCGGTGGCAGTTCTGGAAGGCGAGGCGGACGCCGAAGTGGCGCTCCATGGAGCCGCGGATGGCGTCGGAGGCGAGCGCGCGGAGAAGTTGGCCGCGTTCGGCCTCGGTGGCGGGCGGCACCTGGTTGTCGGCGAACGGGCCGCCGTCGACCCGCAGTTGCGTCACCAGGGAAGCGACGAGGTTCCAGGCGTATGGAAGGGAATCGCGTACGCAGGCGACGAACTCGGCTTCTTTCACGTCGCCTTGCTCGGCCTTCGCCAGCAGCGCGGTGGGTACGTCGAGGGACATGGTGCCGTCCTTTCGCCGCAACGGCGTTGGCCGTTCCGGTGGTTCGGGTCGTGGCGCGGAGGTGTGCGCGGTCGTCCGCCAGGCATCCCGGGGCCGACCTGGGCCACGCGAAGAAGTTATCGGTAACGATTGTCATCTTCAACCTGGTGAGAGATCTCGCGACGCGGCTCAGTGCTCCGCCTCAAGCGCCCCGGCGATATAAGACGCCGCGAGCAGCGTGAAGATGTACGCCTGCAACCCCTGGATGAAGAGCTCGAACGCGAGCAGGGTGACAACGATGACGAACGACGTACCCGCGAACAAGGCGCCGACCGTGGGCCCCAGCAGGTACCACGACGCGATCGAGAAGGTAACGAGCAGCATGTGGCCGGCGAACATGTTCGCGAACAGCCGCACCGCCAGCGTGAACGGCCGCGTGACGACGATGTGGACGAGCTCCAGCGGCGCGACCAGGACGTAGATCCACTTCGGCAGTCCCGGCGGGAACATCAGGGTGCGGAAGAAGCCCCAAGGGCCCTGGTTCCTCATGCCGAGGTACATGTAGGTCAGCCAGACCAGCCCGACGACCACCGCCGGGTAGGCGATGCGCGACGTCACGGGAAACTGCGCAAGCGGCACCACGGACATCGGGACATCAGGTTCATCGCCCAGTTGACCTCCTCCCCCTCGTGAACGAGGGGGATTCCCCTCGGCCTCGCGGCCGAGCCGCCGCGCATTCACGCGTCGGTTGGGATGTTTCCTGCTTCAGCGACCGTCGCCCGCCCGGGAAGTCTCCCGTTGAGGTCTTACACCGTCTCCACAGGCGGCAACCGCCAGCCCGGCGGCCAGGATGTTCTTCGCCGCGTTCACGTCGCGGTCATGCTCCGCGCCGCAGTCGCACGTCCACACGCGGACGTCCAGCGGCAGGTTCTTCCGGATGGTCCCGCAGTCGGAGCACAGCTTCGAGGAGGGGAACCAGCGGTCGACCACGACGAGTTCGCGGCCGTACCACGCGCACTTGTACTCCAGCATCTCCCGCATGTCCCGCCACGCCGCATCGGAGATCGCGCGCGAGAGGGAATGGTTTTTGACCATGCTGCGGACGGTCAGGTCCTCGATCGCGACCACTTGGTTCTCGTGGACGATCCGAGTCGTGAGCTTGTGCAGGAAGTCCCGCCGCCGGTCGGTGATCCGCGCGTGGACGCGGGCGACCCTCCGGCGGGCCTTGGCGCGGTTGTTCGAGCCCTTCGCCTTCCGGGCGAGTTCCCGCTGCGCCTTGGCGAGGCGTCCGCGGTCGCGGCGCTCGTGCTTCGGGTTGGCGACCTTCTCCCCGGTGGACAGCGTCACCAGCGATGTGATCCCCGCGTCGACGCCGACGGCGGTGCCGGAGGCGGGCGCGGGGGTGACGGTGTCGTCGCACAGCAGCGACACGAACCAGCGCCCCGCCGCGTCGCGGGACACCGTCACCGTCGACGGCACCGCCCCCTCGGGCAGGGGACGGGACCAGCGGATGTCCAACGGGGCGGACATTCTCGCCAACGTCAACCCGCCGTCGCGCCACGTGAACGCGGAGCGGGTGTACTCCGGCCGACGCGCGGGACCTCTTCCGCGACTTGAAACGCGGGTACCTCGCACGGCGGGCGAAAAAGTTCGCGAACGCCTTCTGGAGGTGCCGCAAAGCCTGCTGGAGCGGAACGCTCGACACCTCGGCCAGAAACGCCAGTTCGTCGGTCTTCTTCCACGCCGTGAGTGCGGCGGACGACTGGACGTAGGAGACGCGGCGCTGCTCGCCGTACCAGGCGCGGGTGCGTTCCTCGAGGGCCTTGCTGTAGACGAGACGGACACACCCGAACGTGCGCGACAGCTCCGCCGCCTGCTCGTCCGTGGGATGGAAGCGGTACTTGAACGCCCGCTTCACCTGCTGTGTCACACCTCACATCATACCAGTTCCCCTGTGAGGCACGCGTGTTCGCGTTGCGCTGTGCTCAACGCCGAACCGCCCGGCGGCGGTTCGGCTGCCCCTGACCTGCTCCGCAGGGGCCCGTTTCCTCCCGGCCTGAAGGCCGGGGTATCCACGGAGGAATCCGATGAAGAAGAAGATCGAGAACAGGAAAGGAACGTACGCGTCTCCCCGCCTCCCGATCGTTTCGCGGGCGATGTGGTCGCGTACGAACAAGTAGGCGATCTCGCCCGCGTTCTGGACCCCGCGGGGCACCATCTTGGGGCGCGCGAACGCGACGGTGAAGAAGCCGAGCACCAGGAACGCGCAGAGCAGACACAGCAGCATCGGCTTGGTGACGCCGAACCCGGCGATGGTGAACACGGGCGGGAACTCGAAGACCCCCGGACCGGGCGCCGGAAACCCACACCCCGGGTCGAACAGGTGGCAGTCGATTGCAAGCGCGGTCACCAGGACTCCTCCCCCTGAGTTGATGGTACGACCGTACCAAATAGCGGAGATGGCGCTCTCCCCCGGCTCCGACCGAACCGGTCAACCGGACCGTGGGCCGAAAATGCGATCGAGGTGGTAGGTCACCACGCGCTTCGCCGCCGCCGCGTCGCGTTGCCCCACCAACACGCTCGTCCCGAGACCCGCCGAGATCGCCAACAGCCCGGCCACCTCGGCCGCCGCGTCAAGGTCGCCGGGGACCTCGCCGGCATCCTGCGCAGCGCGCAATTGCCCGACGAGGTGGTTCTCCAGCACATCGGGCCCCTCGACGAACGCGTGCCCCGCCATCGACGGATCGGTGAGCGCGAGGGTGGCATACGCGGTGTAGACGATGTGCATGTTCCGGCTCGCCTCGTCGTCCGGCAGGCCTTCGAAAAGCGTGGCCTCCAGCACCTCGCGCGGCCCCGGGCGGCTTCCCGCGGCACGGACCCGGGCCTGGATCCGCAGGCCGAGCTGTTCGCCGAGGTACCGGTAGGCGTAGAAGAACAGGCGGTCCTTGGAGGCGAAGTAGTACTGGACCAGCCGGACGGACACTCCCGCCTCGGCCGCGACCTCGCGCATCCCCACCGCATGTAGTCCCTGCCTGGCCGCCACCGCGACGAGCGCCTGCGCAATCTGCCGCCGCCGCTCCTCGTGGTCCACCCGTTTCGGCACCGCGCGCCCCTCTTTCCTCGACATTACGGCAACCCATTGTGACATCATGATACGGTTGTGGAATAAACTCTCCTTGGAGGGAAGGGCCCATGGGCGACGGTGGCACCCGGAAGTCGGTCGGCCGGTTCCGCAGGCCGGCTACGCGGGAGCGGTTCCTGGCGGCCTACCGGGCGGCGTTCGCGGCATGGCCCGGTCCGCGCAGGTGCCTCGACATCCCGACCGCCTTCGGCACGACGCACGTCACCCACTACGGCCCGGACACCGGGGACCCGTTCGTGCTCCTGCACGGCCACGGCGCCAACGCGTCGACGTGGGCACCGCAGGTCGCCGCGCTCGGCGCGGAACGACCGGTGTACGCGGTCGACACCATCGACGACCCCGGCGGCAGTGTGCAGACCGCGCCGGTCACCGGCTCGACGGATGCCGCAGCCTGGCTCGACGAGGTGCTTGCCGGCCTCGGCACCGAACGTGCGCACCTGGTCGGCCTTTCCTACGGAGGATGGCTGGCGCTCAATCAGGCCGTGTACGCCTCAGAGCGTTTGGCCACCGTGACCTTGCTCGACCCCGGGGGCCCGCCTCCGCTTCTACGCGAGCACGCTCGGCGGCGCGCTCGCCACCCTGGCACCGCGACGGACCCACCCTTGGTTCGCCGACAAGCTCGCCAACCACGCGCTCGTCATGCCGCGCGAACTGCTGGAACCGGTCATGATCGGCGCCCGGTCGTTCGGTCCGCAGCGCAGCGCGGCGAGGCCGTTCACCGACACCGAACTACGGCGGGCAAGCGTCCCGATGCTCGTTCTGTTGGCCGGGCGCAGCGTGCTCCTTCACCCGGAACGCGCCAGGGACAGAGTGCTGACTTTGGTCCCGCACGCCGAGGTTGAGATCGTCCCCGGCGCCGGACACGGTCTGCCCTTGGAAGCACCCGACCTGGTCAACGAGCGGATTCTGAAGTTCGTCGAAGGCCGCGATCTTGGCTGAGCGCGGGCCGTGGCCGACTGCGCCCGCGGTGGCGCGGCTGGGGATCGCGGGGGTAGCGCGGCGGGGCTGAAACGGGATTTCCGCGAGGTGGCCTGGTTTTGTTGATACTCGGCTGGGGAGAAGTTACGTTCCTCCAGACGAGAATGACATGTTCGGCGGTCGGGGGACTCAGGGCAGGCCGGCGTCCGGTGCGGGCGTCGTTCGGGCGTCGGTTCCGAGTACGGCGGGCGAGCGACCCGCTCGGAACGGGGATCTCGCGTACGACCGATCGAATCGGCACCGCAACCACCATGGAGGTCGGCACCGTGAGCAACGTCAGCGAGGCGAAGGAACTGTACTGGGACCCGATCGACAAGGAGATCGACGTCGACCCGTACCCGGTGTGGAAGCGCATGCGGGAGGAGCAACCGGTCTACCGCAACGACAAGTTCGACTTCTACGCGCTGTCCCGGTTCGCGGACGTAGAGGCGGCGCACCGCGACACGGGAACGTACAGCTCCGCGCACGGCACGGTGCTGGAGATCATGTCGCCGGAGCCCCTGCCGGTGCAGATGATGATCTTCTCCGACCCGCCGGGGCACAAGACGCTGCGGGCGCTGGTGTCCCGGGCGTTCACCGTGCGCCGCGTGGCCGCGTTGGAGGAGTACATCCGCGCGCTCTGCGTCGAGATGCTCGAACCCCGGGTCGGGACGGGCGGCTTCGACTATGTGCAGGACTTCGCGGCGCGGCTGCCCTCGGAGGTCATCTCCGAGCTGATCGGTGTGGACCCGGCGGATCGCGAGGAGGTCCGGAAGACCATCGACCAGACCTTCCACATCGAGCCGGGCGCGGGCATGGTCAACGATGTGTCGTTCGCGGCCCAGGTGAAGCTGCACACGTACTTCACCGAGCAGATCGACATCCGGCGCCGGTCGCCGCGCGACGACATGATGACCGGCCTCGTCGACGCCGAGGTGGCGACGGAGGAGGGCACGCGCCGGCTGAACACCGACGAGGCCGCGACGATCATCAACGAGATGGTCGCCGCGGGGACCGAGACGGTCGTGCGCCTCCTCGGGTGGGCGTGCACACTGCTCGACGCCCATCCCGACCAGCGGGCGCTGCTGGCGTCGGATCCGTCGCTGATCAAGAACGCGGTCGAGGAGACCCTGCGGTACGAGGCGCCGTCACCGGTGCAGGGCCGCGTCGTGACCCGGGATGTGGAACTGCACGGGACGGTGATCCCGGAGCGTTCGAAGGTCCTGCTGCTCACCGCCTCGGCCAACCGCGACCCGGCGATGTACGACGACCCCGACCGCTACGACGTCCGACGGCGCTTCGACGGTCACGTCTCCTTCGGCCACGGCGTCCACTTCTGCCTCGGCGCGGCGCTGGCCCGGTTGGAGGGGCGTGTGGCGCTGGAGGAGACGCTGAAGCGGTTCCCGGACTGGGACGTGGACCACGACCGTGCGGTCCGGCTGCACACCAGCACGGTGCGCGGGTACGAGCGGCTGCCGATCCGTATCTGAGCCGTCCGCCTGCGCGCCGGGCGGCCGGCGCAGGCGGATACACGCTGCCTACGCGTGCTTCCGTTACGGCCCGCCCGCGCCACCCGTGCCGTGACTTGGCTCGGTGGGCGGGCCCCCGCCGCCGGGATGGGGACTCCGGTGTCTTTCGGCGGCGGGGGTGTTCCGTATCCCCGCTGTGGCGATCATCGCGTGGTCTCGGCGTCCCGCACATTGCCGAAGTCCGGCAGTATTGACGCGGCCCCGCATGCCCGCCCGCCCCCGCCCCTCGGCGACCGGCGGTGCGTCGTGCGTGCCTGAGCGAGTGTCATGAACGCTGCGGCAGACGGGAGTTTCGAGGATGCGGAGAGTCGCCGCGGAGGAGTATCTCGACGGCTTCGACGCGATCCTCGCGGAGGTCTCCCGCACCGGGCGCCGCATGACGCGGCAAGAGCTGGACCAGCGCGGCGAGTTGGGCGAGCGGGCGGCCGAGGACGGGGTCAGCCAGCGGCAGGTCGTCTCCGCGTACGTCACGGCCGCGCGTGAGGCGTGGTCCGGTCTGCCCGGCGTCCGGCAGGGCGCAACGGCCCGTGATGTCACGGTGGTTGCGGAGAGCGTGCTCGACGCGCTCGGACAGGCGGTGGAGGCGGTCTGCGCGGGCCACTCGCGCGCCCAGGTGTTGGCGGTGCGTCAGGAGGTAGCCGCGCGACGGGAGTTCGTCGACGACCTGCTGTACGGCCGCAGCGACCTGGGGCGACTTGCCGAACGGGCCGAACGATTCGGGTTGCGGCTGGCCCACGACCACGTGGTGGCCGTGGCCGTCGGGCCGGAGCCGTACGGTGACACCCACCGCGTCACGCGGCAGGTCGAGAGCGCGCTGACCGCCCGGTTCGGGGACCGGCGCATCCTCCTGACCACCAAGGACGGCCGCCTGGTGTGCATCGCACCCGGCTCTCGCGACGACATGGTGACCTGTTTCGCGGAGCAGGCGCGCGCGGCCGCGGGCGGCGGTTCGGTGGCGATCGGCCGCGCCCACCGCGGGCCCGGCGGTGTCGTGCACTCCTACGAAGAAGCACTCGGCGCACTCGACTTGGCGGCCCGGATGCCGCTCGGCAACCCCATCCTGCGCGCGGCGGACCTGCTGGTCTTCCCCGTATTGACCCGGGACCGCCAGGCGATGGCCGATCTGGTGCGCACGAAGCTCGGCCCGCTGCGCTCCGCACGCGGGGGCGCGGAACCGCTGCTGGAAACGCTGTGGGTGTACTTCGAGGCCGGCTGCGTGTCCACCGAGGCGGCGCGGCGGCTGCGGCTGAGCGTACGTGCGCTCACGTACCGCCTGGAACGCATCAAGACCCTCACCGGCG
Organism: Yinghuangia sp. YIM S10712; assembly: GCF_051388935.1. Classification (NCBI taxonomy): domain Bacteria; kingdom Bacillati; phylum Actinomycetota; class Actinomycetes; order Kitasatosporales; family Streptomycetaceae; genus Yinghuangia; species Yinghuangia sp. YIM S10712. Next base: position 20,122 of record NZ_JBPKBI010000027.1, read on the forward strand.
CGGACCCGGCCGACCCGCTCCAGCGCTACATGCTGCACACGGCGGTGATCGGAGCGAAGCTCCTCGACTGGCCGGCCCGGGACCTGTGACCGCGCCATGACGGCGGGACGGCGCCTCCCGAGGGAACGCCGTTCCCGGCCCCTGGCAAGCAGTTTTCGCGAAAACCGGCCGAGATGACTCTTGGCCCATAATTCGTCAGGAAACTTTCCCAAAGCCTTGTTCTCGCAGGACAGAATGATATTCTCCCCCCGCGCAGACAACGTTCACGCCGCACCGCCGGCGCGGCGGCCAGGGCCGAGGGGTGGAACGCTGACGTGACGCTGCCGATGACACCGACGTGGCATGCCGAACACACGCCCGACGCGGCAGCCCTCATCATGGGGGCGAGCGGGGAAGTCACCACGTACGCCGAGCTCGAAGAGCGATCCACCCGGTTCGCGCGAGCGCTGCGCAACCGGGGCGTGGCGGCCGGCGGGCAGATCGCGATCCTCATGGAGAACAACCGCCAGTACCTGGAGATCGCCTGGGCCGGCCAGCGCTCGGGGTTGCGCTACACCGCGATCAACAACCACCTGCGCCCGGCAGAGGTGCAGTACGTCCTCGACGACTGTGGGGCGACCGCGCTCATCGCGTCGGAGTCGATGGCCTCGGTCGTCGCCGGGCTCGACCTGTCGCGGATCACGGTGCGCGTCTCCGCGGCCGGTGATCTGCCCGGCTTCGAGCGTTACGACGACGTGCTGGCCGCCACGCCCCCGGGGCCGCCGGCGGACGAGCGCGAGGGCCGGGAGATGATCTACTCGTCCGGCACCACGGGGTGGCCGAAAGGGATACGCAAGGAGCTGTCCGACAAGCCGTTCGGCGATCCGTCGTCGGTCCCCGTGCAGGTGGCCGAGGGCATCCGCGTGAACGGCGGCGTCCCGGACGTGTACCTCTCCCCCGCCCCGATGTACCACTCGGCGCCGCTCGTCTTCTCCATGTCGCTGCAACGCCTCGGCGCGACGGTCGTCGTGATGGAGCGGTTCGACGCACGCCTGTGCCTCGAACTCATCGAACGCCACCGGGTGACCCATGCACAGTTCGTGCCGACGATGTTCGTACGCCTGCTCCGCCTGCCCCGCGCCGAGCGCGAGCGCTACGACCTGTCGAGCCTGAAGTTCGTGATGCACGGCGCCGCGCCCTGCCCCGTCGCCGTCAAGCGCCGGATGATCGACTGGTGGGGGCCGATCATCCACGAGTACTACAGCGGCACCGAGGACGTCGGCAGCACGTACATCTCCCCCACCGAATGGCTCGCCCATCCCGGGTCGGTGGGCCGCCCGCTTCAGGTGTGCCACATCGTCGGCGACGACGGCGAGGAGGTGCCGGTCGGGCAGCAGGGCGTCGTGTACTTCGAAGGCGGCAGGTCGTTCGAGTACCACAACGACCCCGACAAGACGGCATCCGTACGCGACAAGCACGGGTGGCAGACGCTCGGCGACATCGGCTACCTGGACGAGGACGGCTACCTCTACCTGACCGACCGCCAGGCGCACATGATCATCTCGGGCGGCGTGAACATCTACCCGCAGGAAGCCGAGAACGTCCTTGCCGGACACCCCGCGATCGCGGACGTCGCGGTGATCGGGGTACCCGATCCGGAGATGGGCGAGGCCGTCAAAGCCGTCGTCCAGGTCGCGGACGCGGTTCCCGGGCCCGAGCTGGCAGCGGACCTTCTGGCCTACTGCCGGGCGGAGTTGGCCACGTACAAATGCCCGCGCAGCATCGACTTCGTCGACGAACTCCCACGCGACCCGAACGGCAAGCTCTACAAGCGGCTGCTGCGCGAACGCTATTGGGACGGACACGAATCACGGGTGATCTGACACTCGGCCACGGCCGACTCACCCCGCGGTATCGGGACCGCGTACACGAACCACCTTGAGCACGAAATGGGGAACCTGTGACTGCATCCGAGAAGACCGTCCCGACGCTGGACGCCGAGCAGACCGCCCGGCTCGCGGCGTGGATGGATGCCGCCGGACTGGCCGGGGCCGGAGCGCCGCTGGAGTCCCGCTTCATCTCCGGGGGCGCGCAGAACGAGATCTACGAAGTCACGCGCGGCGACTTCCGATGCGCGATGCGCATCCCGCCCTCCACCGCCCCGGCCGACCGCGACAAGGGCATCCTCCGCGAGTGGCGCATCATCGAGGCGCTCAACGGCACCGACGTACCGCACACCGACGCCGTCGCGGTCTGCGACGACAAGTCCGTCCTCGGCCGCACCTTCTACCTCATGGGCTTCGTCGACGGCTGGTCACCGATGAGCCTGCCCGGCGGACCGCGCTGGGCCGAGCCGTTCGACAAGGACGCCGAGGCTCGCGCCGGCCTGGGCTACCAACTCGCCGAGGGCGCAGCCCTGTTGTCCAAGGTCGACTGGAAAGCCAAGGGCCTCGCCGACCTCGGCCGTCCCGAGGGCTTCCACGAACGCCAGGTCGACCGCTGGACGGCCTTCCTCGACCGCATCAAGGGCCGCGAGATCCCCGGCTTCGACGAGGCCTCCGCGTGGCTCCGCGCCCACCGCCCGATCGACTTCGTCCCCGGACTCATGCACGGCGACTACCAGTTCGCCAACGTCATGTACGCCCACGACGCCCCGGCCCGCCTGGCCGCCATCGTCGACTGGGAAATGGGCACCGTCGGCGACCCCAAAATCGACCTCGCCTGGCTCCTGGAACGCTGGCCCGAGGACACCAGCGCCCCGGAAGCCGCCACCTGCAGCTACGTCGACATGACCGGCATGCCCTCCCGCTCGACCATCATCGCCCACTACGCCGAGGTCTCCGGCCGCCAGGTCGACGACATCGACTACTACCTCATCCTCGCCAAGTGGAAGCTCGCCATCGTCCTCGAACAAGGCTTCCAACGCGCCGGCAACAACCCCACCCTCCAAATGTTCGGCCCCATGGTCCTCGACCTGATGAAGGAATCCGCCGACCTCGCCGCAACAACGGACTACCGGCACTGAGCACCTGAGTTGCCTCAGATGCCTCGTCGAGATCGCGAAATCCCGCGCACGTGCGCGGGATTTCGCGATCTCGACGAGGCATCTGAGGCAACTCAGGTGCTCAGTGCCGGTAGTCCGTTGTTGCGGCGAGGTCGGCGGATTCCTTCATCAGGTCGAGGACCATGGGGCCGAACATTTGGAGGGTGGGGTTGTTGCCGGCGCGTTGGAAGCCTTGTTCGAGGACGATGGCGAGCTTCCACTTGGCGAGGATGAGGTAGTAGTCGATGTCGTCGNGACGTTCGGCTCGACTACCACGAAAGGCGTCGCGTGGTGTCCACTCCTTCCCGTCCCAGTGGCCATGAGGCGTCGACAGCGCGCGAGCGTCTGGTGTGGATGGACACCACCCTGTGGCGGCAGGCGCGCTTGCGGGCCGGCGAGTACGGCCTGGATCGGACGGGAGTCCTGGGGGCGCTGCTGTCGGCCTTCACCGAAGGCCGACTGAGCATCGAGGCGCCGCCGCAGGGCGCTCTGGGGCCGACCCGGAACGGAGTGGGACGGGCGGGCTGTAGAACGGGGCCGTTGCCCGACACAGTGTGGGAACGCGCTGATGTGGCACGGCGCCGCGCGGGCGTGAAGTCGATGCCGGTGCTGTGCGAACTGCTGCTCCGCGGCTTCGTGGACGGGCATGTCTCGGTCACCCTGACCGTGACCGGCGGCGTCATCCCGGGGACAACCGGGATGCGGAAAGGAGCGGTCGCATGAGCGCCTCGGCGGGACACCACGAAGGCGAACTGCCCCGGCCGGAGCGGTCTCCGGACGCGCTGCGCCTGGCGCTGGCACGTCTGGCACCACATCGTCTGGCCGAGATGGAACGGCAGAAGAACGAGGCATTCCAGCTGGCCGCCCAAGCAGGCAGCCTCGGGCCGATCCGCGGATGGCTGACGATTTGGGCCGGCGAAGTAGAGATCGAGCGGCGACCCGACCTCCTTGCGCGCCGACGCGAAGCCGAGCACGCCCTGCAGACCCTCGACCGCCGGGATCCCGCGTGGGCGGCAGCGCGTGAGGCACTGCTCACGGTGCTGGCCGAAGCCCGCGAGGCCACGGCGTGAGTTGGGCGTGGGAATACGATCCGAGCGAGGAGCACGTCACCGCCGGCGCCCCGCCGACACTGATCCTGCAGGTTGAGGAGAAGGCCGGCGAGCTGGTCCGCGCTGCCGAAGCACTGTACGTCCACGGCGCAGCGTACGAAAGCACCTCCCCGCCCGGAGGAACCGCACTCGTGACAGATGGCATGTTCGTCTACCAGACGATCCCCCGCCACGAACGCGTCTACATTCTCCAAGTCACCGCGTGGTGACCGGCCTGAATGAGCAACTTGCCGGAGCCGTAGGGTGAGTTGCACGCGGTGGAAGTGCCGTTGAACAGCCCCCGCCTCCCGCGCGCACGGCCCCCGTCGAGGCAAAGTGTCGCTTCGCCCATCTCCCGGGCGATCGGGCGCTAAGGTCTGCTGGGTTGGTTGTGGGCGCGCGTTCCGGGGCGGGGTATGACAACAGCAAACTGGCGGGTCCGGCTCCTGACAGCGGTCGCCATGACACCGCCGACGGCGAACCCGCCTGGCACATCTGTCAATACGCCGCAAGCCACGACCGGTGGGGCGTGGCTGTGAGGAGTACGGACCAACTTTCTCTCGGCCTCGGGCCGCACGCCTACGCGCCCATCGACGTAAACCTGGCATCGGTCCCCTCACCGCGCGGAACCGTTGAGGGCAGGCGTCTTCGCTCGTTCGAAATCTGTGCGGGTGCGGGAGGTCTGTCTCTGGGGTTGGAGCGGGCGGGTTTCGATCCCATCTTGTTACTCGATCAATGGCCGGATGCGTGCGCGACGTTGCATATCAATCGGCCGGCATGGGATGTACGCGAGGATGATCTCCTCCGCTTCGATCCCGTCGATCATCAGCAGGTGTATGACGTGGATTTGCTGGCCGGCGGTCTTCCTCGTGTCAAGGGCACCGCTGCGGTTCACCGAGCAGAAAACAAGGACACTTCGGTCCAAGTCTTTCGTGCGGCGGTCGAGTTGGTGTACGGCGTCCAGCCTCGCGCGGTGCTTTTCGAGAATCTGCCGCATATCGTGACGAAAGAGTCGTACGAACCCCTCCGGCGATTCGTCAAGGAAGAGTTGGAGCATCTCGGTTATCGGCATGAGTGGTTCATCCTCAACGCCGCCGATTACCGTGTCCCGCAGGATCGCCCGGTCGGATTCTTGATCGCTTTCAAGGGTGACGCGATGGACGAATTTACCCTCCCGGAGCGCGTGTTGGATCCGCCTGTCACGGTCGGCGCGGCGTTAAGCGACTCCATGGCCGCCGGCGGGTGGCCCGGCGCGGCTGTGTGGGCCGCGCAGGCCGACCGCATCGCGCCGACCATTGTCGGCGGATCCCTCAATCGAGGGGGCGCCGACCTCGGCCCGAAGGGGTCGAAGAGGGTGTGGGCGCGCATGGGCGTTGACGGTGGCACTGTGGCAGACGCCGTACCGGGCCCGGACTTCGTGTGGGATCCGGAGCGCGGTCGCGCGGGCATGATGGCGCTCACGGTGGAACAGGTGGCGGTGCTGCAAGGCTTCCCGACGAGTTGGGGCTTCGTGGGACGGAAGACGTCCCGGTATCGTCAGGTCGGGCATGCCACTCCCCCACCCCTCGCGGAGGCACTGGGGCGGTCCATCCATCGAGTACTTACGTGTGATGGCACCCCTGCCCTGGGTCACGCATCGTGACGCTAGACTCGACGCCCATGGCCGAATCTCCGTCCGATCGGCCCGCACCTGCGCGTTCCCGGATCGTGGATCTGTTCGCCGGTCCGGGGGGTCTCGATGTCGCTGCCCAGGTTCTGGACGTTCCCGCCGTCGGGATCGAATGGGACGACGACGCCTGTCTCACCCGCGCGGCCGCCGGATTGCAGACCGTGCACGGTGATGTTCGCGATTACAACCCCGAAGTCGCTCCCTTCCAGGACGCGACCGTCCTCACCGGCGGCCCGCCCTGCCAGACGTTCACCGTGGCCGGCTCAGGAGCCGGACGACGGGCGCTGTACGACGTTTTGGCGCTCGTGACGAAGCTCGGCGAGGCCACCGACCCGGATGACCTGGATCTCGTCCTGAAGGAGGCCGAGGCGTTCGACGACGAACGCACAGCACTCGTTCTGCAGCCCTTGAAATGGGCTCTTCACGCGCACTTTCTGGGTCGCCCCTATGAGGCCATCGTCCTGGAGCAGGTTCCGGCGGTGCTCCCCGTGTGGGAGGCGATGGGCGAAATCCTCGAACGCATCGGATACCGGTTCCCCGTCCGGTCGCGGCCGGGTTCTGAGCAATCCACGGATCGGGACGACGACTTGCACCTTCCTCTGGCAATGACCGAACCACGCTCCGAACCACGCGCGTTCGTGTTTCGCACAGAGGAGTACGGCGTCCCGCAGACACGTCGCCGGGCCGTCCTGATCGCCCGTCTGGGATCGACACCCCGTTTTCCCGCTCCGACACATCAGCGCTACCACAAGGGCGTCAAGCCGCAGGCTGGGCCTTCGGAGCTCCATCCCTATGTCTCCATGGGCCAGGCTCTCGATCGCACGGACAAGTTCGTGGTCGTCTCGAACTACGGCAGCGGAGGCGATCCCCGGGCCCGCGGGCGCCGCGATTCGTCGCTGCCGTCCGCCACGGTCACCGGGAAGATCTCTCGCAACCGGCTGGTCGACAGCGCCGGCAACGATCTCGGTCGCTTCACCGACGCCGAGGCCGGGTGTCTCCAGACGTTCCCGCGCGCGTACCCGTGGCGCGGCAAAGGGCTTGCCCAGCAGATCGGCAACGCCGTCCCGCCGCGTTTGGGCGTGCACATCCTCAGCGCCGCACTCGGACTGCAACCGCCCACGGAAGACGTGTGGAAGCGACTGCGCGAGTGGCTGCCGCCCGAGCGCAAGGACGGATGACGCGGTTCCTCTCGGAACCGACGTGGGAAGCTCCTTACGGATTCTCCTTCTTGCCTCGTTCGCGAACTGGCGCCTCGGCAAGAAGCCCTGCAAAGAATTCCGCAAGTCTCTTCACGGCATGGGCGTCCACACGGCCGTCGTCGGGTCCGTCCGGCAGGCGTTCCCACGGCACGTCGGGATCGTGTTCGGCGTCGGCGATCCAGTCGAGCAATGCCTCGGTGTCCGCCGGGGCGTCCGGCGCCAGGACGTCGTAGATCAATGTGCTGCCGGCCGCGTTGACGGCCGCCGACAAAGCGTTGATCCGGTCTCCGAGCCGTGTCGCGTCGGCCGGCAGGTCCTGCAATACGCGAACGATCGCAAGTGCCGTGGGGCGATGATCGATCACGTCGAGGCGCAGGGTGGTGTTGAGGAGGTCCTGAACCTGACAGGCGGTCACCACAGGCTTGTAATCCGGGCCGTCACGGAAGAGCTCCGCCACCCACCACAGACGCGAGAACGCCTGGGTGTAGTGAATACCGCTGAAGCGCGAGGCTTCGGCGATCTCCTTTCCTTTGTGGCGCCACACCACATAGTCCGGTGCGATAAGCATGGCCATGTGATTCCAGAGACGGCGGTCGGCGGCCTCGGCACGGGTCATGCGCAGCGTCGCGTGCAGTCTGGGGGCGAGCCACCCGTCGGCCGCGGTGCGTCGGTCCGCGAAACGGTGCATCGCCTCGTCGATCAACTCCCGTATCGGGGCGGTGCGTCCGCGCTTCTCCGCCCAGGGCAGCGGTTGTGCGACTTTGCGCAAGGCGACTTGCGGTGGCCTCTCCTGCCCGCTCTGCATGCCGCGGCTGAGGTGCTTGGCCGCCACCGCGTCCGAAAGCAGGCCCAGCACGGGCGGGATGTCGTGGGGTGCTGTCGTGGTCATCGGGCGGCTCCGCTCGTCCCGCGTCCGGCAGTACGCACGGCCTGGGTCAGCTTCCTGGCGATGCGGCTGCGTTTGCCGGCCGCGAACTGAATACCTGTCTGGAGTTGGGACCAGCCGGCGCCACTGGTGCGGCGTTCGTTGATCTCGTAGAGAGCATCGGTGAGTTGGCGGTCCGGAAGGACGTCGGGAAGCATCGTCCGGACGACGGATTCGCGCCAGCCCGTGGGCATGACGGGTGTCCCGTCCTCGTCCACGTCGAGATCGCTGATCGCTGTGTGGAACATCGCGATCCATGCGTCCTGGGCAATCTGACTCGCCGCCATATCCCGTACGAGGCTTGCCTGCGAGGTCGCACCACCGCTGTGCAACACATCGATCAGGCCTTCGACGCCCGCGGTGTTCAGGTACACCTTGGGTGTGTCGTCGCTGGTCTCGACAATCCACGGAGAGTCCTGGAACGGCCGCAGCCACGCGTGCGGTCCGTCGCGGAAATCGATTTCGACGATCTCGATCTCACGTCGACGAGTGGGCGTGGACTCCATGAGGTCGACGTACCAGTCGTCTTCGGCCGTGCCGATGAGTCGTCCGGCGATCCCGTCGACGGTGGCGACCACGCTCACCCCCAGAGACGCACGGCGCAGGTGGTGCGCACGATGCAGTTCGACAGTGCCCTGCCAGTCACCGGTTTCGTCTCGGGAAAGCCGGGCGGTGGTACGGGCGTTCGTCGTCTTCTCGGTCAGCACCGCGAGGCAGACCACGTCCGACCATCGTTGCTCGGCCAGTTCCGCTTCCGGGAGTCGCACTCTGACGCGCAGATCGGCCTGCGCCCACGACTCGCGGCCGGACCGATGCAGCGCGACCGTGCGTTCGGCGGTGGACACTTGAGCGTACGGGAGAGGGGAACCGTCCACGGAGACGGACAGGACCTCGACGGCGATGTCGCCGAAGAGTGTCGGATAAGGGAAGACCGGCTTCACTCGTGACCTCCACGAGCCTTGAGGACGTCGACGGTGAGGCGGGCGAAGCCGCTGCGCACCGGATGAGTGGCGGGATTGGTGATCCCGGTGAAAACGGCGGTGCGAACCCCCGGAGAGACAACGATGTTGCCTCCTTCGGCACGGCAGCTGTCCGAACCGACTAGAAGCGACCACTCCACGGTCGGTCGTCCTCCCGAGCGGACGTCGAACTTGGCGACGGGGGTGAGCAGCCACGGATCGTCCGCGGCGGGCACCTTCAACGAGACCGTGACGTTCCATGCCCCGTCGTCCTCGATGTGGGCGTTGATCGCTCGCACAGTCGGGAAACCCGTGCGGCGGCCGGCTGCTTCCGTGCCGACTCCGCCGTCCAGGGTCAGGAGTTCGCGCAGTACGGCGGGGCCTTTACGGCTGCTGCTCTCCTCTCGACGGACGGCGAGCGCTCGCACGGCCTTGTCGATCTCTTGGCGGAACTCCTTGATGCGGCTCAACGCACCACGTTCGTACGCTGTCGTCAGCTCCTCGGTACGATCCCACCGGTCGTGCTCGGGAGGTTCCGACGCACGCAGGAAGGCCTCGGCCGCGTCGACGTCTTCGCCGGCACAGCCGGTGGCGTGACCGGCGAGAAGAACCGCCTGAAAAGGCATGGTGCCCAAGGGAAGGTCGCGGGGGCGGTGTTCCGTGACGGTCATGCGGTTGCCGCGCATGCACACCACACGGTTGAAGCGCTCGTCCCCGTCGTCGGCGGGGGTGAGCAGCAGAACGGCACAGTGTTCTCGTCCCTTGTCCCGGGAGCGGCCTGTGCCCTTGAGCGGCGTGACGACAAGCGGCACCTCGACCCGGGCGACTTGATCGCCGGCCGTGATGCCCTCCACGGTCGCTCCGTCCAGGTACGCCTGGAGGGCTCGGGAAAGGGCGGCATGATGCGCGTGCGGGTCGACGCGCTCCTCCGGGATGACCACCTGACCGTTGCGCAGGGTGGTGACCCGCGCGTCCAACAGCGGCCCGGCGGCCTGTCCGGAAACCATCGCGGCCCAGAACCCGTCGGCGAGTGAACGGACGAGCTTATCGTGCATCTCCTGCAGTTCCTCGGCGTCGCCGGAGGCGTCGTGGGCACCGACGACGAGGAAAGATGTCCCGGAATCGTCGCCTACGCGGCCCAAGTGCAGGTCGTGGACAGCCTGTTCGTCGGCCCACCATGATCGGACGACGCCCTTGTGAGTGGGGTCGGTGTCCGGCTCCCCGAGCCAGGCCGGCCCCGCGAACGCCTCGCCGTCGACGGCGTGCCAGGGCAGGTCGAGTCGGCCGATGACGCGTCGATGCATACGCCCTTCGTGAGGCTCGGACAACGTCGAGTTCATCAGCACGAGACCAAAACGGCTTGTCGCCCAGAGAGTTGCCTTGCCCAACCCGTAAGACCCGCCGGCCCGCCCGCGGTTGGCCTTGTGTGAATCCAACGTGCGGCGAACGACCGCCGCGAACCGCCCGTCGCCGTACTCGGGTCCGGTCAGACCCGAGGCGTTGTAGTCGTCCACACGAAGGAGCAACATCGTGCGAGTCTGGGCGAGTTCGTCGAGAGCCCAGCGAAGGCTCCGGGAGACTTTCTGGTCCCCTGCGGCGGCCTCCTCGTAGTGCGGAGCAAGTTCCTGCCACCGCACGGCCGTCAGGAATGCGTCAAGGTGTTGCCCGCTCAACTCGTGCAGCGAGTAGTGGACGCGTACCGGAGCCGCGGGATCGCGCCGCTCGTCGAGGGAATTCTGGGTGGCCTCACGGGCGAGAACGGACAGATCCGCGTCGAACGCGAACGCCGCGACGTTGCCGTACTCACGGCCGCCGTCGCTGTGTGCCGGGCGATGCCGCCAGGTCAGGGGGACGGTCGCGATGTCGGCGGTCCGGGTCACGAGCGACGTGATGTCCGTTCCGAGGATCCTCGCGATCTCGACCTTGGTGTCCTCGCGCGGTTCCGCGCGACCCGTGATCCACGCCGAGACCGCGGCCCGTGTCTTCCCGAGCTCAAGCGCCAGTTGCGCCTGGGTGATCCCCGCCCGCCGAAGCTGCCGGCCCAACCACGGGCCGAACGGTTCTCCTTTTGGCTCTGTCGTCATCCTCATCCCGTCGTACTCGACCATCCCATCACCCTGCTCCGTACGGGCGGATTGCGGGACTGCAAACGGCATGCTACCAGGCACTTTTGACGCTTCTTCATGTGTCAAAAATCGTTGTCATCGAACGCGGTGAACGGATCCCATAGAGAGACGGCACCCCTCCTCACGCTGCGCCTCCCACGATCACGGCGCGAACTCGCTCTCGTCGTAAGCGAATCGCTCGAACCGCCGATGGAACTGCCTCTGGACAAGCCCAAGTTCGATCAGTACTCTCGTCGCCCATCGGGGGTCCGGTGACCGACCGCAGCTGGGGGCTGTGGCTCACCGTTCGTCGACGCGGCGACAAGCAGCCTTGGGGGGCTCGCTCGCGCACGACCACCATCGTCACTCTCAGTTGCCACTCGGCCACAGCACTTGGCCAAGCCCGCGTGTGCGCGTTTAGCACAAAGTCCGGCTTCACTCAATCTCGCGAGACCCGATCCACGCGGTCTTGCGGGGCTTGACCATGGCCGCGAATCAAGCGACTGCTCTGCCCGCACACCGATCTCAGGAGAACAGCGTTGGTCTTCACAGCCTTCACGCGACCGGGCCTTCCCAACGGGCCGGTTCTGCGCAAGATCGCCGAACTCACCGAACGAGCCCGGGGCACCTACGCGTTCAATCCCGACCGGGTGGAAGAGGACGCCAACGGCGAGCGCCGCATCCACCAGGGCGGCTACGGCGACCGCCAGCTCTTCGAGTTGGTCCAGAACGCAGCCGACGAGTTGCGTGACCACGACGGCGGACGCATTCACGTGATCCTCACCGAGGAGCATCTGTACTGCGCGAACGAAGGAACGCCAGTGACCCCCGAAGGCGCGGACACGATCCTGCGCATGGGTGTCTCCCGAAAGCGTGGCGGCCAGATCGGCCGGTTCGGGGTCGGCATCAAGTCCGTCCTCTCCGTGACCCGTACCCCGCAGTTCTTCAGCACCTCCGGTTCCTTCGGCTTTGACGCCTCCTGGTCGGCGGTCGAGATCCTCGCGGCCGTCAACAAAGGTCGCGCGGATCGCGGTGAGCCTCCGCTCACGACGGTCGGGGAGACACCCGTGCTGCGCCTGGCTCGACCGTTGGACGTCGAAGCCGAATGCGCGCGTGACCCCTACCTGCGCGAGCTGCTGGAATGGGCGACCACCGTGGTCCGGCTGCCCCTGTTGCCAGGAGCCGCAAAGCTGCTCGGGGGCGACATCCATCAGCCGAGGAAGACGCCTCGCCTCGATGGGGACCGCGAGGAATTCCCCGTGCAGTTCCCGCTCTTCTCCCACCACGTGGGCACCGTCGTCCTTGAGGACATCCGGTCGTTGCCCAAGCTCCGCCGCGAGATCACGGTCGAACACCACGACATCCGTCACACGGTGCGCGAGTCACGCGGAGGCGCACACCTCAATGAGAGGAAGTTCCGCGTCTTCTCGGTGTCGCACGCCGTGACCGACGAAGCCAGAGGCACGGCGGGCGAGCTGCACGACCGTGTCCGGATCGACGTCTCCTGGGCCGTTCCGGAATACGAAAAGAGGCCCGACTCCGAGATCCTGGGTGTGCCCAACGAGCGTGGCAGGTTTTGGTCCTTCTTCCCGACCAAGTACGAGACGACCCTCAGCGGCGCCCTCAACGCCGCGTGGAAGACGAACGAGGACCGCCAAAACCTGCTGACCGGCAGCCCGCTCAATGAGGAACTGCTGCGCGTCGCCGCCGACTTGATCGTCGACTCGCTCCCCCCATTGGTCGAGGCCGACGACCCGGGTGCGTATCTCCCCCTGCTTCCGGGACGCACCAAGGAGTCGCCGAACTGGGCTTGCGCCCGGCTGACCGATCTCGTGTGGGCCCGTGCGGCGGTTCGTCCGTCCCTTCCCGACCAGGACGGCGTGCTGCGGACGCCGAGCCAAATCCGCGTACACCCCGACGGTCTGAGCACGGTCGCGCTGAATCTGTGGAGGATGTACGACAAACGACCCCGTGATTGGGTCCACCACTCCATCGACGCCACCAAGAACCGCCGGGGCAAGACCAATCACATCCTCGGTGCTGCCAAGCAGGAGATCCAGGGCATCCGCGCCTGGCTGGAGGCCTTGGTCGAGGACGGTTCGCACGAGGCATCCGCAGCCGCGATCCGCCTGCTCTCGCATCTCCTCGACGAGCTTTCGACAAGCGACCTGGCGGAAGCCCGGCAGGCCCGCATCGTGTTGACGGCGGACCACGGATTCGTCGCCGCCGTCGCCGGAAAGGTGTTCCGCCGCTACACGGACGGGGACGGACTTCGCGACGATTTGGTCTACGTCGACGGGCGCATCTCCGACGAGCCGTCGATGCTGAGGCACCTCGACCGGCTCGGTATTCGCGACGCGGACACGCGCGGCCGCTTCCACAGCGTGCTCGACCAAGGCTTCGAGCGCTACTCCTCCGACTCGTGGGCCCGCTTCTGGGAGCTGTTGAGCAGTGCGGGCGGAACGACCCAAGTGCCCGCCGTCCGCGAAAAAGTCCCGAACTTCGCCGAGGTTCTGCGCGTGCGAACCATGGGAGGGGCGTTCCACCCGCTCAAGGACTGCCTGTTGCCCGGACCGGTGGTCCCCGGTGACGGCTCGCGGGACGCGGATATCGCCGCCGATCTCGGTTTCCACGACCGGGCGGTGCTGCAGCAACTCGGCGTGCGGGATCGGCCCGGCATCAGCCATCGTCCCGAGCGGGATTCGTGGTTCGACGACTACCACGGCGCGGTGCACGAGGAGTACCTCGAAAGCCTCGAAACCACCGAGTCCCGCATCATGAAGACCACTGTGCGCCTGGAGGGTTCCCCGACAGCCGGTCCGCTTCATCTGTTCCCCCACCTGAGTGCCGAGGGGAAGGCCGCTTTCCTGGAGGCCACGCCGACCGAAGGCATCGTCGAGACATGGGTACGACAGATCGGCCGCAACGCCGGCACCCGGGTGGCCGTCGAGTCCCCGATCCGCTGGCTGCTGCGGACACAAGGAACGGTTCATACGTCCAAGGGAATTCGTCCCTTGTCCGAAGCTGTCGGCCCGCAACTCGCCGCATACTCGAATGTGTTGCCCGTGGCGACGCGCCTCGCCCCCGAAAAGGCACGCCGGTTGCGGTTGCCGGCCTCGGTGGATGAGGTCGAGCCAAGTGCGTGGTCGGAGCTCTTGGAGCTCGCCAAGAGCAGCACGGACGACAAGCTTGTGGGCTTCGCATACGCGACGCTCATCCGCGTTGCCCTGGAACTCGTGGAGGCGGAGCCGACCGTCCGGTGCCGAGTCGGCAACACATGGGAGATGCGCCCCGACGGTGACATCGCCGTTGCCATGACCCAGGACGAATATCAGGAGCTGATCCGCGAGAAGCACCCCGCCCTGCTTGTCGATGCCGCGGGAGACCGCGAGCAAGCCGAACACATGATCACCCAGTGGGGCATGCGCCGGGTCTCCGACGTGGTCGAGAAGCGTGTGAACGCGGTTCCGGTGGGCGAGGCTGTCTCGCTGGTCGACGAGTACCCGCCACTGCGGCAACGCCTGGGCAATCGCGCCAACGGGCTCTCCCTTCAACGCTGTTCGGATATCCAGGAGATCGTGCGAACCCCCAACGGCACGCGGGAGACGCCTATCGACGGCACGAAGCAGGAGAACACGGTCCTGGTCAAGGCCGACGCGTCTTCCGAGGAAGCCCTCGTCATCGCCGACCGCGAGTTCGGCTGGGGGCTGGGCCCGGCCGGCTGTCGCACACTCATCGAACGTCACCGGCAGCAGCAGGCGGATCGCGCCTACCAAGCGCGGCTCGACGGCATTCGCCGCTCTGAAAGCGTGATCGACAAGATCGCCATGATGATCGACGAGGAGGATCTGCGGCGGGGGCTGCCCTCTGGATACCTGGCCAGCGAGATCTCCGAGACAGGCAGGGAACCGGACGCGCGGCGACTCGCGGAAATGGCATACAACGCGCACGACGAGCGCATTCTCCACCACTATGCCAAGGATATAGCGGCGCAATTCCCACTTGCGCCACAACATTTCAACGGTAGTCGCCAGGCTCTCCAGTTCGTGGCCGACTTGGGCTTCCCCGATTCCTTTGCCGGAAGCCGTGCCCCCTCTCCCGCAGAGCGCATCGAGGTACTCGGACCGACAGAGTTCCCGGCTCTGCACCAGTATCAGGAGTTGTTGGCATCAAACCTCACCGCAATGTTGATGCGCCCCACTCCGCAGCGTGCAATGCTGAGTCTCCCCACTGGCGCCGGCAAGACTCGCGTGACGGCAGAAGGCGTGATCCGGTGGGTACGCGCACAAGGCATACCTTCTGGGCCAATCCTCTGGATCGCACAGACCGAGGAGCTGTGCGAACAGGCGGTGCAGTCGTGGAAATTCGTCTGGGAGAAAGTAGGGGCCGATCAGCCACTCGTGATCGACCGGCTGTGGAGCTCCAACTCCGCGACACCGGTGTCAGGGCGTCCGCACTTGGTCGTGGCGATGGATGCGAAACTGCGCATCCATTTGAACACGGAATCTTATGCATGGCTGCGCCAGGCGTCTTTGGTCATCATCGACGAAGCGCACGTTGCCAACGCCCCCCAGTACACCGAACTCCTACGGAACTTGGGCCTGACCCACTGGCACACCGAACGTCACTTGGTGGGCCTCACCGCCACACCTTTCGTCAAGGACACAGAGCGTACCCGACTGCTGGTCCAGCGCTTCGGCGACCGTCGCCTGGACGACGGGATTTTCCCGGGCGACCCGATCCCTTACCTACAGTCCTTGGGGGTTCTGTCGCAGGTCGAGCACCGTGAACTTCAGGGCGCCAAGACCTACCTCGACCACGAGGAATTGATGAAGGTCGAACGATTCAGCGGTTATCTTCCCAAGGGCGCCGAACAGCGCCTCGCGGAGGACGAAATCCGCAACCAAATGCTAATCGACGAGATCACCAAATTGCCCAAAGACTGGCCGATCCTTGTCTTCGCTACATCCGTGGCTCACGCGAAATTCCTGGCAGCCAAACTCGGTGATCTCGACATCCGCGCCAGGGCCATCGACGCGATGATGCCCACCGCCGACCGCCGAAAGTGCATCGATGCCTTCCGCAAGGGCGGCATCCGCGTCATCACCAATTACGGCGTTCTCACGCAGGGATTCGATGCTCCCGCGACGCGCGCCGTCATCATCGCCCGCCCCGTCTACAGCCCGAACCTCTATCAGCAGATGGTCGGCCGCGGCCTGCGTGGTCCCCGCAACGGCGGCAAGGACACCTGTCTGATTCTCAACGTGCGCGACAACATCACGAACTACGACAAAGAACTGGCGTTCACCGAGTTCGAATACCTGTGGAATCGAGTGTGATACCGGTGACCTTCTCGCCTATCGGGGGCGTGGAACTCACCCCGGCCCAGCGTCTTGCCGTCAGCCAACCCTGGGGTGCCAGGACACTGATCACGGCAGGTGCGGGTGCAGGCAAGACCACGACGCTCATCCACCGCCTGGAATACCTGACGGGTACGGAGGAGCTGAAGGCGGCCGAAATCCTGGTCCTGACCTTCTCACGGGCGGCGACCCGTGAACTGCGCGAGCGCATCGACCGCGATGCCGAATCGGCCCGCCGGGTGCGGGCCCAGACCTTCGACAGTTGGGCTTTGTCGGTTCTTCGCCTGGAGAATCCGCAGCGGGACGCCTTGGCCGGGACGAGCTACGCCGATCGCATCACCATGGCGACAAACGCCATCGCGGCAGACGTTCTGGAGGCATCCGAGTTCGGCGTTCCCGCCCACGTGATCATCGACGAAGTCCAAGACCTCGTCGGTGTGCGACGCGAGATGGTCGAGACGCTTCTTGACCAGCACAGGGACAACTGCGGGTTCACGATCGTCGGCGACGCCGCGCAATCAATCTACGGCTTCCAGGTGGAAGACCCGAGCGAGCGAGCCGGCGAGGTGAACCGCTTCATCTGCTGGGTACGCAATTCCTTCGGCGACGAGCTGACCGAAGTGACTCTCAGCGACAATTTCCGGACTCGCACACCCCTGTCCCGAATAGCACTGCCTTTCGGCGCCGCTCTGCAGAACCTCCCGGGTGACAGCGGTGAGGCTGCCAAGCAGGCACAGGCAATTCACACCGAGCTGTGCGCCACCCTGGCGGGAACCGAGTATTTCGGGAGTCTCACGGACGATTTCACCTTGGCATCGTTGCGAGAATTCGACGGCACGTCGGCGATCCTGTGTCGTGACAACGGGCAGGTCCTGTATCTCTCGCAGTGTCTGCACGCGCAGGGTGTGGAGCATCGCATGCAGCAATCGCCGACGGCCCGACCGGCACCGTCTTGGATCGCGGATCTGCTGCTCTCGACGAGCGCCGCGGGGCTGACGCACGAACGCTTCGACAGCTTGGGCGTGGTGCCCGGCAATTTCGATTCGAACCGTGTGTGGACTGCGTTGCGACGCTGCGCCGCAGGGCCGCGCGGCAGCTTGGATCTTGAGGCACTGCACCGCGCTCTGACAAACCACGCGCTCCCCGACGAGCTCACGGCCGCGCCGGCACATCGGTTGCTCATTTCCACGGTTCACCGAGCGAAGGGACTCGAGTTCGATCGCGTTTTGATCGTCGAGCCCCAGGCGTTGTCCGACCGACCCGACGTCGACGTGCCCGATGAGGCTCGTCTTCTGTACGTGGCGATGACCCGTGCACGAGACGATATCTACAAATTCGCGCGTCCTGAGACGTGGAACCTGCGCAAGCACAAGCAGACCGACCGCTGGTACACCAAGGGCGCGCAGAACTGGGCACGCAATGGCATCGAACTCGACGACCGCGACGTGTGCCACGAAATCCCGCCTGGATCCGGGGAGTCCGTCGCTGCCCACGAAGGGACCCAGCAGTATCTCCGGATCAACGTTCACATCGGCGACGCCGTGGAACTGCACCGACTGCACGACCTGCCTGCTACGGACACGGAAACCCCGCCATACGGCATCTTCCATGCCGGCCGGTCGATCGGTGTCGCCTCGGAGCAATTCCGCCGGTCGCTGTGGCACGTTCTCAAACTCAACCGCACCTATAACGTTCAACGTTGGCCCTGCCGCATCACCGACGTACGTATCGACACCCTGGAGACCGTCGCCGGCCCTCGCAACCTCACCGAACGCCTCGGCCTGGGCGATCGAGGTGTGTGGCTCGCTCCGCGCCTGAGCGGACTCGGGCGCTTCGATTGGACGCACGCCACTTCTCTTCCGGAAGGACACCGCCACCCGTGACCTCGGATCCGCACGCAGCGCACTACGCCCTGCGTACCGAACTCCGCACGGCGCTGCGCCGCGATCTCCTCGGCCCGCACGATGGCCCGGACGAAGTCCTGACCGACGACGCTCCGGTCACCGCCTACCCGATCGGGGTGCTCTTCCCACAGGCGTCGGCAGACAGGGAAACCCCCGAGGCGACGCCGGTGTTCGCCGACCAAGACGGTACAGGTACCCCGCCCGATGTAGTGTCCGGCGACGACGGCGAGGAGGGCACCGCCGACGCCGGGGTGGCGTTGACCAACCTCAGGAAGCCGTCGTCCATGGGCCTGACTTTCACGGTCGACCCGGTCGAGAGCCCTTTGCTCACGCTCACGGTGCAGGCGGCTCGCTACGCGCCCGAGAACGCGAGCGGCGAGCCCGTCGAACCGCGTCGCAGCGCGGCGCGCAGCGTGGAGCAGCAAAGGGAACGCTGGCGTCGCGTGCAAGTCGTCGGCAAGTCGGTCGATTTCAACGTGCGCACGGCGAACTCGGGACGTGGTCTGTTGTGCGACGGCCTGGAGTGGCGGGCACTGGTCCGCTCCGCCGCGCCGGACGGAACCGTGACGGTCACCGTGACCGTGGTCAATGTCCTCACAGCCGGCGAGTACGACCTGCAGGACGCCTATTGCTTCTTTCAACCCGAGCTGGAGGTACGCGGGCTGCCAGACACCCGGCCGTTCATCGAACGACCGTCCCGGCTCGGCGCCGTCGACGAGGAACTGGCGCTCAGCCGTCTGCTGCACCGGCACGCACCGGTCTTCGCGACGGGCCACGGCGTATCTGTGGCGTGGGACTGGGACGCGCCGCCGATGCACGCCCCGATGCCCACACGCCCGGCCGTTGCGGCCCTCCGTACCGACTTCGTGCCCACACACGATGTGCTCCTGACGGACTCCAATCCGGACATCGACGCCGGGGCATTGACAATGTCGGGCCTCGGACAGGGCAGCGCCGACCAGATCATGGCGGCTCTCGGGCACCTCCTCTCCGGGTACGAGGAGTGGATCGAGGCCCGAGTCGAGGATGCACGTGGCCTCACCGGGACGCAGCACGAGGAGACCGCGAAACAGCAACTGGAGCTGTGCCGTGCGGCGTTGGCACGCATGCGGCGTGGCCTGGCGCTGTTGGGGGACGGTCGCCAACCCCACGTGCTGCGCGCCTTCCGCCTGGCCAATCAGGCGATGGCGCGCCAACGCGCCAGAACCGAGTGGATCAGTCAGGGCAGGAGCGGCGAGCCACAGCACGAAGTCGGCACTTGGCGACCGTTCCAGATCGCTTTCCTGCTTCAGTGCCTGGAGGGGATCGTCGATCCGGACCACGAGGACCGCAACGTGGCGGATCTCCTGTGGTTTCCCACCGGTGGCGGCAAGACCGAGGCGTACCTCGGACTCGTCGCCTTCACGACCTTCCTGCGCCGGCTGCGTGACGGTCGCTTCGGTGGCGGCGTGACCGTCCTGATGCGCTACACCCTGCGTCTGCTGACGCTTCAGCAGTTCGAGCGGGCCGCCGCCCTGATATGCGCGATGGACCGCCTGCGCGTCGAGAACGTTGACGAGTTGGGTCGTGAACCCATCTCCATCGGTATGTGGGTGGGGCAGTCGTCGACGCCCAACAAGCTGGAGCGGGCCGACGCTCGTCTCGCGGAACTCCGCCGGCAACCGGGCAAGTCGTTGCAGCGGGAGAACCCGGTCCAGTTGGAGAAGTGCCCTTGGTGTGGGGAACCGCTCACCGCGGCCGATTACGAGGTACGTCAGAGCACATGCCGCATGATCGTCCGCTGTCCCGGCTCCGACTGCGACTTCGCGTCCGGCGACGGGCTGCCTGTGCACCTGATCGACGAAGCGATTTACGACGCCCACCCGACGCTCGTCATCGCCACGGTCGACAAGTTCGCCGCGCTACCGCGCGACCCGGATACCGCCGCCCTTTTCAACCGTGATGCTCCCGACGGTCATGAGGGCCCTCGTCCCCCGGAGCTGATCGTTCAGGACGAGCTTCACTTGATCTCCGGCCCGCTCGGTACCCTGACCGGCTTGTACGAGACCGCTGTCGACGTCCTCGCGGATCGGCCCAAGGTGGTCGCGTCCACCGCGACCATTCGCCGGGCTTCCGACCAGGTCGGCGCGCTGTTCGATCGTCAGGTGGCCCAGTTCCCACCGGCCGGACTCGACGCACGCGACTCGTGGTTCGCGGTGGAGACGCCACGCCGCGACAAAGCGTCGCGGCGGTATGTGGGCCTGTTGACGCCCAGCACCAGCCAGGCGACCTTGTTGGTGCGTACGTATGCCGCGTTGCTGCATGCCGCCTCGTGTGGGGACGCCGACGAGGACGTTCGGGACGCGTACTGGACTCTCGTCGGCTACTTCAACAGCCTGCGCCTGCTGTCGGCAGCCGAGCTCCAGGTGCTGGACGACGTGCAGGACCGGCTGGAGATGCTCGCCATACGTGAGGGCACGGAGCCGCGCAAGGCGGACGCGCTCATCGAACTCAGCAGCCGCGCCGACTCCAGCGCCATCCCGCGTCATCTGCGCCAGCTGGAACGGGAGTTGCCCGATCCGGACACGCTCGATGTCCTTCTCGCCACGAACATGATCGCCGTCGGCGTCGACATCGGTCGGTTGGGCCTGATGGCGGTGATGGGTCAACCTCAGACGACCGCGGAGTACATCCAGGCGACGAGCCGCGTCGGTCGCCGGCACCCCGGGCTCGTCGCGGTGATGTTCAACTCCGCGCGTTCCCGTGACCGTTCACACTACGAGAGCTTCCCCGCGTTCCACTCGGCGCTGTATCGCGACGTGGAATCGACCAGCGTCACGCCTTTCTCGTCACGCGCCCGAGACCGGGGTCTGCATGCCGTCATCGTCGCGCTCACCCGGATACTGGTGCGGGCCGCCCGTCACAATGAGGCGGCAGCGGAGATCGAGGATTTCGTCGAGGACGTCAACGCCTTGATCCGGCCCCTCGTCCTGAGCCGAGTCGGCGCGGTGAATCAGCAGGAGCACACCGCCACCGCCCAGTCCTTCGATCAGTTCATCGAGGACTGGCGCAACATGGCCGCGGCAAACGCTTCACTCCTCTACTCCGACAAGCGCCGACAAGCCCTGCTCGCCGACTTCGATGACGATTCCTCCGCCCCCGTCGGATGGCCGACTCTTCGCAGTCTGCGTGACGTCGACGCCGAGTCCTCCCTTTTCCTGGAGCACTGACCCTATGCCCATGTCCCGCCCCCGCCGGTCGCGCCGAACGGGACCCACCGCCGTGTCACTGCGCAGAGTCGGCGGTGTACGCAGAAGCCAGGTGGTGACCACGTACGGCGTCGGCGCGATGATCGCCGTGGACAACGAGTCCTTCATCGTGTCGGGCCTCGATACCTGGAACATCGACCAGGCGCCGGACGTGTGGGAACGACGCCTGGCCCGCATTCTGGGGGTCGAGTCATTCCGTCAACCGCCCGCCCCGGAGGCCGACACCGCGACCGACGGCGTGCACGTACGCCGCTTCCCGGAGATGTACACCTGCCCCGGTTGCAAAGTGCTCCAGAAATTCCGTGGGTTCAATTCACCTGCCGGCAAGGCTCGTTGCGGCAACTGCGAGGAAGACCTCGTCCCGTCGCGCTTCGTCCTGGCCTGCAATCGTGGTCACATTTCCGACTTCCCTTACTGGCGTTGGCTGCACCGCGACAGCGGGCACACGGGTGGTCGGTGCGGCGGCGACCTGTCGCTGCGTACGAACGGCAGTACCGCGTCCCTTCGTTCGGTCGTCATCGCCTGTACCTGCGGCGTACGGGAGGTGTCGATGGAAGGCGCTTTTCGCGGCCGGGAGCTCCAGAGACTCGGCATCCGATGCGGCGGCGAGCGACCGTGGCTCAAGGACGCACCGAACGAGCCATGCGATCTGCCGCCCCGCACGATGCAACGCGGCTCGTCGACCGTATGGCACCCCTTGGTGGCCAGTGCGCTTTCGATCCCGCCGTGGGGTGAGGGGCTGTACGCGCTGATGGAACGAAACAGGTTGATCGGCGCGGAGGACAATGTCATTCGCTGGTTCGCTCGAAGCCAACCCGCCCAATTGAGGGGTGTGAACGCATCCGTCGAGGACCTCCTGCACTTGTCCCACGCGCTTGAGGAACAGGACCCGCAATCCGCCGACCAAGACGTACCACAAGCTCAGGCGTATTCCGCGCTCAGGCAGGAGGAATACCGACGCCTCGTCATGGGCAACCCGGAACGCTTCACCGCCGACTGGCAGCCGTTCGTCTGTGAGGCCCCCCAGGGATCCGCTGCGGTGCTGCAGCCCTGGGGCCTCCGGAACACAATGCTCGTGAAACGCCTGCGTGAGGTGCGGGTGCTGACGTCCTTCGTACGGGGCGACCTGCCATCGGAAGCCGACCCGGAGCAGCGAAAGGCCCCCCTGAAGCTGTCCGGCGACATCAACTGGCTGCCGGCCATCGAGGTCATGGGCGAGGGCGTGTTCCTGCGTCTTGACTCGGATCGGCTGCAGACCTGGGAGAACGATCCGGTGGTCGTCGCACGTGCACAACGCATACGTGAGAGCCACCTCGCCCTGCTGCGGCGTCGCGGTGCGACCACGCCCACTGGTCAGCCCATCGACTCCCCGGTCACACCGAGGTATTTGCTCCTCCATACCCTCGCCCACGTACTGATCAACGAGTGGAGCCTGGACGGTGGTTACCCCACCTCCGCGCTACGGGAGCGGCTCTACAGCGGCGGCGACATGGCGGGGGTGCTGTTGTACACCGCCACCACCGACTCGGCGGGCAGCCTCGGGGGCATCGTCGCGCAGGGTGAGCCCGACCGTCTCGTCCAGAGTTTGCAAGCGGCGCTCACCCGAGCAGCGTGGTGCTCGAACGATCCGCTGTGCATGGAGTCGGAAACCGTCGGCGTCGACAACGTCAACCTTGCCGCCTGTCACGCGTGTGTCCTGCTGCCCGAGACAAGCTGCGAGACGAGCAACAGCTTCCTCGACCGCGCGCTGCTGATCGGCGCACCCGACGGGTCGGTCACCGGGTACTTCCCCGATCTCGTCTGAACCGTCCCACACTTCACCGGTGGGCGCGACGGTTTCCGTCGCGCCCACCACCGCCTACTCGGATCGGGGCGACTGGTTCGGCTTGATCGGCCGACGCTCCATCACCACATCACGCACCCGTACGGCCGCCGTGGTGGGGGATTCGTGCTCCCATACCCGCACGGCCAGCCAGCCTGCGGCAGCCAGCCGTGCGTCCGTGTCGGCGTCACGCCGCTGATTCCCCTCGATCTTGTTCCGCCAGAATTCCGCGTTCCGCTGGGGCCACGTCGCGTGCTCGGGGCAGCCGTGCCAGAAACACCCGTCGACGAATACCGCGACTTTCGCCGGCCCGAAGACGATGTCGGCTTCCCTCCGTACCCCGACAATCGGTCTGCGGTGCACGCGGAATCGCAGGCCCGCCGCGTGCAGAGCTCGCCGCAACGCGAGCTCGACTTGTGTGTTCCGGCTCTTCTGGCGACTCATCCGTGCCCGCGTCTGGGGCGTCGACTCCAACGGCTTCACGTTGGAATTCTCGTTCATCGGGCCGACATCCCGCGCAGCGGTGACCGTACGCGACGCATCGCCAAGCACGCCCGGCACCGCCGGCGAACGGCCGTACCAGCCGTTGTGCACCTCACCCGGCGACTTCGGTCTCGCTGCCGGTGTGGCGGGGGCACTCGCACGGCGGCCATCTCAGCGGGGACCGGGGTGGCAGTTGCGGAGGGCCGTGCGTAGTCGAGACCGTCCGGATGTGCCTCGTGCCCGAGGCACCGACCTGGTAGATGTCCAATCGCAGCATGCTGACCCGGTGTTCCGGGGTGGCGTCGTCGACAACCACTGGGCCGCTCCTTCGCTGAGCGCGAGGTCGTGTCACCTCACTGACGCCCAGCATCGGATGCGTATGGCAACTCTTCGTGTACTCGCCGTACACGGCTACCGGATTCGCCGCAAGTGGCGTCATTTTGCACCGATGCGGCGTGCCATCGCGCGCAACGGCTCGCGGCTGGTCATTCGCTCGCGGTTCAGGGCGGTCGTCACCATGTCGCGGACCATCGAGTGGGCGTGGGTGTACTCGGGTGACAGGCGGCTCGCCTGCAAGAGCGCAGCCATCGCGTCGCCATCGCGTTTGGCCGTCATGTACGCGCGACCTACGTCAATGAGGTGACGGGCGCGCCGCTCTTTCGGCAGCACAGACATGTCCACCCCGTCCGTCACACGCAACGCTGCGACACCGTCACCAAGTTCCAGGTGAGCACTCAATCGGTTCAGGGCGGTATTCGCCGGCCCGAAGACGGTCTGACAATCATCGCGTTCGCCGGTGATGGCAGCTGCGCGGTCGGCTTCGGCGAGATGTGCCAGGGCCGTCTGCCGTTCCTTCCACTGCGCGGTGCCAAGCGCCGCCAGCAGGTGCAAGGTCCCCCACATCGACCACGCGCCGGGGTCGTTCCCGAGCATTCCGTCGATGCTGTCCAACGTCGATTGAATCAGTTGCAGGCCCTCCGGCACCGCACCGGCAGTGAAGTAGACCTCTGCCTGGGTCCATGCGGCTGCTGTGATCCACAGCGTGTCGCCCGATGCCGTCGCCGCAGCAAGCGACAGGTTCGCCGCGACCGATGCCAAATCGACGTGCCCCAGCTTCTTGGCCATCATCGCGGCATCATGGCGTGCCTCGGCCAGGAGCACGTACGCCTCGGATGCCTCGTCACGATCCAGCGCCGCCGCGGTATCCGCAGCTTCGTCCAGGAGTTTCGGCAGCAACAGCCCCAACTCGCCGTAGTTACCGTGTCGGCGGTGGTGATGTGCTCGTTCGACCATGGCCCGCAGCGTGCCGATTTCGGTTGGGCGGTCACTTGGTCGTACAGGCAATTGTCCTCGCAGCAAAGCCCGGCGGATCGCCGGGATGGCGTCGACGCCGTGGCGGCCGACGGCTCCCGATTGGTGGGCGGGCCGACCGGTGAGGTCGGCGACGTCCACGCTCAGCGCGTCGGCGAAACTTTGAATGAGGCTGTACCGGTCGAGTTGGCGGCGGCCGAGCTCGATGCTCTTGAGTGTATCAACGGAAATTCCGACTGCAGCGGCCAGTTCGCGGCGGCTCATGCCGCGTTTGCGGCGCAGGTCGTAGAGCCGCTGACCCATCGTCTGATCACTCATAGGTGCTCCAGGTGCGGGTTCCTGTTGTCACGGTACGGGGGAACGACCGCTTCAGGAACGCCTATCGTGTACTCGGCGTACACGGCAGGCGCCGGCCGGCGGGCTCCTGAGGTGGTCACCAACGATCGTCGGTTGCGCTCGAAGCGATGGGGCAGGTGACGCCCCGGCGAGGGGTCCTCGCCGATCGCGTTGTCGACCGCGATGTCGCACCAGACGCGTTTGCCGCCGGGGGTGCGGGCGCATCCCCTGGCTCACAGCCAGTACGAAGACAGCAGAGGTGGTTGCATTCCAGGAATCGCCACAATGATTCCCCGTACGGATGAACGTCCGACGCCGGAGTATCCGCATGCCCGTACCGGCCGCACGGCGAGAACTGGGGCGTGAGGACGGCACTTCGGGTTGATGCCGGCCTGACGACAAAGCAGGCCAGGCTCGAAGTCGGATGCTCACGACCGCAGATCACGCTTGTGGAGAACGCCACCGGGTGTTTGCGGCGAGGAGTTGCCTGAGCGGCTCCTTGCGGCTTACGGCGTCGATGAGAGCAGACGAAGTAACTGCGCTTGCTTCGGCAGGAGCAAGGCAGCGACGATGCCAACGCCGACTTGCCTTGCTGGTCAGACGGGTTCGTGGACGATCTCGATGGTGTTGCCGTCGGGGTCCTTTGTTATGGCTATGCGGAGGCCGGGGGCTATTTCGAGGGGGCCGAGGTCGACGGTGCCGTTGTGGGACTTGACGCGGGTGAGGGTGGCGTCGAGGTCGGTGACGGCGAGGGTGAGGTAGCGGAGGCCGGTGGCGGCGATGAAGGGGGTGACCGGTTGGGCGGGGGTGGGGGGCTGGGCGGGGACCATGACCTTGATGACGGCGCCGGGGCCCTGGAGGCGGTGGACCGTGCCGGAGCTGGATTCCAGGGCCGGGAGCTCTTCGAGCTCGAAGACTGCGGCGTAGTAGTCGGCGAGGGTTTTGTCGGCGCTGACCAGGCCGATTTCGATGCGGTGCAAGGTCATGGGGGCTCCCTGAGCTGAGTCGGCGGGCAGCGGGGCAATTCCGGTGAGAATATCGTTCTCTGCTAGTGGAATGTTGTTTCGGGTGGGCCCCCGAAAGGTCGCCGGGTGTGCTCCCGGAGAGGCGACCCGCTCACCGGCCGTCCTCTCCCGTCGGCCCTGCGCTTGTGCGCGGGGCCGACGCGGTTGTGGTGCGGGTCAGCCAGTCCCCCGGTCGGCTTCTGTCGTGGCGGGACGCGGCGCGCGTTGTCTCCTTGCGACGATTGGAGATGTTCGCGGGGACGTATTCTCGGCATGGTTGGTGATGCATCTACCGAGGTGTACGAAGGGACGGCCGGATTTTGTCCGACATCGCAGGTGAGCCTTCGCTGCCCGTCGAGTTGATCGCCTCCCCCGCTGACGAGCGGGGGCCCCGGGCCGTGTATGGGGAGGTTGGGGACGGGCGGCTGCGGTTGTGTGTGTTCTGCGGGTCGTCGACCGGTCGTGGGGAGGTCGACGTCGAGGCAGCGCGGCGTACGGCGGAGGCGATCGCGGGGCGGGGGGCGGGGGTTGTGTACGGAGGTGCGTCGGTCGGATTGATGGGGGTCGTGGCGGACACGGCGCTGGCGGCGGGGGGCGAAGTGGTCGGCGTGCTGCCCGAGGCGTTGGCGGTGGCGGAGGTTGCGCACCCCGGGTTGTCCCGCCTGGAGTTGGTGGCGACGATGCACGAACGCAAGGCGCGGATGGCGGAGTTGTCGGACGCGTTCGTGGTTCTGCCCGGTGGGTTGGGGACATTGGAGGAGATGTTCGAGGTATGGACGTGGGCGCACCTCGGCATCCACCGAAGACCCATGGGGTTGCTGAACGTTGGCGGGTATTTCGACCCGCTGTTGCGGTTCGTCGGGGATGCTGTCGACGCTGGCTTTGTGCCGGCGCGGTCGGGAGACCTGGTGGTTGTGGGCGATGATCCGCGGCAGTTGGTCGACGAGGTCCTTGCTCGGGTCGCGCGTGATGCTCCCGCACCTGATCCGCGCGAACATGTAAGCGAGATTTTGGCGGAGCGTCGGCTGCGTAAGGCGGGTGCCGGCGGGGATCGGTCGGAGTAGAACGAGCAGACGGGCGCCTCCAGTTGTTGTCGTCCACGTCCCCTACAGTCCGAACCTCAGTTGCAGGCAACGGCATTCGCTGATTCGGACAGTTTCTGCCCCTCGGATCGACGCTTGCCGCCGGACATGGCGTCGGCCTTTGGGGAGATACACCGTGGACAACGGCATCATCGGCACAGCGCTGATGCTGCGTCACCTCGATGCGGACGGGGTCTCCGAGGTGCTGGCCAGGTTGGTGTCGAGCGAAGGCGTCGATGCCGTTGCGGAGGTTGTCCGCAACGCCCCCGCGCCCGGGGAGGCCTTCGTTGCCGGTGTGCTGGCTGCCGGAGAGTCGAAGTTGCGTCGGGCTCTTGCCGGTTGTCGTCAATTGACACCCGATCAGGTTCGTCGCGTGCTTCGGCACGGCGGTCCCGATGTCGAGGTGGCTGACGCGCTCTTCCCCAACCGTCGGGCGGACTCCGCCTTCACGCCGGCACGTCCGCTGCCGTCGCTCTCGGCCCTCACCGGCCCGGCAGCCGCGGAGGCGGCGCTGCTCGACGAGCGGTGTCCCGATGATCTCGCCGACGCGTTGCTGGAGCGCTTTCCCCATTTGGCTTATGTTGTGCGCAACCAACATCCGGGGTATGTCCGTTTCCTGCGGGGCGACCGTCGGCCGATCAGCTCTCTCACAGCCGGAGAGATCTCCTGTCTCGGTCTTGCCGATGGCGGGTTGGGGCTCGCCGAAATCGTGGGGCACATGCGCCCGGCAGCTTCCGCGTTGTCGGCCCTGTCCGGTGTTGTCGCCCGGAGGCCGTGGTTGAGTGCCGAGTTGCGTGTGTTGCTTGCGCCAAGATTGACGGAGGCGATCGGGAGCGACCCCGGGCTATGGAGCGAACTGGCGGCACGACTGGGGTCTTTCGACGGGACGATCGCCGAACTGATCGGCGTCTTGGGCGACAAGGACTCGGCGGCAGAGCAGGTGGTCGTTCCGGACGAGCGCGTGGGAGAGATGAGTTTCCTGCTGTTGCGCCTCCCTGGGGACCAACTCACGTCGCTGCTCCCCGCCTTGCCGCAAAGCGTGCGACGGCGGCTCGGGCGGGACGCGGTCGCCGACGATGCCGAGTTGCTGACCGACGTCGCCTTTGCCACACGGGATTTGGATCTGCTGTGCGGGTTGGCGGAGCGCCCGTCCCTCACTCCGGAGGCGACAGCGCGGCTCGTCGGACTCGACGACGCGGCCGTCAATCGGGCGTTGGCCGGCAATCGGCGCGTCGCGGCTGCGGTACGGCACCGAATCTTCTGCGGCATACCGCATGGTTCGGACGACGGACGGCTGCCGATTGACCCCGGCCTCCGGGAACTCGACGCGTATGCCGAGCCGGAGACGCTGATCGCCTGTGGGGATCCTGTCCTGGCATTGGGTGCTCTTACCGGCCGACCGAGGCTCCGCGTCGCCGACCGCATCGCGGTGGCGATCGCCGTCTGGGAGCGCGGTGGAGGGGAACTCCTGTGTCGCGTACCGGTGGACGCGTTCCGGACGACCGTCGCGAGGCTTGTCGAGACTGCACTCGCGGAGGACTCCCCGCAGGCGTTGTACGGGGCCCGGGACCGGCACTCACGCAAGGCGGTCCGGGCGTCGTCCACGGTGCCTGCACCAGCGCCTGGGTACCACGCATCGGAACAGGACTGGGAACGACAGATGGCCGTCACCGCTTCTCTGGAGTCCGGACAGCTGACACCCGAGCTGGTCATCCATGACGTCAACCCGGCACACCACGCGGTCCATGCGTTGCATCAACTCGCCCACCTGGCAGGGGCCCACGCCGTGGACGAAGCATTGGCCGCTCAGGTCGACAAGTACCTGAACGGTCGGCACCGAGCGGACGCCTGGGCCGTACTCTTCCAGCTTCTCCCGGAGTTCGGCGGATCGCTCCATGAACTCCTGGTCGTCTGCTCGGCCGTTGCCGACTGAAGTCGAATGTGTCAATTCCGGTGTCCCGTAAGCCAAATGGTTGTCGGTGACGCCTGGAACGCTAGGGGCATGGGATTCTTCGACGGACTCGTCACCCCCCATCCGGAGTCTGAGCCCGAACCGCCGCCTCAGGACCGGCTTTTGCCCCGGTACACACCGCCCGGCGACGGGTACGGGGAACAGTTCGCGCCGGAACAATGGTTCGCGCCGGCGTGGGTGGAGTGTTCGGCCGAGGTGGGGCGGGGGCCGGAAACGCGAATCGTGCTCAACGGGTGGAAAGTGTGGCGTCACTCGGCGACGATGCGCCTGAGTGTTCATCTGAGTCGCCGCAAGGCGAGTACGCATTCGTTCCATCCTGTCCCGCAATACCAAGGCCTGCGCTTCGGGCTGCTGTTCGCGGACGGACGGCGTGTCACCACACTCGACGCAGAGCCCTGGCCGCCGGGACACACCAAGCGCCCGACCCTCACCCTGCTTCCCGGCATGGGCGGCGGCCACCACTACAAGGTCAACCTGCACCTTTCGCACCTGCCGCCGGACAGGAGGCTTCGGCTGGTCACCGAGTGGCCGGAGCAGGGCGTCGAGGAGACGTGGACGGAACTGGATGCCGCCACCGTGCGCGCGGCGTCGCTGCGCGCGGTGGAGATATGGCCGCAGCTGGATCCGCCGCCCGCCCCGGAAGCCGGAGTAGCGCCGCAGATGTACGTGGAGGTGAGTACGAGCACCGGTGCCTCCGCACTGATGGCTCGGCCATCACCACCGCAGCCACCCATGCCCCCAATGCCTCCCGAGCGGCATCAAACCGGCGGCCTGAGGTGCCCAAGACTTTCCGGACAGTGCCCCCAACTACAATTGGGGGTACTCGGAAGGACAGGTAATT
>NZ_JBPKBI010000028.1:0-25250 GCF_051388935.1 Yinghuangia sp. YIM S10712
TCGACCTGCTCCAGGCCGCCGGCGGCGGAAACCTCACACGCTTCTGGCCCGTCGCCGCCGGAGCCGCCGCCCTTCTCCTCCTGGCCCTCGGACTGCGCGGACGCCGCTCGAAAACCGTCGAGGTGGTCTACGTCGGATGCTGCTGCTCCGGCACCCGCCAGGCCGCCAAGGTCTCGTGAGGCTTCGCCGACCGGCGTCGACACGAGAACGAAAGGCAGAACGAAAAGCGTGAAATAGAAAGCCACCCTTACGAACGGTCAGGCCTGTCTGGTGGCTCTCTTCGTACTGGCCCGCGCGGGTGTGGCGCGTGCGATCTGCCGCGATGACCTCGTCACCTTGCGTGATGTCCGTCTGGAGGCCGACGACATCGGCGGCGCCGAGTTCGAGCAGGTCGCGAACCGTTTTGTCGAGGTCCGAGCGCGTCCGGGCGATGACCGCCACCCGCGCGCCGTCGGTGGCCAGGCACTCCGCCGTCGCCCTGCCCATTCCCTGGGTGCCGCCCTGCACGACTGCGGCGCCGGCCAGCCCAAGATCCATTCCGAACCTCCCCGAAGCTGCGTCCCATCGGCGCAAGCAGGATGTCGCCGATCGGATGACCGGGCAACCCCTCTGAGCCGCAACGGTGTTCGGGACGCCAATGGTCTTTTCGGGGGCACAGGGCGGCGCCCTCGCTATCGAGAATCGGTATAACCAGACGCCGAATTTGGTATTAGCCCAGCTCGTACGCGGGGCACTAGCATCGTTGAGGTAGTTCGTGTGTACACCCATGCGGGCGTACCCGCACCTCCATCGTCGGGGCGACGACGGGAGACCACGTGGGCGTGCCCGGGCAACACACGGGCGCGGCGGAGCGGTGGGGCCGCGAGGCCGTACCTCGGCGAACACGCGATCTCCGGCCGGTCGTCCTCGCTTGCGGTCCGCAGACGCGGGCCACAAGGGCGCGGAAGTCGTGCGGGCATCGCCCCCGGTTCCGAGGAGGACCCTTTGAACGTCGACGACATGGTCCTGGTGAGCATCGACGATCATGTGGTCGAGCCGCCCGACATGTTCAAGAACCACGTCCCCGCGAAACTCGCGGACCAGGCGCCTCACGTCGTCCGCAACGAGCAGGGCGTCGACCAGTGGATATACCAGGGCCGGGTCACCGGTGTCAGCGGCCTGAACGCGGTCGTCTCCTGGCCGGCGGAGGAGTGGGGCAAGGACCCGGCCGGGTTCGCCGAGATGCGCCCGGGGGTGTACGACATCCACGACCGCGTGCGGGACATGGACCGCAACGGCATCCTCGCGTCGATGTGCTTCCCGACGTTCGCCGGGTTCTCGGCCGGCCACCTGAACCACTACAAGACCGACACCACCGTGGTGATGATCCAGGCGTACAACGACTGGCACATCGACGAGTGGGCCGGCACCTACCCGGGACGCTTCATCCCGCTCGCGCTGCTGCCCACCTGGGACCCGCAGCTCATGGTGAACGAGATCCGCCGGGTCGCCGCCAAGGGCTGCCGCGCGGTCACCATGCCCGAGCTGCCGCACCTGGAAGGCCTGCCCAGCTACCACAACATCGACTTCTGGGGCCCGGTCTTCGACGCGCTGTCCGACACCGGGCTGGTGATGTGCCTGCACATCGGCACCGGCTTCGGTGCGCTCAAGCTGGCTCCCGACGGCCCGATCGACAACCTGATCATCCTCGCGTGCCAGATCTCGTCGCTGGCCGCGCAGGACCTGCTGTGGGGCCCGGCGATGCGCAACTACCCCGACCTGAGGTTCGCGTTCTCCGAGGGCGGGATCGGCTGGATCCCGTTCTACCTCGACCGCTGCGACCGCCACTACACCAACCAGAAGTGGCTGCGCCGCGACTTCGGCGGCCGACTGCCCAGCGAGGTGTTCCGCGAGCACTCGCTCGCCTGCTACGTCACCGACCCGACGTCGCTGAAGCTGCGCAACGAGATCGGCATCGACAACATCGCGTGGGAGTGCGACTACCCGCACTCCGACTCGATCTGGCCGAACGCCCCCGAGTTCGTCCTGAACGAGCTGGAGCAGGCCGGCGCGAACGACGAGGAGATCAACAAGATCACCTGGGAGAACGCCTGCCGCTTCTTCAACTGGGACCCCTTCGCCGAGATCCCGAAGGAGCAGGCCACCGTCGGTGCCCGCCGCGCCGTCTCGACGGACGTGGACACCGCGATCCGCTCCCGCAAGGAGTGGGCGCGCCTGTTCGCGGAGCGCCAGTCGGTCTGACGCCCTCACGAGTCATCCGAGCCGGGGTCGGCCGCCGCCCAGAAGTCATGGCGATGGGCCGGCCCCGGCTCGATGACCGCGACCGCGGTCCGGGGATCCGCGTACTCCCGGGCCCGGTACAGGTCCCGGCGGTACGCGGCTCCACCGAAAGTTCTCGACTTCCCGCCACGACACCTCGGCCTTACGGCCGGATCGGCGCTCGGTTGTAGCGCTCGGCCAAGGCGGCGCCGCCGCGGTGGAGCCAGTGCGGGGCATCTGCCTGGGCTGCGGCGGCGGAACCGGCGAGGACGGTCAAGTCCTCGCAGGCGGCTACGCCGGGTGGCGGCGTCGTGGCGATCGAGCCGGCGACGACGGCCAGGGGCGGCCCGGACGCCTGTTTCGTGGCGTGGAGGACCGCGCCGACGACCTTGCCGTTCAGGGAGGTCGCGTCGAAGCGTCCCTCCCCGGTGACCACCAGGTCCGCCCGCCGGAGCGCGGCGTGCAGCCCTGTCATTTCGGCGATGCGGGCGGCGCCCGGGACCAGGGTGGCGCCGTACGCGGCGGTGAAGCCGTACGCCGCACCGCCCGCCGCGCCCGCGCCGGGAAGCGCCGGTTCGCCGCCGAGGATGCCGGCCAGGCGGTGCAGGCCTGATTCGAGCGTCGTGATGTCGTCCGGTGCCGCTCCCTTCTGCGGGCCGAAGACCCGGGCGGCTCCCTCCGGGCCGAGCAGCGGGTTCCGTACGTCGGTCAGGACCTGGATGCCGCCGGGCGGCGCGGGCACGAGTGCGGACAGGTCGGCGGTCGCCAGCCGGGCCAACGCTCCGCCCCCGAGGGGGAGTTCGGCGCCGGTGTCGTCGAGGAAGCGTGCCCCGAGCGCACGCAGCGCACCGGTGCCGCCGTCGGTCGAGGCGGAGCCGCCCACCGCGACGACCAGTGCCGTCGCTCCGGAACGCAGCGCTTCGGCCATCACCGCCCCGAGCCCGGCGGTGTGCGCGCCCAGGGGGTCGGGGCGGTCGAGCAGCGGCAGACCGCTCACCTCCGCCAGTTCGACGACCCCGGTTCCGTCCGGTAGGCGGAGCCACGCGCCTTGTACGGGACGGCCGTTCGGCCCCGGAACAGCGGCTGCCGGAACGTGCACGGCAGCGGGAACCGCTCGGACCACCGCGGCGAGGGTCCCCTCGCCGCCGTCGGCCAGCGGCATGACGACCGCCTCGTCCCGCGGCCGGACGGACAGCCAACCGGCAGCCAGGGCCTCGGCCGCCGTGGCGGCGTCGGCTGTTCCCTTGAACGCATCGGGAGCAAACAGCACGCGCATGGCGGGAGGTCACTTTCTCGGGGAGTGCGGCAGGGCGCGGGGAGGGGACGAATCATTCGCTCGGGAGCCGGCGCGCCCGTGCACGAACCGCCGGCTTCCCGATTTGGACCGGTTCGGCTGACACGCCATCATGCCGCGATGCCGATGCTTTCCGTTTCCGCCGCAGCCGGGGGCCGGGGCGGAGGGTGGCGGCTGACACGCCGTCATGCCGCGATGCCGATGCGGTCCCAGAGGATCAGCCCGTCGTTGAACGGTTGCACACCGGTGATCTCGGGGCGGAAGAGCGTCGCGCTGTAGGCCTCTTGGTAGATCCAGAACGGCATTTCGCGACTCAAGGCGACCTGGAGCCGGGTGTAGGCGAGCCGGCGGGCCGAGGAATTGCTCGTGGCGCGGGCGGCGGTGAGCGCTTCGTCGATGGCCGGGCTGGCGATGCCGGTCAGGTTGCTGGGGCTTTTGCTGTGGAGCAGGTCATACAGGAGCGGCTCGGGATCGTCGAGCACGGATTGGCCGACGGTGCTCTGCCACGTGGTGACTCCGGGCCTGACTTCCCGGACGTACTCGGAGAGCGGAAGGACCCGGACGGTCATGGTGACACCGCGGTAGGCGCTCAGCTTGGCCTCGATGAGGCGTGCCAGTTGTTCGCTGAGGGGCGACGTCGGGACGGTGTAGGTGAACTCGAGCTTTTTGGTGCCGTTCGCGGTGAGTTTGTCGAAGAGCTGCGCGGCTTTGCGCGGATCGTTTTCCGGCGCGGCCAATTGGGGGTTGGCCAGGGGCGACAGCGAGGCGAACATGCCGCGGGCCGGTGTGCCCTGCCCTTGATATATCCGGTCGTTGATCTCGGCGGTGGACAGCGCGTAGGCCACGGCGAGCCGGGCATCGGGATTGTCGAACGGGGCAATCCGGGTGTTGAACTGCAGCATGCTGCCGCCGTCGAGCAGGAGTTCCGCCACTCCGAGGCCCGCCTCCTCGGCCGCCGCCTTGTCCGGCGCGTACCTCGTGACCGTGAGGTCGATGTCGCCCGCCTTCATCTCGGAGATCGTCTGCTGGATGTCCGTCCGGGGAACGAACGTGATCCTGTCGAGATGCGGCAGACCTTTGGCGGCCTGCCAGTACCTCGTGTTGCGTTTGAGGACGAGGGCCTGGCCCGGCGTGTGGCTCTCCAGGACGAACGGTCCCGCTCCCACCGGTTTCGTGCGCAGACCGTCGGGCCCGGCCGCCTTCGCCGCGGTGGGTGACGCTATGAAGTTCAGGCTCTGCGACACCGCGCGGTCGAAGTTGGAGTTGGGGGCGGTCAACGTGATGTTCAGCGTGAGCGGGTCCCCGGGGGCGACGGTCATCGTGCGTATCTGCCCGGCCGCCGCGGCGCCGGTGACCTCGGGGCCCGTGCCGGTGCGCTGCCGCTCCCAGTTGAACTGCACCGCCGCCGCGTCGAGCACCGTGCCGTCGCTGAAGGCGATCTCGGGCCGCAGACGCAGTGTCCAGTTCGTTCCCGTCGCGTCGGCGGTCATGGACTCGGCCATGTGCGGATGGACCGTTTTCGTGGTCGCGTCGGTCCACAGCAGGACGTCGTACAGGGCGGTCATGCGGCTGCCGTCGGTGACTCCGCCGGATCTGCTGGTCAGGGGATCAAGGCTGAGGACGTCGGACCGCAGCCCCATGACCAGCTCACCGCCGGATTGGGGAGTCCCGGCCGCGTTAGGCGTGCCGTTCGAGCTGCTGCACGCGACGGACATGCCGACGGCACACACCGCGGCCACCGCCGCGCGCAGGACCCGGCGCGCGGGGACACCGCCCGAGGAACCGGGACGGCGGGAGGAGAGGGGCGGACAGGTCATGGCAAACCAATCGTCATCAGGGAAGGAGTCAGGCCGATCCGGCGAGAGCAAGGCGGTCAGCCGCGCGGGTTGATTCCGTCGGCTCGCGGACGGTCGTGGTCGGCGACTTGCGTATGCGGGCTGCTCAGCCACGAGCCGCTTGCGCGAGTTTTCGCGGCGATGCGCGCATGCCGCCTGTCGATCGGTCCGAGACCACGCCATCCCCTCACCCGTCGGCGCCCGTCGACGGGCACACCGAATACGCCTCAGCCCCCCGCTGAAGCGATGCCGTTGGTTTCGGCGAGCGTAGAGAAAGCGGAATATGCGAATCAATCAAAACCCATCCAGAATATGAATTCATAGGTCCCATCAATACGATTGATGCCATGGCCGTGATCCAGCCATACATCCGCACAGGTTCGGCCGATGGCCCGTCGGACGGTGTGCCGGGTCGGCGTGGGCTCCCGCGCGGAGCGGGGCAGGGCGCGGGGCGATGGGGTACGGTGCGGCGTCGGAAAGCCGGATCATGACCGTGCGTGTTCGTACGGCCTCCCACTGCCGAGCGCGATCGTCGCGAAGCCCGTGCATCATGTGGACTGCCGGCCACAACGGACATCACGGCACGTGTCGGCCGAGGAGAGGCGGAAGCGCGTTGGACTTCAAGCAACTCACAGCGCTCATTACGGTGGCCGAGGTGGGCAGCGTGACCCGCGCCGCCGAGCTCCTGGACCTGGTGCAGCCCGCCGTCACCCAACGGATCATCAGCCTGGAGAAGGAACTCGGCGTCACCCTGTTCGAGCGCACCCGGCAGGGGATGCGTCCGACCGAAGCCGGAATGATCATGGTGGAGCACGCCCGCCGCGCCCTGGACGAGCTGAAGCGGGCCCGCGTCCAGTTGAAGCCGACCGGCGTGTTGACCGGCACGGTGACCGTGGGCCTCTTGGACTGCACCGCCGACGTGCTGGGCCAACCGCTCGTGGCGATGGTGGCCCGCGAGTACCCCCACATCAACCTGCGCGTCATCACCGGGCACTCCGGGCAGCTCCAGCAGTGGCTGGACGAGGGGGAGCTCGACGTGAGCCTGCTGGACGGCCTGCACCGTGTCACGCTGCTGAGCGCCGCTCCCGTGATCAGCGACCGCGTGTGGGCGGTCGCGCCACCCGGCGATCATCTGCGGCCGGACCAGCCGATCCCCTTCGCGGTGACCGCCGAACACCCCCTTTTGCTGCCGACGCCAAGTCACGCGCTACGCACGCTGGTCGACATGGCGGCCGCCAAGGTGGGGACGGAGTTGAACATCGTCGCCGAGTCCAACTCCGTCCGCATGCTCAAGCAGTTCGTCCTCGGCGGGCACGGCTGGACGGTTCTCCCCGGGGTGGCGATCGCCGACGACCTTGCCGGCGGTGTCGTCAGCGCAGCGCCCATCAGTCAACCGGACATGGAGCGTTCCGTCATCGTGGGCACACCGAGGGCCCGCCACGCGGCACCGGCAGTGCAGTTGGTCGCCCGACTGCTGACCCGGCAGATCAAGTTTGCCGTGGCGCAGGGCCATTGGTACCCGAACACCTGACCATCGCGTGCCTCAGGCCGTGCGGATGCGCACGACCTCGAAGAGGTCGACGGCAGGCAGGTCTATGACGAGCGCGTCCCCGTCGCGCCGTGTGGCGAGTTCGCGACCGGCGACCAGGGCGGTGGCGCGTTCGTCCCCTGTCGCGTCGTGGACCACCAGGCGTCCGCCGGTGATCGGTACGTGGGGCCCGAACGAACGTCGGCGTGCTCCCGTCTGGTTGAGGAGATGCACCACGTGGCCCTCGTCGTCACGGCCGAGGATCATCTCGACCTGCTCGGGGAGTTCCGCGGTCACCCGGAGCCCGGCGAGCGGTTCGATCACCCGCAGGAGGTGGTCCCGTATCTCGGTCTTCGCGAACTCGTGGTAGGTGCGGCCGATGGTCCACGTGATCATCGACGACGTGCCGGCCCCGTACCCGGCGGTGGCGACCGCCGGGTAGCCGCTCGACGTGTGGCCGTAGCTCAACTCCGGTGGACCCCAGGGGGCTTGCGCGATGATGGACCCCGTTTTCGCGGTCCCCGGCCGCCACACGTAACGCGCGTTGGTCCCGTACACCGGGACGACCGAGCCGGTGAACCGGCCCGCGTCGATATCCGGCTGATCGTCCAACGTGGCGTACGTGGACCAGACTTCCTTGCCGGACAGCTCGTCGCCGA
Source organism: Yinghuangia sp. YIM S10712 (assembly GCF_051388935.1). Classification (NCBI taxonomy): domain Bacteria; kingdom Bacillati; phylum Actinomycetota; class Actinomycetes; order Kitasatosporales; family Streptomycetaceae; genus Yinghuangia; species Yinghuangia sp. YIM S10712. The sequence goes on from NZ_JBPKBI010000028.1 coordinate 7,576, forward strand.
TGCGGCGCAGCGCCGGCAAGGCCGCCGACTCGGCGCCTCCTCCCGGGGTGACCATGCTGTTCCCCGTGGTGAGGAGGTTCCCGCCACGTGCGACGAACTCGTCGAGCACATCCGCTGTTTCCGGGCCGACGGAGCCCACGTTGGGCAGGACGACGAGCCGGTAACGGTCCAATGCCCCCGCCGCGGCCATGCCGGCCAGCTCGCCGAGCGGCAGCACGTCGAACGCGAACTGCTTCTGCTGCAAAGCCGAATAGACCCCGCGAAACTCTTCGAGCGCCTCCATGTGGCCCGCGTGACCCCGTCCGCCCCCCGGCCGTACGAGCCCGATCGTCGCGGCCGGTCGCAGGGTCGCGTAGAGACCGCGTTGTTCGCGGTGGAAGCGCGTCACATCCCGCGCCATCGAAACGTTGGTCATCGGGAGCCGCCCGGGCGCACCGAGGATGTACGTCGACGGGTTGCCCCCGCGCGCGATCGCCTGGAGCAGGTATTGCGCGACATGCTCAGGCTGTTCGGCGCCCATGCGGTATGTCGAGTCGACGTGTGCCGCGGCGTTGAGGACGAGTGGTGTCTCCGGCCGAGCCGAGACATGGGCGCTCACGGCCTCCGCGACGGCGTGGGGCCACAGTTCCCTGCCCGGCATGTGGCGGAAGGCGTTGTTGCCCTCGTGGTACGCGAGGCCGCCGCCTCGCGGCAGGATGAGCGCGAGATCGCGGTCGCGCGGTGCCACGTGGTCGGTGTATTTCCGCGCGAGTTCGGCCAGCGTCGCGTCCTGGTAGCGCTGCCACAGTCCCAAGGCCGCGGGATCGACTTTGCCGGGCAGGTCCCGGCCGCCGCTGAATTCCGCGAACCGCTTGACGCACGAGGCACAGTGGCAGACGCCGTGGACCACTTCGCTGTAGTCGCGCACGCTGAAGTTGAACCAGTTGAAGAAGAACCCGTCGACGGGGTAGCGGTCGAGGATTTCGTCGAGTATTTCGAGCGCGCGCTCTTGGTAGTACGCGCCGGACGGGCAGGTGCTGTACAGCGCGTTGTAGATCTGCGGTTCTCCGGCGGCGGAGACGAACAGCCAGTCGGGGTGTTCGGCGGCGGCTCGGGCGGCGACCTTGGACAGGTCGAGGCGCGCGAGCACGCGCAGCCCCCGCTGTTTGGCGGCGGTCACCGCGTCACCCAGCAGGTCGCCGGAGGGGCGGTCGGCGAGCAGGGGATTCCGCGCCTGGAACGGCAGATCGGTCGGATAGAACGCCTCGATCCCCCCGGCGTTGACCAGCCAGGAGTCCGCCCCATGGCTCTCGATCACATCGAGCGCCGCCTCGACGTCCATCGTCGCGTCGATTTCCTGGAGGTTGGTCTGGAAGACCGTGAACGGCTCCTGCCACCTGCTGTGTGGCGCGCGGGCGGCGGTTCGCTTGGGGGGCATGGAAACGATGTCCTTCGGTTTCTTCGAGGTCCGCTCGGGCCGCGGTTTCAGGCCGACTCACCGGTGGGGCGGCGGCTCGGGTGGAGTCAGCTCGACGCGTCGTCGACGAGCCGCAGGGCGGAGTGGTCGTGATCGCCGAGCCCCGCCTCCACGGCCGTCTCCATGAGCCGGTGCACCAGGCTCGCGCCCGGCAGCGACACGTCGAGTTGCGCGGCGGCTTCCGTGGCGAGCCCCATGTCCTTGCGGTGCAGCCTGATGCGGAAGCCCGGTTCGAACTCCCGCTTGATCATCCGCGGCCCGTGCACCTCCAGGACGCGGGACGATGCGAATCCCCCCATCAGGGCGCTGTGCACCGCGACCGGGTCCACCCCGGCGGCCTCGACGAGCCGCATGGCCTCGGCGACGGCCTCGATCGTCATGCCGACCACGATCTGGTTCGCGATCTTCGCCGTCTGGCCGGCGCCGACGGCCCCGATGTGCGATATCCGCGACCCGAGGACGTCGAGGATCGGCCGGGCCCGGTCGACGTCCTCCGGCTCGCCGCCGACCATGATCGACAGCGTTCCCTCGCGTGCTCCGATCTCACCGCCGGAGACCGGGGCGTCGAGGTAGCTGCCGCCCGCCCGGCGGACCTCGTCGGCGAGTTGTTGTTCCGTTGCCGGGGCGATCGAGCTCATGTCGATGACCAGGGTGCCTGGCCGCAGCGCGCCGAGGACGCCGTCGGCACCCCGCATGACCGCCTCGACGTCGGGGGTGTCCGGCAGCATCAGGATGACCACCTCGGCGTCGCGGGTGGCCTCGGCTGCGGAGGCCGCGTAGCGCACCGACGTCCCGAGCACGTCCCGGGTGGAGGGAGTGTCGCGATGGACGGTCAGCCGATGACCCGCCGCGACGAGATTGGCGGCCATCGGACGCCCCATCACGCCCATGCCGATGAAGCCGATGTCCATGTTGCTTCTCCCAAAAATGCTTGATGGTGTCGAGGATTAAACGGCGGAACTGTTCAGGGCATGCGCCGTCACGAGTTCCGCGACGAGCTCCGGTGTCGCGGCCGGTGCGATGTGCGCGACCGCCGGCAGGATTTCGAGGCGGGCGTGAGGGACCGCGCGTGCGATGGCACGCTGTTCGTCCGGCGGTGCAGCCGGGTCTTCGGCCCCGCCCACGACCAGCGTGGGGGCGGTGATGTGCGCGAGATCGCCGGTGACATCTGCCTCGGCGAGCACGTCGCAGCCGACCGCGTACCCTTCTCGGTCCATCGATCCGAGCATGTCGGCGAACGAGCGTACGATCTCGGGCCGTCTCTCCCGGAACTCCGGCGTGAACCAGCGATCCATGACGGCCGGCGCAATCGCCTCCACACCGTGCTCCCGGACCGTTTTCGCCCGTTCGATCCAGCTCTGCCCGTCGTAGACCGCGGCACAGCACATCGGGGCCAGGGAGAGGATGCGGTCGGGCGCCAGCGCCGCGGTGCGCAACGCGATCATGCCGCCGATCGAGACCCCGGCGACGTGGGCGCGCCCGACGCCGAGCCGGTCGAGGACCGCCAGCACGTCGCCGGCCAGATCATCGAGCCCGGCGGTCGCCGGATGGGCGGTGGCGGTTCCGTGGCCGCGCTGGTCGAAGCGCACCACGTCGAAGGAGCGGGCCAACAGCGGCACGATGCTGTCCCACATCCCGACCGTGGTGCCCAGGGAGTTCAGCAGGACGATCGTTCCGGCGGGACCGTCCGGTCCGGTCGCACGGTCGACCACGACACCGGACACGACGGCCCGACGGTTGCCGCTGCTCGGTTCATGACTCGCTTCTTCACTCGCTGACATCGAACGTCCTGGTTGTTCGGAAGGGCGTGCGTACCGGAACCCCGGGAGTGGGACCGCTGGGTCGGCCGGCCGGTGGTGGGGGGCGGATGCCTTCACGCCTGCTTGTCGGGCGTGTAGACGTCGCGCTTTGTCAGCGCGTTCACCATGGGCTCGCCGGCGCGGTACCGCTTGATGTTCTCGACCACGATGTCGATCGTGCGCTGCGTCCGGTCCGGGACCTTCGGCGTCATGTGCGGCGTGATCACGACGTTGGGCGCGTCCCACAGCGGCGCGTCCGGGGGAAGCGGCTCGGGATCGGCGACGTCGAGCCCCGCGCCGGCGATCTCCCCCGCGTGCAGGGCCTTGACCAGGGCTTGCTGGTCGATGACCGGGCCGCGCGCCATGTTGATGAGGAATGCCGTGTTCTTCATCTTCGCGAACTCGTCGGTGGAGAACAGGTGGTGGGTGGCGTCCGTCAGTTGCGCGGCGAGCATGATGACGTCGGATTCCGCCAGCAGCGGGTCCAGAGTGTCGCCGTCGTCCGCCGACAGCATGAAGTCCACATCCGGCGCCCGTTCCGCGGAGCTGCGCCGGTAGACGATCACGCGCATGCCGAATGCCTTGCCGAGGCGGGCCATTTCCTTCGCGGTGTGCCCGAAGCCGACGATGCCGAGCGTCTTGCCCCACAGCGCGAGCCGGTGCTCGAAGCCCGCCGGCGCGCGCCACTGGTGTGCGTCCTGCATCTCGAACAGCCGCCGGGCGTCGTAGGTCAGCGACAGCGCGAAGAAGAACCCGTGCTGGGCGAGTGCGGGAGCGGATCGGCCGGCCGCCCCGGTGACGATGATGCCGCGCTCGAACACCTCGGGCCGCGCCGAGCGGGTGAGACCGGAGTGGTCGCACTGCACCCATCGCAGGTGCGGCGCGTTGACATGGCGTTCGTCGAGGTCCCCGGTGATGACGGCGACGTCCGCGTGTTCGAGAGCGGCGGCGATGGCGTCGGCGTCCCACGGCGGCACGTGGACGAATTCTGCCGGTGCGAACGCCTGCCGGAGCTGCTCGATCTCGTCCGGCTCGAACATGACTGTCGCGAGTACGCTTTTGATCTCGCGAGCCTGCTGGTTACCACCCATCAACCCAGATCCTTCGTTGTCTTCGTCGTGGACCGCATCGGCACGCCCACGTATCAGCCCGTCTCACCGGGGACCGCTTCTTGTTGCGCGCCCCCCTTCCACACGGAACTGTGGATCACCAGGTACGGCTGGTTGGCCAGGTCGGATTCGAATCCGGGGAGCAGCACGGGAGCTTCGTTCCCGAAGCCGACTTCCGCGAAGCACATCACCGGGAAGGACGACGCCGTGAATTCCGCGGGCAGCGATGCGGTGAACTCCCGCCCGTCGAGGCTCATTTCGGTCTCGTTCCAGGTCTTCGACTGGTCCAGGTGCCGGAAATGCAGGGTCGCCCGGGTGACACCGCTCAGCACGTCGGGGTCGCCGACGAGGCTGACGTCGAGGGGAGCGCCGCGTTCGAACCGCTCCGGCGCGTCCAGGCGGATGCCGTCGAGCCGAGGGCGCGACTCACGCAGAACGAGGCGGCCGTTGCCCGTTGCCGTGTCGGCCTGCCCGGCGGCGCGGTCGCGTTCCACACGGAGTGCGTGGAGGTCGTCCGCCATCGCGCTCACGTTCTTCGACCAGTGCCCGCGTTCGGACAGGACTTGCCCGAAGGTCAATTCGTCGCGGTAGACGCCGTCGGCGACATCCGTGATGCTCGCGTACGCCGCGTGAGCCTCCGCCAGGATGTCCACCGCGTCGCGGATGTGCCGGTGCTCCCCGGTGCGCTGGAAGAGCGCGTATTCAACCGCGGCCCGGAACTTGCCCGCGAAGAAACGCCCCAGCCTGATGAGGATTTCGGTGTCGACGAGCAGCCGTCGGGCCTGGGGACCACCTGTCGCCAGTCGCTCGCGCACGCGCTCGGCGACCGCCTCGCCCTCGCCCACGAAACGCTCGATCCAGGCCGCGACTTCCAGCGGGGTGTACTTCCCGCGGACGTTCCCGGCGAGGGCGTCGTCGGCGTACTCCCCGACGGAATAGAAGAGCGTGGGATCGAACGACGAAACACCGGTCCAGTCCGCTGACTTGGTGTCCCACCCGTAGTGCCGTGACCGCACCCACGGGGAGACGGGGAGGTCGGCGTAGACCTCCGGCCAGTATGCGTTGTTGGAGGCGCTGGGAGCGTGTGTGACCGTGACCAGGGGGATGATCCGACTCAACGGGGCCAGCAGCGCCTCGACTTCGGCCGCGCTGTCGCCGTACTCCTTGCGCAGGAAGCGCCGCCACGTCTCGGGCGGACAATCGGGGTCGTAGAGCAGGCGGCCCCACAGGAGGTAGCCGTACTGGTACTTCCGCCAGTCACCGGTCCCCAGACGGAGGTCGTCGCGGATGTAGGGATCTCGTTCGCCGGGCTTGCCGGACCCCTTGCGCCCCTTGAAGAACAGCGGCTCGGCGAACTCCGTCCCCAACGAGCCGCCGAGGGTGGCGAGACGGCCGTAGCCCCTGGCGAGGGCCGGGTCCCCCCACAGCAGCAGCTTCGCCCCGGCCCACATCCGGAACATCACGTCGATGTCCCGGTCCTCGTCGAGGAAATCGGCGTATCCGTACCGGGTGAAGCGACGGGCCATTTCGGCGACGCCCATCAGGTGAACCCGCTCTTCGCCGAGCTGCTTCCGCGACAGGGGCGTCATCTCCATCTCCCGGATCGACGCCTGGTGATACGGCAGGCCCAGGTGTTCGGCCCAGTATTTGAGTGAAGCCGCCGGGCGGATGTTGGGCTTGTTCAGCGCGGCGATCAACGCGGCGTCGAGGCCCTTGGCATGCAGGTCCACCCGCATGGGGCGACCGGTGTCGGACACCGCCTGGAACATCCGCTCCCAGAACGCGTGCCGATTGTCGTCCCGAATGCCGCCTTCGTAGTGCACGCGGAAGGTCAGCCCGTCGATCTCCGGGATCGTTGCCAGCAGTTGGGTCAGCGCCGAAGCGCAGTAGTCCGCATGCGACTCCGGACCGATGCCGAGAATGGGATGGTTGTGCTGCGCCCCGAGGCCATAGTCGTACGAGTGGTTCCAGAGGCCGAGCTGGAAGCCCATCCCCCGCCGTCGGGTCTCCCGGGCTACGTAGGTGAGGGAATCCAGATTCCGTGCCTGCTCCGCCTTGCCCACTCCCTGCGCGCGGACCGGGAAGCCCGGCACGTCGAAGAGGAACGGGTAGGGGAAACACAGGTAGTTGTCCGAGGCGCCGGCATTGGTCATTTCCGCGCCGTAGTTGTACTGAAGCCCCAACGCCAGGTGGAAGCGGTTGAACCGCTGCGCGGCCAGGAAATCCAGGTACTCGTCCCAGAAGCTCCGGTCGTGGAACCACGGAGAGTCCTCGTGCACGCTCGAAAACGCACGCTGGATGCTGCGCACGGGAACGGCAGGGCGTTGCTCCTCCTCGGGTTCCGCGCCCACCGCCTCGACCGCTCGTCCGGCTTCCATGCGCTCGGCGAGCTCGGTCAGGGCGTAGCCCAGGCCGCAGTGGTCCGACGCGCTGACGAGCACCCGCACCTCGCGGCCGTCGTCGGCGACCCGCATGCGGAACGACTCGGGCGTGTCCGGCGGCTCCGGGAACCCGTCACGACGCGGGTGCGGCTCGGCCGCCGTGTGCAGCCCGATGACCAGGCGCCGGCTCGACCGGTCCGCCGTGCGGGCCGCGGCCCGGACCCGGCCGACCGCCCAGGCGACCGTGTCCTGCGCGAGCAAGGAGCCCGCCGCGTCGAACGCGACCCGGTCGACGTCGCCAACCTTCGTCATCGTGTTGCACCTTTCCTGACGGATGCACCCGGGCCCGGCCCGATGCCGTCGGCGTGTGTCGGCGAGCGTAGAGAAAACGGAGCACACGAGGCAACGAAAAGTAATCCCGAAGTTGAATTGATGAGCGCTATCAATCGGGATGATGTCCGCTATCGCGAAATCGCCGGCGCCGCGGGTCTTGTGGAACGGGCGTGGGAGAGTTAATTTCTCCGGGTTGTATTCTTGTTGTCTGCCGAAACTCTCTGACAGCCGGGCGTTGCGGCGTTCATGGTCTGCCGCCCGCGCTCGGCCGTTGCCCTGCTTCGTGGAGCCGCACATGAACACCAGCCCCCGCCAGTCCGCGCGACCCGATGGGCGCCGATCGTGAGCGCGCCGCACGACCTCGCGACGGCGTCCGGTCACGCCGGCTCCCCGGCCGAGCTGTTCGACCCCACGGTGCCCGCACCCCCGGTCGTCGATGTCGCCGAGTACGGCTTCGAGGGCAGGCTCGACGCGCTCGCCGACGACTGGTCGGCCGACGCCCGGTACTGGGAGTACACCAAGGCCGCGAACCCGATCGGCGCGGGCTTCACCTCCGAGGTGCCCACGGCTGCGTTCCCCGCCGCGCTGCACGCCGACGGACCGAGCCGGGCCGTCCCGCTCGACCTCTCCGAACCCCTCGGCATCGACGGCGGGCCCGCGACGAGCCCCGCGCTGCTGGCCAACTTCGTCCGCATCAACCGCGGCGACCGGCTCGCCCTCGAAACCGTCGCGACGTCGCAGCTCTACTACGTGATGTACGGGCGCGGCACCTCCGTGGTCGGCGGTCGCGTCGCCCGCTGGGAGAAGGGCGACTTCCTCGTCCTGCCGGCCGTGGGCGAGGTCGTGCACCACGCGGACGCCGACACCGTCATGTACTGGGTGCACGACGAGCCGCTGCTGCGCTATCTCGGCGTCGCGCCGACCGGGCCGCGCTTCCGGCCGACCAAGTTCTCCCGTGAGCGGGCCGTCGCCGAGCTCGACGCGATCGCCAACGCGCCCGGCGCCAACGCCAAGAACCGCGTCAGCGTGCTGCTCAACAACGCCGAGCAGGATCGCACGCTCACCGTGACGCACGTGCTGTGGGCGATGTTCGGCCTGCTGCCGGTCGGCCAGATCCAGCGGCCCCACCGGCACCAGTCGGTCGCACTCGACCTGATCCTCGACTGCGCCCCGGGCTGTTACTCGCTGCTCGGCGACCGGCTCGACGAGCGCGGCGAGATCGTCGATCCGGTACGCGTCGACTGGGAACCGGGCGGCGCGTTCGTGACGCCGCCGGGCAAGTGGCACGCCCACCACAATGAGTCAGGCGCACCCGCACACCTGATCCCGATCCAGGACGCGGGCCTTCAGACATATCTGCGCAGCCTCGACATCAGGTTCACCGACCGCCGGTGACGTCCGGGGCCGTGGACCGGCCCCGGGCGACGGCGAAACGGGCGCTGCCGCGCGTGGCAGTGAATGGATACGGCAATAACACGGCGGCCGGAGGGTTTTCGGCGAACGAGCGTAATCCGTTTCGTTCGCCGAAATCAACGCTCCGGCCGCCGTTGCACGAGATCCCGCCTGCGGTTCGGTGGATCCGCAACCTCATTGGCATGGGCAGGAACGGTCGGCACGGGGACATCATCGGAATTGATAGGGCTCATCAATTTAACTTCCGCGTTACTTTTTGTTGATTCGCGAGCCCGCTTATCTCTACGCTCGCCGACACGGCAGCGACCGCCAATGGGATATACGGCGAGTTCGATGCCGGCGGCGACGGTCGGCACGGCAACCCCATATCGACCGCTGTTCGACGAAACGTCGTCCCAGCCCCGCGTGCTTCGCCGCGTCCGCATGCCCCGCGTCTCCCGGACCAAAGGACTTCGACTCCATGCCCATGCAATCAAGATCCAGGCGCGTCCGCCGGTTCGCCCCCGTCGCGCTCGTAACCTCCGCTGTCCTGCTGGCCACAGCGGCGTGCGGCGGCGCCGACAACAAGGCCGCCGCAGGCGACAGCACCTTGTCGCTGGCCGTGCTGGGCACCCCCAGTTCCTTCCAGGTGACCCAGGTATCGGACGGTCAGGCGGCCTACGTCTGGAACTCGGTGTACGACACGCTGTTGTACACCGACAACAAGGGGCAGCTTCAGCCGAATGCGGCGGAGAGTTGGGCGTACAGCGACGAGGGGCGCACGCTGACGTTGAAGCTGCGCGCGGGCATGAAGTACAGCAACGGCAATGCGGTGACCGCGGCCGGGGTGAAGGAGAGCCTGGACTACGTCCGGTCGACGCCCGGGACGCAGCAGAGCCATCTCGCCTCGATCGACGCGATCGAGGCCCCCGACGAGCGCACTGTCGTCCTCAAGCTGAAGCATGCGGACGCGGCGTTGCTGCCGTCGTTGTCCATGGGCTCGGGCGTGATCGCAGATCCGGCGACGATGAAGGATCCGGGCATGGCCCTGAACCCGATCGGGTCGGGTCCGTACACCCTGGACAAGGCCGGGACGGTGACCGGCTCGACGTACCTCCTCAAGAAGCGCAAGGACTACTGGAACGCCGCCGCGTACCCGTTCGAGACCGTCAAGGTCAAGGTCATCGGCGACCGTGCGGCCGCGGTCAACGCGCTCCAGGCGGGGGAGATCAACGCCGGCAGCGTCGAGCCCACACAGGTCGACCAGATGAAGAGCGCCGGCCTGAACGTCACGGTCGTCCCGTCCAATTCGCTCGGGATCGTCGTCATAGGCGACCGCGAAGGCAAAATCCTCAAACCGCTGGCCGACGTGCGGGTGCGCCAGGCGATCAACATGGCCTTCGACCGGGCGAAGATGGCCAGCCAATACCTGCGCGGGGTCGGCCAGGCATCGGGGCAGGTCTTCAACCCCAAGAGCCCGTCCTACGACCCGGCGCTCAACTCGCGGTACCCCTTCGACCCGGCGGCGGCGAAGCGGCTGTTGGCCGAGGCGGGCTACCCGGACGGTTTCTCGGTGACGATGCCGAGCCTGCCCTACACCAAGCCGTTCGAGCCGACCATCGGTCAGGCCCTGAAGGACATCGGGATCAACGTCACCTGGGAGCCGGTGCCCGCACCCGACACCAACATCGCGCTGCAGACCGGCAAGTACGCCATGTACTTCACCGTCGACGGCTTGGCCGCGACCGCACGCGACGCAGAGAAGTACTTCGCGCCCGGCGGCAACCGCAACCCGTTCCAGACCGCGAATCCCGAGATCTCGCGTCTCCTCGTGGAGGCGTCGAGCGAGCAGGACCCGGCCAAGTCCGCCGAGGCCTTCAAGAAGGTCAACGCCTACGGGGTGGAAAACGCCTGGTACGCACCGGTGTTCACCATCGGCATCTCGTGGGTCACCGCGAAGGGCATCACGTACCTCGGTGACGGCTCGTCCACGCTCGTCACCATCCGGGCCTTCGGGGTCTCCGACTGACATACGCCGGGCGGCGTCGCCCCAACCACTGCCCGCGCGACCGTTGAGAAGGAACGAACCGCATGTTTCTGTATGTGATCCGCAGACTGGGCGGAGGTCTGATCCTCACGCTCCTGGTCACCATGATCACGTTTCTGCTGTTGAGTACATCCTTCGACAGTGTCGCCGCGAGTAGGCTCGGCACCAATGCCACGCCGGAGGCTGTGGCGGCGATGAAGGCCGAGCTGGGCTTCGACCGCCCGGTGTTCGTCCAGTATTTCGACTGGCTCTCCCACGCCATCCAAGGAGACTTCGGAGCTTCGCTCTTCACCAGCGAACCGGTCGGTGACGCCGTGTCGTCGCGCCTGAGCGTCACGATGTCCATCATCGTGGTGGCGCTCCTGTTGACAGCACTGGTCAGTGTGGCCCTCGGGGTGCTGGCCGCGTGGCGCGGCGGTGTCATCGACCGGATCGCGCAAGGCGTTTCGCTGATCGGACTGCTCGTGCCGACGCTGCTGATCGCGATCGTCCTGGTCTATGTGTTCGCGATCCGGACGGACATCCTGCCCGCGACCGGCTACACCCCCTTCGCGGACAACCCCGGCCAGTGGGCCGCATCGATCACCATCCCGGTGATCGCCCTGGTCCTGAACGGCGTCGCCGGCCTCACCGCGCAGATCCGGGGTCGGATGATCGATGAGCTGCGCAAGGACTACGTGCGGACGTTGCGGACGCGGGGCATCCGGACGAGGTCGATCGTGTTGCGGCATGCGTTGCGCAACGCGGCGGGGCCGGCGCTGACGGTGTTGTCGATGGAGTTCATCGCGATGTTCGGCGGTGCGCTGGTCATCGAGAAGGTGTTCGCGCTGCCCGGGTTCGGGAGCTTCGCGTTCGACTCCTCACTCCAGGGCGACATCCCGGTGATCATGGGCGTCACCCTGTTCGCGGTGCTGCTCGTGGTCAGCGTGAACCTGATCGTCGACCTCCTCAACGGCTGGCTCAACCCGAAGGCGAGGATCCATTGAGCACCGCACCCCTCGCGGCCGAGCCCCAGCGCCGCAAGTCGACGTTCGCCAGGCTCCTGCGCGACCCGCAGGCGGTCATCTCCGCGTCCCTGCTGCTGATCATCTTCACCGCGGGTCTGCTGACCCCGCTGATCACCAGCCACGGCCCCAACGACGCGTCGCTGGACCACATCGACGCCGGGCCGGGCACCCCCGGCTACCTCCTCGGAGGCGACGGCAGCGGCCGCGACATCTACGCGCGGCTGCTGAACTCGATCAACACCAGCCTCGTCTCCGGCCTGATCGGCGCGAGCATCGCGCTGGCCATCGGCGTCACCGCCGGCCTGGTCGGCGGATACTTCGGCACGCGGACCCGGGTCGCCACCGAGTGGCTGTTCAACCTGATCATGACCTTCCCGGGCCTGCTGCTGCTCATCGTGCTCATGCCGGTCACCAAGGGCGACTACCGCGCGACGATGGCGATCTTCGGCGTGCTGATGTCGCCCGGCGTCTACCGGCTCGTACGCAACCAAGTCGTCGGCGTCAAGAACGAGTTGTTCGTGGATGCGGCGCGGGTCTCCGGGCTGCCGAACCTGCGGATCCTCAGCCGACACGTGCTGTTCGCGGTCCGCGGGCCGGTCATCATCGCCGCCGCGTTCCTCGCCGGATCCGCCATCGCGCTCCAGGCCGGCCTGGCGTTCCTCGGCCTCGGCTCCACCTCGACCGCCAGCTTCGGGTCGATGATCTCCGAGGGCTTCCTCCACCTCTACACCGAACCCCTGCAATTCCTGTGGCCGAGCCTGCTCCTCGGCCTCATCAACGCCTCGTTCGTCCTGTTCGGCAACGCCCTCCGCGACACCCTCGAAGGCGCACAACCCAAGCCGACCAAGGCGGGAAAGACAGCCAAGGCAGGCAAGACAGCCAAGGCTGCGAAAACGGCCAAGGTCGACAAGGCGGCCGAGGCGGGCAAGGCGGGCAAGGAGGCGGAGAGCGGTGCCGAGGAGGACGACACCGCCGTCGCGCCTGTGGACCCGCCGCAGGCCGCTTCCACCGTCACGGACATTCCGGTGTCGGGGCTGCTGACCGTGGAGAATCTCACGATCGCCTATCCGACGCCTTCGGGTGAGTTGCGTGAGGTGGTCAGCGGTGTGTCGTTCGGGATCGAGTCCGGGGAAGTCCTCGGTGTGGTGGGGGAGTCGGGTTCGGGCAAGACGCAGACCGCGTTCGCGGTCCTGGGGGTGCTGCCGCCCGAGGCGGTGGTGACCAGCGGCTCGATCAAACTCGACGGGCAGGAACTCCTCGGACTGGGCGAACGCGAGCTGCGCGCACTGCGCGGCAGGGCCATCGCCTACGTCCCGCAGGAACCCATGTCCAACCTCGACCCCGCCTTCACCGTCGGCTACCAACTCGTCGAGGGCGTGCGCGCCACCACCCCCATGTCCCGAAAGGACGCCCGCGCACGCGTCCTTTCCCTGCTCAAACGCGTCGGGATCACCGACCCCGAGCGGACGTTCGCCTCGTACCCGCACCAGATCTCCGGTGGCATGGCCCAGCGCGTCCTGATCGCCGGCGCCGTCGCCAGCCGCCCGCGCCTGCTCATCGCCGACGAGCCGACCACCGCCCTCGACGTCACCGTCCAGGCGGAGATCCTCGACCTGCTGCGCGAGCTCCAAAAGGAACTCAACATGGCGGTCCTGCTGGTCACCCACAACTTCGGCGTCGTCGCCGACATCTGCGAACGCATCACCGTCATGCGCCAAGGCAAGATCGTCGAGACCGGCACCGTCCGCGACGTCCTGCGCGACCCCCAACACGACTACACCCGCATGCTCCTCGCCGCCATCCTCGACGACGGCGCCGTCCTCACCACCCCCGAACCCGACGGCCCCGAACCCGACGCTCCCGAGTCCGACGGCTCCGAATCCGGCGGCCCCGACACCCGTGACCGCAGCGCGTCCGGTGACCGCACGTCCGGTGACCTTCAGCCGGAGGGCATGGCATGACCACGACGAACCCCCTGCTCGACGTGAACGACCTGCGCGTCACCTTCCCCGGACGCGGCTTCCGCGCCCGCCCCACCGAAGTCCTCCACGGCGTCTCCCTGACCATCGACCAGGGCGAAACCCTCGGCCTGGTCGGCGAATCCGGCTCCGGGAAGACCACCATCGGACGCGCCGTCCTCGGCCTGGTCAAACCCAGCGGCGGCACCATCACCTTCGACGGCCGCGACATCACCCACGCCACCCCCAAGGAACGCCGCGTCCTCGCCCGCGACATCCAGGTCGTCTTCCAGGACCCCTACACCTCCCTCAACCCGTCCCTCACCATCGGCGACATCCTCAGCGAACCCCTCATCGTCCAAGGCGCCACCGCCCGCGACGCCCGGACACGCGTCCGCACCCTCCTCGACCAGGTCGGCCTGCCCGCCGACGCGACCGAGCGGCTGCCCCGCGAGTTCAGCGGCGGGCAACGCCAACGCGTCGCCATCGCCCGCGCCCTGGCCCCCGAACCCCGCCTCATCGTCTGCGACGAACCCGTCTCCGCCCTCGACCTGTCCACCCAGGCCCGCGTCCTCGACCTCTTCCTCGACATCCAACGCCGCACCGGCGTCGCCTACCTCTTCATCACCCACGACCTCGCCGTCGTGCGACACGTCAGCCACCGCGTCAGCGTCCTCTACCGCGGCGACAACGTCGAGACCGGACCAGCCGACACCGTCACCTCCACACCCGAACACCCCTACACCCGAAAGCTGCTGCTCGCCTCACCGGTCGCCGACCCCACCGAACAGGAACGACGCCGCACCGAACGCCGCCGCCTCGCCGCACTCGCCGCCGGGGAATCCGATGCCGGCCAGGCCTGACGACCTGCGCCGGGTTCGGACGGACACCCTTGGAACACCCGCGATTGCGTCGTCCGAGGACACACCGCGCGGCAAGTGCCGTGCCGGCCACGTCCGTTGTGCGAGGTGCCGGCCGGCACATTCCCACCCGCGGCCCGGTCATGGAGCGGAACGACGTCCGGAAACGCCCGCGCCGTGCCCGCAGGCTGCCGAGGCGAAAGAGGCGAGGCCGATGACCGCCGCTGAGCGAGCCGTTCCCGGCGAAGGCACTCCCGCCAAACCGCCGACCATCTACGACGTCGCCAAGGCCGCGGGGGTGGCCGCGTCCACGGTGTCACGCGCGCTGACCCGGCCCGGGCGGGTCGGTGCGGCGACGGCGGCGCATGTCCGCCAAGTGGCCGCCGACATGGGGTACAAGGCCAACCCCCTGGGCCCGGGCCTGCGCACCGGGCGGACGTCGATGTTGGCGCTGGTGGTCTCGGATGTCACCAATCCGTTCTACGCGGAGATCATCCGAGGCGCGCAATCCGCCGCGTCCGAGGCCGGGTTCATCCTGGTCCTCGTCAACGCCCAGGAATCGGGCCGCATCGAACGCGAGAACCTGGAAAGGGCGTTGCCCACGATCGAAGGCGTGATCCTGGCCGGTACGAGGATGTCCGACTCGGCGATCGGGGTGATGGCGAAACAGCGCCCGGTCGTGGTCCTCAACCGCGACGTGCCCGGCGTCCCAGGCGTCGTCCTCGACAACGCGGAGGGCGCCCGGGCCGCCGTCGAACATCTGGTGAGCCTGGGCCACCGCTCGCTGACATACGTCGCCGGGCCGGAGGCCTCGTGGGTCGACGGCGTTCGCTGGCACAACCTCCGCCAGGCCGCCGCCGACCTGGGATGCCGCGCCACGCGGACCGGCCCCCGTGCGCCCACCGTCGCCGGCGGACGCGAAGCCGCCGACGCCCTGCGCGGAACGCCGCCGACCGCGATCGTCGCCTACAACGACCAACTCGCCATCGGCCTCATGCTCGCCCTCCAGAACCGCGGCGTCCGCGTACCCGAGGACACCAGCATCGTCGGCTTCGACAACGTCTACCCCGCCCAGATCGTCACCCCGGGCCTGACCACAGTCGCCGCGCCGCTGCGCGCCCAGGGCCGAGCCGCGGCCAACGCGCTGCTCGCCGCCCGGGAAAATCCCGAAGCCGTCGCGGGGAAGCCCCGGACCCTGCCCGTCAAGCTCGTCGTCCGCGGTTCCACGGGACCGGTGCGCCGCACGGGAGACCGGTGAGCCGTACGACGCCCGGCGGCACCACTCGTTGGACCCGTGGTGCCGCATCGTCGCCAAGCGGCTTGCCGCGCCCGGGATTTCGCGGCCACGGGCGGTGGCGGAGGAGTCAGTCGGTGATCTCCATGGTGGCCATCATGCCCATGGCCGAGTGGTCCAACATGTGGCAGTGGTAGACGTACCGGCCGGTCCACGTGTCGAACGTGGTCTGGATTCTCACGGCCTCGCCGGGCATCACTCTGACCGTGTCCTTCAGACCCGCCTCGCCGGCAGCAGGGGGACGGCCGTCGCGGTCGAGGATGCGGAATTGGACCAGGTGGAGATGGAGGTTGTGCGGGACGCGGTTGCGGTTGACCACGGTCCAGACTTCGGTGGTGCCCCAGGCGACGGCCGTGTCGACGCGCGCCGGGTCGAAGGCCTTGCCGTTGATCAGCCAGGTCCGGCCGGCGCGTTCCAGCACGATGTCCCGGTGGACGGTGGGGGTGGGGAGGGCGGGGAGCTCGGCCAGTTCGTCGGGGACGGTGCTGCGGTCCCTGGCTTTCGCGGTGACGTCGAAGGCGACCAGGTTTTCCGGGGGCGCGCCGCGCGACGCCCGGTGCCGGAGGACGATGCGGGTGCCGACCGGATGACGGCCGAAGTCCACGACCACGTCGGCGCGTTCGCCGGGGGACAGGGTGATCGACCGGGCGGGTGCCGGGGCGGGCAGCAGCCCGCGGTCGGAGGCGATCTGGATCAGATCGTCGCCGCTGGAAAGTGAGAGCGTGTAGAAGCGCAGGTTCGACGCGTTGAGGATCCGGAACCGGTACTTGCGGGCGGCGACGTTGAAGTACGGCTGGGGGCGGCCGTTCGCGAGCGAGGTGGTGCGGCCCTCGAAATCGTCGGGGACGTACACGAGTTGCCCGTCCGCGTCGAAGCGTGCGTCACGTAGCGCGATCGGCACGTCGTACTTGCCGCGCGGCAGATTCAGCTCTTCCTCGTGGTCGTCGGTGAGCAGGTAGAAGCCCGCCAATCCGCGATAGACGTGCTCGGCCTCGTCCATGTGCGCGTGGTCGTGGTACCACAGCGGCGCCGCGACCTGCCTGTTGTCGTACGTGTAGCGCCGCCGCGTGCCCGGCTGGATCAGCTCCATGGGCCCGCCGTCGTCGGCGGGGGAGGCCTGGCCGCCGTGCAGGTGCAGCGAGACGCCGCGCGACAGGAGGTTCGTCGCCGTCACGACCGTGCGGCGGCCGGCGCGGGCGCGCAGGGTCGGACCGGGAAAACTGCCGTTGTAGGTCAGGACGTCGGTCTCGACCCCGGGCAGGATCTCGGCGGTCGATTCGCCGACGACCAACCTGTAGAAGTCGGTGTCGGCCGTCGAGGACGAGGGCTTCAGCACGGGAGGCACCGGCATCGGCAGCGTGAACGGGGTCAGGGCGGCGGAGGCCGCCGGGGTGGCGGCGGCTGCCCGCGCCGCCGTGGCGAAGGAACCCGCGAGGCTCCCGGCCAGGACACCCGCCTTGAGAACGCACCTGCGTGTGGCCATCGGCGACCTTTCTGGTGATCCGTACGACGCGGGTCGTGTCCGCCGACACCCGCGTGCGCATCCGGACGACGGACGGCGGCAGCGGTGCCGGAGACCCGAGCGGCTATGCCCGCGCCGATGCCGCGATCGACGGGCCGTGATGCATCCGCAACAACCGGGAGCCTCCGGCGGTCGCGGGTATGGCCTGGCCAGGAAGGGTCCGGGGGACGGGTGTTCCGCCGTTCGGCCGTCACTCGGTCGGCGGACGGCAGGACGGCGGAGCGAGCGCGTCGGCGACGGCGTGTCGAGAAACGCGGCGAACCCCGCGGGTCTCACGGGCGTCGTCGGACCGAGGCACCCAGGTGGTGTACGCGGTGACCGGCGAGCTGTTCTTCGCCTCCGACAATGACCTCGCCCGCCGGTTCGACTACCGGGGCGATGCCGACGATGTGGTGAGCGGCCCGTCCATCCGGGACGCCTCGGGTGTTGGAAGGATCTCGCTCACGGTGCTCCCATGGCCGGGACATGCGCCCGCCCAGGACGTGACCCGTGTGCTGCGGGCATGCCTGAGGGGGGG